>NZ_JBEYTB010000009.1:0-387251 GCF_040642915.1 Actinomadura sp. NPDC047616
GGTACTGCATGGGAGACTGTGTGGGAGAGTAGGACGCCGCCGGACATTCTCTTCTGGAAGGCCCCCGCCGTGACGGCGGGGGCCTTCCGCATTTCAGGGCTTCTGCCGGCGGCTCTCGAGCTCCTCCAGATAGGCGGCCGCCGACGGTAGTTCGTCTTCGTTGAAGACGCGGACGCCGGCCCGTTCGAGAAGTGCCGTCGTCACACCGACGCCCGGTGTCGTCGTCCCGGAGAACGTGCCGTCATAGATGCGGTGGCCGGCACACGACGGGCTGCCCTCCTTGAGGATCGCCAGACGGGCGCGGGAGCGTCGCGCCGCCTCCAGGGCCAGGCGGGCGCCGCGCACGAACGACTCGGTCACGTCCGTCCCCGCGTCGGTCACGACCTGGGCGGTGCCGTCGAGCACGGCCGTGCCGTCAGCCGACGGGCCGGATCCCACGATCTCGGCGGGCGGGCGCGGCACGGGCAGCCCGCCCGACACCTCCGGGCAGAACGACACCAGGCGGCCCTCGTCCCGCCACCGCTCCAGCAACCGGTCGTCCACCCGCTTGGCACCGCCGTCGTAGCGCACCCGGCTGCCGAGCAGACATGCGCTGACCAGGATTTTTTCCACGTACCTCAGCCTATTCGCGCCCCCGGCGAGGAGTGCCACGGCTCGGATCGGGCACTGACGGATGGTTGGCTGGATCCCGTTCCCAGGAGCTCGGCATGGTCCTCCTCGGCAAGCCGCTCGCGGAGGCGCCTCCCCGGCGGCGCCCACGCGGGTCGCTCGTGGTGTCCTGGCTCACCACCACGGACCACAAGGTGATCGGCTATCTGTACCTCATCACGTCCTTCACCTTCTTCCTGATGGCCGGGCTGATGGCCATGGTGATCAGGGCGGAACTGTTCTCCCCCGGCCTGCAGTTCGTGAGCAACGAGCAGTACAACCAGATGTTCACCATCCACGGCACGGTGATGCTGCTGCTGTTCGCCACGCCGCTGTTCGTGGGCTTCACCAACGTGGTCATGCCGCTGCAGATCGGTTCGCCGGACGTGGCGTTCCCGCGGCTCAACATGTTCAGCTACTGGCTGTTCCTGCTCGGCGGGCTGATGGTGTTCGCCTCGTTCATCTCGCCCGGCGGCGCGGCCAGCTTCGGATGGACGGGGTACACGCCGCTGTCCGACGCGGTCCGCTCGCCCGCCCTCGGCGGCGACATGTGGATCATGGGCCTGGTGGTGTCGGGGTTGGGCACCATCCTGAGCGGCGTCAACTTCATCGCCACGATCGTCGGGATGCGGGCGCCCGGGATGACGATGTTCCGGATGCCGATCTTCACCTGGAACGTGCTGCTGACCAGCCTGATGGTGCTGATCGCCTTCCCCGTCCTGGCCGCGGCGCTGCTGGCGCTGGAGGCCGACCGCAAGTTCGGCGCGCACGTCTACGACCCGGCGAACGGGGGCGCGCTGCTGTGGCAGCACCTGTTCTGGTTCTTCGGCCATCCCGAGGTCTACATCATCGCGATCCCGTTCTTCGGCATCATCACCGAGGTCATCCCGGTGTTCAGCCGTAAACCGCTGTTCGGCTACTTCGGCATGGTCGCCGCCACGATCTCCATCACCGGGTTGTCGATGACGGTGTGGGCGCACCACATGTTCACCACGGGCCGGGTGCTGCTGCCGTTCTTCTCCTTCATGACGTTCCTGATCGCGGTGCCGACCGGGGTGAAGTTCTTCAACTGGATCGGCACGATGTGGCGCGGGAAGCTGAGCTTCGAGAGCCCGATGCTGTTCGCCATCGGCTTCCTGGTGACGTTCCTGTTCGGCGGGCTGACCGGCGTCATCCTGGCCTCCCCGCCGCTGGACTTCCACGTCCAGGACTCCTACTTCGTGGTCGGCCACTTCCACTACGTGGTCTTCGGGACGGTGGCGTTCGCGATGTTCGCGGGCTTCTACTTCTGGTGGCCGAAGATGAGCGGGAAGATGCTGAACGACCGGCTCGGCAAACTTCACTTCTGGGGGCTGTTCATCGGCTTCCACACGACCTTCCTCATCCAGCACTGGCTGGGCGCGGAGGGGATGCCGCGGCGGTACGCCGACTATCCGAGCGAGTTCGTGGCGCTGAACCGCGTGTCCAGCGTCGGGGCGTTCATTCTCGGGGCGTCCACGCTGTTCTTCCTCTACAACGTCTACGTCACCGCGCGGCACGGCAAGCGGGTGGACGCCGACGACCCGTGGGGCTACGGCAACTCGCTGGAATGGGCGACGTCCTGCCCGCCGCCGCGGCACAACTTCACCGCCATTCCGCAGATCCGCTCCGAGCGTCCGGCATTCGACATGCACTATCCGCGGCTGCCGGGGCAGGCGGAGGCCAAGCACGTCGAGGGGCCCCAGGAGTAGCGGACGACCGAGATCGGTCAATCGACCGCCGTTTCAGACATGGGCGGGCGCGCCACCCTAGCGTGGCCCGCATGACGGAAGCGCAAGATCCGCCGGGGCGCGACTGGGCGGAGTGGCACAGGGGGTATGACGATCCCCGGTCGTCCCTGTCCCGGCGGCTGCGCACCGTGCGGCAGCGTGTCCGGCAGGCGCTCGACGTCGCGCCCGCGGGCCGCCTGCGCGCGGTGAGCCTCTGCGCCGGTCAGGGCCGCGACCTGATCGGCGCCCTGGCGGACCATCCACGGCGCGCCGACGTGACGGCGCGGCTGGTGGAATTGGACGAGGAGAACGTCCGGGCCGCTCGCGCCGCGGCGCGGCGGGCGGGGCTGTCCGGCGTGGAGGTGATCGCGGGCGATGCCTCGCACACCGACGCGTACGCCGGAGCGGTGCCCGCCGACCTGGTGCTGGTGTGCGGGGTGTTCGGCAACATCACCGACGCCGACATCGAACGGACCGTTTCGCTGCTGCCGCAGATGTGCGCCCGCGGCGCCCACGTCGTCTGGACCCGCAACCGGCGGCCCCCGGACATCACCGGCGACATCTGCCGCTGGTTCGAGAAGCACGGCTTCGAGAAACGCTGGCTGTCACCGCCGGAGGAGAAGTCGTTCGGCGTCGGCGTGCACCAGTTCCACGGCGACCCCGTCCCCCTGGAACGCGGCGTCCGCCTGTTCACCTTCGTCGGCTACGACGTCCTCCGCAAAGGCGCCCCCTGGCCGACCTAGCGCCGCGTCAACGTCGTCCGCCCCGGTCGGCCATGCACCCCAGCCGCCCTCCACGCTCGGTGCCGGCGCCGGACGCCACGCCGGGATATCGGGGCGTCACTTTCGAGGGCGCTCCTATGGAGCGAATCGATGGACATGACGCCCCGAAGACGGACGGGCGTCAATGCCTTAGGGGCATGGTGTCGACCGTGCGCAGGGCCGGACCTCCGGCGGCCATGGGCTGCGAGCACGTCGGCGTGCGCCCAGGACATTAGAAGGACTGCCACCGGAGACCCGGCTCTGCGTGATCTGCATCGGAATGGTGAACGACGGCAACGCGCGTCAGGCCGCTGACGCTCCTGGCCGTCGGTTGGCGCTCAAGCCCCGAGTGGCCGCCATCCGCTGCTCAGATGCGCGGTCGTGTCGGCACGGACAACGGGCGGTGATCACACGCGGACGGTGTCAGACGGTCGGGATGGTCCCGCCGTCGATGACGTGCTCCGCTCCGGTGATCGACGCGGCACGGTCCGAGACGAGGAACGCGACCAGCTCGGCCACCTCGGCGGGCTCGGCCGGTCGCCCGATGGGGATGCCGCCGAGCGAGTCCATCAGCTGCTGCAGGGCGGTGGCGCGGTCCGTCCCGGCGCCTTGCGCGAGCCGGTCGATGAGGCGGTCGGCGCTCTCGGTCCGGATGAATCCCGGGGCCACGCTGTTGACCCGTACCCCCTTCGGCCCGACCTCGTTGGCCAGCCCCTTGCTGTACGTCGTGAGCGCCGCCTTGGCCGCCGCGTACGCGAGCGTCGCCTCGTACAGGGGCTTGCGGCGCTGGATCGACGACACGTGGACGATCGCGCCGTGCCCGGCCTCGATCATGCCTGGCAGCAGGCCGCGGTCGATGCGCACCGCCGCCAGCAGGTTGCACGCCAGCTCCTTCTGCCACTGCTCGTCACCGAGCGCGGCGAAGCCGCCCGCCCCGGCGTCCGAGCCGCCCACCGTGTGGACGAGGATGTCGACGCCGCCGAGCCTGTCGCGCACGCGGTCGATCACGGCGCGCGTACCGTCGGTGGTCGTCACGTCCGCCGCCACGAACAGCCCGGGATCCGGGTGGTCGACGGGCATCGTCCGGGCGGTGGTCATGACGGTGGCGCCGGCCTCGGCCAGCCGCGCCGCGATCGCCGCACCGGTGCCCCTGGTCCCTCCGGTCACGAGCGCGCGCCGGCCGGCGAGCGACTCGCTGATGGTCACGGACACGGGTGAAGTCCTCCTCTCCGATTCCAGGACTGATCTGTGACCTGCCGGCGCGTCACGACCGCACGAACTCCTTCAGGATGATGATCAACCGCACGATCCGGCCGGCGCGGACGGTGAAGTACTGGGTGAGGATCACCGGGTCGGGCAGTCCCGTCTTGTCGAACTCGCCGTCGACGATCACATCGACGCCGACCTCGCCGTAGTGCTCCCGCACGTCGCCGACCTTCTTGGTCACCTTGGCGGCGATCAGTTCCGCGGCGAGCCGGCGCCTGATGGCGTCGATGCCATGGAACTCCCGGCGCGCGTCGTTGACCAGCGCGTCGGGCGCGAACGTCGCGATCAGGGTGTCGAGGTCGTGCGCGTTGGCGGCGGCGATGTAGTCCTCGACCGGCTTGGGCAGAGCCTGGGTGGTCATTCGCTGCTCCTTTCGTTCTAGCGGTCTCCACCGTCAGGGCTCCCCCAGGGGGAAGGTCAAAGCAACGCCGAGCGGGCACCGCGTCCCGTGTCCGGCGCGCCTGCGCACGCCCTTGGCCCAGGGCTGGGGCCTGCGAGGGCCGGTTTGACTGCGTGGTCGGTCAGAGCCAGAGTGCGGGCATGCGCAAGGGCCTCACGATCGGTGACTTCTCGCGGATCACGCACCTCAGCGTGAAGTCGCTGCGCCGGTACCACGAGGCGGGCCTGCTGGAACCCGAGGAGGTCGATCCGTACACCGGATACCGCTACTACTCCACCGCGCAGGTGCCGACGGCCCAGGTGATCCGCCGCTTCCGTGAGCTGGACATGCCGCTTCGCGAGATCCGCGAGGTGCTCGCGACCGCCGACCCGGACGCCCGCGCCACGCTGATCGGCCGCCATCTGGCCCGCCTGGAGGACGAACTCGACCGGACGCGGGCCGCGGTGACGTCGCTGCGCCGGCTGCTGGAGCCCGCGGTCCCGCCGATCGAGGTGGAGCTGCGCGTGGAACCGGCCACGACGGTCGCCGCCGTCCGGGCGACCATCGACCTCGACGACGCGAACGCCTGGTACGGGGACGCGATGAACGAGATCGACGGTGCCCTGCGCGCCGCGGGCCTGACCCCGGCCGGGCCCCCGGGAGGGCTGTACGACAACGAGCTGTTCACCCAGGAGCGCGGCGATGCGGTCGTGTTCGTGCCCGTCGCCGACCCGCCTGCCTCCGGCCGCGTCCACCCGTTCGTCATCCCGGCGGGGGAGCTGGCGGTGACCGTGCACCGCGGGCCGCACGACGACATCGACGTCTCATACGGGGCCCTGGGCACGTACGCCACCGAGCACGCCCTCGCCGTCGCCGGGCCGGTGCGGGAGAACTACCTGGTCGGCCCCAGGGACACCGATGACCCCAGCGCCTGGCGCACTGAGATCGGTTGGCCCGTCTTCCGCACCACCGCCTGAAAGGCGGCCCACCTCACACGGCCCGGCGTCCGGGAAGCAACGGTTGAAGAGCGCGGAGAACCCACGCCTCCAGTCGCTCAGGAGGGGGCAGCAGGAATCACTGCACAGCCGAGCGCATCATGGCGACGAACTCGGTGTCCAGGTCGCCGAAGGTCTCGTCGACAAAGTCATGGACCAGACGCCGACGGCGTCACGGGCCACGAACCGCGTCATCCGGCGGAGGATGATGTTGTCCGAATGTGAGAGCACGCTCGTGTCGGGCGAAGTGGGGTATGCAGCCCTTCTCTGTCAACGAGGCGTGTCGACGGGCATACGCTGCTTGGTCTGCTGATCGAGTGACATCCGCGGACGCGGTTTCGTCGCCTGCGAGATCACCTTGTGAGGAAGATGCCTGCGGGGCTTCGCCGTGCGGGGGTTACTTGGTGAGGCGGGCTGCGGCCCATTGGGCGACGCGGACGGCGCCGCCGGGGCTGAGGCGCATGCCTCGCCAGGCGGCGCGGCCGTGTGCGGGGGCGACGATGAGCGCGCGGTTGCGGTCGACGCCGCGCATGATGTCGCGGGCGAGCTTCTCGGCGGTGTAGAGGCGGGGGGACGCCTTCTTGATGTCGTCCCTGGCGTTGCCGCTCATCGCCGTCTCGGGAAGGCCCGGGTTGACGTTGGTGAGCAGAGGCGTGTCGACGAAGCTGGGGCAGACCACGCTGACCTTGACGCCGCGGGCGGCGGCCTCGGCGCGCAGGCCCAGGGACATGCCGACGACGGCGTGCTTGGTCGCGGTGTAGGGGATGCCGACCGGCATGGGGACGAGCCCGGCCAGCGAGGCGGTGTTGACGATGTGCCCGGAGCGCTGCTCGAGCATGATCGGGTACGCGGCGTGGACGCCGTGCACGACCCCTTTGAGGTTGATGTCGATGGCGCGGTTCCAGTGGTCGAGGGTGAGCTCCTCGGCCAGGCCGCCGATGGCGATGCCCGCGTTGTTGAACACCAGGTCCAGGCTGCCGTACTCGGCCTTGACGCCCTTGTAGACGTCGGTCACCGCGGCGGCGTCGGTGACGTCGAGGGCGGTGCAGGCGGCCCGGCCGCGGCCGAGGGTGTTCAGCCGGTCGGCGACCTTCTGGGCGCCTTCGACGTCGATGTCGGTGACGATCACCGTGTCGCCGCGCGCCACCAGGGCGGTGGCGATCGCCCGGCCGATGCCGGACGCGCCTCCGGTCACGATCGCAATGCTCATCGTGCGCTCCTGCTCGGAACGGATCGCGGGGCCGGAAGGCGCAGCGGTCGGGAGGCTCCGGCCCCGCGATCCTGTATTAGATGTGATGTCGAATTGAGGCCGTAGTCTACTGGCCGGTAAGGGAGAGGGGCAGCCGGGTGCTTCCGGCCGCGTGTCGGCGGCTGCCGTCACCCCGAGCCCTGTTCGGCAAGGGGGCGCCGGGACCGGCCCGGGGGGAGGGGGCCGGCCCCGGCGCCGCCCGCATCGAGGCGGTCAGGCGTTGGCGCGGACGCGCGGGGTGTCCCAGATGCCGAACGCCTTCCAGACCTGGCGGCTCACGGGAGTGATCAGGCCCAGCTCGGCCATGAGGTCGCGGACCTTGCCGACCGACTGCGAGATGTTGGCGCGGGCTTCGGGGGTGCGGTAGGCCTCGCGGACCACGTCGCGCGGGATGCCGAAGTGGCGCACCATCGGGCCGGGCGGGGAGAGCATGATCCGCGCCATGACGCCGAGGACGACGGGGGCGGCGACGCCCAGCACGCGGCGGCGCAGCCGGTTCATCTTCGGGACGCGGTGGCGCAGGTAGTGCCGGGCGAACGAGATGTGCCGGGCCTCCTCCGCGATGTGGATCTTCATGATCGTCTCCTCCAGGGGGTGCTTGATGTGCCCGCCCTTGAGGGACTTGCGCTGCACGTAGTCGATGGGGTCCTCGCCGCCGAGCACGAACACGAAGAACAGCTCGGTGCTGACCAGCGGGATCCACGGCGCGGCCTGGGCGACCAGGCTCAGCGCGCGCGGCATGCCGCGGATCGGCATCCCGGTGCGGTTGACGAACTCCTGGAACATCATCCCGTGGTGACATTCCTCGGTCGTCTCGTGGTAGACGTACCGGAACTCGGGGCGGCCGTTGGGCAGCCGGTAGGCGTAGTTGAGCAGCCCGCGCTTGAGCAGGTTCTCGAACTGCAGGCCGATCTTCATCGCGGTGGCGATCCGCCACAGGCCGATCTGCGCGCGGATCTCCTCGGGCTGCGTCTTGTACCACTCGGTGCGGCCGAGGGCGTCGACGGCGGGGTCGATGATCCAGCGGGGGTCGTTGGGGTCGACGGCGTACTTCGGGTCGTCCCACGGGATGTCGGCGTAGGCCTCCCAGTGCTTGTCGACCGACGCCTTGTTGAGCCGGTCGATGACCCCGAGGTAGGACTTGCGGTCCTTGACCTGTGCGCGGACTTCCTCGGCCAGTTCGGTGGGGGCTTTCGTCATGGCAGGGGCTCCCTTGCGGTGGTGCGCCGGCGGGTCAGGCCGGCCCGGGACGTGCCGCGGCGTCCGGGACAGGGCAGGTCGCGGCGCGCCCGGGGTCGTGGGGGTCGGGAATGATCATCCGGGCGATGGTCTTGACCTGTGTCAGCACGGCCTGCTGGTGGCCGCGATCGTCGTCGTCGAGGGCGTTCTGGACCGACAGTCCGATGAACATGGCGAACACGCCGCGCAGCATGGTCGGGACGACGTCGTCGGGCAGCTCGTTACGGGGGAAGAGCCGCTCGAAGACCTCCAGGATGACCTGCAGGATCCGCTCGTTGATGTCGCGGCACAGCACCCGCAGGTCGTCGTCGGTGCGGGCGGCCACCGCCAGTTCCAGCAGGGCCCTGGCAGGCCGGCCGCGGAACACCTCCCACAGCAGGTCCAGCGCGCCCTCGACGTTGCGCCGCTCCGGCGGCAGCACGGCGAAGGCCGACTCGTAGGCCAGCCGCTGCCGTTCCAGCAGGTGCTCCAGCGCGGCGGCGACGAGCACCATCTTGGTCGGGTAGTGGTGCTGCTGCGCGCCGCGGGACACGCCCGCCCGGCGCGCCACCTCCGTGGTGGAGGTGCCCGACCAACCGAGGTCGACCAGGCACTCCATGGTGGCGTCGAGCAGCAGCCGCTGGGTGCGGGTCCGCCGTTCCTCCTGGGTGCGGCGGCTCTCCCCGCGCCTGCGGGAGGGGCGTCGCCGTGCGCTTACTGACACACCTCGACGGTAGGAGCGCGACATACATGCAATCAAGCCTGCTTGTATGTTGCGCTGGTCACAATTGGACGCGCCGTCCGATTGGGCGTCCGCGAGCGTCCTTCGGGCGGCGGGTGAGGTGGCGGGTCCGGGCGCTGGACGGTTCGTCCGTCACGGGTGGGCCGATGGTGCGGACACGGGCGTGCGACCGGGGGACGGCGGCCGAAAGGGCGCCGATCAAGGGATGTTGACCTGCGCGATCAGCGGCGGGGACGATGGGACGGTGAGTCCTGCTCATCGGAACGAAGGCGAGATCTCCGCGGTGGGACGCGCCGCGGCGCTGCTGAAGGAGTTCCGCTCGGGGGACGGGACCCTGACGGCCGCGGCGCTGGTCCGGCGGACGGGCCTGCCGAAGTCGACGGTGCACCGGATGCTGCGTGAGCTGGTGCGGGTCGAGCTGCTCGAACAGGTCGGCGGGACGTACCGGCTCGGGCTGCTGGTGTTCGAGCTTGGCCGCAGGACACCCCGGGAGAGCGGGCTGCACGAGGCCGCCCTGGCGGTGAACCATTGATCGGGACGCGATCGTCTCCGCGTACACCTGGCGGCGTACGGGGCGGGGCGCGGCTGCTTCCACGGGTGCAGGCGCGATCACTCTCTCCGCACGACGACGCGGCGGTGGGCGCGCCGCCAGCATCGTCGGCATGGGGAACGCGGCAGAGGCGCGACGGTCGGTCCTGGAGGACCGGCGTGCGGGCGAGGGCGGGGCGCGGACGGTCGGGCTGACCAAGGTGTACGGGTCGGGGGACACGGCCGTGCGCGCGCTGGACGGCGTGACCGTGGAGTTCCCCGCGGAGCGGTTCACCGCGATCATGGGGCCGTCGGGGGCGGGCAAGTCGACGTTGATGCACTGCGTGGCGGGCCTGGACACCGCCACGTCCGGCAGGGTCTTCGTGGGCGGCACCGAGCTCGGCGGGCTGTCGGACCGGGCGCTGACCCGGCTGCGGCGCGAGCGCGTCGGGTTCGTGTTCCAGGCGTTCAACCTGATCCCGGCCCTGAGCGCGGCCGACAACATCACGCTGCCGCTCACGCTGGCGGGCAGGCGTCCCGACCGGGAGTGGCACGATCTGGTGGTCCGCGTGCTCGGCCTCGGGAACCGGCTGCGGCACCGGCCGGCGCAGCTGTCCGGCGGGCAGGCGCAGCGGGTGGCGCTGGCCCGCGCGCTGGTGACCCGCCCCGAGATCGTGTTCGCCGACGAGCCGACCGGCAACCTGGACTCCCGGACCGGCGCCGAGGTGCTGGCGTTCCTGCGCCGGGCCGTGGACGACCTCGGGCAGACCGTCGCCATGGTCACGCACGACCCCGTCGCCGCCGCCCGCGCGGACGCGGTGATCTTCCTGGCGGACGGGCGGGTCGCCGACGTCATGCGCCACCCCACCGCCGCGCGGGTGCTGGACCGCGTGCGCGACCTGGGCGGCCGGTCGTGATCCGGCTGGCGCTCGGCGTGGTGTGGGCGCGGCGCGGCGGGCCGGCGGGCTCGCTGGCGGCGGTGTTCCTCGGCGTGACGTTCCTGACCGGCACGCTGGTGCTCGAGGACACCTTCGAGGCGGGTACCGACGGCCGCCTCTCGCACGAGCTGCGGACCGCGCTGGAGGTGTTCGGCCTGGCGGCGGTGCTGCTGGCGGCGTTCACCATCCACAACGCGTTCGCCGTCACGGTGGCGCGGCGCGTACGGGAGTCGGCGCTGCTGCGGGCCGTCGGCGCGTCCCGCGCACAGGTGGGCGCGCTGGTGGCCGTCGAGGCGCTGGTGGTCGGCGGCGGCGGGACGCTCGCCGGGCTGGCGGGCGGCATCGGCTGTGCCGCGCTGCTGGAACGCGCCCTGGACCTGACCGCGCCGGGCATCGTGGTCACCGGCGGGACGATCGCGCTCGCCGTGCTGGTCGGGCTGTCGGCCACGCTCGTCGCGGCGCTGACGCCCGCGGTGCGGGTGGCGCCGCCGGCGGCGCTGCGCGGCGCCGACGCCGAGGGCGGCGTCTCGGAGGCCCGCGTGCTGGTCGGGGCGGCGAGCGGCGCCGTGGCCGTGGGCGCGGTCGTCTGGGGAGGGCTGGCCGCGACCCCGGCGATGGCGGGGGCGGGCGCGGTCATGCTGCTGGGCGTCATGGTGCTGCTCGGGCCGGTGGCGGCGCGTCCCGCCGTCGCGCTCGCGGGCGCTCTGGCGGTGCGGCTGCGCGGGGCGCCGGGGGTGCTCGCCCGCGACGGCGCGTCCCGCAGCCCGCACCGAACGGCCGGGGCCGCGACCGCGCTGATGGCCGGGATCGGCGTGGTGACTCTGCTGACGGTCTTCGCCGGGTCGCTGCGCGCGTCGCTGGAGGACGGCGCCGCGGGCGCGTTCCGCGGCGGGCTCGTGGTCGACGGCGGCGCCGGCGGGCTCGACCCGCGGCTGACCGCCGAGATCGCCGCGCTGCCGCAGGTGGAGGCGGTGGCGGAGGTCCGCACGCGGCGGGCTCTCGACAGCGTCGCGTTCGTGCGGCTGGCGCCGGGAACGGCGGTGGACGACGCCGAACGCGCCATCACCGCGCTGGCCCGCCCGTACGGCGCGCCGCCCGTCCGGGAACGCTCCGAATACGTCGCCGCCCAGACCGCCGACGTGGACGACTTCCTCGGCGTCGTCTACGCGATGCTCGCCCTGGCCATCGTGACCGCGCTGCCCGGGATCGCGGGCACCCTGGGGCTGGGCGTCCACGAACGGGCCCGCGAGATCGGGCTGCTGCGCGCCGTGGGGGCGACCCGGGCGCAGGTCCGGGCGATGGTGCGGTGGGAGGCGCTGATCGTCGCGTTGTTCGGCACGGCGGGCGGCGCCGGGCTCGGGCTGTTCGCCGGGTGGGCGCTGACCGGGGCGCTGGAGCAGCCGTTCGCCGTCCCGCCCGCGCGGCTGGCGGCGATCGCGCTGGCGGGCGCGGCGGCCCCCGTGGCGGCGGCGCTGCTCCCGGCGCGCCGCGCGTCCCGTCTCACCATCCGGGACGCGGTGTCCGGCTGACGGCAGGGCCGGGGCGCGGCGCGCTGATCAGGCGTCGCTACAGTGTGTCCATGCAGGTCAACCAGTCGGGAAAGCTCGCCAACGTCTGCTACGACATCCGGGGGCCGGTGCTCAAGCGCGCCAAGGAGCTGGAGGCCCAGGGGCATCGGGTGCTCAAGCTGCACATCGGCAACCCCGCCCCGTTCGGCTTCGAGGCCCCGCCCGAACTGCTGCAGGACATGATCCGCAACCTGCCCGAGGCGCACGGTTACAGCGACTCCAAGGGCATCCTGCCCGCCCGCCGCGCGGTGGTGCAGCGCTACCAGGAGCAGCACGGCATCGCCGGGCTGGACGTGGAGGACGTCTACCTCGGCAACGGCGTGTCCGAGCTGATCGTGATGACCCTGCAGGCGCTGCTCGACAACGGCGACCAGGTGCTGATCCCCGCGCCCGACTACCCGCTGTGGACGGCGGCGGTGTCGCTGTGCGGGGGCACTCCCGTGCACTACACCTGCGACGAGGCCGCCGGGTGGAACCCCGACCCCGACGACATCGAAGCGAAGATCACCGACCGGACCCGGGCGCTGGTGATCATCAACCCGAACAATCCGACCGGCGCCGTCTACTCCCGCGAGGTGCTGGAGCGCCTGGTCGAGATCGCCCGGCGGCACAACCTGCTGATCTTCGCCGACGAGATCTACGACCGGATCCTCTACGACGGGGCCGAGCACGTCTCGATCGCCTCGCTCGCGCCCGACCTGCTGTGCCTGACGTTCAGCGGCCTGTCCAAGAACTACCGGGTCGCGGGCTTCCGCTCCGGCTGGGTGGTGCTGTCGGGGCCCAAGCGGCACGCCGAGTCCTACATCGAGGGCCTGGACATCCTGGCCAACATGCGGCTGTGCCCGAACGTGCCCGCGCAGCACGCCATCCAGGCCGCGCTCGGCGGGTTCCAGAGCATCGACGAGCTGGTGCTGCCGACCGGCCGGCTCGGCGAGCAACGCGACCGCGCCTGGAAGCTGCTCAACGACCTGCCCGGGGTGACCTGCGTCCGGCCGCAGGGCGCGGTGTACGCGTTCCCCCGGCTGGACCCCGAGATGTACCCGATCGAGGACGACATGCGTTTCGCCCTCGAACTGCTGGAGCAGCAGAACCTGCTCATCGTGCAGGGCACCGGGTTCAACTGGCCCGCCACCGACCACTTCCGTGTCGTCACCCTCCAGTACGCCGACGACCTGGAGGAGGCGGTGGGCCGCATCGGGGAGTTCCTGGAGACCCGCCGCAAGACGACCCGCCGCTGACCCGGCCGCGTGTGCGGGCCCGGCCCCGGGCCCGCACACGCGGGATCAGAACCGCAGGATGCGGTCGATGCCTTCGAGGAGGTCGTCGTCGGCCGTGGCCAGCGACAGGCGGATCCAGCCGGCGCCGCCCGGCCCGAACGTGGTGCCCGGCGCGACGGCGACGTGCCGTTCGCGCAGCAGGCGCACCGCCCAGTCGGTGACGTCCTCGGAGCCGCACCGGTCCGACACGTCCACCCACAGGTAGAACGCGCCGTCGGGACGCAGGTACGGCACCCCCGCCTCGTCCAACAGCGCCGTGGCCTTGTCGCGGCGGGCGCCGTAGGTGCCGCGGGCGGCGGCCACCTGGTCCTGGGGGCCGGTGAGGGCGGCGAGCGCGCCGTACTGCGCGGGCGCGTTCACGCACGCCAGCAGCGGCTCCTGCAGCTTGGCGCACACGGCCGCCAGCGGCTCGGGCACCACGAGGTACCCGACGCGCATGCCCGTCATGGCGTAGGTCTTGGAGAAGCTGAAACAGCTCAGCACCCGGCCGCCGGTGTCCAGCGAGGCGGGGCTGACGTGCGGGGCGCCGAAGGTGATCTCCTCGTAGCACTCGTCGGAGATCAGCCACAGGTCGTGCTCGTCGGCGAACCGCACCAGCGCGCGCAGCCTCTCCTCCGGGAACACCGCGCCCAGCGGGTTGGACGGCGAGTTCACGATGATGGCGCGGGTGCGCGGGGTGACCAGCGGCGCCAGGTCGGCCACGTCGGGCTGGAACCCGTGCTCGGCGCGCAGCGCGTAGCGGACGGGCCGGGCCTGCAGCAGCTCGGTCAGCATGGCGAAGTTGGGCCAGCCCGGGTCGGGGATCAGCACCTCGTCGCCCGCGCGCAGCACCGCGGACGCCGCCAGGTGCAGCGCCTGCATGCCGCCCTGAGTGACGATGACCTGCGAGGTTTCGACGTGGATGCCGTTGCGGTCGGCGAGCTTGGCGACCAGGCGTTCGCGCAGCTCGGGGATTCCGGCGTTGGGCACGTACCGGGTTAGGCCCCGGGCGTAGGCGTCGCGGGCGGCGTCCAGGACGTGCGGCGGGGTGGCGAAGCTGGGCTCGCCGACGTGCAGGCCGATGACCGGGCCCGGCAGCTGCCACGCCAGGTCCATGATGGCGCGGATGCCGGAGCGGGGCATGCCCTCGGCGTGCGGGGCGATGGACGGCATCAGACCTCCTTGTACGGGGAGTCGACGTGCTGGGAGTCGACGTGCTGGGAGTCGACGTGCTGGGAGTCGACGGGACGCAGGTTCGGGAACAGGGTGCGGGCGGTGCCGCCGAGCAGGGCGGCGCGCTCGCCGGGCGACAGGCCGGGCAGCATGGCGTCGGGAAGCGCGAGCAGCTCGGCGTGGCCGGGCACGTCGCGGGTCCACGGATAGTCCGAGGCCCACAGCATGCGGCCGGGGCCGTAGGCGTCGGCGAGCGACCGCACGACGCCGGTGAGGTCGTCGTACGGAGGGGGCTGCGTCGAAAGGGCGTACTGCCCGGAGAACATCAGGTACACGTGCGGCGCCCGCGCCAGGCCGAGCACCGTCTCGACGACCGGCGCGGGGAACGGGTCGTCGAAGGCGGGACGGCCGTGCGCGTCGACCCGCATGTCGTGCGGGGCGAACCCCAGGTGGTTGAGGACGATCCGCAGGTCGCCCACCACGTCCGGCAGTTCACGCAGCAGCGGCAGCTGCTCGGGCGGCAGGTAACTCCACAGCGGCAGGCCGCGCGCGGCCAGCTCGCGCAGCACCGGCAGCATCGGCGACTCGGCCAGCGGGCGTCCCGGCTCGCCGAGCCACTGGGTGCGCAGGCCGCCGAAGCCGCGGCCGAGGCGTTCGCGCAGCGCCGCCACCGGGTCGGCGCCCGGCGTCCGGCCCTGGACGGCGGCGTCGGCGACGGCCACGGCGCCGAACCGTCCCGGGTGCGCGGTGAGCACCTCGGCGACGTAGTCGACCTCGGGGCCCAGCGGCACCAGCACCGCCCCGTCGATCCCGGCGGCCGCCATCACCGCCAGCAGGTCCTCGACGGGGGCGTCCCGTTCGGCGGGCGCCAGCGCGTCGACCGTCCGGGGGTGCACCGCGTGCGGCCGGAACACGTGGACGTGCGCGTCGACGATCACGAGGGCGTCCCCCGGCGGACGGCCGCGATCTGCGCCGCCACCCGCGCCGCCCGCGCCGCGATGCGGGAGAGGTCGTCCGGCACCGCGGGCACCAGGTCCGAGCCGAGGCCGACCGCCGCCGCCCCGGCCTCCAGCCACGTGCCCACGTCCTCGTGCCCGACCCCGCCGGTGGGGACGAACGCCGTCCCGCGGAACGGGCCGAGCAGCGCGCGCATGTACGGCACGCCCAGCGGCCCGGCCGGGAACAGCTTGACCAGCCGCGCCCCCGCGTCGAGCGCCGTCGCGACCTCGGTGGCCGTCCCGGCGCCCGGCAGCGGCTCCAGGCCCGCGTCCAGCACCGCCCTGATCAGCGCGGCGTCGGTGTGCGGGCTGACGCAGTAACGCGTCCCGCAGGCCGCGGCCTGCTCCACCTGCCGCGGCGTGCGGATCGTCCCGGCGCCGAGCAGCGCGTCGCCGGGCAGCGCGGCCCGCAGGCCGCGCAGCGTGCCGGGCGCGTCGGGATGGTCGAAGGTGACCTCCATGGCGCGCAGGCCCGCCTCGTACAGGGCCGTGCCGACCGCCACGCCGTCGCGGTGGTCGGTCATGCGCAGGATCGCGACCGCTCCGGCCGCGCGGATGGCGTCGATCATCGCAGGATCCTCCTCGCCGGGGCGCCCCGCCGCGTCAGGTCGGAGGGGCGGATCAGGCAGACGTCGCCGGGCAGGGTGTGCTGGAACGCGCCCGCCCACGCCGCCTTGTCGACGGTCGTCGCCGGGTCGTCGCCGGCCAGCCGGGACGCCAGCAGCACGCCGAGGGCGGCGTCGCCCGCGCCGAACGCGTCCACCACGTCGGCCTCGTAGGCGCGGCCGGCGTACTCCGCGTCCGCGGTCACCGCGGTCACGGCGGTGGCGACGCGGCGTCCCGGAAGCTGGGACGTCTCCCGCAGGATCACCGTCTCGTGCCCGTACACCTCGATCGCGCGGCGCGCCAGCGTCACCTGGTCGGCGCCGGGGTCGGCGCCGGGCACCAGCCGCAGCAGGTCGTCGCGGCCCGCCAGCAGCAGGTCGACGTGCGGCAGCACCGCGCGCAGCACCGGGACGGCCTGCTCCCACGACCACAGCTTCGCCCGGTGGTTGACGTCGAACACCGTCAGGGACCCCGCGTCGCGCGCCGCGCCGAAGAACGCCGTCACCGCCCGCGCCGGACCCTCGCCCAGCGCGCACGTGATGCCGGTGCTCACCGCCGCCGCGGAACCCGCCACCAGGTCCTTCCAGACGAACGTGTCGGGCGACAGCCGTGTCATCGCCGTGCCGGACCGGTCGTACAGCACCTCGGCCGGACGCGGCGGAACGCCGTGCTCGACGAAGTACAGCGGGGCGCGGGCGCCGGCGTCCCAGTCGACCTGGGGGCGAACCCCGTACGCGGCGGAGTGCGCGGCGATCCGGCGGCCCAGCGGGTTGTCGGCCAGCCGGGTCGCCCAGGTCGCCGGGACGCCCAGCGCGGCGGCGGCGATGAGCGTGTTCAGCTCCGCGCCGCCGACGTGCACGGCCAGGTCGGCCGTCTGTTCCAGGCGTTGGTGGCCGGGCGCGGACAGCCGCAGCAGCGACTCGCCGAGCCCGACGACGTGGCGGGCACCCAGGTCAGTAGGGGCGGGATGGGGGGAAATGTCAGTCTCCTGTGGACCTCGGGACGAACAGGGCCGCCGCGGCGAGGATCACCACGCCGCGGATCAGGTCGGAAGCGGTGGCGGGCAGCTGCAGCAGCGTGAACGAGCTCTCCACCAGCGCCAGCAGCGTCACACCGCCGAGGGTGCCGGCCAGGCTGGCGCGGCCGCCCAGCAGCGAGGCGCCGCCGACGACCACCACGGTGATCGCCGACAGCTCCAGCCCCTGGCCCGCCGTCGGCGACCCGATGGTGGCGCGGGCGGCCAGCATCACCCCGGCCGCCGCCGCCAGCGTGCCCGCGATGGTGAACGCCAGCGTGATCGTACGCCGGACCGGGACGCCCGCCGAGCGGGCCGCGGCCGCGTCGCCGCCGACCGCGTGCACGTGCCGGCCGAACCGGGTGCGGTGCAGCAGCACGCCGACGACCAGGACCGCCGCCGCCAGCACCGCCAGCGCCAGCGGGAACGGCCCGAACCGGCGCATCCCCACCGCCGCCAGCGCCCGCGTGACCTGGCCGGTCGGCGTGGTGCTGACCAGGAACGCCACGCCCTGGATCAGGTAGAACGTCGACAGCGTCACCACGAACGCCGGGATGCGGGTGCGGGAGACGATCAGCCCGTGCGCGGCGCCGATCGCCGCGCCCAGCGCCAGCATGGCGAGGATCGCCGGGATCGTCCGGATCGGATACCCGTCGATCAGCATGGCCGTCAGCAGCGCCGACAGCGTGGCGGTCGAGCCCACCGACAGGTCGATGCCGCCGGTCAGCACCACCACGTGCTGGCCGAGCGCCACCAGGCCGAGCACGACGGTCGCGGTCAGCACGTTGGCCAGGTTCGCCGCCGCCCAGAAGCCGCCCGGCTCGGCGACGGTCAGCGCGGCGACCAGCAGCGCCACGATCGCCCAGGCGGCCAGGCCGGTGCGGGCCGCGGCCGACAGCGCGCCGGTGAGGTTCGGCCGCGCGGGCGCGGTGACGGCCGTCATGAGGCGGCCCTTCTCGTGCCGAGGGCCAGGTGCATGATGCGCTCCTCGTCGATCTCGTCTCCGGTCAGTTCGCCGCACACCCCGCCGTCCCGGCACACCAGCACGCGGTGCGCCAGGCCGGTCACCTCCGGCAGCTCGCTGGAGGCGAACACCACCGCCAGGCCCTCGGCGGCCAGCCCGGCGACCAGCCGGTAGATCTCCGCCTTGGCGCCCACGTCGATGCCGCGGGTCGGCTCGTCCAGCAGCAGCACCCGCGGCCGGGTGCGCAGCCACTTGGCCAGCACGATCTTCTGCTGGTTGCCGCCGGACAGCTGCCCGGCCCGCTGGTCGGGGCCCGACACCCGGATGCCGAACCGCTCGCGTTCCTCCTCGAACGCCGCCCGTTCGCGCGCCGCCGACAGCCAGCCGCCCGGCGCCACCGTCCGCAGGCTCGACAGCGTGGCGTTGGCGCGCACGGGCAGGTCCAGCACGAGCCCCTCGGTCTTGCGCTCCTCGGGCACCAGCACCATCCCGGCGGACACGGCGGCGTGCAGCGACGGACGCACCGCACGGCCGTCCACCTCCACCGTTCCCGCCGCGCGCGGCCGCACCCCCGCCAGCGTTCGCAGCAGACGGGACCGGCCCGACCCCAGCAGCCCGGCGATGCCGACGATCTCCCCGGCCCGGACGGTCAGGTCGAGCGCGGCGCCGCCCCCGGCGGGCACCAGGCCGCGCACGCGCAGCACCTCCGGCGCGCCGGCGGCCGGCACGGGAATGTCGGGGAACACCGCCTCGACGTCGCGTCCCACCATCTCCCGGACGATCCGGTCGACCGGGTAGTCGCCCACGGGCCCGCTGGACACCAGCGTCCCGTCCCGCAGGATCGTGACGTCGTCGGCCAGCGCCGCGACCTCCTCCAGGCGGTGGGTGATGTAGATGACCGCGACGCCCTCGGCGGTCAGCTCCCGCACCACCGTGTGCAGGGCGTCCAGGCCCTCGCCCGCCAGCAGCGCGGACGGCTCGTCCAGCAGCAGCACCCGGCTGCCGCGCACCAGCGCCCGCGCGATCTCCACCAGCTGCCGCGTCGCCGCCGACAGCGTCTCCGCGCGGGTGCGCGGGTCCAGGTCGCCCAGCCCGGCGCGGCGCAGCGCCGCGCGGGCGGCCGCCTGCTGCCGGTCGCGGCTGAGCAGGCCGCGCCGCGTGTGCTCCTGCCCGAGCATGACGTTGTCCAGCACCGACATGTCGGGCAGGACGGTCAGCTCCTGGTACACGGCGGTGACGCCGTGCGCCAGGGCCCGCCTCGGATCGTCGAACCGCACCGGGCGGCCGTCGATCCGCAGCTCGCCCTCGTCGGGGAGCTGGTTGCCGGTCAGGATGCGCACCAGGGTCGACTTGCCCGCCCCGTTCTCGCCGAGCAGCGCGTGCACCCGGCCCGCGCGGCACACCAGGTCCACCCCGGACAGGGCCGTCACCCCCGGGAACCGCTTGACCAGGCCGCGGGCCTCCAGCGCCGGTGCCGTCATCGCCTCTCCTCCCTGTACGCCGGCCGCCTGTACGCCGGCCGCCTGTACTCCGGCCGCGTCAGCACAGCTTGAGCCGCTTGAGCAGGTCCGCCGGGAGGGCGGACGGGACGGCCAGGTCGTCGCTGCACTCGGGCCGCGCGTACTGGTCGATCCGCCGGTCGGTGAACACGGCCGAGTCGACGTTGACCTGGCTGGGCACCGGCCTACCCGCCAGCGCGTCCAGCGCCACGTCCAGGCAGCGCATGCTCTGCTCGGGCGGGAACGCGCTCAGCGCGAACGGCACGTTCTCGCCGCGCACCGCCTTGAGGAACGCGTTGGTGACGTCGCCGGTCACCGGCGGCACCGGCCGGCCCGCCTGGCTGTAGGCCTCGTACACGCCCAGATCCGTGATCGCCGAGTCCGACCAGATCGCCTTCAGGTCGGGGTGGCGGGCCAGCAGCTGCGCCGCCACGGTCTTGGACTTGGTGGCCGACCAGTCGGTGTTCTGCTTGGCGACGACCTGGATGCCCGGGTACTTGGTCGCGAAGATCTTCTCGGCCTGCGCCTTGGGCAGCTCGGCGGTCGGCACCCCGGCGATGCCGGACAGCATCGCGATCTTGCCCTGGCCGCCGATGCGCCGGGCGATCCACTCCGCCCACAGCGTGCCCTGCAGCTCGTAGTCGCGGGTCACCGTGCTCACCGCGCCCGAGCCCTCGCCCAGGCGGCCCGCGCACACCACGACCGGGATGCCCTGGCCGGCCGCCGCCCGCACCTGCCCGGTGATCGCGTCGCCCATCGGCACCACGACCAGCGCGTCCGGACGCTGCGCCACGAGCTGCTGGACGTTGTCGACCTGCCGGTTGACGTCGCCGTTGGCCGAGGCGTACAGCACCTTGGCGCCGCGCTGCCGGGCCCGGTACTTGAACGCCTCCTCGTTGGTCAGCGCCCAGGCGTTGGTCGGCCCCTGCGCGGCGAACGCGATGCGGTAGCCGCCGCCGGGCCGCTTCTTGGCGAACCGGGCGGTGTCGATCTCGCACACCTGCGACCGCCTGGGGGACAGGCCCTGCAGGCCGATCGCCTCACCGGCCTTGCGCCAGGTGTCGGCGTACTGCCGCCGCAGCGCCTGCGCCTGCGGGCCGTCGCAGTCGGCGGCGGCGCCCAGGCCGGTGCCCGGCGACTCGCGTTCGGTGCTGCACGCGGTCGCCGCGCCCAGTGTCAACGCACCGGCGGCGGTCACCGCGAGAAAGCGTCTGGTGAAATGCACGGCTCCTGCCTTCCTCGTCCACGCGCCCACGGATCACCCGAGTCGCCTGTGGGGAACCCACACCCCGGGCTCAGTTGTCAGGGCCGCGTTGCCGCAGCCAGGTCGCCAGCAGGATCGCCGCGCCCTGCACGGCCAGCTGCCCGCCCGTCCCCGCGCCGAGCTGGATCATCCAGACGGTCAGCACGGCCAGCAGCGCCACACCGACCACCGTGTGGCCGACGTGACCGCGTCCGCCCGTCAGGGCGACGCCACCGATCACGGACGCGGCCAGGGAGTTCAGGTCCAGGCTGCGCGACAGCTGCGCGTCCACGTGCCCGGCGTACCCGGCGCTGATCAGCCCGGCCAGCACCGCCAGCAACGCGCTGACCAGGTAGCCCGCCGCCAGCACCCGTCCGGTGCGGATGCCCGACAGGCGGGCCGCGCGCGGATTGGACCCGGTCGCGTACAGCCGCCGCCCGGCGCTCGTGCGCGCCAGCACGACCGCCGCCACGGCCGCGATCGCCGCGAACAGCCACAGCGGCACCGGCACGCCCAGCCACCGGCCCGAACCCAGCGGCTGCAGCGCCTTCGGGATGTCCCCGGCGGCGGCACCCCGCGTCCACGCCGTGATCGCGCCCTGGACGAGCACGAACACCGCGAACGTCGCGACGAACGGCGGCACCCCGCGCAGCACGACCAGCCCCGCGTTCACCGCGCCGATCACCAGCCCGGCCACCACCGCCAGCGCGATCGCGCCGGGCAGGCGGCCGCCGTCCCCGTCGGCGTTCAGCGCGACGATCACGGTCGTCAGGCCCATCACCGCGCCCACCGACAGGTCGATGCCGCGTCCCAGCAGCACCACCGTCTGGCCCACCGCCGTGACACCGATCAGCCCCGCCTGGAACAGCACCAGCCGCAGGTTGGCCTCGGAGTAGAAGCCGGGGGTCGCCACGGCCGCCGCGACCAGCACCAGCAGCAGGCCGCTCAGCGGCATCAGCGTCGCGGCCATCGCCATCGGCCGCGCCCGCCCGGCCGTGATCGTCTCGCTCGTCATGGGCGCACCTCCACGGGTGTCGTGCAGAAGGCGGCGGCGATGCCCGCGTACAGGTCGACGGCCTGCCGCAGCGCGGTCACCGAGACCCACTCGTCGGCGGCGTGCGCGCGCCGGAGCAGACCGGGTCCGAACGCGGGCAGCACCGGAACGTTCCACGCCGGTTGCAGGAAGCTGGCGTCGGTCGTCCCCGGGAACATCGCGTCCGGCGGAACGTGTCCCAGCACCGCGCGGGCGGCCTCGCGGACTGCGGCGGGCAGCGGCCCGGACGGGTCCGCCACCGTGCCCGGCAGGAAGCCCTGCTCGTCGAACTCCACCCGCAGGTCGGCGCCGGTGCGCTCGGCCACGTCGGCGGCCAGCGCCTCGATCGGCCCGCGGACGTCGTCGCGTTCCATGCCCGGCAGCAGCCGCACCTCGGTGTCCACGCCCATCTGCCCGGGCAGCACGCCGTAGCCCACGCCGCCGCGGAAGGCCAGGCCGGTGTTGACCGTGGTCGTCCAGCCCTGGATGCCGTGCGGGTCCGGGGGAGAGGGCAGCGTCAGCCGCTCGGCCAGGGCGAGCGCGGCGTGCGCGGCGTCCACCCCCGCGTTGCGCGTTCCGGCCCGGCCGGACAGGCTCGAATGCCCCTGGCGGGCGTACGCGGTGACGCGCAGGCGGGCGATGCCCCGGCTGCCCAGATGCAGCAGGTCGTAGTCGGACTCCAGCCCGCCCGGCTCGCCGATCAGCACCGCGTCGGCCGGGGCGTGCCCACCATCTCCTTGCAGGGCTTCGGCCAGGTACTGCGCGCCGTACCGGGCGCCGTCCTCCTCGTCGGCGGTGAACAGCAGCGACAGCCGGCCGGCCGCCGGGGCGCCGTCCCTGACCAGCCGGCCGGCCGCCACGATCATCGCGGCCAGGGCGCCCTTCATGTCCGCCGACCCCAGCCCGTACAGGCGGTCGCCGTCCAGGTCGGCGCCCAGCGGGTCCACCGACCACACCGCGTCCCCGACGGGCTTGGTGTCCATGTGGCCGCACAGCGCCAGATGCCGCCCGCCCGGGCCGAAGTCCAGCGTGAACAGCAGGTTGGGACGCCGCGGGTCGCGCGCCAGGACGCGCGGCGCGGGCAGTCCGTGCTCGGCCGCGAGCTCGGTGACCCTCTCGGCGACCCCGCCCTCGCCGCCCGGCGGGTTGGGGCTGGGCACCCGGATCAGCTCGCGGGCCAGCGCGACGACGTCCCCGCCGTTCACTTGTAGCGCTCCGCCCAGTCGTTGCCCTGCCAGGTCGTGATGGTCACCGGCTCCAGCCGGAACAGCCAGCGCCGCTTGTCCAGCGTCGGCTTCAGGTAGCGGGGGCCGTTCTCGCCCAGGTAACGCACGCTCATCCGCTCGGCGATCGGCAGCCAGCGGCCGTCCAGGCACGGCTCCTCCACCAGCTCCGCCCGGCACTGCGCGATGACCTTGCGCTGCGTGCCCGCCTCGTCCACGGTGATCGCGCACCGGCCGTCGCGTGCCAGGTGCCGCGCCCACGCCGACCGCTCGCGCGGCACCACCCAGAACGCCGAGCCGTCCCACTCGTGCCAGCACGGCACCACGTACGGCCAGCCGTTCTCGTCCAGGCACGCCAGCCGTGCGATGTGCCCCTCGGCCAGGAACGCGCTCACCTCGTCCTCGCCGAGCCTGCCGACCTTGCCGCGCCAGGCCTCTTCTCCGGGGTTCGGCTCGCTCATGAGATCTCCTCTGTCTGCTGCGGAGCCCGGTGTCCCAGCCGGGCCGAGAGCGTCGCGGCGGCGGCCAGCAGCCGCCGCGCCACGCCGGGCATCTCCTCGCGCGGGAACCGGTAGGCCGGCGCCGACACCGACAGCGCCGCCACCACCCTCCCGCCGTGGTCGCGGACGGGGGCGGCCACGCACCGCACCCCCTCCTCGTTCTCGATCTCGTCGATCGCGTAGCCGCGTTCGCGCACTTCCGCCAGCTCGGCGGCCAGCGCCTGCGCATCGGTGATCGTGTTGGGGGTGCGGCGCTCCAGCGGCCCCGCCAGGTAGTCCCGGACGACCTCCTCGTCGGAGTGCGCGAGCAGCGCCTTCCCTATTCCGGTGCAGTGCAGCGGGTTCACGCTGCCCTCCACCGCCGCGGGCCGCACCGCCTGCGGGCTGTCGGTCTTGGCGATGTAGAGCACCTGCGCGCCGCGGCGCACGCCCAGGAAGCAGGTCTCCCGCGTCTGCTCGGTCAGCTCGCGCATCAGGTCCGCGGCCTGGGCGCGCACGTCCAGGCGGCCGAGGAAGCCCTGCCCCCACACCGCCAGCTGCGGGCCGAGGTCGTAGCGGCCGGACGCGTCGGCGCGCAGCACCTCGTGCGCCACCAGCACCTCCAGCAGCCGCACCACGGTGCCGCGCGGCACCCCCGTCGCCGTCACCAGGTCGGTGAGCCGGCGCGGCCCGCCGGTCGCGATCAGGTCGACCAGGGCCAGCCCCTTGACCAGAGCCTTGGCCGTCCCGGTCGCCTCGCGCGGCGTCCCGGCCGCCCCCGCCGGCGCGGCCGTGCCGGCGTGCGCGGGAAGCGCCTCGGAGACGGGTTTGGACGCCACGTCCATTTCAGGTCTGGACATGGCGTCCATTCCTACCAGAGCCGTTTTGACCTGCACAAGAGGCAGATTTGGGGTGGGCATGTCACGCCCGCCGGGCGGCGCCCGTCTTCAGTGACGGCCGAAGCGACGGAAAGGAGAGATCGTGAACGTCGCGCTGTGGACCGCCCAGATCCTGCTGGCGGCCGTGTTCCTCGTCTCCGGCATCGTGAAGTCCATCTGGAGCAAGCCGCGCCTGATCGCCTCCGGCCAGACCGGCGTGGCCCCGTTCCCGCTGCCGGTGGTCCGCCTCACCGCGATCGCCGAACTGCTCGCCGTGGTCGGCCTGATCGCCCCTCGCGCGACCGGGATCGCGCCCGTCCTCACCCCGGCCGCCGCCGGCGGCCTGGCCATCATCATGATCGGCGCGGCGGCGAGCCACACCCGCCTGCTGCGCGCCGACCGCCGCGCGGGCCGTCCCTCCCGCGAGGCCCGCAACGTCGCCGTCAACCTCATCATCCCGGCGACCTGCGTGTTCGTGGCGGTCGGCCGGCTGTGACCACGGGTCAGGCGCGGGCCTGGCCGAAGCGGGCGCGCGCGGCGCGGATGCCGGCCTCCTGCTCGACCGCCCACAGGCGACCGCGACCAGGTGCGGGCGCAGGGAGCGGCCCGACGTCCGGGGGCGGGCGGGGCCGCCCGCCCACTGGACGGGCTTCCTGGCCGCGAACCGGGTCAGGCGCTGGTCACGGCGGCGTCCAGGCGCCGCAGGGCGTTGCGGACGACGTCCGGATCGGTCGTGGGCCAGAACGGCGGCAGCGACGCCTTGAGGAAGGTCCCGTAACGGGCCGTCGCCAGCCGCGGGTCGAGGATCGCCACCACCCCGCGGTCGCTCATCGACCGCAGCAGACGGCCCGCGCCCTGGGCGAGCAGCAGCGCGGCGTGCGTGGCGGCCACGGCCATGAACCCGTTGCCGCCCCGCGCCGCCACCGCCCGCTGCCGCGCCGACGTCACCGGGTCGTCCGGCCGGGGGAACGGGATCCGGTCCATGATCACCAGTTGCAGGGAGGGGCCGGGGACGTCCACGCCCTGCCACAGCGACAGGGTGCCGAACAGGCACGTCCGCTCGTCCTCGGCGAACCGCTTGACCAGCAGGGACGTGGAGTCCTCCCCCTGGCACAGCAGCGGGTGCGACAGATGGTCCTTCAGCTCGTCGGCGGCCTGCCGGGCGGCCCGCATGGACGAGAACAGCCCGAGCGTCCGCCCGCCCGCCGCCTCGATCAGCTCGGTGATCTCCGTCAGGTACGCGTCGGTCAGCCCGTCGCGTCCCGGCTGGGGCAGGTGGCGCGCCACGTAGAGGATCCCGGCCTTGGCGTGATCGAACGGCGACCCCGCGTCCAGCCCGGACCAGGCCATCTTGTCGTCGTCCTTCGCGGCCTCGGCGCCCTTCCCGGCGTCGCCGCCGGCCGGGAGGGGCGCGTCCTTCTCCTCGCCGCCGAGCGGAGGCAGCCCCCACTGCCGGGCCAGCGGCTCGAACGAACCGCCCAGCGTGAGCGTCGCCGACGTCAGGATCGCGGTGCGCCGGTCGAACAGCGTGGTGCGCAGCAGCCCGCCCACCCCGATCGGCGCCACGTGCAGGGAAGGCGGACGCCGCGGCCGCCCCTCCTGCGCGAACGGCTTGTCCAGCCACACCACGTCGAACCGCGCCGCGATCTCGGGGGTGAACGCGTCCAGCAGCCGTACGGCCGTGTCGTGCAGGTCTTCCAGGGACGAACGCGCGGCCTTGCGCGTCGCCATGTCCCCGGGGTCGTTCTCCTTGCGCTCGGGGCCCAGCGCCGTGAGGCAGGCGTGCGCGGCGTCCCGTACCGCGACCAGGGTGTTGCCCAGCGCCGGTGACGGGACGTCCATGCGGCCCGGCGGCATCTCCTCCAGCAGCAGGCCGAGCCCTTCGCCCGCCTCCTTGAGCCGGTCGGCGACGCCCTCCTCGACCAGCCGGCCGCAGCGCCGCGCCGCGACCTCGACGGCCGTCGCGCTCAGGTCGTCGGTGGCCACGGAGGTGACCCGGTCCACCAGCTCGTGCGCCTCGTCGACGATCACCACGTCGTGCTCGGGCAGGACCTGGAAGTCCTCCAGCGCGTCGATCGCCAGCAGCGCGTGGTTGGTCACCACGATGTGCGCCTCGCCCGCCTCGGCCCGCGCCTGCTCGGCGAAGCACTCGGTGCCCTGCGGGCAGCGCTGCGCCCCCAGGCACTCGCGCGCGGTCACCGACACCTGGCGCCACGCCTGCTCGCTCACGCCCGGCACCAGCTCGTCGCGGTCACCGGTCGTCGTCTCGTCCGCCCACTCGTTCAGCCGCTTGACCTGGCGTCCCAGCACCGACAGCTGCTGCGGGTCGAACAGCCCGCCCTCCTCCGGCTCCTCGGGCGCGCCGGTCTGCACCCGGTGCAGGCACAGGTAGTTGCGCCGCCCCTTGAGGATCGCGAACTTGGGCTCCACGCCGAGCAGCGGCGTCAGCGCCTCCGCCAGCCGCGGCAGATCCCGGTCGACGAGCTGGCGCTGCAGCGCGATCGTCGCCGTGGACACCACCACCGTCGTGTCCTTGTCGACCGCGTGGCGGATCGCCGGAACCAGGTAGGCCAGCGACTTTCCGGTACCGGTGCCCGCCTGCGCCGCCAGGTGCTCCCCGGACGCGATGGCCTTCTCCACCGCCTCGGCCATCCGCACCTGCCCCGGCCGCTCCGCCCCGCCGACGGCCTCCACGGCCGCGGCCAGGAGCGTGGCGACGTCCGGGAGCGGAGCGTCTCTGAGGGCGTCGGACAGCAGATCAGGGGCAGGCACGTCGCCCAACGCTACCGTTCCCGGCGCCCCCTCGGGAGCGGGACGCTCAACGCCCCTGGGTGCACGAGCAGCCGTGGGCATCGGCCAAGATAGGGGTCGTGTCTGCTGAAAGAGAAGTCCTGACCTGGGAGTTGTTCGGGCAGGCGAGCCGTGAGCTGGCGCAGGCGGTCGCCGACAGCGGCTACCGGCCCGACCTGATCCTGTCGATCGCCCGGGGCGGCCTGTTCGTCGCGGGGTCCCTCGGTTACGCGCTGGACGTCAAGAACCTGCACGTCATGAACGTGGAGTTCTACACCGGCGTCGACCAGCGCCTCGACATGCCGGTGATGCTGCCCCCGGTGCCCAACGCCGTCGACCTGTCGGGCGCCCGCGTCCTGGTCGCCGACGACGTCGCCGACACCGGCGCCACCCTCAAGCTGGTCCGGGACTTCTGCGCCGACCACGTGGCCGACGTCCGCTGCGCCGTGATCTACGAGAAGCCCCGCACCATGGTCGAGTGCGAGTACGTGTGGCGCCGGACCGACCGCTGGATCAACTTCCCGTGGTCCACGCTGCCGCCGGTGGTCCAGCACGAACACCAGGTGCTCGACGCCTGACGCGCGGAGTTATCCACAATCGGTGACGGGTCTGTCGCGAGGGGTGAGCGGGCTGCGAACCTCGATGGCATGACGGACACAACGACGGGGCCGCTGGTCATCCGGTCGCCCCAGGACGCCATCGCCGCCGTTCCCTACCTGCTCGGATTCCACCCCGCCGACAGCCTCGTGGTGGTCGGCTTCGACGGCCCGCACAACACGTGCGCCCTGCGGCTGGACTTACCGACCAGCCGCACGGGCTGCGAACGCACCGCCGGCGTCCTGGCCCGCAACGACTTCCGCCGCGCCCTGGTGCTCGGCTACGGCCCCGCCGACCCGGTCGCCCCCGCGGTCGCGGACGTCTGGGAGACGCTGACCGCCAAGGGCGTGGAGGTCGTCGAGGCGCTGCGCGTCGCCGAAGGGCGCTGGTGGTCCATGACCTGCGTCGACCAGCGCTGCTGCCCGCCCGAAGGCCGCCCCTACGACATCACCGCCAGCGCGGTCGCGGCCCAGGCCACCCTCGCCGGGCACGTCGCCCTCCCGGACCGGGACGAACTCGCCCGCTCGGTCGCCCCGCTGGACGGCCCCGTCCGCGCCGCGATGCGCCAGGCCACCGACCGCGCCGAACGCCGCTTCCTCGCCTGGGCCCGCGAGGGCCTGTCTCCGGCCCGCATCCGCTCCCGCATGGCCGAGGAAGGCGTCGCCCTGCTCGCCGACCTTCCGTCCCGCGACGCCCCTCCCAGCGACGACGACGTCGCCTGGCTCGGCGTCCTGCTGACCAGCATGCGCGTCCGCGACGAGGCCTGGGTCCGCATCGACGAGGACGCGCCGGGGGCCGACATCGACTTCTGGCGGTACGTGCTGCGCCGCGTCGAGGAACCCTACGTACCCGGCCCCGCCTGCCTGCTGGCCTTCGCCGCCTTCACCGTCGGCGACGGCGGCCTGGCCAACGTCTCCCTCGACCGCGCCGCCCGCGCCGACCCCGACTACTCCATGGCCGCCCTGCTCCGCGACATCATCGCCGCGGGCATCCCACCCTCCAAGGCCCGCCTGGGCATGACCCCCGAAGAACTGGCCAGAGCCTACGCCGACCACGACACCCCCGACCCCTGACGCGATGATCGCCCGCGCCCCCGGCGGCCGAGGCCTCTCCGCCCGAATCCGCACGACCTCCGGACCCCTCTGTCCGGCGATTCCCCGCGACACGCCCACCACGGCGCCCGTCACGAGGACCCGCCGATCGGCGACCAGTCCGCGGCTCGCGAGGTCGCAGGCGCACCCGCCGGCGCCTGCGGCCTCGCGGCAACAGCATCGCCACGGCCTTCGGTGAACGTTCGGGGTGCCGGAACCCTACGGGGGTGTAGTACGTTGGCCGAATCGTAAGCGTATGACGTACTCCTAAAAGGCGGCTTCATGGGCATCAGCTCCGAACACGACCTCGCCGACTTCCTGGTCACCTACACCCGGGACATGGCCGTCTCCGACGAGGACCCCGGCACGATCCTCGACCGCTACTTCGTCCCGGACTTCGAGTACCGCAACGACGGACTGGTGATCGACCGGCAACGGATGATCGACCACGTCCGCCCCGTACGCAGGAACGTCGACGCGGCGCACATGGCATCCGGCGACCGGCCGGCCGTCGAGATCCACGAGGCGTTGCTCTCGGGCGACCGCATAGCCGCGCGGTGGACCCTTCGCACCAGGCTGCGCAAGGGCAAGACCTTCGCCGCGGAGATCTACATGTTCGGCCACCTGGCCCCCGACGGCCGGATCCAGCGCATCGACCAGATCACCAGAGAACTCACCGAAGACTGACCCACTCCGCCGACCACCGGCCCCCGGCCTCTCCACCACTCCCGCCTGAACACCGGCATCAAGCCGACCAGCCAGAGTTCGCGAACCCGCGGCCGCGGTCGGCCGCCCGAGACTCGCCGTCACGCTCCCGCCCAGCGCCCAGCCGAGCCGAGGACATCGCGGTTTCAACCGCGCATGCCAAGACGCGACATGACCAACAACCTGGGGCCTGCGACTGGACTTGACCGACCTCGGCTTCGCGAGCGCGGAGCCCGGCGTGGGCGGCGGGCTGCCGGGCACGGCCTCGGCGATGCGCACGGCTCGTGAGGGATGCCTCCAGCGATGGGCGGAGCCTCGCCGAACCGCGTGGCCCCGGATCGACGGGGAGCCGCCGAAGACTAGGTCTGCTGGCGTGAGGTGGCGGCGAGCGAGCCGAGGAGGATGAGGGCCTCACTGCTCGCCGAGGTCGGCTCCGCGTGGTAGACGACGAGTTCCTGGCCGGGGCTCGACCGGACGGCGAAGCTCTGCATGGTCAACGTCAACGCGCCGACATGGCGGTGGTGGAAACGCTTGCGTTCGAGGGCCTTGCCGCGAGCGTCGTGACGGGCCCAGAGGTCGGCGAACTCGGGGCTCCGTTCGAGCAGCTCGGTGAGCACCTGCCGCACCCGCGGGTCGTCGGGCGCCTCGCCGTAGCCGAGGCGGAAGCCGCCCACGGAGTTGCGGGCGACGTCATGCCAGTCCCGGTAGAAGGCCCGCGCGGCCGGGTCGGTGAACACGATGTGCATGAGGTTGCGCGAGTGCGACCAGTCGGCGAAGAGCGCGTCGGCGATGGCGTTGGACGCGAGGACGTCGTAGGCACGGTTGTAGACGATGGCCGGGTTGTGCGGCCAGGCGTCCATGAGCTGAAGGAGGCTCGGGTCGACGCGGTCGCTGGCGGGGGCGGTCCGGGCGCGCGGGCTGAGCCCGGCCAGGCGGAACAAATGCTGGCGGCCGTCCTCTCCCAGGCGCAGGGCCGCCGCCAGAGCGTCGATCACCTGCGCCGACGGTGAGCGTTCACGGCCCTGTTCCAGGCGGATGTAGTAGTCGACGCTGACCCCGGCCAGCGACGCCACCTCCTCGCGCCGCAGCCCCGGCACCCGCCGGTACCCGGTGCTGGGGAGGCCCGCCTCGTCCGGGGTGACCTGTGCCCGCCGGGCCCGCAGGTAGGCGCCGAGATCGGAGCGTGTCATGCTCGCCATGGTAGGTCGCGGGACGCCCGGCTTCCTGGGTGCGCCACTCCCACGAGGACGGCGCCCTCCCATACGCCGCACGACTCCGCCAACGTCGTGGCCATGGCCACGAACCAACCGACAACACCCGACCCGTCCGACCACAAGGTCGTCCTCATCACCGGGGCCAGCAGCGGCATCGGCGAGGCCGTCGCCGCCCGGCTCGTACGCGAGGGGCACCATGTGGTCGCGGGCGCGCGACGGACCGCCCGTCTGCGGGAACTCGCCGAACGTACGGCGGACGCCGCCGCCCGCTCCGGCGGCGGCCTGCACCCGGTGCGGCTCGACGTGACGGACCGCGAGGACTTCGCCGCCTTCGTGGAGTTCGCCAAAGAGCGTTTCGGACGGGTCGACGTCCTGGTCGGCAACGCCGGGGTCATGCCGCTGTCGCGGCTCGACTCCCTGCTGGTCGACGAGTGGAACCGGATGATCGACGTGAACGTCCGCGGGCTGCTGCACGGCATCGCCGCGACCCTGCCCGTCTTCATCGCACAGGGCGGAGGGCACTTCGTCACGATCGCGAGCATCGGCGCACACGAGGTCGTGCCCACCAGCGCCGTCTACTCCGGCACCAAGTTCGCCGCCTGGGCGATCACCGAGGGCCTGCGCCAGGAGTCCGACCCCTCGATCCGGGTCACGACCGTCTCGCCCGGGGTGGTCACCTCCGAACTCGCGGACTCCATCACCGAGCCCGGCGCCGCAGAGGCCATGCGCACCTACCGCGCGCATGCCATCGAACCAGACGCCATCGCCAGGGCCGTCTCCTATGCCCTCGCGCAGCCGGCCGACGTCGACGTCAACGAGATCGTCGTCCGGCCGGTCCGCCAACGCTGACCGCATCCACCACTGATAAGGATTCCATGACCATCCCCCAGAACCGCACGCCCCATCCCGCCTCCTGGGACCTGACCGGACGGGTCGCGGTCGTCACCGGCGCCGCGCGCGGCATCGGCCACGCCACGGCCGTTCTGCTGCGCGACCGCGGCGCCCGGCTGGTCGTCACCGACCGCTCCGAGGCCGTCGAGGAACTCGCCGCCGCCGATCCCGGCAACGTGGCCGCGCTCGTCGGGGACGTCGCCGACGAGGAGGTCGCGCGATCGACCATGCGGCTGGCCACCGACCGGTTCGGCCGGCTCGACATCCTGGTCAACAACGCGGGCCGCACGCTCAACAAGCCGATCACCCAGACCACCGTCGAGGACTTCGAGGGCATCCTGCGTGTCAACGCCCGCGGCAACTTCGTCCAGGCACGCGAGGCCTTCCGCGTCATGGAGGCCGGAGGCGGCGGCGCGATCGTCTCGATCGCCTCCGTCTCCTCGGTGGTCGCCTTCGAGACGCAGACCGCGTACGCCGCGTCCAAGGGCGCCCTGGCCCAGATCACGCGCGTGCTGGCCGTCGAGGGCGGCCCCAAGGGCATCCGCTCGAACGCCGTGCTCCCCGGGGTGATCGACACCGACATCATGGAGGGCGTCGTCGAGAACGGCCGCGAGATGCTCGCCTCGTTCGGCCCGGCTCACCCGATCGGCCGGATCGGCCGCCCCGAGGAGATCGCCGAGACCGTTGCCTTCCTGGCGTCCGACGCCGCCAGCTTCGTCACCGGCGCCCTCGTCGCCGTCGACGGCGGCTGGACCGCCCAGTGACCAGATCTCTTCCGTCGCCCAAGCGCCCCCGCCCCTTATTGCCGCTGCCTCCCATGTGAGGCCGACCGTTAGCCGGCGGGTCCCGCCTCAGGGCAACCCGCAATTCCTCATCTCGACGAGGCAACCGACGCGCGGCGCGCCTGCCAAGGCGCCTGCACCCCGTCGCCCCACGGGCAAAGCCACCTGCCGCAGCACCGGCCCCAGCGTCAGGGGTGGTGCAGCTGCGGTGCTCGGTCCACCACACGAAGGTCCTGGTGCGAGGCCCCGAGGCTCTCGGCCACACCTCCGCGTCGGCGACTCGAGCGTGCGCCGAAGGCCCGGCAGGAGGCGGGACGCAGTCCACCGGGCGGAGGTCCAAACCGAGGCCAAGGCGAGCCATTCGGGGCCGCGAATGTGTAAAGCGACAGAGTGGGGCATAGAGGGAGCAGCGATCCCGAATTAAAGGAGGCTGGACTGTGACCGTCACCGGAATCATCACGGCCATTGTGATCGGCGCCATCATCGGTGCGCTCGGTCGACTCGTGCTGCCCGGCCGGCAGCCCATCGGCATGCTGATGACCATCGTCGTGGGAATCGTGGCCGCCCTGGTGGGCACCGCGATCGCCCGTGGCGTCGGCGTGGCCACCACGGCCGGCGTCGACTGGATCGAATTGGTCTTCCAGGTCGGTCTGGCCGTCATCGGTGTCGCCGCCGTCGCCGCCTTCCAGCGGCGAGGCCAGCGCGGCGTCCGTCGCTGACCCGCCGACAAGCGGTCTGTGGAAGCACCCCGGCAACGGTTCGCCGTTTTCACCGCCGACGAACTGAAGATCGAGTGAGATTCGACTCCTTCCGCGAGCAGGTCATGTCGCCTCGTCCCGCCCGTACACCCCAGCCGAGTACGCGGCCACACGGGAACCACGCGACCTGACGCTCGCCGCCGGGAGCCCTGGACGCGGCCACGTTCACCGTGGCCGCGTCCAGCCGTGTCGCGGGAACTGGTGCAGCCCGAAGGGGACGGCGTGTCAGCGCCCCAGCTCGGCACCGCCTACCTGCGCGGCTACATACGCAGCCCCGTGACCACGAGACACCGCAGCGGCACGCTCGCCCCGAACGAGCGGTGCGCGGACTCCAGAGACGCGCACCAAGACCGATGCGACGCCCCCTCTATGCGCTCGAGCCCGCCGTCTCCCGGCGGCGCGTGAGGTTGAGCTGAAATCCGCCAGGCACGCAGCAGCCCCGCCGTCAGCCAGAACGTGATCTCGCGGGGTGGGGATGCTCTACGGCCGTAACGCTCGAAGAAGTCCTGGTAGCCGCAGGGACGGGCAGAACCGCCCGGCTCAACCCGTTCAGGCTTCTCTGGCTTCTACAGACTGCCACCCACACCAGACGATTGGACCGCGCGCTCTACGCAAGAGGTCACGCCCCTGGTGTCGAAAAGCGTCAACGACCGCGCCCCGAACGCTCCCCACATCGGAGGAAGGCCCCGCCGTAGGTTGCTCAGCAGTGCCGCATGCAGGGTGGACTGTGCAGCAGGCCGCCGATTCGGGGCGGCTGCAACATCCGGTGGACGAAGGGGACCTTCGCGGAGCGTGGGGGAGCCGTCAGGCGAGGAGCTCTTCGGCGGTGTCGACGATAGCGGCGCGCTGTACCCAGCGTTCGAGCTGGTCCAGGTCGCTGCAGTTGGTGACGCGGTCGCGGATGTGGTCCGGAACGGCGATGCCGCGGGCCTCCAGCACGAGCAGCACCGACCTGGCCTCGCCCTCGGCCCGACCCTCAGCCCGGTGGGTGATGGCGAACTCCGACTTCCACTCGTAGTTGTCGAGCTTCACAGTCTCCTCCAGGAGCTTGCGGGCGGCGTCAGAGAACCGCGACATCACGTAGTCATGGTACAACGCACCGGTGTCACCGGTGAGGGCGTCGAGGGCGGCGGAGAGGCTGCTGACGACGGCTCTGGCGTGCGGGCCGTCGGCATGGGCGGGGGCGCTGAGCACGGCGAGTTCGGGGAGGCGGCAGGCCGTGGCCGGGTCGGTGATGGGCGGCAGGATCTCGGGATAGACGGTCAGGGGCTTGAGCACCCAATCGGGGTGGCCCATATCGATCGGGGCGGCGCAGCTTCGCGCGGTGGCCTGGTCGGGGCAGAACACCAGCAGCGTCACCGGGCATCTGCGGCGCAGGCGCAACAGGGCCAGGTAGGCGGGCCAGCTGAAGGTCTTCTCCTCCCGGGCCCGCAGCTGTGACTCCACCACGACGCCGAGACTGGGCGTGTCGGGGTCGTTCAGCAGGACGGTGGCGTCGCAGCGCAGCTCGGCCGGATGAGTGTCGGCATAGGTCTCCGACGTCAGGGTGGCCTGGACGTCGCCGGGCACATCGAGGCCGAAGACGCTGCGCAGAAGTTCGGGGACGAGCTGCGGCCGGTTACGGACCATCTCCAACGGCAGCTCGTGATCTGAAGTCGGCACGCGCCGCAAACTATCAGTAATCAAGCAATCACGATGAGTTCATATCGCATTCGGTGGCTTGGAGAACGAGCAACCGGACGAAGAAGAGCCACCCGAAGGAGCAGGCCAGTGACGAGGCGGCATCTGGGCAATGCCGGCACCGCCACGCTGGTCAACCTGGCGGTCCGCCGTCATCGGGCTGGACGAGGCCACCGGGGAGTTCAGCATGCTGTACGCCTACGGCGTCTGGAGGATGTGGCATGCCGCCCCCGGTTTCCACCAGCGCTTCACCGGCGAACTGAACCCGGGCGCCGACACCGTCCACGCCCGCTGCGAGTCCTCCGAGGACGGCACGACCTGGACGCCCGACTTCGCCCACCCGCACCAGCACCGACCACTGACGGACGGAACCGTGCGGGGCGGTGCGGTCAGGCGGCGCGGGTGACGGCGGCGCGCCGGGGCACCGCGGAGTTGCCCGGAGTCTCGCGCAGCTCGGCCAGACGCCGGGCGAGCCGGTCCTGGACGGCGGTCAGTTCGGCGATGCGCCGCTGCAGCAGGGCGAGGCGCTGTTCGAAAACCTCGATCTTGGGGGTGGGGTCGGTGCAAGCGTGGTCGCCGAACATCTCGTCCCTCAGGCATCCGTCGATCAGACGGAGGTCCTCCGTGGTCAGGCCCGCGGCCAGCAGCAGCCGGATGTTGGCCACAACGCGTACGGCGTCGTCGCCGTAGGTGCGGTACCCGTTGGCCGAGCGCTCGGGCCGCAGCAGACCCTGCTCCTCGTAGTAGCGCAGCGCGCGCGTGGTGGTCCCGGTGGCGCGGGCGAGTTCCCCGATCAGCATGTCGCTCCTCCCCGGACGGTCTCCGACACCGAGGCGTCCGGGAGGGAGCATAAACATTGCCGTTGACGTCAAGGTCAAGCGCGTTCGCACCAGGTCAGCGCCACGACCGGGATCAGCCGCGCGGTGCGGGCCTGGAAGGCGGCGAACTCGGGGTCGGCGGCCACCTGCCGCGCCCACAGGCGGTCCCGTTCCGGTCCGGTGACCTCGGCGGCGCGCGCCCGGAGCACCCTCGCACCGATCTCGACGGTGACCTCGGGACGGACGGTCAGGTTGCGGTACCACGCCGGAGCGGCCGCCGCACCGCCGTTGGAGGCGAACACGACCACCCGATCCGGGCCGTCGGGCAGGTAGATCAGCGGCGTGGTGCGCGGCAGCCCGGACCGGTGCCCGACGGTGGTCAGCAGCAGCAGCGGCCGACCGGCGAAGACCCCGCCGACCTGGCCGTGGCCGGCGCGGAACTCGGCGATGACGCGCCGGTTGACGGCGTTCACGCGGTCACCTCCCGCATCGCGTCTCGGTCCTCGGCCGCCCGGACCGCCTGGGCCGGGGCGATGCGGCGGTGCCGGCCGTGGTGTTCGGCCAGGGCGACCGCCAGCGCGAGGAGGGCCACCAGGCCGCCGGTCACCGGGACCCAGCGCAGCGCGGCACCGGCGGCGATCACCTGGCCGCCCAGCCAGCCGCCCACCGCGATCCCCAGGTTGAACGCCGAGCTCTGCACGGTGAGCGCCAGTGTCCAGGCCCGGTCGGAGGCCACCGCCACCATGCGGGTGTTCACCGCCGGGATCACCGCGTAGTAGGCCCCGCCGAACACCAACAGCACGATCACCGCCAGCGGCCTGCTCGCCGTGGACGCGCCCAGCGCCAGCAGGGCGGTCGCCAGCACGGCCACTCCCGCGCACACCGCCCGCGTAACCGACCGGTCCGCCAGCCGTCCGCCGAGCAGGTTGCCCAGCGTGCCGCCGATGCCGAACAGCAGCAACAGCGCCGTCACCGTCGAGGTGCCGAAGCCGACGCCGTCCGTCAACAGCGGAGTGATGTAGGTGTAGGCGGTGAACGCCGCCGCGGCGCTCAGCACCGTGACCGCGACCACGCTCTGCACCCGGCGGTCGCCAAGGACCCGCAGCTCGGCCGTCCGTCCGCCCGGGACCGGAGCGGCGGCGCGCCCGGCGACCCGCAGCAGCGGCCACGTCGCCGCGCAGGCCAGCAGCGCCACCGCGCAGAACGCCGCCCGCCATGACAGCCGGTGGCCGACCGCGGTGCCCAGTGGCAGCCCGACGATCATCGCCAGGCTCAGGCCGAGCGACACCCGCGCGACCGCGGTGCCCCGCCGGTGTTCAGGCACCACGTCGACGGCCAGCGCCACCAGCAGCGGCATCAGGGCCGAGTGCGCCAGTGCCGCCGCCACCCGCGCTCCCATCAGCACGGCGAACGAGGAGGTCAGGGCCGCCCCCGCGTTTCCGGCCACGAACAGTGCCAGAAATACAGCCAGCAGCCGCCGCCGCCCCACCGTGCCGGTGGTCAACGCCAGTACCGGGCCGCCGAGCACCACGGTGGCGGCGAACACGCTGACCAGCAGCCCCGCGGTGGACAGCCGCACGCCGGCGGCGGCCGCGATGTCCGGCAGCAAGCCGGCGATCATGATTTCGCCGGTCCCCAGCGTGAACGCCCCCAGGGTCAACACCGTCAGCGCCCACCGGCCGCCCCGCGGCTCCTGCTCCGCGCCAGTCGTCGTCGATGTGTCCATGCACGCCACCCTCGGCCTTGCCGCCGGGGTGAAGGTCAAACGACGTCGGGGGCGTGTGGCCGAGTTCACCGGGTGAGCGGGAGAGCCGTCATGACAGCGGAGCCGACGGGCGGACGCCCGGCCGGGGGCTCGCCGTCGAGGCCAGGGGCCTGTCGGTGCGCGGGCAAGGCCCTAGGAACTTCGACGCACTCGCCGTCGTTGCTCGCGTTGCCTTGTCCCAGGTCTCTTCGGCGCCCTTTCTCCGGGTGGAGCCGGTTGATGCCGTGAAGGTTGGAAGCAGCGCGTTCGGGCGGGGCCGTCACTGGTGGGGGCGGTGCGCGTTTGTTGGAGGCAGGTGGGGCGAGGAGAGGTCGAAAGACCGCGGTCAGGAGGCGGTCAGGAGACGGCTTGGCCGGGGGTGCCGGGGTCTATGCGGCGGTCGCGGTTGCGTTCGTTCCAGGCGCGCATGCGGTTGGGGTAGCCGACGATCTGGACGTCGTAGACGGGGAGCTTGAGGTCGCGGGCCACCTTGGCGATCACCTTGGGGGAGCCGACGCGGCGGCGGGTCCACTCGCCGTCGTGGGCGACGGCGACCGCGGTGGTGTCGGTGGCGAACGTCTCGGGCTCCACGTAGAACTCCACGCCCCGGCGACTGCGCGCGAAGGCGATCAGTGCCTCGATGTCGGCGTCGGTGGCCTCGCGGTCCAGCTTGGTGACCGATGCGCCGCGGTTTTTGCGAAGCCCGAAGCGGTCGCGGAACCTCATCGCCGTTCCCGTCGTCTGGTGTCGCCCCGGAACGGTTCCGGGACGCATACGCGTAAGACGATAACGCCCCTCCCATCGAACGGGTTCCCGACACAGGCACGTATGTCCGCCTGTGGTGCGGGGACACCGGCTTACACTGCTGGCCCGGGCAGAAGATCATTTACAGGGGGGTGCGGTGACCGGTCGGCGCTGGACGGCCATGATCCAGAAGTCGGCCGCGGCGGTCGCCGTGCTGGCGTCGTTCGGGTGGCTGAGCACGCTCGCCCCGGCGGGCACGGGGCCGTCCACCCCCGTCGCGGTCCCGGAGCCGAAGCCCACGCCCAGCCCGACCCCCACGCCGCAACCGCCGCCTCCGGTGGACTGCGCGCGGGCCAAGTGCGTGGCGTTGACGTTCGACGACGGGCCGATGCCCAGTACCGGGAAGCTGCTGGACATCCTGGCCCAGCAGCGCGTGAAGGTCACGTTCTTCCTCATCGGCAGGAACGCCGCCACCTATCCCGACCTGGTGCGGCGGGAGGCGGCCGAGGGGCACGAGCTGGCCAACCACAGCTGGTCGCACGTCGACCTGGGGCGTTCCTCCAGCGCGAAGGTGGAGAGCGAGCTGTCGCGCACGCAGGACGCGATCCGCAAGGCGAGCGGGGTGACGCCCCTGCTGATGCGTCCGCCCTACGGGTCCACGGACACCACGGTCGCGGGCGTCGCCAAGCGGATGAAGCTGGCGCAGGTGCTGTGGGCCGTCGATCCGCTCGACTGGCAGGTGCGGAACACCGGAACGGTCGAGCGCAGGGTGCTCAAGGGGGTGCGGCCGGGGATGATTGTGCTGATGCACGACATCCATTCGACGACGGTGAAGGCCGTGCCGCGCATCATTGAGCGGCTCCGGGCTGATGGATACACGTTCGTGACGGTGTCCCAGCTGTTCGGAAAGCCGATGACGCCCGGTAAGGAGTACACCGAGCTGGAGCAAGAGACGCCGGAGCAGCCGGGGCAGGTCTCCGACCGGAGGTGACGCCCGTCCCCCTTACGGAGGGGGAGGGAATCAGGGGCGGCTCAGGGGTGTCCCCGATTCCGGGCGAGCGGCGGGGCGCCGACGATGAAGGGCATGGAGAGCACTTACGCCACCGGGCACCTGCGGGTGTCGGACGCGGAGCGGGAGCCGGTCATCGCGCGCCTGCAGGACGCCTACGCCGAAGGGCGCCTGGAGCACGCCGAGTTCGACATGCGCATACACCTGGCCATGACGGCCAAGACCCGGAGCGATCTGGCGGCGGTGACGCGCGACCTGACGCCGGGTCCGGCGCTGCCGGCGGCGGAGGGGGAGCCGACGGGCGAGGAGCGGCTCGCGGCGGCGCTCGCGCACTTCGGCGGGTACCTGACGCTGTTCGTGGCGCCGCTGGTGCTGATGCTGGTGTACGGCAGGAAGTCGCAGTACGTGCGGCGGCACGCGGCCGAGGCGGTGAACTTCCAGCTCACCGTGCTGGCGGTGACGATCCTGACGTTCGGCGTCGGGGCGCTGCTCTACACGATCACCTGGGTGGTGGCGGGCGTCGCGGCCGTCCACGCGCTGGTGGGGCAGCCGTTCCGCTACCCGTGGATCCTGCGGCCCGTCAAGTGACCTCGTCCAGGCCGTCCAGCGCGGGCAGGCCGTCGATGCTCGTGGCGTTCTTGTCTGCCTGGTAGGCGCTCAGCTTCTCGGGGGTCTTGCGCGCCGCCCAGTCCTTGAGCATGTCGCGGTCGCCGGCCGGTTCCATGTAGGGGACGCCGTAGCCGCAGGAGTCGGCGATCCGGTCGACGGTGACGACGATGATGGCGCGGCTGCCCGGGGTGTCGACGGGGAAGTGGCGGGCCAGATCCGGCCACTGCGGGGAGCCGGGCGTCACGACGCGTCCGGTGCCGTACAGCCGCAGGACGTTGGGCGTGCGGCCGAACGAGCAGAACATGACCGTGATGCGGCCGTTCTCGCGCAGGTGCGCGATGGTCTCCGCGCCCGAGCCGGTCAGGTCGAGGTATCCGACGGTGCGGTCGTCGAGCACGGCGAAGGTGTCGGCGTAGCCCTTGGGCGAGACGTTCACATGGCCGTCCGCGGGGGCGGTGGCCACGAAGAACATCGGCTGGGCGACGATGAAGGCGCGCAACCGCTCGTCGATGCGGTCGTAGATCTTTCCCATCGTCTCCTCCCTCCTTGTGACGACGCTAACCCCACGGATATGTGGACGATACATGGGATGATCGATTTACTGTGTGCGTGGGGGAGGACTGATGACCGAGCTAGCGATCAGAGACGATCACCAGCGTGCGGTGGAGGCGCTGCGCCGGTCGTACGACGCCATTCCGGCGGGGACGCCGGTGCGGCTGGCGAAGAAGACCTCGAACCTGTTCCGCTGGCGGGACCCGTCGGACGCGCCCGGGCTGGACGTGTCGGGGTTCGACAAGGTGCTGAGCGTCGACCCGGAGGCGCGCACCGCCGACGTGCAGGGCATGACCACCTATGAGGACCTGGTGGACGCGACCCTGCCGTACGGGCTGATGCCCACGGTGGTGCCGCAGCTGAAGACCATCACGCTCGGCGGCGCGGTGACCGGCCTCGGCATCGAGTCGACGTCATTCCGGCTCGGCCTGCCGCACGAGGCGGTGCTGGAGATGCAGGTGCTGACCGGGGACGGCCAGATCGTCACCGCCACCCGCGACAACGAGCACTCCGACCTGTTCTTCGGGTTCCCCAACTCCTACGGGACGCTCGGCTACTCGCTGCGGTTGAAGGTCGAGCTGATCCCCGTCAAGCCGTACGTGCGGCTGCGGCACCTGCGGTACGGCTCGGCGGAGGCGTGCGCGAAGGCGATCGCCGAGCTGAGCGAGGCGAAGGAGTACGAGGGCGAGCCGATCGACTTCCTCGACGGCACGGTGTTCGGGCCGGGCGAGGCGTACCTGACGGTCGGGTCGTTCGCCGACAGCGCGCCCTACACCTCCGACTACACCGGCCAGAAGATTTACTACCGGTCCATCCAGGAGCGGTCGGTCGACTTCCTGACGGTGCGCGACTACATCTGGCGCTGGGACACCGACTGGTTCTGGTGCTCGCGGGCGTTCGGCGTCCAGCATCCGCTGGTGCGCCGGGTGTGGCCGGACAAGGCCAAGCGGTCGGACGTCTACCGCAAGCTGGTGGCCTACGACCGGCGGTTCCATGTCGTCGCCCGGATCGACCGGTGGCGGGGGGAGCGTCCCCGCGAGGACGTCATCCAGGACATCGAGGTTCCGGTGGAGCGGCTGCCGGAGTTCCTCGACTTCTTCCACGACAAGGTGGGCATGAGCCCGGTGTGGCTGTGCCCGCTGCGCGCGCGCGACCGCTGGCCGCTGTACCCGCTGGAGCCGGGCCGCACGTACGTCAACGTCGGTTTCTGGGGGACGGTCAGGCTGCCTCCGGGGAAGATACCCGAGTACCACAACCGGCTCATCGAACGTAAGGTCGCCGCGCTTGACGGGCATAAGTCCCTCTACTCGACTGCTTTTTACAGCCGTGACGAGTTCTGGCGGCACTACGACGGGGAGACCTACCGACGGCTCAAGGAGACGTACGACCCCGACAAGCGCCTGCTGGACCTCTACGACAAGTGTGTGCGCGGGCGCTGAGCCGCGCCACCGGGGGGATGCCCCGGCGGAGCCGGGGCTCGGCCCGGCTCGGGGCGGAGAGACAGGAGGAAGAACATGACGCTGGCCAGGGTCTTCGAGGAGCTCGTCGGGCCTGACGCGCCAGTGGAGTTCGTCGCGTACGACGGGTCGCGGGCGGGCAGTCCGGGGGCCGACATCCGCTTCGAGGTGCGTTCCCCGTACGCGGTGTCCTACCTGGTGCACTCGCCGGGTTCTCTTGGGCTGGCTCGGGCGTACGTCAGCGGGCACCTCGACGTGCACGGCGACATGTACACCGCGCTGTCGACGATGCAGCAGGCGCTGGGTGACGTGTCGTGGGGGGACAAGGCCAGGATCCTCGGAGAGGTGGTGCGCAACCCGCTGCTGCGCGCGGCGGTGAGCCGCCGTCTGCCGCCGCCGCCCCAGGAGGCGCCGTTCAGCCGGGTGCCGTCCTGGCTGCGCCACTCCAAGCGGCGCGACGCCAAGGCTATCTCGCATCACTACGACGTGTCCAACACCTTCTACGAGTGGGTGCTGGGGCCGTCGATGGCCTACACGTGCGCGTGCTTCCCCCGGGAGGACGCCACCCTGGAGGAGGCGCAGTTCCACAAGCACGACCTGGTCGCCAAGAAGCTCGGCCTGCGGCCGGGCATGCGGCTGCTGGACGTTGGCTGCGGCTGGGGCGGCATGGTGATGCACGCCGCCAAGGAGTACGGGGTGAAGGCGCTGGGCGTCACCCTGTCCAAGCAGCAGGCCGAGTGGGCGCAGAAGGCCATCGCCGACCGCGGCCTGTCGGAGCTGGCCGAGGTGCGGCACCTGGACTACCGGGACGTGGAGGAGACCGGGTTCGACGCGGTCAGCTCGATCGGCCTGACCGAGCACATCGGCAAGGCCAACCTGCCGTCGTACTTCTCCTTCCTGTACGACAAGCTCGTGCCGGGCGGCCGGATGCTGAACCACACCATCACCCGGCCCGACAACCTGGCGCCGGCGATGAAGCCGGGCGGGTTCATCAACCGGTACGTGTTCCCCGACGGTGAGCTGGAGGGCCCGGGGTACATCCAGTCGAAGATGAACGACGCGGGCTTCGAGATCCGCCACCAGGAGAACCTGCGCGAGCACTACGCCCGCACCCTCGCGGGCTGGTGCCGCAACCTGGACGCGCGCTGGGACGACGCCGTCGCCGAGGTCGGCGAGGGCACCGCCCGGGTGTGGCGGGTGTACATGGCCGGCTGCATCATCGGTTTCGAGCGCAACTGGATCCAGCTGCACCAGACGCTGGGCGTCAAGCTCGACGCCAAGGGCAACTCGCACATGCCGCTGCGTCCCGACTGGGGCGTGTGACCCGCACGGGCGTAGAGCCGTCGCAACGGGCGAACAACGGGCTTCCGCGGGCGCGACCCGTGGAAGCCCGTTTCCGTTGCGGCCCGAACAGCCGCTCGGTGTGAGTAGGCCGAGGTCAGATCCTCGGCGGAGGCGACGGACGCCACGGCCTGGGCGCCGGTCGGTCGCTGGGGTAACGTCGCGCTCGGTGGGCGAGGGAGGAGCCGAGGTGGACGACGTGCGCGCGGGAACCGTCACGGCGAACGGGGTGCAGTTCGGCTATCTGGAGGCGGGCCCGGACGGCGGGCCGCTCGCGCTGTGCCTGCACGGCTTCCCCGACTCCGCCCGCACGTGGCGGCACCTGCTGCCCGAACTGGCCGCCGCCGGTTACCACGCCGTCGCCCCGTTCATGCGGGGCTACGCGCCCACGGCGGTGCCGGACGACGGCGCGTACCAGACCGGCGCGCTCGTCGCCGACGCCGTGGCGCTGCACGAGGCGTTCGGCGGCGGCTCCGACGCGGTGCTCGTCGGGCACGACTGGGGTGCGTTCGCCACCTATGGCGCCGTCGCCCACGCGCCCGAGCGGTGGCGCCGCGCCGTGACGCTCGCGGTGCCGCCGATGGCGTCGATGATGAGCTCGTTCTTCCAGTACGAGCAGCTCAAGCGGTCGTTCTACATCTTCCTGTTCCAGACGCCCCTGGCCGAGGCCGCGGTGAACGGCGCGTTCGTTGCCGGGCTGTGGCGCGACTGGTCGCCGGGCTACGACGCGACGGACGACGTCGCCCACGTCATGGACTGCCTGGCCGAACCCGCCAACCTCGCCGCCGCCCTCGGCTACTACCGGGCCATGTTCGATCCGTCCCGCCACGTCGACCGGTACGCGGCGCAGCAGGAGGCGGTGTCCGCTCCCGCCGAGCGGCCGCTGCTCTACCTGCACGGAGCCGACGACGGGTGCCTTGGCGCGGACGCGTTCGCTCCGGGCGGGGACGTCTCGGCCGTGCTGGCCCACCTGCCGCCCGGCTCGCGCGCCGAACTCGTCCCCGGCACGGGCCACTTCCTGCACCTGGAACGTCCCGCCGAGGTCAACCGGCTGATCCTGGACTGGCTCACCGCCGCCCAGGGGTGACTGTGACGCTTGTCACGCGGGAGAGACTCCCGCGCCGGCGGTTTACTTTGCGAGGCTGTTTGTAAACCGAATGGCGTTCTGAAACTCGGGTGGCGCGATGCTCAAGGTCGAGGACATCAACCTGACGGACAGGGACTTCTGGCGGCGTCCGCTGGAACACCGGCACGAGGCGTTCAAGGCGCTGCGCTGGGAGCCCCGCCTGGTCCGCTTCGAGGAGCCGGACGTGCGGATCGTCCCTCGCGGGCCCGGCTACCTCGCCCTCACCCGGCACGCCGAGGTGCTGGAGGCGTCCCGGCGGCCCCAGGACTTCTGCTCCGGACACGGCGCCACCAACATCCCCGACATGCCGGGCGACCTGCACGAGTACTTCGGCTCCATGATCAACATGGACGATCCGCGGCACGCCCGGCTGCGCCGCATCGTGTCCCGCGCGTTCTCCCCGCGCATGATCCAGCGGTTCGAGGACCGGGTGCAGCACGTCGCCGCCGACCTGGCGGCGCGGGTGGCGGCCGGCCGCGGCACCGGCGACTTCGTGGCCGACGTCGCCGCCCGGCTCCCGCTGACGATCATCTGCGACATGATGGGCATCGCGCCCGAGCACCACGACACCGTCCTGGACGCCACCAACGTGATCCTGGCGGGCAACGACCCCGAGTTCCTGCCCTCCGACGACCCCGAGGAGGCCGCGCTGGCGCTGATGGGCGCGGGCCAGACGCTCAAGGAGATCGTGGAGGACCTGGCCCGGCGCCGCCGCGCCGAACCCACCGACGACCTGACCTCCGCGCTGGTGAACGCCAACATCGACGGGGAGTCGCTCACCGACCAGGAGCTGGGTTCGTTCTTCATCCTGCTCGTGGTGGCGGGCAACGAGACGACCCGCAACGCCATCGCGCACGGCCTGGACCTGCTGACCCGGCACCCCGACCAGCGCGCCCTGCTCGTCGCCGACTTCGAGGGACGCGTCGGCGGCGCCGTCGAGGAGATCGTCCGGTACGTGTCGCCGGTGGTGTGGATGCGGCGCACCGCCACCCGCGACACCACCCTCCTCGACCACGAGATCAAGGCGGGCGACAAGCTGCTGCTCTACTACTGGTCGGCCAACCGGGACGAGACCGTCTTCACCGACCCCGAACGCTTCGACATCCTGCGCGACCCCAACCCGCACGTGGGGTTCGGCGGCCCCGGCCCGCACTTCTGCCTGGGCGCCCACCTGGCCCGCCGTGAGATCACCGTGATGTTCCGCGAGCTGCTGCGGAGCCTGCCCGGCATCCGGTCCGACGGTGAGCCCGACCGCCTGGACTCCAGCTTCATCAACGGCATCAAGCGGCTGGCGTACACGTTCTGAACGCCTACGCCTGCTGAACGTTCGAGGAACGCCCGGTGACGCCGCCCGGTGGGACGATGCGGGCGGCCTAGCGTGGACGGGTTGACCTTAGGGACGTCGACCCCGGGAGTGGCCCGTGACGCAGGCCGGCAAGTTCGGCGACGACGCCGCGACGCAACGGGAACGCGCCGACCGGCTGGCCGCGGAGAACGCGGCCGTGCGGGCGCGGCTGGACGAGGTCGAGCACGAAAGGCGCGACCGCGACCGGCACGTCGAGCTGCTCAGGCGGCGGCTGGCCGAGGTCGTCCGGGAGCTCGGCGACGCGGGGCGGCGCGCCGCCGAACAGGCGCACCGCGCCGAGCAGGCCGAATGGCAGGCCGAGGCGATGCGGCGGCGGCGCCGGTGGCGGCTGGGCGAGGCGCTGACGACGGTGCGGCGGCGCCCGCTGGCCGCCGCGTCCTACCGGCGGGTCGCCGGGGCGCTGCGCGGCCGCGCGCTGCCCGCGGCACCGCCCGACGCGCCGAAGCGGACCCGGCGCCCGGAGATCCGCGTCGCCGACACCGAGCCGCTCGACGCGCCCGCCGCGGCGATCCCCGACGGGCCGGTCAACCGTCCCGGCGTGACCGCCGCCGTCGTCGCGTCCCCGGCCGTCGCGCTCGCGCTGCGGTACGAGTGGCGGCAGCTGGACGGCTTCCGCCCCGGTACCGACGACTGGCGCGACGTCTTCGAGGCCGAACGCCCCGACCTGCTGCTCGTCGCGTCGGCCGCGTCCGGGCTGCCGATCGAGGAGATGGCCGCGTGGTGCCGCGAGCACCGCGTGCCCACCGTGTACTGGGACACCGGCGACGGCCCGCACGAGCACGCCGCCCTCTTCGACCACGTCTTCGCCGTCGACCAGGCCACCGCCGCGCGGCACACCAACGGCGCCCGCCTCCTGCCCTTCGCGGCGCAGCCGCGGCTGCACAACCCGATCCGCGTCCCCGGCCAGGGGCGGTACCCGCTGCTGTACGAGGGCGACTACGACGAGGAAGACGAGCCGCTCCTCGCCCCCGCCCCCAAGCTCGGCGCGCACTTCCGCGGGCACGGCTTCCCCCACAAGTACCGGCAGCGCGTCGTCGCGCCCCTGCCGTACGAGAAGTCGCTGACGGCGCGCAAGCACTACCAGGTGCTCCTGGCCGCGGACGGCCGACAGCCCTACGAGGCGGCGGCTGCAGGCGTCCCGGTCGTGCTGCGACGGTCGACACCCGGGTTCGGGCCCGTGGTCGCGGACGCCGACGAGGGACGGACCGTGCTGCGCGCGCTGCTCGCCGCTCCCGAACTGCGCGACCGGCAGGCCCATCTGGCGTGGCGCGACGTCCACGCCGCGCACACCTACCGGCACCGCGTCGGCACCCTCCTGGAAGCGGTCGGCCTGCGCGACCCCGCCCCCATCGTGCCGCCGCCCGTCTCGCTGGTGCTGTCGACGAACCGTCCCGGCCGGATCGACCACGCCATCGCCCAGACCGCGCGGCAGACCTGGCGTCCCCTGCAGCTGGTCATCGTGCTGCACGGCCTCGACGTGGAGACCGCGGCCGTCGAGAAGCGGGCCCGCGAGGCCGGGCTCGACGACGTCGTGGTGCTGGCCGCCGACCGGTCACTGCCGCTCGGCGCCTGCCTGAACCTCGGCCTGGACGCGGCCGGCGGCGCCTACGTCGGCAAGATGGACGACGACGAGCTGTACGGCCCGCACTACGTCGCCGACCTGGTCGCCGCGTTCTCCTACGCCGACGCGGGGGTGGTCGGCAAGCTCGCTCACTACGCCTACCTGGAGTCGGTGGGCGCGACGGTGCTGCGCTGGCCCGACCACGAGCACCGCCACGTCGACCACCTGCGCGGCGGCGCCCTGCTGGCCGAGGCGGACCTGCTGAAGACCTACCGGTTCGCCGACCTGCCGCGCGGCGAGGACACCGACCTGTTCCGGCGGCTGCGCGGTGACGGCGTCCGGTTGTACGCGGCCGACCGGTACTCGTTCGTCACCGTCCGGCACGCCGACCCGTCCAAGCACACCTGGCAGCCCGACGACCGGCGCCTGCTGGCCAACGGCCGCGTCGCCTTCTACGGCTTCGCCGAGGAGCACGTCCTGTTCTAGAACGGGACCGTCGTCCTCTGCGCCGCAGCGCCCGGCACCTCCTCGGACGAGGCGTTCGCGCTGCCGCGCGTCGTCGTCCCGCCGGGAATGCGGCCCACCCACCGCCCCTGTCGGCGGCGCGGCCGGGGGCGGTGGGCGGACTCGGCGGGGGTCAGCGCAGCTCGCGCTTGAGGATCTTGCCGGTGGCGGTCATCGGCAGCTCGTCGCGGAACTCCACGATCCGCGGGTACTTGTAGGCGGCGAACTGCTCCCTGCCCCAGGCGACCAGCTCCTCCTCGGTGATCGTGGCGTCCGGGGTGCGGATCACGTACGCCTTGATCTCCTCGCCGTGGCTGTCGTGCGGCACGCCCACCACCGCGGCCAGCGAGACCTGCGGGTGGGTCATGAGGACCTCCTCGATCTCCCGCGGGTACACGTTGAAGCCACCGCGGATGATCATGTCCTTGGAGCGGTCGACGATGAAGTAGAAGCCGTCCTCGTCGCGGCGGGCGATGTCGCCGGTGCGGAACCAGCCGTCCCGGATCACCTCCTCGGTCGCCTCGGGACGGCCGTGGTAGCCCTTCATGACGTTGTGGCCGCGCACCGCGATCTCGCCCGGCCCCTCGCCCTCGATCGTCTTCCACTCGCCGTCGATCAGCTTCATCTCCACGCCCCAGATGGGGGTGCCGATCGAGCCGGGCTTCAGGCCGACGTCCGCCTGGTTGAACGAGGCCACCGGCGAGGTCTCCGACAGCCCGTACCCTTCGAGGACCTTGACGCCGAACTTGGCCTCGAAGCCCTTGAGCACCTCCAGCGGCAGGGACGCCCCGCCCGACACGCAGGTGTGCAGGTGCCGCGTCACGTCCTCGGTCGGCACCGTGCCCTGGTCGGACAGCAGCGCCCAGTACATCGTCGGGACGCCCGCGAAGATGGTGACCTTCTCCCTGGCCATCAGCCGCAGCGCCTCGGCGGGCTCGAACCGGGGCTGCAGCACCAGCGTGGCGCGGCGCCGGATGCCCACGTTCATCACGCAGGACTGCCCGAAGGCGTGGAACATCGGCAGGGTCATCAGCGACACGTCGTGGTCGGTGCGGTGGAACATGGCGTCCGACACGAACGCGTTCATCAGCATGTTCATGTGCGACAGCTCGGCGCCCTTGGGCTGCCCGGTGGTGCCGCTGGTGTAGAGGATCACCGCGGTGTCCTCGGCGGACGTCTGCGCGGGCTCGCAGGTGCCCGGCTGCGCCCCGACCGCGGGCCAGAACAGCTCGGCGTCCTCGTACGGCGACTCGGCGGCCCCCGGGTCGGCCGTCATGAGGAACAGGTGCTCGCACCCGGCGGCCTGCTGGAACCCGGCGCGCCCCATCTCACCGAGCGGCAGCTCGGGGGTGCCCTCGAACGCGAACAGCGCCCTGGCGCCGGAGTCGTCCAGGTGGTAGGCGATCTCGCGCGGCTTGAGGAGCACGTTCAGGGGGACGACCGCCGCGCCCGCCTTGAGGATCCCGAAGTACACCATCGGGAAGTACGGCACGTTGGGACACGACAGCGCGACCTTGTCCCCCGGTCCGATCCCGCGTGCGCGCAGCAGGTTCGCCACCTGGTTGGCGATGGTGTCGATCGTCGCGTACGACAGCCGCATGTCGCCGAACACGACGGCGTCACGGTCGGGCGACTTGCGAGCGGCGTCCTCCAGCAGGACCGAGAGGTTGAGCATGGCACTCCTCAGCGCGGGGCGTCACCGAGCGGTTGTTACCGGCGAGTCTACGAACGGTTGCGCCCATCCTGCTGGATGGCGCCCCGTCCGCGCACCCCTGTGACGAGCCCTTTTCGCGCGCCCCGGCAAATGTGACCGGGCGGTTATCCAACCGGGCCGGCGGGTGCGCGGCGGCGGCCTGCCGGGGAGGGGACGGCAGGCCGCCGCGGGGAGGAGGCCGGTCGGATCAGCCGAAGTTGACGTCGGCGCACTGGTAGAAGGCGTTGCCCGTGTCGGCGATGTCCCAGACGGCCAGGATGACGTGGCGGCCGGACTTGGCGGGCAGGGTGCCGGTGTGCGACACGTTCGACGGGGGCTGCTTGCCGCCGTAGTTCTGCTGCAGGAACGGCGCCGGGTCCAGGGCGGACCGGGTGAGCCGCTGGGTCGGGTTCCAGCCGTTGCGGGTGATGAAGTAGCGGAACGAGGTGGTGGCGTGCGCGGCGGTGAGGTTCCAGCTGAAGGTGAACGACTGGCCGGACCTGACCTGCGTGGCGGGCCACTGGCCGCCGCGCGGGTCGTCCAGCGGTGCCCAGCGGCTGTCGCCGCCGGCGCAGATCATGCCGTCCGCGGGCCCGGACTGGGGGAAGCCCTTGGGGCCCTCGACGCTCTGCGGCTCCCACTGGATGGGGCCGCAGTTCTGGACGGTGCCCTGCTTGCAGTGCAGGGCACGGCTCACGGGGGAGGTGGTGTAGCCGTGCGCGAACGCGGGCGCGGCGCTGACCAGGGGCAGGCCGACGGCGACGGCCGCGGCGACGGCGAGGGAGCTCTTGCGGGGCATGCGCGTTCCTCCTGGCGGGGGTGGGAGACCGGCGCGGCTTCTAATAGGAAACCTTCCTATCGATTTCCGAGATTAGCGGCCGCCGCCGCGCCGTCAAGACCCAATTCCGCCGCGCCCGGGCCTTCCGGCCACGCGCCTCCCCCGGGACGTGTGTCCGGGTGCGTCCCCGCCCCGCCTTGCTTCTGCGCTAGTCTTGGTATATGCGGACAGGAAGGCTGCTTCTCAGCCGGCCGCGCTGACGGACGAACCAGTCGGCGCGGCGACCCCTCCATTGGCGAGGGGTCGTTTCGTGTTTGTCCTTCGGCGGGGCCGCCGGGGGCCGGGGATCGTCTCCCGGAACCGGCAGCGCACCAGCCGAGGCCCCGCAGCCAGAGCCGTTCGGTACCAAGAGGACCAGTGGAGTAGCGACCGTGAGCAGCGACGACACCTCCCGCGCCACGCAGGGAGGTTCAGGGGGGCCCGCCTCCCTGAACGACGGGTACGACCCCCGGGCCATTCAGCAGAAGTGGCAGGCCCGCTGGGCGGAGCTCGACCCGTTCAAGGTGGTCGAGGAGGACGACGGCCGCGAGCGCCGCTACGCGCTGGACATGTTCCCCTACCCCTCGGGCGACCTGCACATGGGGCACGCCGAGGCCTACGCCATCGGCGACGTGGCCGCCCGCTACTGGACGCAGCGCGGCTACAACGTCCTGCACCCCATGGGCTGGGACTCCTTCGGCCTGCCCGCCGAGAACGCCGCGATCAAGCACAACGCGGACCCGGTGCGGTGGACCTACGACAACATCGCGACCCAGGAGGCGTCGTTCCGGCGGTACGCCCCGTCCTTCGACTGGTCGCGGCGGTTGCACACCTCCGACCCCGAGTACTACCGGTGGACGCAGTGGCTGTTCCTGCGCTTCTACGAGCGCGGGCTGGCCTACCGGCGCGGCGGCCGGGTCAACTGGTGTCCCAAGGACCAGACCGTGCTGGCCAACGAGCAGGTCATCGGCGGCCACTGCGAGCGCTGCGGCACGCTGGTCGAGCGGCGCGTGCTGACCCAGTGGTACTTCAAGATCACCGATTACGCGGACCGGCTGCTGGACGACATGGCCGCCCTGGAGGGCAAGTGGCCCGACCGGGTGCTGCTGATGCAGCGCAACTGGATCGGCCGCTCCACCGGCGCCGACGTCGACTTCGTCATCGAGGGTCGCGACCAGCCGGTCACCGTCTACACCACCCGCCCCGACACCCTGCACGGGGCCACCTTCATGGTGGTGGCCGCCGACGCCGAGCTGGCCGAGGAGATCTGCGCCCCCGAGCAGCGCGCCGCGTTCGAGGCCTACCGCGAGCAGGTCTCCCACGAGAGCGAGATCGAGCGGCTGTCCACCGAGCGCGAGAAGACCGGCGTGTTCCTGGGCCGGTACGCGATCAACCCGGTCAACGGCGAGCGCATCCCGATCTGGGCGTCCGACTACGTGCTGGCCGAGTACGGCCACGGCGCGATCATGGCCGTTCCCGCGCACGACCAGCGCGACCTGGACTTCGCGCTGAAGTTCGGGCTGCCGGTGCGCGTGGTGGTCGAGACCGGCCAGCCCGACCCGGCCGAGACCGGCGTGGCCACCACGGGCGACGGGCGCATCGTCAACTCCGGCCCCATCGACGGGCTGAACAAGGCCGACGCGATCACCCGGATCATCGAGATCCTGGAGGAGAAGGGCCTGGGCAAGGCCGCGGTCAACTTCCGGCTGCGCGACTGGCTGGTGTCCCGGCAGCGGTTCTGGGGCTGCCCGATCCCGATCGTGCACTGCCCGTCCTGCGGCGAGGTCCCGGTGCCGGACGACCAGCTGCCGGTGCGGCTGCCCGACGACCTGCGCGGCGCCGACCTGAGGCCCAAGGGCACCTCGCCGCTGGCCGCCGCCGAGAACTGGGTCAACGTCGAGTGCCCCAAGTGCGGCGGCGCGGCCAAGCGCGACAGCGACACCATGGACACCTTCGTCGACTCGTCCTGGTACTACTTCCGGTACTGCTCGCCGACGTACGAGGACGGGCCGTTCGACGTCGAGCAGGTCCGCAAGTGGATGCCGGTCGACCAGTACACCGGCGGCGTCGAGCACGCCATCCTGCACCTGCTGTACAGCCGGTTCTTCACCAAGGTGCTGTACGACCTGGGCATGATCGACTTCACCGAGCCGTTCACCCGCCTGGTCAACCAGGGCCAGGTGATCCTGAACGGCAAGGCGATGTCCAAGTCGCTGGGCAACATGGTCGACCTGGGCGAGCAGATCGAGCAGTGGGGCGTCGACGTGGTGCGCCTGGCGATGCTGTTCTCCGGGCCGCCCGAGGACGACATCGACTGGGCCGACGTGTCGCAGCCCGGCATGGCCAAGTTCCTGACGCGCGTGCACCGCATCGCCACCGACGTGACGTCCGCACCCGGCACCGACCCCGCGGCCGGCTCGGTCGACCTGCGGCGCGTCACCCACCGCACCATCGACGAGGCCACGACGCTGATCGAGCAGCACCGCTACAACGTGGCGATCGCCCGGCTGATGACGCTGGTCAGCGCCACCCGCCGCGCCATCGACGAGGGCCCCGGCCCCGCCGACCCGGCCGTCCGGGAGGCCGCCGAGACGATCGCGGTGCTGTTGTCGCTGTTCGCCCCCTACACCGCCGAGGAGGCGTGGGAGCGGCTGGGCCGCGAGCCGTCGGTGGCGACCGCGGGCTGGCCGGCGGCCGACCCGTCCCTGCTGGTGCGCGAGTCGGTGACCTGCGTGGTCCAGGTCGCGGGCAAGGTCCGCGACCGCCTGGAGGTGCCGCCCGACATCGCCGAGGACGAGCTGGAGCGGCTGGCGCTGGCCTCCGCCAAGGTCAACGAGGCTCTGGCCGGCGCACGGATCCAGCGCGTCATCGTCCGTCCGCCCAAGATCGTGAACATCGTGCCCGCCAAATGAGCACGCTGCACCTCCTGCTGCTGCGCTACCGCGGCACCGAGGACGAGGTCGAGCCGCACGTGCCCGCCCACGTGGCGTACCTGGAACGCCACCACCGGGCGGGCACGTTCCTGGCCTCGGGCCAGACGGTGCCGTCCGAGCACGGCGGCGCGATCATCGCGCGCGGGACCGACCGCGCCGAGATCGAAAAGATCGCCGAGAATGACCCGTTCGTCTGCGCGGGCGTGGCCGAGTACGAGATCATTACAGTCGATGTGGGCCGGGTCCATCCGGCCCTGGCGGGACTGGCCGGCGTCGGCCCGTCCCGCGTCCGCGCCCCGGGAGAGCCGCCCGGCTGACGCGGCGCATCGGCCGCGCAGCCCGCGGTCCAGGCACCGGCGGGCCCGAATCCGAGCCTGACGGCCGCGAGCGGAGAACCACCGCCGCGGCCGTGTCTCGGCCTGGCCTGGCAGGCGCGCCTGGGCGCGGGCGCCGAGCGGCGCTCGTGGACGAGCTGGAACTGGAATGGGTGGAGACGAGTGCGTCCGCACGCGGTTGTCGAGATGACGCCTCCTGCGCACAGCGCGGGGCGCATGCGAACGCCCGCCACCGCCCTGGGGGCCGGTGACGGGCGCGCGGGAGTGACCTGGCCGCGCCGGGCCGGGACGTCACATCTTGCGCAGGACGGCGACGACGCGGCCCAGGATGGACGCCTCGTCGCCGGGGATCGGCTCGTAGGCCGGGTTCTGGGGGACCAGCCAGATGTGACCGTCGCGGCGCTTGAAGGTCTTGACGGTGGCCTCGCCGTCGATCATCGCGGCGACGATGTCGCCCTGCTCGGCCACCGGCTGCTGGCGCACCACGACCCAGTCGCCGTCGGCGATCGCCGCGTCGATCATCGAGTCGCCGGTGACCTTCAGCAGGAAGTGGGTGCCCTCGCCGACGAGCTGCTTGGGCAGGGTGAACACGTCCTCGACGGCCTCCTCGGCCAGGATCGGCCCACCGGCGGCGATCCGTCCTACCAGCGGCACGTAGGCGGGGGCGGGACGCGGCGCGGTGTCCTGGCCGGCGCCGGGCGCGTCGAAGTTCTCGGTGTCGGTGCGCACCGGCGTGGCGCCCGGGACCCGCACCTCGACGGCGCGCGGCCGGTTGGGGTCGCGGCGCAGGTATCCCTTGCGCTGCAGCGCGCGCAGCTGGTGCGACACGCTGGAGGTGCTGGTCAGGCCGACGGCCTCGCCGATCTCGCGCATCGAGGGCGGGTAGCCGCGACGCTGCACCGAGTCGCGGATCACCTCCAGCACCATGCGCTGCCGCTGGGTCAGGCCCGCCTCGTCCATGGGGCCGTCGGGCAGCTCCCGGACCTTGGTCATCGCTCGTCGCCTCCCGACGCTCGCTCCGTCACTCCTTGCCGAACGTTATCGCGTCCGGCTGCAATGATCAAACAATTGTTCGAAGAATGTACTCGCGTTTCTCGGGGGGCTGCGGTACAACATCGTACAGACGTTCGATCGAATATGCATTCGAAGATCGGCTGTCGGTCACGAAGGGGACCGAGATGGCGGGTTCGCTCCACCCACACTGCATAACGGCCGAAGCTCCGGCCCTCACCACACACATCCAGCACGCACCGCCGCCCCTGGGGGCTCCGGCGGAGGGCGCGTGGGACGATCTGCGGCTGACGCGGCGCGGCCGCATCGTGATGATCGGCCTGCTGGCGGTGCCGCTCCTGGTCGCGTTGTGGCTGACCGCGACGGCCCGCGCGGGCGCCGGCGGCCCCGACGCGTCCGACCCGGGCGTGCGCCCGGGCAAGACGGTCGTCGTCGGCAACGGCGACTCCCTGTGGACGATCGCCCGGCGCGAACGCCCCCGCGACGACACCCACCTGCTGGTCCGCCGCATCATGGATCTCAACAACCTGTCCACCACAATCGTCCGCCCGGGCCAGCGCCTGCGCCTCCCCGCCAACGACTAACCCCCGCATTCACGCCGTAACAGCTGTCGCGCTCTTGCGGCGGCAGCCGCCTCACTCTCCCCACCAAGCCGGAGCGGTACGCCCTGCTCTGCCGACGGGGCGCGAGGCGAACACCAATGGCTCGGCCCCACCAGCCAAAGGGGCCGAGCCGCTGCTGCCCAGACCCGGGCGGCGTAGTGCGCGCGGTCACGGCCATGGCAGCCGCCGCCCGCCGGGTCTGGGCCAGGGCGTCGGCCCGCCTCGCGCGGCGTCACGCTGGGCACGGCCAGATCTGCCGCCGCCGTGCGCGTTGGTGCACCGCCTTCGCGGTCGCCTCCATCCATCCGTATCCGCCGCTCGCACCCGCTCCGCTGGAGTACGGTCGCTCCCGGCCCGCCGTCACCCATCGCGGCGGGCCGGCTGTAGTGATGTGGCGATTTTTGGGGACTTGTGGGTTGGCCTCACCGTGCGAGGCGACCTCCCGTCCGAAGGCTTCGGCGGGGGACGCGAGAAGCCTTACGGCAAAGGGGGTTTGGGTGGTTTGTGGGGGTTCTTGGGGTCCGGTGGAAGCGACACGCCGAGACGGGGTCGGTGGGCCCGGTGTGACGAGGGTCTACTGACGGGGGTCGTGATCCAGGTTGCGTTGCCCCTCCGGGCGTCCTACGGTTGACCACAACATCTAGTAGTTACACGGGTGTCATTAGCCACAAGTTGTGTCTTGTGGGGGACGATTTCTCGTGTGGCTTGATCTGTCAGGGGAGGAGGGAACGCGTGCACTGCCCGTTCTGCCGCAACCCTGACACCAAGGTGATCGACAGCCGCTCCACCGACGACGGATCGGCCATCCGGCGCCGCCGGTCGTGCCCGGAATGCGGCAAGCGGTTCACCACACAGGAGAACGTGCTCCTCATGGTGGCCAAGCGCAGCGGCGTCACCGAGCCGTTCTCCCGGGAGAAGATCATCGCCGGCGTGCGCCGCGCCTGCCAGGGCCGTCCCGTCGACGAGGACGCGCTGGCCAAGCTCGGGCAGCGGGTGGAGGAGGCGATCCGGGCGACGGGGGTGGCAGAGATCCCCTCGCACGAGATCGGACTGGCCATCCTCGGCCCGCTCGGCGAGCTCGACGAGGTCGCCTACCTGCGGTTCGCCTCGGTGTACCGGGGTTTCGAGACGCTGGACGACTTCGCCAGAGAGATCGAGTCACTGCGTACCAAGGCCGGTTCCTCGGGGGAGCCTGGCCGGCCCCTGTGAGGGGCGGGCTTCACGACTGTTGAGAGCGCCCGCGGCCGGGAGCAAACGGCCGGCGGGCGGGGTTATTCCTGGACAGGGCCCGGCGGGAGGGCCCGAGAGGGGGAAGGTCATGACGGAGACGGTGAGCGGCTCGGCGGCCCGGCGCGGCAGGGGGAGCCGCAAGGGGCTCAAGGTCGAGCGGATCTTCACCACGCCCGGCGTGCATCCGTACGACACGATCCGCTGGGAACGTCGTGACGTGGTCATGACCAACTGGCGGGACGGCTCCGTCAACTTCGAGCAGCGCGGGGTGGAGTTCCCCGACTTCTGGTCGGTGAACGCCGTCAACATCGTGACGTCGAAGTACTTCCGCGGCGCCCTCGGCACCCCCCAGCGCGAGCACAGTCTCAAGCAACTGGTCGACCGGGTGGTCAAGGTGTACGTTGACACCGGCCTGGCCGAGGGCTACTTCGCCTCGGAGGAGGACGCCCAGATCTTCGACCACGAGCTGAAGCACGCCCTGGTCCACCAGATGTTCAGCTTCAACTCCCCCGTCTGGTTCAACGTCGGCACCAAGTCCCCGCAGCAGGTCAGCGCCTGTTTCATCCTCTCGGTGGACGACTCGATGGAGTCGATCCTGGACTGGTACAAGGAAGAGGGGATCATCTTCAAGGGCGGCTCCGGCGCCGGTGTCAACCTCTCCCGCATCCGCTCCAGCAAGGAACTGCTGTCGTCCGGCGGCACCGCCAGCGGACCGGTGTCGTTCATGCGCGGCGCCGACGCGTCCGCCGGGACGATCAAGTCGGGCGGCGCCACCCGCCGGGCCGCCAAGATGGTCGTGCTGGACGTCGACCACCCCGACATCGCCGAGTTCATCGAGACCAAGGCCCGCGAGGAGAACAAGATCCGGGCCCTGCGCGACGCCGGGTTCGACATGGACCTGGGCGGCAAGGACATCGTCAGCGTCCAGTACCAGAACGCCAACAACTCGGTGCGCGTGTCGGACGAGTTCATGCGCGCCGTGGAGAGCGACGGCGAGTTCGCGCTGCGCGCCCGCCTGAACGGCGAGGTCGTGGACACCGTCAAGGCCCGCGACCTGTTCCGGCAGATGGCCAAGGCCGCCTGGGAGTGCGCCGACCCGGGCATCCAGTACGACGACACGATCAACGACTGGCACACCAACCCCGAGTCGGGCCGCATCACCGCCAGCAACCCGTGCTCGGAGTACATGAGCCTGGACAACTCCTCCTGCAACCTCGCCAGCATCAACCTGCTGAAGTTCCTGCGCCAGGACGACACCTTCGACGTCGAGAGCTTCGTCAAGCTCACCGAGCTGATCATCACGGCGATGGACATCTCCATCACCTTCGCCGACTTCCCGACCGAGAAGATCGCCGAGACCACCCGCGACTACCGCCAGCTCGGCATCGGCTACGCCAACCTCGGCGCCCTGCTGATGGCCACCGGGCACGCCTACGACTCCGAGGGCGGCCGCTCGCTCGCCGCCGCGATCACCTCGCTGATGACCGGCGTCGCCTACCGCCGCTCCGCCGAACTGGCCGGGGTGGTCGGCCCGTACGTCGGATACGCCCGCAACGCCGAGGCGCACAAGCGGGTGATGCGCAAGCACGCCGCCGCCAACGACGAGATCCGCACGCTGGACGAGATCGACCGCGCCGTCCACGCCGCCGCGACCAAGCAGTGGCAGCAGTGCCTGAAGACCGGTGAGAAGAACGGCTACCGCAACGCCCAGGCGTCGCTGCTTGCCCCCACCGGCACCATCGGCCTGATGATGGACTGCGACACCACCGGCATCGAGCCCGACCTCGCGCTGATGAAGTTCAAGAAGCTGGTCGGCGGCGGCTCGATGCAGATCGTCAACCACACCGTCCCGCGCGCCCTGAAGAAGCTGGGCTACCAGCAGGAGCAGATCGAGGCGGTCGTCGAGTACATCGCCGAGCACGGCCACGTCGTGGACGCGCCGGGCCTGCGTCCCGAGCACTACGAGGTGTTCGACTGCGCGATGGGCGAGCGGGCGATCAGCCCGATGGGCCACGTGCGGATGATGGCCGCCGTCCAGCCGTTCCTGTCCGGGGCGATCTCCAAGACCGTCAACATGCCCGAGCAGGCCACCGTCGAGGACATCGAGAAGGTCTACTTCGAGGGCTGGCGGCTCGGCCTGAAGGCCCTGGCGATCTACCGCGACAACTGCAAGGTCGGGCAGCCGCTGTCGGCGGCCAAGAAGACCGAGCAGGCCGAGGAGGCCCCGGCGCCGGTGGAGGTCGCGCGTCCGGTCCGCAAGCGGCTGCCCAAGCAGCGCCCCGCGACCGTCACCCGCTTCTCCGTCGCCGGCGCCGAGGGCTACATGACCGCCTCGTCCTACCCCGACGACGGCCTCGGCGAGGTGTTCCTCAAGCTCGGCAAGCAGGGCTCCACCCTGGCCGGCGTGATGGACGCGTTCTCCATGGCGATCTCCATCAGCCTCCAGTACGGGGTGCCGCTGGAGACCTGGGTGGAGAAGTTCACCAACATGCGGTTCGAGCCCGCCGGCATGACCGACGACCCCGACATCCGCATGGCGACCTCGGTGATGGACTACATCTTCCGCCGCCTGGCGCTGGACCACCTGCCCTACGAGACCCGCGCCGAACTGGGCATCCTCACCGCCGAGGAAAGGGCGATGCAGGCCAACGGCGAGGACCCGGCCACCCTGCACGCCGAGACCGAGGTCGACCGCGAGATCCTGGCCCAGTCCGCCGAGATCACCAAGCCCGCCGAGCCGCGCCGCCCGGCCGTCGAGTCCGAGCCGCACTCCTCGATGGAGGTCATCGAAAGCCGCCAGGGCCGCACCGCCGACGCGCCCCTGTGCCTGACCTGCGGCACCAAGATGCGCCCGGCCGGCAGCTGCTACGTCTGCGAGGGCTGCGGCTCCACCAGCGGCTGCAGCTGACAACGGGACGCGAGCGCTCTTGAAGCGGCGTCCGACCTGATCGGCCACGATTGAAGTCGCGGGGGAACCGGCCAGCGCCGGTTCCCCCGCAGACGTTTTCGGCCGGGGCGGCTACGGCACGAGCGTCTTCTCAGGAGTCGGTGGGCGGTTCTCCTCAGGTCTCCAAGGCGGATATGACGGAGAAGACCGCGCCACAGCTGCCGCATTCCGCGTCGCCGAACACGTGCCTCAAGCCCCAGGCGAGCCTCGGCTGCTCGTCTCGCACCGCTTCCTGGTGCAGTCGGCCCTCGACGCCCTGCAGGTCATCCGGGGCGGCCGGGCGCAGTGGGATGGGGTGCACGTCACCGAGGTCCCAGTCGCGAATCGACGAGTAGCGGCCGAAGTCTCCGATCACGATGCTGACCTTGTCGGAACATCGGGGGCAGAGAACTTCGGTGCAGAAGTCGAGGAAGTCGTCGAGGATGTCGCTCAGCACTGGGAAGCCGTCCAACGCGAGCTTCGCTCGGAAGTAAGTCCGGTAGTCGGCCGGCCGTTCCGACAGCCGTCCGTCGGCGGAGGCGCTGAGCATGGCCAGCGGCTGCCGGAGCTCCTTCATCTCGTCCAGAGGCCTGCCCTCACGAAGAGCAGCCCCGACGATCTCGCCCGCAAGCTCGATCGCAGGGAACTTCACCGCTCGGTTCGTGTGCTGGGCGAGGGAGGCCAGTGCCGGCAAGGCCGCGATGCCCGCTTCGCAGGTGCTCTCCTGGTGCCAGAGCTGGGTCCACAACTCGTCCCAGGCGTCCTTGGCGCCGGTCTCCGCCGCCTGAAGAGCGGAGGGGACGGTGTGCGCCGGCCCGTACACACCCTGCAAACGCGCCCAGTCGATCACAGCCTGAGTCAAGCACGGCCGCTGGGGGCTCGGCGATGTCCGCAGGGAATACCGCACCCTCCGAACAAATGCTCTGCCCAGTACCACGAGGACGCGCCCGTGACGCGTCGTCCGACCTGATCGGCTGAGACCTAAGCGTCGGGCCGAAGGGGAACCGACTCCAGTCGGATTCCCCCTTCGGCGCATCAGGCGCCTTCGCTCCCGGACCTGAAACGCCGCCGGCATCTCCAACGCGACACCAGCGTTCCGCCAGATGCCAGAACGGCCAACGCGCTGATCGCCTACCTGCCGCCGAATCGCCGCTTGCGCCGCGGTGCTCGCCGGCGCCGTGCTGAGTTGACCAGGACGACGCCTTGCAGCGAGGGCCGGCTCCCCACGGCGAATTCGGAAATCCCCGATCCCACAAATCTTTCTTTAGACTCAGTCTGCCCGTTTTGTCCCTCTAGGGAGGCCTGCGTGGGACTCGCTCGTTCCGCCCTGTTGCGTGGCGGCCTCCTGCTCGGCGGAACGCTGCTGGGTCTGGTGCTGTCCTCCGCCGTTCATCTGTGGTGGGGGACGACGGGCTCGGTGCTCCTGACCGTGATCGGGATGATCGGTAACGCCACGGCGCTGGGGTTCCTCTACGCGAGCGGGCGATCGTTCCGGTTCGCGAACGTGCCGCTCATCTGCGGCATGCTGGCGTTGTTCCTCCTGTACATGGTCGGCGCCATCGCCGTGCGGGACATCGCGCTGACCCTGGTCGGAGCCGATGCCGAAGCGGTCGTGGACCGGACCTGGACGACGAGTCACCGTGGTTCCGAAACACAGCACTGCACGCTGCGCCACACCGACGGCACCCCGATCAGGCGCGAGCTGGAGAGCAACTGCGAGGGCCACGAGCGCGGCGACGTCATCCCGGTCGTGCTCGATCCGGAGGAAAGGTTCGCTCCGGTGGCAGGTCCGAAGTCGGACCTGTCCGCGCTGGGAGAGCTCCAGGCGATAGCGGGTGCCGGTCTCGTGCTTCTGGTGTCGGTCACGATCGGCAGCGTGCCCGCCCGGCACGCGCCCGCGCCCAGGACCTCGAACCGTGGTGCGCCCACCTCTGGGGCGCCGTGACCGGCGAACACTCCATGAGCAGGCGAAACGGGCGGTTCATAGGGAACGGCGAGCGGCGCGTCTTGGGCGGCGGGTCGGCACGAGAGCCGGGCACCCAGCGCACAGCCGGCCTGAAATAATGATCAGCGTTGAGGCCCACCCGCGGCCGGGTGGACGGCCTGGCGCCCGCCCCGTAGGGCCTCCTCGCGTGATCACGCTACGCAGCGCCCCGGCTCCACGCCAACGTCATGACCTCAAACAGCTAGCGCAGCCACCGCAGAGCCGCGTCGGCGCTGTCCTCGGGGCTGCTGTTGAAGGCGATGGCTGCGTCGGGCGCGTGCTGCCGAACCAGGTTGACCACCTTCTCGAAGAATTCGAGCAACGGCTCGTGCTTGCGGATGCCGCCCCCGATCACGACGCAGATGTAGTCATTGCGAGTCAGCGCCTCCACGATCGTTTCTTCAGGGTTCTCGTCGAGTGCCACCAGGCACAAGTCGGCCTGGATGCCATAATCGTCGAAACGGGCCTGACCGCGTGCTACCGCTGCCTGGACCGGCTCCGGGTCCCAACCCTGGATCTTGGCGGGATCGAGACCGATCACCAGTACTCGCGCCATTGTCACGCGTCCTCCTTAGCGCGGAAGGTTTCCACGCCAGCGCGGTGGTCGAAGGTGGTACTTGGGACCATCAACAGTATCGATCTCCTCCGCGGGGCGCCACGTTACCTCGATTTTGCCCACGCGCGAGAACACGCCGCTCAGAGGTGACCTCATTTGGTGGCTAGGCGGTAGCGTGCGCTTGTGGCGATGGTCGAAGTTTGGTGCCGGACGAGTTTTGGGGAATTGCTCCACGTGTTGTTCCGCCCGCCCCGACGCGGCCGCAGGACGGTGACCGGCGACGGTATGGGGGAGTGAAGTACTGGCGGGGCTCATCTTCATGGAAGCGGCTGCCGCCGGTGTTCGGCCCGTCCAGCCCCACCGCGCACCGCCGCTCCACCGGGTGGACCCGGGCCCGGCTTCAGGCCAAACTGCACCGGCTGATCCTGGACGAACTCGGCCCGCGTGGAGAGCCGGACTTACGCCTGCCGAACCCAACGACCGAGCCTCGTCCCCTTCGGGGCCCCCTCGCCTAGTGCCCGTCAAAGAACCTTCGCCTCGCTGTGACTGAGCACTTCATTTGGCGAGTGAGAGCACGTCCCGGTGTCCACCATCGCCTTCGGCGCCCCTACGGCACCGTCGATATCAGCTCAGCGCTTGCGGGCCTGGGCGGCACAGCCAGCGTCTGCGGAGAGCCTCCAGGCGCACGCGCTGCCGTAAGGAGGGGTCCAAGGGGCGGCCGCTGGTCGTCTGGACATCGGCGCGTATGAGTTTCCAAGGTCGCCGCCACCTCGGGTTGGGAGGACGATCCGCAGAGGTGAGACCCCCAGCGTCTCGGTCAACAAGGAGACCCGCGCATGCTCGCCGAGGCCGAGGGCAAGGCCTACGAGGCCACCGACGCCGACCAGCTCTCCGAGGTTGACGCCGCCGACGCCTCCGCACGCGGCTGGCTTGTGCATGAAGCCGCCGGCCGTGTCGGGATCCCTCTCGCGCGCCACCGGCGTAAACGCCATCTGGTCGGCGGGATCAGCTTTCCCTTGGTCTCGGCAGGGATGCGGAATGAGCACGCGTCCGGGAGACTGGGGGCGATGCGCGATGACGAAGGCATGCCCCTCGTCGGGGACGGGGTGACACCGGGCATTGTTCGCATCGGTGACACGGTACGGCGCCCCGTCCGGCCGTTCACCGCCACGATCCAGGCTTTCCTCGCCCATCTCCATTCCGCCGGATTCACCGCCGCACCGACGCCCCTGGGGGTGGACGAGCAGGGCCGTGAAGTGCTGAGCTTCGTACCCGGAGACGTCCCGCGCGAGCCGCTGCCCGCCGAGGCCACGAGCGAGGCCGTTCTCGTCGCGCTGGCCCGTCTCGTGCGCCGGCTTCACGACGCGGCGCAGGGCTGGATCCCTCCCTCGGACGCGGTGTGGGCGGAACTGCCGGGCACGGCGGGCATCCCCTATGTCGACGACGACGGGGAACTCGTCTCGCATCGTGACTACTGCCCGGGCAATGTGGTCTTCCGTGACGGGCTGCCCGCGGCGCTCATCGACTTCGACCTGGCGAGGCCGACCACCCGGCTGTACGACATCGCCAACGCGCTCTACTGGTGGGCGCCACTGCTGCATCCCGCGGACCGCACGCCCGCCCTCACCGACGCCGACATTCCTCATCGGATCGCGGTCTTCGCCGACGCCTATGGAATGACGCCGCGTCAGCGTGAAGACCTGATGCCTCTCGCTCGGCGCATGCTCCATCGCTTTCACCGCACCGCCCGTGCCGCCGCCCAGGTCGATCCCGTCTTCCGCCGATTCTGGGACGAGGGAGTCAAAGACCGCCTGCCACGGGCCGAAGCCTGGTTGGTTCAGCAGGCCCCCGCCATCGCGGCCGCAATCAGCAGCGGCGCGTCCGTTTCCTACAAGAGGTCCGAGGGACCCGCGGCCCAGCATGACCACCACGCCGGTTCCTCGACGGGCCGGCCGTCACCTGATCCCCCGCGCCGCGTCCATCCTCGGGCGCGCCTTCTGGAGGAGACACTGACATGCGAGCTCGATTCGACATGATCGGCCTGGTCGTTGAGGACATGGCCCGTTCCCTGGCCTTCTACCGTCGTCTCGGCCTGGACATTCCCGCCGAGGCCGACGCGCAGCCGCATGTGGAGGCCGAACTGCCCGGCGGCGTGCGGCTGGCCTGGGACACCGTGGAGATAATCCGCTCTTTCGACCCCGACTGGCGACCTCCGGTGGGAGGGCACCGGATCGCCCTGGCGTTCCGCTTGGCGACCCCGTCCGACGTCGACGCGGCCTACGACGAACTCGTCGCGGAAGGGCACAAGGGCCACAAGGCACCGTGGGACGCGCCCTGGGGCCAGCGGTACGCCATCGTCCACGACCCGGACGGCAACGCCGTCGACCTGTTCAGCCCAAACTCCTGAGCCAGAACGCAGCTCACCAAGGGCATGCTCCGCTCGGCCTACGAGGCGATCACCAACTCCCGCTTCGGCGTCTTCGACGTCCGCGAGGGCCCGCCCACCCACCCCCCTCGGATGGCGCCGAATCGCCGACGACGCCCTCGTCATGGCGCCCGTCCGCGTCACGTCGGTCTCCGAGGACGACCTCTACCTGTCCGGGAGCCGAAGTCTGCTTGGCCGCGGGGTTTACTGGCACCACGCCAGGGGCGCCGACAACAGTCTTCGGCCCTTCCGTCACGGAGCCCCCGACTTGCTCCTGACCATCGCAACACCGCCTCCTCGGGCGAAGGCAGAAGGAACGGACAAGGCGTCTCGCCATCGATCACGGCGACCGCGCGAGCATGAGGGGGCGGTGGACGTCCGAAAGGCGGCGGCGTCTTGGTGCGCGCCGCAGTGTCGGACAAACACGCAGCGCCCCCGCCATCGACGTCAGAACATGCCGTTCGGCGTCTCGTCGGGATGAGGGACGGGCTGGAGAACGTCCCAGTGTTCGGCGATCAGCCCGTCCTCGATCCGGCAGATGTCGACGACCGCGATGCCGCGTTCGTTGCCGGGAGGAACCATGTGGTAGTGCACGACCACGTGTTCCTCGTCCGCGATCACACGCTTCAGTTCCAGCTTCGAGCTTGCCAGCGGGGCCTTGGCGATGAACTCCACGAACGCGTCACGGCCGGAGGGGTTGCCCGGGCTGTGCTCGATGAAGTCCTCTCGCAGAACCGTGCGGAAGATGTCGATGTTGCCCTTGGCGACCTCCGTGAAGGTGTGCTCCAAGAGTCGACGGTTGGCCTCGGCGCATGGCATTTCAGTGGTCTTTTCCGTCATGCCTCAGATGTTCACATTCTGCGGTCCGCCACGTCGATTACCTGTCTCGTAAAGCGGATTGGCCATTCCTGAGCCGGCGACAGGTCGTAGTGGTGCTGTGGCGTAGTGGTACGCGTCGGTGTTGAAGCCTCCAGTGGGGCTGCGGGCAAATGGTCCGCCGCGGAAGAGCTCCGATCCACTGCCTCCGGACATACGCCGAGACGCCCAGATCGAGTGACATGTCAGGGCGACGGTGCGCACGCCGACCGTGTGCGGCATCTGGTTCGGGGGAGTGACCGGGACCGGGAGTGGTGCCTTGGTGGGGCGTTGGGATTGGCGGTGTTCGTGTGTGGTTGGCGGTGTGTTTGTGCTGGGGGTGCGGTTTTGGGGCGAGGCTTCGACTTGTTTGGCCGGTTGGGGAGCGGCGTGTGTTGGGGCAGTGGGGTGCGTGAGTTGCGGGCCGTGTTCGGGTCGGGCGGCGCAGGGTGGTGGCGTCGGCGCTGTTCCTGGTCGAGGTGCGCATCTCTGCTCTGCGCGATGATGTCAGCGCGAATCGGTAGGGGAGCGGGCGTCTATTTGCTTTCCCCACTCCGGGCAGAGACTGGCGACTGTTGGGAGTGGTTTTGTTGGGGCAGGGGTTCTGGTCATCGGTGTCCTTGGCGCTTGGGTCATCGGGGTTGGGAAGGGGTGACCGGTTGTCGTGTGCCGGTGTCGGCGGACAGTCGTATGGCGTCGAGTAGGCGGTGCAGGCGGACGGCATGGTCGAAACCGGGCACGGTGCGACGGTCTTCGATGATGTCCTCGGCGAGCCGTGCGTACAGTTGGGCGACGTTGAGCACGGCCAAGTCGGGGATGGCGGCATCGACAACGCGGTGACGGGCGGGTACGGGAAGCTCCTGCCAGGAGCCGTGGCCGCGGGCGGCCAGAACACGGGGCGTGCCGATCTGGATCTGGGAGGCCTGCGGATGGTCGGTGCCGTCGGTGCTGACGACCAGGTCGCCTTCGGTCCCCGCGAACTCCAGGCGGGTGCGGGAGTTGGTGACCTTGGCGTCGTGCAGGTGGACGGACGCGACCGCGCCGGTCGCCAGGACGGCGTTGAGCAGGACGTGATCGGGACTGGTCGCCTCGACGGTCTGGCCGGTCTCGGCGACGGTGTACCGCGAGTGCCGCAGGGACAGCTGCCCCGCGACTTCGGTGATCTCTCCGGCGAGATGTTCCAGGATGTCGAGGGTGTGGCCGCCGGCGACCTCGAACACCCCTGCACCGTTGGCGCGATCGGCCGTGTAGGCGTGCTCGGCGCTGATGCGGCCGCCCGCGCCCTTGGGGCGGGCCGCGTACACGTTCACCGAGGTGACCTGACCTATATATCCGTCGGCCAGAAGTTCGCGGGCGTAGGCGATGGCGGGGGACTGCCTGGCCTGCAGGCCGATCGCGTGGTGCACGCTGGCCCGATCGGTCTCCTTGGCCAGTGATTCGGCCTCGGCGGTGGTCAGTGCCAGCGGCCATTCGCTGAGCACGTGCTTGCCCGCGTCCAGGGCCGCCCGGATCAGTTCTGCGTGGTGCGGCACCTTGACGGTGACGGCCACCATGTCGACGTCCGGATGAGCGGCCAGTTCGCGGGGGTCGGTGAACGCATGCGGAGCGCCGAACAGCCGGGCCGCCTCACGGGCGCTCTCCTCGCGGGTGGTGCCCACCGCGCTGATCTCGTACTGCGGCAGCGCGCGCAGAGCGGGCACATGGGCCGTGCGCGCCCAGCCGCGTTCCGGGTTGGCGCCGATGACGCCGACCTTGATCGTCTTCATGCTCCCTCGCCTCTCTCGACGGCTAAGTGGACGTATGGCGTCCGGTTGTGCGACCATAGCTCAACCGGACGCCAGTTGTCCACTTAAACCGGAGGGGGGAGGTCCGGTTATTGGTAGAATCGCTGTATGAGCGCGGTGGACCGGCTGTTGGACGACGGATCCGGGCGGCGGCCCCGGGCCGACGCGCGGCGCAACGTGGAGCGGCTGGTGGCCGCCGCCCGGGAGGCCGTCCGTGAGATCGGCGGCGAGGTCACCGCGCACGAGATCGCTCGTCGCGCGGGCGTGGGCATCGGCACGTTCTATCGCCGTGTCGGCTCCCTGGAAGCGCTGCTGGAGGCGGTCCTGGAGGAGGTGCTCGGCGAGATCGTGGCACGGGCCGACCAGGCGCTCGCCCATCCCGACCCCTGGACGGGCTTCCGTGAGTTCGCGCAGGGCTACATCCATCTGCGCAACGAATTGTGCGACATCAACGACGCGCTGGGCGGATCCCTCGACCACGCCCGCGCGGACCTGCGCGAACGGTTGCGCCTCCTGGTCGAGCGCGTCCAGCGGGCCGGCGTGGTGCGGCCGGACGTCACCTGGCCCGACGTGGCGTTCCTGCTCGTGTCGGTCTCCACCGGCGACCACACCCTCGGTGTGCGCGCGGGCGGCCACCAGTGGGAACGCAACCTGCAGATCGTCCTGGACGGGCTGCGCACCACCCGCCCCGAGGAGCTGCCGGGCCCACCGCCCTCCGTGCCGTGAACCGCCATTCACGCCGAGGTGGCCGGCGACCTTCGGCGGAACCCGGAATCCACGCCGAGACGCCGGGGTTGGTACGTACGTGATGCACGGTGAGTACAAGGCGCCCGGCGGCAAGCTCGTCGTCGTGGATCTGGACGTGACGGACGGCAGGCTGCGCGACGTACGGGTGAGCGGCGACTTCTTCCTGGAACCCGACGAGGCCCTGGAAGAGATCAACAGGGCGATCGACGGTCTGCCCGCGGCCGCCGAGGCTCGCGACATCGCCGCCCGTGTCCAGGCGCGGCTGCCCGAGGGCACGGTGATGCTGGGGCTGTCCGCCGAGGCGGTGGCCATCGCCGTACGGCGCGCCCTCACCAATGCGTCCGACTGGCACGACCACGACTGGCGACTGGTCCACGAGGGCCCGCAGGAACCCGCGCTGCACATGGCGCTCGACGAGGTGCTGGCCATGGAGGTCGGCGCCGGACGGCGTCCGCCGACGCTGCGTGTCTGGGAGTGGGCCTCGCCCGCAGTGATCATCGGCAGCTTCCAGTCGCTGCGCAACGAGGTGGACGCCGCCGCGGCCGAACGCTACGGCGTCACGGTGGTGCGCCGCATCAGCGGCGGTGGTGCGATGTTCGTCGAGCCGGGCAACACCATCACCTACTCGCTGTACGCGCCCGAGTCGCTGGTGGCGGGCATGTCGTTCGCCGAGAGCTACGCCTTCCTCGACGACTGGGTACTGGGCGCGCTCGGTGAACTGGGCGTCGGGGCGTGGTACCAGCCGCTCAACGACATCGCCTCCGACCAGGGAAAGATCGGCGGAGCGGCGCAGAAACGCCTGGTGGCCGGCGCGGTCCTGCACCACGTGACCATGGCCTACGACATCGACGCCGACAAGCTCACCCGGGTGCTGCGCATCGGCCGCGAGAAGATCTCCGACAAGGGCATCGCCAGCGCGAACAAGCGCGTCGACCCACTACGGCGGCAGACCGGTCTGCCCCGCGAGCAGATCATCGAACGGATGATCGCCCACTTCCGAGGCCGCTACGGGCTGACCGACGACCGGCTCACCGAAGAAGAACTGCGCATGGCCGAAAAACTGGCGGCGGAAAAGTTCACCGACCCGGCCTGGACCGCCCGCGTCCCCTGACCCGCACACTCCCGCAGCACCGCCGTACCGCCCGCCCACGCGCTTCCAGTTCACCAAGCACGCCCACACACCCGTACGAACCAACACCGCACCGAACCGGCGCACCTGGCAGCAGCCGGGCCATGCCGCGTGCGGTGCCGCCGCCGGCCTCGAACAGCTCCCGGGTGGCGCTGCGGGCCCACGGGCTTATGCGCAGCCGGGGCACGATTGCCGCGGCGAACCGATGAGGGGGTTGCAGTCGCTTGCGGCCAGGGCGGGGTGTGGGCGCCCGCCACCTGGGCGGCGGAGGCCCACTTCCATCCGGCGGTGACCGAGGCGAACCCGTCGGCTGCTTCGTCGTCTGACTGTTCCGCGCGCCGTGGCGTGCTGGGCTGGATGACCACGCGTCATGCCTCGTCGGGGACGGGACGGGCATGGCGGCCGTCACGGACGCCGTGGTGCCATGGGGGCGTCGGGGCTCTTTGGTGTGGGGGGCGCGGTGGTGTTGAGGTCGCCTGGGGACGGGGCTTGGCCGTAGGTTGGACGGCGGGCGGGCTTTGGCGTGCTGCCTGGGCGGGACCAGCTTCAGGACCGGCGGGCCAGTGGAACCGGGAGGAGCGTTCATGACGTTGCAGAAGGGTGCCAACACGCCGGTGCCTGTTCCATCCGTACGTGTCGAACTGGGCTGGCAGGGCGGACCCGGAGTGCCCGATGCCGACGCGTCGGCGTTGCTGCTCACGGATGCCGGCAAGGTGCGTTCGGACGACGACTTCGTCTTCTACAACCAGCCGTCCCACGGGTCGGGGGCGGTTCGGCATGAGGGCAAGCAGCAGGGGCCGACAGTACGTGACGTGCTGAGCGTCGATCTGGGGCGGGTCGAGCCGGACGTCCAGCGCATCGTGATCGCGGCGTCGGCGGACGGTGGGACGTTCGGTCAGTTCCAGGGGTTGTACGTGCGGCTGCTGGACGCGGCGTCCGGTTCCGAGGTGACTCGGTTCGACAACCCCGGCGCGTCCACCGAGACCGCGTTCGTCCTGGGTGAGCTCTACCGGCGGCAGGGTGCCTGGAAGTTCCGGGCGGTCGGGCAGGGATACGACACCGGACTCGCCGGGCTGGCCACCGATTTCGGGATCACCGTGGACGACCCGGGGCAGGGTGCTACGCCGCCTCCGGCGCCGCCGGCGCCACCCGTGCAGTCCGCACCGCCTCCGCAGGCGGCGCCCGCGCCCCAGCAGGCGGCGCCCGCGCCCCAGCAGGGCGGCGTGATCTCGTTGACCAAGAGCGCGCCGTCGGTGTCGCTGACCAAGCACGGCGCCACGTCCGGCCACATGCGGGTCAACCTCAACTGGTCCGCGCGGCCGGGCGCGGCCCGAGGGCTGCTGGGCAAGCTCCGTCGCGGCGTGGACCTGGACCTCGACCTGTGCGCGCTGTGGGAACTGAAGGACGGCCGCAAGGGGATCGTGCACGCCGTCGGCGACTTCGGTGCGCTGGACCGGCCCCCGTACATCCAGCTCGACCGCGACGACCGGGCCGGCACCGTGGAGACGGGCGAGAACCTGACCATCAATCTGGACCACACCGCCGACTTCAGAAGGATCTTGGTGTTCGCCGAGATCTACGACGGCGCCGACGACTTCCGGGGGCTGGACGCGGTCGCCACCCTCTATCCGCGCGGTGCCGCGCCCATCGAGATGCGCACGGACGACTGCGTCGACGCTTCCCGCGACGTTGTGCTCGCCCTCATCGAGAACGTGGGCGGCGAACTGGTGGTACGCCGTGAGGGACGGTACGTCCTGCCGCCGCCCGGTCGTCCGCGCTGGGGGAAGATGGCCGTCGACCAGGCGTACGGCTGGAACCTGGAGTGGGTCGCCTCACGCGGCAAGGACTGAACGGCCTCGCGGACGAGCGGCACTCGCCGTGCTCGGCGGCCGCTTGGTGCCCGCGGGGCGCATAAGGACCACTGCACATCCGGCTGCTGGGGCCGGCGTCTGGGATTGCACTGGCCGGCCCCCTCTGCGACGGGTGTGCCCAGGGGCGCGCTGGGGCCCGCCCACTGTGGCGGCGGGAGTTACGTGCCGTTCTTGGTGATGGAGTCGGCCAAGTCCTTGTCGCGGGCCACGCGGACGAGGGCGGCGGCGAAGCGGGCCAGGTCCTTCTCGGGGACTTCGTCGGCGAGGCGCTTGGGGTCCTTGGGCAGGCCCAGGCGTTCGGCGCCCTTGAGGGTCTGCTCGTCGAAGTAGGGGCGCAGCCAGGGCCACATGGCCTGGGCCTCGCGGCAGAAGATGTCGACGCCTGTCGGGCCGATGCCGGGGAACTCGCGGAGCAGCTGGCCGGCGCGTTCCCTGTCGCGTTCCGACTCGATCGCCAGCCGCCGCAGGTCGCCGTTGTACTTGTCCTGGACGATGTCGGCCATGTCGCCCAGGCGGCCGGCGGTGCTCTCGTCGTAGCGGACGTAGTGGCCGCGGCCGAGCGCGTCCACCCGCTGCTGCCAGGTCAGCCGGGCCATGCCGCGTGCGGTGCCGCCGCCGGCCTCGAACAGCTCCCGGGCGGCCGCCATCGCGATCTCGGAGGAGATCCGGGCGCTGAGGAGGGTGGACAGGACCAGCAGCTTCCACAGGGCGGCGGGTTGGTCCTTGAGCGGGACACCGGCCTCCTCGGCGTAGGTCTCGCCCGCCTCGCGCAGCAGCCTCTTCACGACAGCGTCCATGACACGCACCTCCCGTCACTCGGCGCTCTACCCAGGCAGGCGCGGATGACTCCCGCGGGCGCGGCGCCGGACGCGGCCACACGCCCGGATATATGCGATATGTCAGATATGTCGGTTTGGAGCGTTCGCATCGCAGCACGCGGCCCGGCGTCGGCCGCAAGTCCAAGAGACGGTCACAGGAGGGTCAGCTGACCCTCGCCCGCCAGCGGGTCGCGGTGCTTCTTCAGGTGCCGCCAGCGGGGCAGATCGTCCAGGTAGGACCAGGACAGCCGGTGGTGCGGCGTCGGGCCGGACTCCTCGAGGGTCTTCTGGTGGGCGGGGGACGGGTACCCGGCGCTGTCCGCGAAACCGTACCCGGGGAACTGCTCGTCGAGGGCGGCCATGAGCCGGTCGCGGTGCACCTTGGCCAGCACCGACGCCGCCGCCACCGTCACCGAACGCTGGTCGGCCTTGACCTCGCAGCGGATCCGCCGGCGGCGCCCTCCGGAACCCGGGCCGATGTAGTCGTGCTTGCCGTCCAGGATGACGGCGTCGGGCGGCTCCGGCAGCCCCTCCAGGGCCCGGACGGCGGCCCGGCGCAGCGCCTCCGTCATGCCGACCTCGTCGATCTCCTCCGGGGCCGACGCGCCGAACGCGTACGCGGTCAGCCAGCCGGGCAGCACCTCGGCGAACGCTTCACGGTGCGCCTGCGACAGCAGCTTGGAGTCGGTCAGCCGGATCGTGCGGCCGCCCCGTCCCGGCAGCTCGGGCGGCGGGGAAAGGTCGGTGACCGCCGCGCACACCACGACGGGCCCGGCCCACGCGCCGCGTCCCACCTCGTCCACCCCGGCGATGCGCTGCGCGCCGAGGGCCGCGTGCAGCTCGTGCTCGATCTCGTACCCGGCCGACAGAGGCGCCGCCTCCGGTTCGGCCGACGGCTCCAGGCCCGGCAGCGCGTCGGTGGCGTCCGTCACATGGTCTCCCGTACGAAGGTGCTGATCCGAGCGGACGGGGCGTCCGCGGCCGTTCGATCGTAGAGGCGCCGCCCCCTTCGCGGGCGTGCATGCCACGGGCGACCGCGAGGACGATCTCAGCGGCGGGCGGCGCACGCCCTTGACCCGCTGCCATGACCACCGGAGAACGCGCTGGTCAGCGGCCCGGATGCGGAGGTGGGGCCGGCCGTTGCGAGGGCACGTCCGCCTTGACACGGCGCAACGAACCGCGTCCAGATGGTGCCGATCCGGGGGGTCCTGCGCTTTACTCGCCTTGATGGCATTGTTCGGCAGGCCCCGCTCCCGCCCGCCGCTGGGCACCGCGGCGCGGGATCTTTTCGAGCGCCTGCGCGTGCGTTACTTCCAGATCCTGCCCGGCCTGAGGTTCCTGGGCGCGGTGCTGGGGGTCGCGGTGGTGGTGTCGGTCGCGGTGGTCCTGAACGGGCCGGTGCTCAGCGCCGCCGTGTTCACGGCCATCCTGATGGTCGTGGTGCACCTGACGCTGCGGTCGCCGGCGGGCATGGCCGTCGTGTCGGTGATCATGGGGTGGCTGGCGGTGTCGGTGCCGCTGGGACGGCTGTTCCCCGAACGCGCGGACGACCCGTACCTGAACGCCCCGCTCCTGCTGGGGCTGCTGGCACTGCCGGTGGCGTTCGTCGCGTTGCGGCTGCGCGGGTACGCCCCCTGGCGCACCGCACTGCTCGCACTGGGGGCGGCCGGGCTCATCGCCGCCGCGACCGTACATCCGCTGCCGGGCCTGCACGTGGCACCCGCCTGGCTTGCCGCATTGGCCGTGCTCGCCTACCGCTGGGACCAGGCGCGCCGGGCCATGGCGGCGGAAGCGTACGACACGGGCTGGGTGCAGGAGCAGGCCAGCACGGCCGGGGGCGGCGAACCGCCGCCGCGTGCGTCCGGCGAGGGCGCTCCCAGGCCGCCCTTCGAGGGCGGGCCGACACCGCGCAAGCGCCCCTCGGGAAAGCGCTCCGGTGCCAGTGCCGGACACGGCGACGGTGGGGGCGAGGCAGGCGACACCGAGGGGTTCCCCGCGGGGGTGCCCGCGGCCACACAAGCGGCCTACGAGCAACGCGCCGCCGCCCACGCCCAGGCCGCCACCACGGCCCAGGAACAGACCCAGGCGGCCGTCGCCGCGATGTCCGCCCCGGTGGCCGAACCGGACGGGCGGGGCGCGGGCGGGCAGCCGGAGATCTCGGTCGACGAGGCGCTGGCCGAGCTGGAGGCGATGGTCGGCCTGGAGCCCGTCAAACGGCAGGTCCGGGCGATCGCCGCGTCCATCGAGGCCGCGCATCTGCGCGCCGCCGCCGGGGTGCCCACCGAGAAGCCGCTGCTGCACCTGGTGTTCGTCGGCCCGTCCGGCACCGGCAAGACCACCGTCGCCCGCGTCCTGGCCAAGATCTTCTACGCGTTCGGGCTGCTGCCCACGCCGAACGTGGTGGAGGCGCACCGCGCCGACCTGGTGGGGGAGTACCTCGGCGCCACCGCGATCAAGACCAACCGGCTCGTCGACTCGGCGCTGGGCGGCGTGCTGTTCGTGGACGAGGCGTACGGGCTGGTCAACGCCGCCGAGGGACAGGTCGACCGGTTCGGCAACGAGGCCGTCCAGACGCTGCTGAAACGGGCCGAGGACGACCGCGACAACCTGGTGATCATCCTGGCCGGGTACGAGCCGCAGATGACCGAGTTCCTGGCGTCCAACCCGGGGCTGGCCTCGCGGTTCGGCACCCGCGTGCACTTCCCCACCTACCGGCCCGCCGAGCTGCTGCGCATCGCCGAGTACCACACCGGGCTGCGCGACGACCGGCTGGACGAGCCCGCGCGGCGCCGCCTGCGCGCCCGCTTCGAGGAGGTGGAGCGGCGCGGGATCGTCGACGAGCTGGGCAACGGCCGGTTCGTCCGGTCGCTCACCGAGGCCGCCGCCCGCGCCCGCGACGTGCGGGTCGTGGACGCGGCCGCCGAGCAGGGACGGCGGCCCAGCGCCGAGGAGCTGGTGACCCTGCGCGCCGAGGACGTCGACACCGCGTTCGCCGAGATCACCGAGCGGTACCGCGGCTACGTCGAGACCCCGACCCTGGACGAGGCGCTCGGCTCGCTGGACGCCATGATCGGGCTGGCCCCGGTGAAACGGCAGGTCCGGGAGATCGCCGCGCAGCTGCAGGTCGCCAAGATGCGCGAGGAGCAGGGCCTGGTCACCCGCCCGCCGACCCGGCACTTCGTGTTCACCGGCCCGCCCGGCACCGGCAAGACCACGGTGGCGCGGGTGCTCGGCCGGGTGTTCGCCGCGCTCGGCCTGCTGGCCCGTCCCGAGGTGGTGGAGGCGCAGCGGGCCGATCTGGTCGGCGACCACCTCGGCGGCACCGCCATCAAGACCAACAAGGTGATCGACTCGGCGCTGGGCGGGGTGCTGTTCGTCGACGAGGCCTACGCGCTGAGCAACCCCGGCTACAACGGCGGCGACGCGTTCGGCGCCGAGGCCGTGCAGACGCTGCTGAAACGCGCCGAGGACGACCGCGACCGCCTGGTGATCGTGCTGGCCGGCTACGAAGGCGACATGGAGCGTTTCCTGGCGTCCAACCCGGGCCTGGCCTCGCGTTTCGACGTCCGCGTCGACTTCCCCTCCTACGGCCCCGACGAGCTGCTGCAGATCGCGCAGCTGATCGCCGAGGAGAACGGGGACCGGTGGGAGGAGCGCGCGTTGGACGACCTTGCCCTGGTGTTCCAGCGCGCGTGCGGGCTCGGCCGCGTGGACGAGCTGGGCAACGGCCGTTTCGCCCGCTCCGTCTATGAGAAGGCGTGCGCGTCACGAGCCCTGCGCGCCGCCGAACTCGGCGCGGCCGCGACCCCCGCCGACCTCACGGTCCTCACGGCCGAGGACGTCCACGCCGCCCTGGCCGAACTCGCCCACCGGCTCGGCTGACCTCGTCCTGGCCTGTCGGTGGGGCGCGGTTTAATCGGCGCATGACGGTTTCGTGGGGGCAGGTGCTGGCCTGGCGGATGCGGCGGCAGTTCGTCGAGCCGCCGGGGGACGGGTCGGCCGTCGGCATCGCGCGTCGGCTGGCCGGGGTGCAGGCCCAGGTCGCCTCGGCGGCCGAGCTGGCCGTGGCGGTGCGGCAGGCCCGTCCCGTCCCGGGGGACGTGCCGAGGGCGCTGTGGGAGGAGCGGGCGCTCGTCAAGACCTGGGTGATGCGCGGCACCCTGCATCTGCTGCCCGTGGAGGAGGCCGGCGCCTACCTCGCCCTGTGCGGCACGCTCCGCCACTGGGAGAAACCCAGCTGGCAACGGACCTTCGGCGCCACGCCCGCCGACCTGGAGGCGATCGCGGCCGTGGCGGTCGACGCGCTGGCCGGTGGGAAGGCGCTCACCCGTCAGGAGCTCACCACCGCGATCGTCGACAAGACCGGTTCCGGCCATCTGGCCGAGGTGCTCGGATCCGGCTGGGGCACGGTGCTGAAACCGCTGGCGTGGTGGGGCGTGCTGTGCCACGGGCCCTCCCAGGGCGCCCGCGTGACGTTCAGGTCGCCGGAGAACCTGCCCGGCTGGCGCGGCCTGCCGCCGGTGGAGGACGCCGCCCGCACCGTCATCCGGGCCTTCCTGGGCGCGTACGGCCCCGCGACGCCGCAGACGTTCGACAACTGGCTGACCCGCGGCGGCAGCCGCAAGAAGGACCTCAAGGGCTGGTTCGCGGCGCTCGACGGCGAGCTCGCGACCGTCGAGGTCGACGGGGAGCCGATGTACGCGCTGGCCGAGCACGCCGACGAGCTGGCGGACACCGAGCCGTCGCGGTCGGTGCGCCTGCTCGGGGGCTTCGACCCGTACGTGCTCGGCGCCGGGACGAACGCCACGTACCTCATCCCCGCCGAGCGGCGTTCCGAGGTCAGCCGCACCGCAGGCTGGATCTCCCCGGTGGTCCTGCACGAGGGCCGCGTCGCCGGAACCTGGGAGGCCAGGGACGGCGAGGTGACGGTAACTCCCTTCGAAGACGTCCCGGCCGGCCTTCTCGAGGCCGAGGTCGCCCGCGTACGGTCCCTTCTGACCGCCTGACCGGACACCCGGCGGGCGCTACGGCCAGGGCATGGGTATTCCGCGCCTCGGCCGGCAACGCGCACGTCCGGAGGTAAGCGGCCGCCCGCCTCCGACCAGACGACCGCCAGAACGGCCACCCGGGGCGCGCCATCCGCCTCCCGGGCCGCGCCATCCACAATCAGGGCCGTGCCACCTGCCGCCCGGAGCCGCCGTTTGCCGCCCGGCGGTGCGCCGCCCGCCGCCTGGGGCCGCGTCATCCGCCACCAGGGCCGTGCCGCCGGGCGGCGGGGCGTCTGCCGCTGGGGGGCGTGGTCTTTCGCGGTGGTGGGTGCGGCGGATGCCTGTGAGGGTTAGGAGGGCCAGTTGCTGAGGGCCAGGTCGGCGACCCGGTCGAGGTCTTCGCGCGTGGCGCCGCCCGCGGCCTGGACGGCCAGGCCGTAGGAGGTGGTCCACAGGTAGCGGGCCAGGTCGGCGGGGTCGGCGTCGGGTGGGAGGTCGCCTTCGGCCCGGGCGCGTTCCATGCGCTCGCGCAGAGCCGTCTGGGCGGTGCGGCGGTGCGCGAGGATCTCCTGGCGGATGGGGGCGGCGTCGTCTCCGGTGGCGATGGCGGCCTGGACGATCAGGCAGCCGCGGGGGCGGCCCTCGGCCGTGGTGGCCCGGATGGCGCCGCGGAGCAGTTCCTCGGCGACGGCGCGGGCCGTGGGGGCCAGGAGGGCCCGCCGGAGGTAGCCGCCGGGGCCGTCCAGGTAGCGGTCCAGAACCTTGCGGAACAGCGCCTCCTTGTTGCCGTAGGCGGCGTAGAGGCTGGGCCGGTTGATGCCCATCGCGGCGGTCAGGTCGGACAGGGCGGTGCCCTCGTAGCCCTGCCGCCAGAACACCTCCAGCGCGCGGTCCAGGGCCTCGTCGACGTCGAAGGCGCGCGGTCGGCCCGCTCCCATGTGCCCCTCCCCATTTTTTTCGTACCGCTCGGTATAGTACTCTCCCTAAATAAGTACCGATCGGTATGAAAATGGAGGACGGCATGCTGGACGGCAAGGTGGCGCTGGTGACGGGCGGATCGCGGGGCATCGGCGCGGCGACCGCGCGGGCGCTGGCCGACGCGGGCGCCGACGTGGCGATCGGCTACGCGGCGGCGGAGGACAAGGCGCTGGCGGTCGTGGACGACATCAAGGGCCGGGGCCGCCGCGCCGCCGCGCACCGCGCAGACCAGGGCGACCCCGCGCAGGTCGAACGGCTGGTCAGGACGGTCGCCGAGGAGTTCGGACGGCTGGACATCCTGGTCAACAACGCGGGTGTCATCACGCGGGCGCGTGCGGACGATGCGGACGCCGACCTCGCGGCGCTGGAACGCATGTACGCGGTGAACGTGGGCGGCGTGGTGACGGCGATCCGGGCCGCGGCCCAGGTGATCGAGGACGACGGGCGGATCATCACGATCGGCTCCAACCTGTCCGCCCGGACCGCCAACCCCGGCGTCGCCGACTACGCGGCGACCAAGGCGGCGATCATCGGCTACAGCCGGGGCGCGGCCCGCGACCTGGCGCCGCGCGGCGTCACGGTGAACGTCATCCAGTCCGGCTCGGTGGCGACCGACATGAACCCGCCGGACGGCCCGAGCTCCGACGCCCAGCGCGCGATGAACGCGATGGGCCGGTACGGGCGCCCGGAGGAGATCGCCGCGGGAGTGGTGTTCCTGGCCAGCCCCGGCGCCTCGTTCATCACCGGTGCCCTGCTGCCGATCGACGGCGGCTACCTGGCCTGACCCGGCCGGAAACGCAGGCGTTGGCCCGGACGGAGCTGGGCGGCGAGCGGGACGTCGTCCGACACCAGGACCGCCACGACCGGGTAGCCCCCGGTCGTCGGGTGGTCGGTGAGGAAGATGATGGGCAGCCCGCTGGGCGGTACCTGGATCGCCCCGGTGACCATGCCCTCGCTGCCCAGCTCGCCGTGCCGGGCACGGGTCAGGGGGGCGCCGTCCAGGCGGACGCCCACGCGGTTGCTGTCCGGGGTGACCTCGTACGGCGTGGACGTGAGCGTGGTGAGCGCGTCGTCGGTGAACCAGTCGTCGCGGGGGCCGGGCAGGATCCGCAGTTCGGGCACGTCGGGCAACGCCGGGCCGGGCGCGATGTCCACATGGATGTCGGCGTGGCCGCCGACGGGGCCCACCGGCAGGCGGGCGCCCGCCGACAAAGGCGCTGGCCCCAGCCCGGACAGCAGGTCGGTGGAACGGCTCCCCAGCACCTCGTCGACGGCCACACCGCCCCGTACCGCGACGTAGCTGCGCAGCCCGGTGAGCGGCGTGCCGAACTCGACGGTGGCGTCCGCCGGTACGTGGCAGGGGGCGTTCATTCCATGGGGGCGGCCGTCGATCCGCAACGGCAGGGGCGCGCCCGTCACGGCGATCCAGGCGCGGGCGTGGAAGCGCAACGCGGCGCCGCCGAGGGTGAGTTCCACTCCGGCCGCGCCCTCCGGGTTGCCGACGAGTCGGTTGGCCAGCCGCAGCGCGCGCTCGTCGGCCGCCCCGGACCGGGGGACGCCCAGGTGCGCGTGCCCAGGCCTGCCCAGGTCCTGCACCGTCGCCAGCGGACCGGGCCGCACGACCTCGATCACGGCGTCTCCTTCGGCACGAACCGCACACGGGTTCCCGGCTGCAGCAGGGACGGCGGGTCGCGCCGCACGTCCCACAGGGGCAGGTCGCTGCGGCCGAGCAGCCGCCAGCCCCCGGGCGACTGCGACGGGTACACCGCGCTGTACGGCCCGGCGATGGCCACCGAGCCCGCCGGCACGGCCGTGCGGGGCGACTCGCGGCGCGGGACGTGCAACGCCGGGTCCAGACCGGTCAGGTACCCGAAGCCGGGGGAGAAGCCGAGGTAGGCGACGGTGTAGGACACGGCGGCGTGCCGCTGGACGACCTCGGCCCGCGACAGCCCGGTCAGTTCGGCGACCTCGTCCAGGTCCGCCCCGTCGTACACCACCGGGATCTCCACCGGCGGCGTGTCGCCGGACGCCGAGGCGGGCAGCGGCAGCCCGGGCAGCCGGGCGGCCAGGCGGCCGAGGTCGCAGCGCGCCGGGTCGGCGACCACCAGCACCGTGCGCTCGCCCGGTACCACGTCGACCACGCCCGGCAGCGCGGCGGCGCGGACGGCCGCGTTCAGCCGGTGCGCGGTCGCCAGGTCGTCCGTCTCGACCAGCAGCGCCGTGTCGCCCGCCCTGCGGACCCTCATGCGAACGGCTCCGCCCGCACCCCGGCCTCGGTCAGCGCGGCCCGCACGGACCGCGCCAGCTCCACCGCGCCGGGAGTGTCGCCGTGGACGCAGATGGAACGCGCGTTCAGCGTCACCTCGGTGCCGTCCACGGCCACGACGGTGCCGTCGACCGCCATCCGCACGGCCCGCTGCACCACGGCGTCGCGGTCGTGGATGACCGCCCCCGCCTCGCGGCGCGACACCAGGGCCCCCTTCGGGGTGTAGGCGCGGTCGGCGAAGCACTCGGCCACCACGGTCAGGCCGTCGGCGGCCTCGTACACCGACGACCCCGGCAGCGTCAGGACGGGCAGCGACGCGTCGTAGGCGCGCACCGCGTCCGTGACCGCGCGCGCTTGGACCGGGTCGCGGGCGATGCGGTTGTAGAGCGCGCCGTGCGGCTTGACGTAGGAGACGCGGCCGCCTTCGGCACGGGCGATGCCGTCCAGCGCCGCGATCTGGTAGAGCACCTCGGCGGTCAGCTCCGCCGGGGCCACGTCCATCTCGCGGCGCCCGAACCCCGCCAGGTCGCGGTACGACACCTGCGCGCCGATCCGCACCCCGCGCTCCACCGCGGCCGCGCACACCCGGCGCATGATCAGCGGATCACCCGCGTGGAACCCGCACGCCACGTTCGCGCTGGTGATCACGTCGAGCAGCGCGACGTCGTCGCCCAGCGTCCAGATGCCGAACCCCTCGCCGAGGTCGGCGTTGATGTCGATGACCGCCATGCCCCCAGATCTATCACCGTCGCGGCCCGCCGGGCTGCCGCGGCCTACACGGTCTCCTCGCGCACGTCCTGCACCTCACCGCGCGGCGCCCACGCCTGGTACACGCCCCGGTCGAACGGCTCCAGACCGAGCCGCTCCGCGACCGGCGCCTTGCCCCCCGTGTACTCCACGCGCAGCCACTCCCCGTGTTCGCCGAGCACCACGAACGGCTCGCCGCGCCAACTGCACCGCGTCCGGACGTAGGACAGGTGGTCGACCTCGGCGGCCGGCACCACCCGCACGTACCGGTCCGGGGCGGCCTGCGTGAACCCGTCCGCGGGACGCGACAGGTACAGCCGGACGCCGTCGCCGTCCGGGCTCGCCTCGTAGTCGGTGCCGCGCCAGCCCGCGTAGTACCCGTGCCGGATGGTCATTCCCGTCCTCTCGCCCGCTCCCGTGGGTACCGCCCAGGGGCCGCGTCGTCGTCGCGCCGCGTCCAACGGCGTTGGTCGGCGTCGTAGGCGGCCACCAGCGTCTCCCCTCCGGAACGGCCGAGACGCCATATCTCGGCGCCGTGCGGAAGGCGCAGGCTGTCGACCTTGAACTCGGGGATGGCCGGGCCGTCCCCGGACGCGTACCCGGAACCGTGGAACGGCGCCTTCTCGATGACCCAGCCCCCCGGGATGATGCTCATGCTCCACTCGTCGATGCCGCCCAGCGGCCTGCGGTAGAGGGCGGGGCGGACGGCCTGCCAGCGGATGACGTGAATCTCCTCGTCCCCGGCGGAGAACGGCGACCCGTCCCACGCCAGCCCGAGCCCGTGCACGAGCCGCGACGGGGTGTTCAGCTCACGCACGTCCTGCAGCCGGTGCACGTACCCGGCGACCAGGTCGTAGCCGCCCTCCACGTAGTGCGCGACATGGTCGGGACGCACGACCTTCTGCATCACGGTCGTGTCGGTGGCCTTCTCGTGCTTCGGAGTCCGCGCGGCCTCGCCGCCGTTGGCCGCGGACTGCACGGCGGCCTTGCGGGCAGTGGGGGCGTCACCTTGCCCGGCACCTTGCCCGGCGCCTTGTTCGGCGCCTTGCCCGGCGCCTTGTTCGGCATCCCCTGGACGCTGGGGGAGCAGCGCCGGAGCGTCCAGGTAGGCGGCGCTGGGGAGGCCGGGGTTGACCGCCAGCTGCCAGTCCGGATGCGGCCAGTGCCGGGCCAGCTCCGCCAGGGAGCTCGTCCGATGGTGGACGGCCTGGCCGCGCAGCGACGTGTCCATGGCCTCGGGAGAGGTGAACGCCAGCACGAACGTCCCCTCCCCGAACCGCGCGGTCGCGTAGTGCCGTCCGTCGCCGCCCCCGGGGGCCTCGGACCTGCCAGGGTCCGGAAGATACAGGGTGGCCCCGGAAAGCAGACGCAGGTACGCGTCCTGGTCGCCGCGCTCGCGGGCGTCGGCGAGCGCCTTGTCCACATCGGCGGACGCCCCGCCGCCGGCGGGCGAGGGCTCGACGGCGACGGGCGCCGCCGCCTCGCCGCCCTCGACGGGCGCCGGAGGGATGCCCAGCTCCGGCAACGTCAGGACGCCGCCGTCCGGCCCGCTGCGCGCGGCCTGGTACACCAGCCCGCGGGGGCCGGACAGGCCGTGGACCTCCCGGAAGGCGCCGACCATCATCCCGGCCAGGATCGCGCAGTCCTCGGCGAACCGCTTGTCGTCGCGCGACGACCCGTCGCTCTCGTCGAAGCGGTGCCACCAGTTGCGCCGCTCCTCGCCGTCGGCGCCGTCCCCGTCGCCACGGCCGTGCTCGTCGGGACGCTGCCAGCCGAGCGCGGCGAGACGGCGCTCCTGCCCGGGCGACAGCGGCCGCGGCAGGAAGGCACTGCTGACCGCCTCGGCCTGCAGGCTCTCCTCCGTCCGCATCGCCTGCGTGTACGGCAGGCCGCCCGGCGCCTCCACGATCAGGAACGCCCGGACCGGCAGTCGCAGCAGCTCGATGGTCAGCCGTTTGGCGAAGTCGTTCCAGTCCAATCGGGCCCCACTCCCGCGTCCGTGGTGATGTGCCGTACTCGACGGTAGCCTTCCGGCCGCCCGCGCGCGGGCGCGGCGCGGAAGATCATTCGGTATGGGGAGCGGGGAGCGCGCCGGTGCCGTCGGCGCCGGTGCCGTGGCCGGATCGCACGGGGGTCCAGACGCCGCCGATCGCGTCGTACACCGCCACCGGGCTCTCCTCGCCCTCGCCGGCCCAATGCCACAGCCGTGCGCCGTGCTGCGGCCGCAGCACGATCGGGCCGGGACCGGGAGGCGGCGGGGCGGACGGCTCGGCGGCGTCTGCGGGGGTGACGTCGGGAGCGGGTGCCGGTGCGGGGGTGGGGGCGGGGGCGGGGGCCGCCGGGGGCGCCACGGGGCCCTGAGACGGCGCGGGAGCGGACGGCGCGTCCGGCGGCGGGCCCTCGAGCGCCGACGCGGGCACAGGCGCCGACGGCGGCGCCTGCGGCGTCTCGGCGGGCGGCTCGGGCATCACGGGACGCGGGGCGTTGTGCCGTCCCAGGGCGCGCTGCTGGGCGTCCAGGCGGGCGACGGCGGCCGCGTCCAAGTGCACCTCGCTGGGCAGCCCGGGATTGACGGCAAGCTGCCAGGACGGGTCGGGCCACTCGGTGGCGAGCTGGGCGAAGGAGGTCTGGCGGTACAGGCTGGACGGCGGATCGCCGGGACGCCCGATCGACCGGGCCAGCGACTGCGGCGAGGTGAACACCGTGATGTAGGTGCGCGTGCCGATCGTCGTCGTGGGGAACCCGGCGGCGCGCGGGTGGGCCGCCTGCCCCGTCGACACGGGCAGCACCAGGTCGGCCGACAGGAGCAGCTCGAAGTAGGTGGTGTGGTCGCCGCGCTGCTTGGCGTCGGCGAGCCGGGACTCCAGCTCGTCGGGGCCGGCGGTCGGCCACGGCGGCGTCCGTCCCGCGGCGGCGCCCGGCTCGGGGCCGGGGACCGGGGCGCCCAGCGGCAGCGAGCCGATCCGCTGCGCCAGATCGACCCCGCCCCCGGCGGCCGCCGACGGCCCCGCGGCGCCCGACAGCGGCGGCGTCGGCCCCTCCGGGCCGGTCAGCCCTTTCGGCTCGGTCGGCGGCACGGCGACGTCCCGGTCCACCAGCGGGTCCAGCGGCTCGCGCGGCGCCGGCGCGCGCCCCTGCCCGAACCCGCCCGCCGGGCCGCCCTGCGCGAGCGCCTCCGCCGAGCTGCGGCGGCGGGTCAGCTGGCCGGGATTGGCCGCGTCGATGCCGAAGTCCGGCAGCTCGATCTGACCCGTGCCGAGCCGGTGGAACGACTCGTACACCAGGTCGGAGGGCCGCCGCACGCCCTGCACGTCGCGCAGCGCGGTGACCATCATGTCCGACAGGCGGGCGTGGTCGTCGAGGGCGGCGAACGCGGGCAGTTCCGTCCACCAGTTGCGGGGGGCGGGGTCCTCGGGGGGACGCCACCCGGCCTCGCTGAGCACCTCCTCGTCGGCGAGGGTCAGCAGCAGCGGGCCGTCCAGGAAGTTGTTGCTGACCGCCTCGGCGTACAGCCGGTCCGGCTCGCGCATCGCCTGGACGTAGTGGCGGCTCTCGTCGCGCTCACGCACGATGAGGATGGTGTCCCGTTCGAGCACCGCCAGTTCGCGTCCCAGACGCCGGGCGAACTCGGACCACTCCAACAAGATCACTCCCTATGGCCGGGGCACGCGACCCCCGGGCCCGCCGACCCTCACCGGCCGACCCGGCCGATCCTCCCGCGGGACCGCCGGCCGAGACGATGCCGAGATCCCGATGATTGTCGTCCCGGACGCCTCTGGCAAACCGGGAGTTCACTCCGGTGGTGCTTCGTGACGCAGCACACGCAGCGCGCGGCGCAGCCCCTGCGGGTCGTCGTGGTAGACGTCCAGCAGGTCGATCAGCTTGTGCAGGATCGCGTGCCGCTCGTAGCCCACGTCCAGCAGCGCCTGCGCCGTCTCCCACAGCTGCGGCGGGTCGCCGTCCCACAGCCGCGCCACCAGCCGCTCGTGCGCCGCCACGTGCTCCGGCGCCGCCCCCGGATGCTCGAACTCGATCATGACGCGCCGGTCGTGCGGGTCGGCCGGGTCCAGGGAGGCCAGGTCGATCACGCGGTCCGGCAGCCGGTGCGTGCCCGACAGGAACGGCAGCGCGAACGCGCGCCGGGGCAGCGCCTCCATGTCCCCGTCCGGCAGCAGCCGGTCGACCAGCTCGCGGCCCAGCCCGAACGCCGACGGGTCGCGGTAGGCCGCGGCGAACTTGGCGGTGGCGTCCCAGACCGCGTCCAGGGTGGCGCGGATGCCCTCCTCGGGAAGCCCGGTGCGGCGGCCCGCCCACCGCACCCACGCCGCCAGCACGTGCGGCACCGCCTCCTGCTCGGTGGGCGACAGCAGCACCTTGCGCGGCAGCCAGTCCAGCAGGAACCGCTCGCACTTGGTCGGGCTGACCCGCAGCGGACGGCCGAAGTCGTGGGTGCAGCCGTAGTCGATGATGCGGTCGACGCAGCGGAGGGCGGCCGACCGGTCGGACAGCTCCTCGGCCTCGTCGGACGCCAGGAACTCCACGCCGATCTTGGCGCGCAGGTCGCTGCCGTAGACCGGCGGCTGCGGCACCCGCCCGCCCGGCGGCAGCGCGCGCACGCGGGCCCGCACGAACGCGTGGTAGGCGCCGAAGTTCTCGCCGACCGGCGGGTCGTCGGTCTCGCCGGTCAGCCGCAGCGCCGCGTCCAGCATCGCCCGTGTCTGCCGCGGGTCCAGCTCCTCGAAGCGCACCAGCGGATTGTCGCGGCCCTCCCGGCGGCAGTGCTCCAGCAGCCGGTCGACCTGGGACGACACCCACGCGTCGCGGACCATCCCGGCCGCCACCACACGACCGCCGTCACCGGCGGCCCGGCCGCCGGGCGCGCCGCCGGAGGGCGGGGACGCGGGCCGCAGCGTGCCCGGCCTGGTGCGGTCGACCAGCACCACCAGGGCGTGCCGCTCCGCGCCGCCATAGGTGTAGAGGCACACCACCGAATCCTGGTCGCCGTACACGTCGCGGGACACGTAGCACGCCTCGGGCGCCACCATGCCCACCCGGTCGGCCCAGCCGGGACGCGGCACGCCGCGGTCCATCAGCTCCAGGGCCCCCCGCTCCGCCTTGATCGCCTGCCGGGTCGTCCCCAGGTAGGCCATGCCGGTCAGCAGCGCCAGCGCCGCCGGGGTGCCCGCGCGGACGGCGTGGTCGACCAGCCCCTCGCCGATGACCTCCTCGACGTCACCGCCCTCGACGCGGTGCCCCCACCAGGAGCCGAGGATCTCGCTGACGATCAGCTCGGCGTCCAGCGGGCTGCGCACCGCCAGCAGTTCGCGGGCGTGCCGGAGCATGCCGTCGTAGATCGCGGAGACCTCGTCCGAGGGCTGCGGGCCGTTGCGCGCTGGATCCCCGGAGGAACGGCGGCGGCTCTGGGGACTCACGCCCCCTAGCTTCTCAGATTCGGGGCCGCGCATCGCCCAGGACATAGGGGTCCGCCGAAAAGGGACGTGCCGGAATTCGGGCGCCCGTGCGCCCCGGCCATCCGAACCCCTGCCGGGCCCCCGGACGCCGCCGTTCGGACGGGACGGTTCAGCCGTCCACGAGTCCTGAGGGCCGGGTGCCGGACGGCGTGTCGCCGCGTCCGGACGGCGGCCGGGACTTGACCATCCCGACCAGGTGCTCGCGGGCCATCCGTTCGACGAGCTCGGGCGTGGCGTCGAGCCCGAGATGGGTGACGCACGCCTGGACGTCGGCCACGCAGCGCGCCACGGTGGCCGGACTGAACCCGGCGAACTCGGCCGCCAGCCGCCGCGCCAGCAGCTCACGGGTCCGGCTCCGGTGGTCGGCAAGTGCAGGAGGCATCAATGCTCACCCTCCGCGCCCGGGGTCCGGCGGTACGGGGCGACCGCCGGGCGAGACGAAGCCTAACCGGGGACGGCGTCCGGCGAGAGGCCACCGCCCCGACCTCGCCTCGATGTCCCATTCCAACGTCTCCGCCGGGAGAGTCAAGGCCCAGCCGATTCCGGAAACAGAAGCTTTACTCACGTATCACCGACGTGTCTTTTTCATTTTCGGCAGGCGCGGGCGGCGTGGGGCGCGCGCCGTCGAGAACGTCCAGCCAGGCGGGGTGATGGCGCGCCGCCCACGCCCGGTCGACGTGCCCGGTGAGCATGCCGGTGAGGGCTCCCCGGTCGCGCAGCGCGTACCAGAGATGCCCCGCGGTCACCAAGGCGACGGCCAGGAACAGCCAGTCGTGGACGAAAGTTGCGCCGGTCCGCCAGTGGACGGGCCAGGGCCCGGGGAAGGCCAGCATCGCGCCGCTGCCCAGCATCACCAGGATCGCCCCCGCGGTGAACGCGGCGTTCAGCTTCTGCCCGGCGTTGAACTTGCCCACCGGCACCACCCCGCGGTCCAGGCCGCCGACGCGGCGCACCGCCCGCCGGTCGGCGCGGCGCAGCCACTCCCGGTCGTGCGGGCCGAATCGGTCCAGCCGCCGCAGGTCCGCGCGGAACGCCCGCGACACCAGGCCGAGCAGGACCGGAACGGGCAGCGCGAACCCGCACCACACGTGCAGCGGCCTGATCAGGTCGCGGCGGCCCACGGCGGCCGACAGCCCCGGCACGTACAGCAGCAGGGCCGTTACCAGGCAGACCAGCATCAGCAGCGCGGTCGCGTGGTGCACCCACCGCTCCGCCCGCGTGAACCGGGGCAGCCGGTCATCGCTGTGCCCGGGATCAGGTCGGCGCATCGTCACGTCCGTTCGACCGGCCCACCCACGCGTCCACGTCGTAGCCGCGGCGCTCCCAGTAACCCGGGACCACCCGGTCGGTGACCTCGATACCGCCCAGCCACTTCAGCGACTTGTACCCGTACATCGGCGCCACGAGGAGGCGCGTGGGCCCGCCGTGGTCGTGCGTGACGGGCGCCCCCTGCATCTGGGTGGCGACCAGCACGTCCCGGCGCCGCGCCTGCTCCAGTGTGAGCGACTCGGTGTAGGCGCCGTCGAACGACTCGAACCGCACGGCCTTGGCCTGGGGGGACACGCCGACCGCGTCCAGCAGATCGGGCAGTGCCACACCCGCCCACGCCACGTCCCGTACGCGCCAACCCGTCACGCACTGGAAGTCGCGGGTGAGCCGGGTCTGCGGAAGCGCCGCGAGATCGGCCATCCCGAACGAGCGGGGCCGCGTCACCAGCCCGCCGACCGTGATCCGGTGGCCGTCCGCGTCGGGCCTGGGCACCTCGTCGACCACCGAGTAGTAGCGGAAGCCGCCTGCGGCGGGCAGCACGTCCTGGATGGGGGCGCCGATCGGGGACAGCGTGCGGCTCACACGGTCCTGTACGGACGCGCCCACCGCGATCCCGGCCGCGCCCAACCCGAGCATGCCGAGCACGATGCGCCGTCCCACCGGCGCGCCCGATGGTTCCGTATCGTCCACGTCCACGCCTTTCGCTCGGACCCTCTGCCCCGGTATTCGAGCACCCCCGCGCACGGTCCGCCATGGCGCGCGGGCCGTCGTAAGGAATTCGTCAGACACCAGGTCCTAAGCTGGCCGCATGGCCACCAAGGTTCACCTCAGCCAGCAGCCGGAGGCCGACGAGCTGCTGGGACGCAGCCCGCTGGCCCTGCTGACGGGCATGCTGCTCGACCAGCAGATCCCCATGGAATGGGCGTTCTCCGGGCCCTACACCATCGCGCGCCGGATGGGCGCCGACGACCTGGACGCGCACGAGATCGCCGCCTGCGACCCGGAGCGCTTCGCCGCGCTGCTGTCGGAGAAGCCCGCCGTGCACCGGTACCCGGGCTCGATGGCCAAGCGCGTCCAGCAGCTGTGCCAGTACCTGGTGGAGCACTACGACGGCGACGCCGAGGCGATCTGGCGGGACGTGGACACGGGCAAGGAGCTGTTCAAGCGGCTCAACGCCCTGCCCGGCTACGGCAAGCAGAAGGCGCAGATCTTCGTGGCGCTGCTGGGCAAGCGCTTCGGCGTGCGGCCGGAGGGCTGGCGCGAGGCGGCCGGGGCGTACGGCGAGGAGGGCTCGTACCGGTCCGTCGCCGACATCACCGGCCCCGAGTCGCTGGTCAAGGTCCGCGAGTTCAAGCAGCAGATGAAGGCGGCGGCCAAGAAGTAGCCGGCCGCCGCCGGGCCGTCCGGGTCGGTGGGGTTCGGGGGTGTTCGGGCGCAGGCGACGCGCCCGGCGCCGGTAATCTTTGCCCTCTTTTTGCATGACCTGACGGGCGGGATACGGACGAACCGTCAAGATGAGTGCGGCGCGACCGGAACTCGCCGAGGGTGGGGACTTCGCCGCCCCGCGGGCCCTGGACGTCGTACCATCGGCTACTCACCGTCCGTGCGGCCGATCCGGGTGCGTCCCGCAAGTCGCCACGCCCGGGCGGCGCACATTTCCGAGGTTGCGGTGGCGGGTGTATGACAGGGATGTCCCTCGGGACTTCCGTCCACCCCTCGCCATCGGGATGATGAATACCTGACTCCGACCGGTGTTGTGATGGAGGCGGGAGCGCTAGCCTGCTCCCATTCACGCATAGTGATGACGAATTGCCGCGCGGTACGGGACCCTCTGGGGCGGAGGTGTTGTCCATGAGCACCGATACGTCCGTTCCGCATCCCCGGCTCTCGGGGCCGGAGGGCCAGCCCATGGACGCGTCCGACTCCGCCCTGTACGCCACGTTGATGCGGGAGGCGCCCGCCGGTTTCGCGTTCTTCGACACCGACCTGCGCTGCCGCCGCGCCAGCGACGCCCTGGCCGGGATGCTCGGCGTCCCGGTGTCCCGGCTGCACCACAAGACCCCGGCCGAGGTGCTGCCCGACGAGCTGGCCGCGGCGTTCGAACGCGCGCTGCGCCGCGTGCTGGCCGACGACCGGCCGCTGTCGGAGCAGGACCTGACCGTCCGGCTGTCCCGGCAGGAGGACGACCCGCACGAGCCGCACGACCCGCCGCCCGCGGCCGGCACCGACGAGGCGACGGCCCCGGAGGCCGGCCGGGACGCGGACGCCTCGTCCGTGCCGGCGCCCGCGATGCCCCCGGCCAGCGCCATCCCGCCGGCCGTCACGGTGCCCGGGCCCGGCGCCGACGAGCGCATCCTGGCCTGCTCCTGGCTGCCCTCCCACGGCGCCGACGGCAAGCAGCTCGGGGTCGTGCTGACCGCCCTGGACGTCACCGAGCGGCGCCGCGCCGAAGAGGTCATCCGCCGCAAGGAGCAGCGCTACCGCTCCCTGGTGGAGGCCAGCTCCCAGGTCGTGTGGGTGGCCGCCCCCGAGGGCGGCGTGATCGACGACGCGCCCGAATGGCGGGCGATCACCGGCCAGACCCCCGAGGACTACGCCCTGGGCGGCTGGCTGGCCGTCGTGCACCCCGAGGACCGCGCCCGCATCGAGGCGCACTGGCGCGAGTGCGTCGACGACAACCGGGTCTTCGAGACCGCCTACCGCATTCGCACCAAGACCGGCACCTACCGGCACTTCGACGTGCGCGCCGTGCCGATCTGGCGGGGCGACCGGGTGATCGAGTGGGTGGGCGCCAACACCGACGTCACCGGCCAGCGCGAGGCCGAGGAGATGCGCGGCCGCCTCACCGAGCAGCTGTCGGCCGCCGCGCTGCGCACCGCCCGGCTGCAGCAGGCCACCTCGATGCTGGCCGAGGCGCTCACCGTCAGCCAGGTCGTCCAGGTGATCACCGAGGTGGGCCGGTCGGCGATCGGCGCCGACTACTCCGCCGTGGCGCTGCTGGACGACGACAAGCTGCGGCTGTCGGTGGTGTCCCCGCCCGGCGACGGCCGCGGCGGCGAGGGCCGCGCGGTCCGCGAGGAGATCAAGGTCTCCGACCAGACGGTCATGTCGGTGGCGGTGCGCGAGAGCCGCCCGTTCCTGGCCGAGCACCCCGACAGCCTGCGGCTGCAGCTCGGCCGCGATGAGGCGGGCCTGTTCCTGCAGCACACCGAGGAACGCGCCTGGGTGGGCCTGCCGCTGCTGGCGGCCGGGGCGCCGATCGGCGCGCTGCGGTTCTCCTTCACCCGGCCGCGCGAGATCACCGAGGAGGAGCGGGTCTTCCTGGAGGCCCTGGCCGGCCAGTGCGCGCTGGCCGTGGAGCGGGCGCTGCTGTTCGAACGCGAGCACCGCACCGCCGAGGAGCTGCAGCGCAGCCTGCTGCCCAGCGACCTGCCGCGGCTGCCCGGCATGCAGCTGGCCGCCCGCTACGACCCCGCGACCCGGCACGTGCAGGTGGGCGGCGACTGGTACGACGTGTTCCGGCTGCCCGACGACCGGCTCGCCGTGGCCGTCGGCGACGTCATGGGCAAGGGCGTGCTCGCCGCGGCCGGAATGGGCCGCGTCCGCAACGCGCTGCGGGCGCTGGCCCTCAACGACCCCCGGCCCGCCGCCGTGCTGGCCGGGCTGGACCGGCTCTTCAGCGCCACCGAGGACGAGGAGCAGTTCACCACCGTCGCCTACGCGGTCATCGACCCCGAGACCGGCCGCGGCGCGTTCAGCAACGCGGGCCACCCCCCGCTCCTGCTGATCTCCGGTGACGGCGCCGCCGCGCTCAGCTCCCGCGAGCCCGGGACCCCGCTGGGCTGGCCGTCGCAGCGACAGCAGGCGAGTTTTTCCATCGAGACCGGCAACACTGTGGTCTTCTATTCCGATGGACTTGTGGAGAACCGTAGGCGTGGGGTGGACGCCGGGCTGGACGAACTGGTCGCGGCCGCGTCGGACGCCCCACCTGAAGTGGTAGGAGATCCCGAGAGACTCGTCGACTTCCTGGTCGATCGGATGCTTGCCGGGTATGAGCAAGTGGACGATGTGACCGTACTCGCCCTGCACGTCCCGCCCAAGACCGGGTAGAAACGCCCTCTGGAGCCGCGTGGAGCGGGCTCGGTCCGTACGAAGGACCGCTCGACGCCCTCTAAGGTGGTGTGTTACCGGGCAGACATCAGAGAAGCGGAATGCGCAGCCGTGCCAGAATGCTTGACCCTTGTAAGAGCGGGTACGCTGCGGTCCCGCACAGGGTGGCCCCGCCCGGTGTGTGGTCCCACCCCGTGTGAGGCCGAGCCCGTCAGGGCACTTGGGTCAACCAACCCACACGTTCGTTCGAGAGGTATTTGTGTCGCCTGCTAGCTCGACCTCGAAAGCGTCGGAACTGCACGAGCACGTGATCGCGCAGCTGATCGAGCGTGGACGGTCCCAGGGTTACCTCGAAGCCGACGACGTACGCCGTACGTTCGAAGAGGCCGACATCCCCGTGTCGATGGCCTCCAGGATTCTGCGGAGCCTCAGCGAGAAGGGTGTGACCGTCATGGTCAGCGCTGCCGACTCTGCGGCGCCGAAGCGTTCGCGCAAGCGGGCGACCACGCCGCGCAGAGCCAAGACCGCCGCTGCCGCCAAGGAGCAGCCCGACACGGTGACCGCCGTCGTGACCGAACGGTCCGGCGAATCCGCGAGCGCGGGGGAGGCGGCCGCCCGGCCCGCCCCGGCCCGCAAGCCCGGCAAGGCCGCGGCCAAGCCGGCCGCCAAGAAGCAGGCCAGGAAGAGCGGCGAGGGCGCCGCCAAGAAGGCCGCCCCCGCGGGCAAGGGCGCGACCAAGAAGGCCGGCCCCGCCACCGCCAAGGTGGGCGAGGGCCGTCCGGGCGACGAGCCCGACCTCGAGGACGACGTCGATGTGACCGACCTGGAGGACACCGACCTCAGCGATCTCGAGGCCGACCTGGCCGACGACGGCGCGGTCGTCGACGACCAGGCCGACGTCGAGGACGAGGAGGAGGCCCCGGCCAAGCCGACCGGCAAGGAGGGCCCCGCCGGCGAGAACGAGGAGGAGGCGTTCGTTCTCGGCGACGACGACGAGGACGCCCCCGCCCAGCAGATCGCTGCCGCCGGCGCCACCGCCGACCCGGTCAAGGACTACCTCAAGCAGATCGGCAAGGTCCCCCTGCTGAACGCCGAGCAGGAGGTCGAGCTGGCCAAGCGCATCGAGGCGGGCCTGTTCGCCGAGGAGCGGCTGGCCAAGGACGGCCACCTGATGTCCGACGAGGACCGGCTCGACTACGAGTGGATCGCCGAGGACGGCCGCCGCGCCAAGAACCACCTGCTGGAGGCCAACCTGCGGCTGGTGGTCTCGCTGGCCAAGCGCTACACCGGCCGCGGCATGCTGTTCCTGGACCTGATCCAGGAGGGCAACCTCGGCCTGATCCGCGCGGTGGAGAAGTTCGACTACACCAAGGGTTACAAGTTCTCCACCTACGCCACCTGGTGGATCCGGCAGGCGATCACCCGCGCCATGGCCGACCAGGCCCGCACCATCCGCATCCCGGTGCACATGGTCGAAGTGATCAACAAGCTTGCCCGGGTGCAGCGGCAGATGCTCCAGGACCTGGGCCGCGAGCCCACCCCGGAGGAGCTGGCCAAGGAGCTCGACATGACCCCCGAGAAGGTCGTCGAGGTCCAGAAGTACGGCCGCGAGCCGATCTCCCTGCACACCCCGCTGGGCGAGGACGGCGACAGCGAGTTCGGCGACCTGATCGAGGACTCCGAGGCGATCGTCCCGGCCGACGCGGTCAGCTTCACGCTGCTGCAGGAGCAGCTGCACTCGGTGCTCGACACGCTGAGCGAGCGCGAGGCGGGCGTGGTGTCCATGCGTTTCGGCCTGACCGACGGCCAGCCCAAGACCCTGGACGAGATCGGCAAGGTCTACGGGGTGACCCGCGAGCGCATCCGGCAGATCGAGTCCAAGACCATGTCCAAGCTGCGCCACCCGTCCCGGTCCCAGGTCCTGCGCGACTACCTGGACTGAGCCTCTTCACGCGCGCCCGCCCCCTTCCCCGCGAAGGCGGCGGGCGGCCGCGTCCCTCGACCGCCACCGTCCGCACCCCGCGGGGGCGCGGCGTGGGCGGCGTCAGGAATGCAGGATGACGTCGAGGTTCGTTCCGTTCAGTTCGACGGTGTGGCCGAGGTCGGCGGCGACCTTGGCCAGTTCCTCGGGGGTCTCCGGCGCCGCTCCGGCCTTGATCAGGTCGTGGGCGAGGGCGCCGCGGGTCGCCTTGGCCATGTGACTGACCACGGTGCGTTTCGGCGTGCCGTCCACCACCTGCTCGCGGAAGACCCGTACCGCCACGGCAGGGCCCGGGCCCGGCTTCCAGGCGGCGGCGTACGGGCCCGAACGCATGTCGACGATCAGGCCGTCCAGCCGCAGCGCCCGCTTCAGCGCGGGCCGCCATACGGCCGCCACCCCGCCGATCCGTGGCAGGGACACGTTCATCGCCAGCCGATACGGCGGGACGCGGTCGGTCAGCCGCAGCGCTCCCCAGAGCCCGGAGAACACGATGATCTGCTCGGCGGCCCGGTCGGGGTCGAGGCCGGGCAGGTCGAGATTGTCGTAGAGCACGCCGGTGTACAGGCGCGCGGCCGGCAGCGCGGGCGCCTCGGCCAGGGCCCGGTTGCGGGCGAGCGCCTCCTCGGCCTGCCCGGCCGGCAGCCCGAGGACGTCCGCCGCGTCGCGGCGGCGGGACGCCTGGCGCAGCGCGGCCAGCACCCTCTTCCGTGTCGGCGTGAGCGCGGGAAGGCTCAGCGCCGCCAGGTCGAGCGGCGGACCGTCGCCGCCGGACGCCTTGCGCTCCGACGGCGGCAGCAGAATATGCACTGTCCTCCTCGATTTCGCCATACGCACGGTGACCGGCCGAGATGCATCACGCGGCGGCGAAGCGCCGCCATGGTGTCACAATTCGCATTCGCTTGACTGCGGTGTGTGCTCTCCGGATGTGCTCGGGAATGCGAAACGGCGGTCACCATCTGGTGACCGCCGCCGCGACCTTCTATGGGGGCGGCTACCGCTCCTCATCGGGAGCGACGGCCGGGGTTGCGTTCAGCCTGTCGGTCTCGTCCTGGATGTCGGCCCCGGTGGCACGGAGCGCCTCTGCGTACTTGCGCCCGTGGTGGGCGCAGAACAGAAGGTCGCCGCCGCCCACAAGGACCGCACGGACATAAGCCTGAGCGCCGCAACGGTCGCAACGGTCTGCGACGGACAGCGGCTTGGTCGGGGCAAGGGCTCCAGTCACGGCACCTTCCTCATGCTCGGGGTCGGTACTTAGGACAACATCTAACCCGACCTCGACGTTCCCAACCTGTTTCTTAGTACGCCCACAGCAGAATGCCCGTATAAGTGACCGAGGTCACACCATTCCTGGGTGGTTCGTGGTGTTTTCTCGATGGGCCTCCGGAACGCCGTGGGTGACCGCCTGTATGCCGTCCGTATGATGCCCGAGGTGAGCGGCGTCACTCGTCCCGTGATGGCCGGTCGTGCCGCCCGCCCGGCGGCCGCCCGTCGGCCGATTGCGGAGGTTCACTTCGAACCGGACAGGTCAGACGCGTTCTCTCGTCGCGGGACAGATCCCCCGCACGGCTGATCGAAAGTACGTTCTCCCAGGCCACGGCCCGTCCGCCGTGGTTACATGGAGACGACGCGGGAATCGGGTGGCCGCGCGACGGCCGTCCGCGGACGCGGACCCCGCTCCGTCCGCCGCCCGGGCGGCGCGGACGCGGCGGCGCGCCTGTGAAAGGACTGTCGGCGGCCGGGGGTAACCTTCTGCCGAACTCGACTGATTCGACCACCCGAGCCTGCCTCATCCCCGAGGAGCGCACCAGTTGACCGCCGCGACCGCTGAAGCGACCACCGACGACCCGCACGGCTACTCCGCCCGGCACCTCACGGTGCTGGAAGGCCTGGAGGCCGTACGGAAGCGACCTGGCATGTACATCGGGTCCACCGACGGACGCGGGCTCGCGCACTGCCTGTGGGAGATCGTCGACAACTGCGTCGACGAGGCCCTGGCCGGGTACTGCACGCACATCTCCGTCACCATGCACGCCGACGGCTCGTTCGAGGTCGCCGACAACGGGCGCGGCATCCCGGTCGACATCGAGCCCAAGACGAAGCTGTCCGGCGTCGAGCTGGTCATGACCCGGCTGCACGCGGGCGGCAAGTTCGGCGGGGTGGCCTACACCGCCTCCGGCGGCCTGCACGGCGTGGGCGCCTCGGTCGTCAACGCGCTGTCGGCCCGCCTGGACGTCGAGGTCGACAGCAACGGGCACACCCACGCCATCAGCTTCCGCCGCGGCCTGCCCGGCGAGTTCGACGGCGAGGGCCCGGCCGCCAAGTTCAAGAAGAAGTCCGGGGTGCGCCAGGTGCGCCGGGTCGCCAAGAAGACCACCGGCACCCGGGTGCGCTTCTGGCCGGACAAGCGGATCTTCCTCAAGGGCGCCACGGTCGAGACGCCGCAGGTCATGGACCGGATGCGGCAGACCGCCTTCCTCATCCCCGGCCTGACCATCGACGTGCGCGACGAGCGCGGCGAGGAGGTCGTCGAGGAGACCTTCCGCTTCGACGGCGGCATCAGCGAGTTCTGCTCCTTCCTGGCCCAGGACGCCCCCGTGGTGGACGTGCTCCGGCTGCAGGGCCGGGGCCACTTCACCGAGACCGTCCCGGTGCTGGACGACCAGGGCCACCTCATCCCGCAGGACGTCGAACGCGACCTGGAGGTCGACGTGGCGCTGCGCTGGGGCACCGGCTACGACACCGTCTGCAAGTCGTTCGTCAACGTGATCGCCACGCCCAAGCACGGCACCCACGTCAAGGGCTTCGACCGGGCGCTGGTCAAGGTCATCAACGACCAGCTGCGCGCCACCCGGCTGCTGAAGAACAGCGACGAGGACGTGATCAAGGACGACGTCCTCGAGGGCCTGACCGCCGTGGTCACCGTCCGGCTGCCCGAGCCGCAGTTCGAGGGGCAGACCAAGGAGGTCCTCGGCACCTCGGCGGCGACCCGGATCGTCCAGCAGGTCGTCACCCGCGAGCTCAAGGCGATCTTCGACAACCCGTCGCGCGGGCAGAAGCAGCAGCTGCGCATGGTGCTGGAGAAGGTGGTCGGCGCGGCCAAGACCCGCATCGCCGCCCGCACCCAGCGCGACAACCAGCGCCGCAAGACCGCCCTGGAGAACTCGGCGCTGCCCGCCAAGCTGGTCGACTGCCGCACCGCCGACGACCGCAGCGAGCTGTTCATCGTCGAGGGCGACTCGGCCCTCGGCACCGCCAAGCTCGCCCGCAACTCCGAGTTCCAGGCGCTGCTGCCGATCCGCGGCAAGATCCTCAACGTGCAGAAGGCGTCCGTCGCCGACATGCTCAAGAACGCCGAGTGCGCCGCGATCATCCAGGTGGTCGGCGCGGGCTCGGGCCGTTCGTTCGACCTGGACTCCGCCCGCTACGGCCGCATCATCCTGATGGCCGACGCCGACGTCGACGGTTCGCACATCCGCTGCCTGCTGCTCACCCTGCTCTACCGCTACATGCGCCCCATGCTGGAGGCGGGCCGCGTCTTCACCGCCGTGCCGCCGCTGCACCGCATCGAGCTGCTGAAGCCGAAGAAGAACCAGGACAAGTACGTCTACTGCTACAGCGACGCCGAGCTGCGCAAGAAGCTGGTGGAGTTCGAGCGCAAGGGCCAGCGCTGGAAGGAGCCCGTCCAGCGCTACAAGGGCCTCGGCGAGATGGACGCCGACCAGCTGGCCGAGACCACCATGGACCCGCGCCACCGCATCCTGCGCCGCATCCGCATCGAGGACGCCGAAGAGGCCGCCCGCATCTTCGACCTCCTCATGGGCAGCGACGTGGCCCCCCGCCGCGAGTTCATCGCCGCCGGCGCCTCCGAACTGGACACCGAACGCATCGACGTCTGACCCAAACCACACCAACCCACCCCACCCGCTCGGCGGCACCGCCGGCCCGGTGCGCCGCTGGTCCGGTGCGTGCCGCCTGCCCGGCGTGTGTCGCCGGTTCGGTGCGTCTCGCCGATTCCGGCACGTGCCGATGGAATGGTGCGTGCACACGTTCGATGCAGCTCCCGGGCGACCGCGTCGGCGGTGATGGTGTCCAACGCCTCGGCCGGCTCGTCCAGCACCAGCACCGGCGGACCGGCCACAGGCCCAGGGCGTCCAGGACGTCCTTAAACCGCCACCTGTCGGTGATGACCTGCCCCAAGCGGCGGCGTGAGGGGCGGGGCGGGGTGTCGCGGTGACGGGAACGTGTGGCGGCGGGCTCGTCGCGTGTCGACCGTTCGGCTGTGCTGACCGTCCAGTGTGTGTCTTGTGCGCCGTGAGGCTTGCGTGCCACGGGTGTATGCCCGCACGTGTCTTGGTGCCGACAACACGTCATGCTCGCCTGCCATGCATGCTCCGCGTGCCGTGCGTGCCGTCCGTGTGATGTGTTGCGCTTGATGTGGTGCTTGCTGCGCCTGCGGTTCGTGCCGCGCGTGTGCATGTCGCGCGGCCGCGGCGTGGCGCACGCTCGCCCGCCATGCTTGCCGTGTGCCGTGCATCAGGTGGCGAGTCGGCGGCGGTGAGTCAGTGCGCATGCACACGCTCTGCGGCGCGCAGGGGGCCGCGGCTTGCGCCCCGCGTCAAGGGAGAGTCGAAATCGCCGGTGTTTGGGGCTGGGTGGGGGTGGTAGGGGCGTGTCGCGTTGGTGGTCGCTTTGCAGGCGGATGGGCGTGCTGGCTTTGGTCAGGGCGGCCGTTGAGCGAGGCGGGTTCCGTGCCTTTCGTCCTGGCGTTGGGTAGGCGCGGTCTGACGTTCCTTTAGTTCGGCCTGCTTGTGTCCCGGCAGCGTCCCCGTTCACGGCCGCGACCTGATCGGCGATAAGTGGGCGATCCGGGGGTACTGGAGGGGCGGGAGTGGCACGGTGAGGAGTGTTCATGGCGGAGGCTACGGTCGATGCGCGGGTGGTGGACGGCGGGCTGCGGCGCGTCATCGGGCGCAAGGTGCTGCTGCTGTTCGTGGTGGGGGACATCCTCGGCGCGGGGATCTACGCGCTGGTCGGGCAGGTCGCGGGTGAGGTCGGCGGGGCGGTGTGGTTGCCGTTCCTGGTGGCGTTCGTGCTGGCCGCGCTGACCGCGACCGCCTACGCCGAGCTGGTCGGCAAGTATCCGCAGGCGGCAGGGGCGGCGCTGTACGCGCACAAGGCGTTCGGGGTGCCGTTCGTGACGTTCATCGTGGGGTTCGCGGTGCTGATGAGCGGTATCACGTCGGCGAGCACGGCGGCGCGGGCGTTCGGCGGGGAGTACCTGGCCGAGTTCGTGTCGCTGCCGACGCTGGTGGGCGCGCTGGGCTTCCTGGCGCTGGTGACGCTGGTCAATCTGGCGGGGATCTCCGAGTCCATCAAGGTCAACGTGGTGCTCACGCTGATCGAGGCGTTCGGGCTGGTCGTGATCATGGCGATCGGCGTCGTGGCGCTGCTGGCCGGGGACGGCGACCCGGCACGGGCGCTGGAGTTCCATCCGGCGGGCGGCGCGTTCATGGGCGTGCTCGGTGGGACGGCCCTGGCGTTCTACGCGCTGCTGGGCTTCGAGGACTCGGTCAACCTGGCGGAGGAGGCACGCGAGCCGCGTCGCGACTTCCCGATGGCGCTGTTCGGCGGGCTGGCGGTCACCGTGGTGATCTACACGGCGGTGGCGTTCACCGCGACCATGCTGGTGGACGCGCGCACGCTGGAGGCGTCGACCGGGCCGCTGCTGGAGGTGGTCGACGCGGCCGGGCTGAGCTTCCCGCCCAAGCTGTTCGCGCTGATCGCGCTGCTGGCCGTCGGCAACACCGCGCTGATCAACATGATCATGGCGTCCCGGCTGGTGTACGGGATGGCGCGGCAGGGCGTCGTGCCGCGCGTGTTCGGGATGGTGCATCCGACCCGGGCGACCCCGTGGGTGGCGATCCTCTTCACGGTGGGCGTCGCGGCGGTGCTGGTGAGCACGGGTGACGTGGGCGGGCTGGCCGACACCACCGTGCTGCTGCTTCTCGTGGTGTTCGCGCTGGTCAACGTGTGCGTGCTGGTGCTGCGGCGGGAGCGGGTCGAGCACGACCACTTCCGCGCGCCGACCTGGATGCCGGTGCTCGGCGCGGCCAGCTGCCTGTTCCTGGCCCTGCCGGTCACCGGCCGGGACGGCGAGGTCTACCTGCGCGCCGCCATGCTGCTGGGGATCGGCAAGGGGGTGTGGGTGCTCAACCGGCTGCTGGCGAGGCGCCGTCGTGGCACCGGGCGGCAGGTCGAGGCCGGCGCCGACCAAGGCACATGACCGGCGGCGCGGCTCAGGGGGACACGGGCAGGGCCACCCACGACGGATGGGACGGGTCGTGCCAGATCTTGAGGCCCTTGCCGATCGAGTCGCCGAGCTGGGGGAGCGGCGGGAACAGGTGCGGGAAGTCGGCGGTCTGGATCGACACGCGCAGGCGGTGGCCGGGCTTGATCTCGGCGGCGATCGGGAAGACCTCAACGTCGACCGCGACCGGCGTGTGCCTGGGCATGGCCTTGGCCGACGCCTTGGTGTACGGGTGGTACGGCTGGACGATCATGCCGTCGCGCCGGACGGTCCTGGCGTCGTCCAGCGCCCGCAGGGACAGCACCTGCCAGCCGCTGGTGAGCTGGGTGGCCTTCCCGTCCGGGGCGACGTCCTCGACCCGCACGGTGAGCTGGCCGTCGCGGGCGGCGCTGGACACGACCAGGTGCGCGTTGATCGGCCCGGTGAGCCGCAGCGGCGCGCGGACGGGCAGGTCGTAGGCGACGCCGAGATCGTCGTTCTGGCTGTTGTCGTGCTCGCAGGACAGGCCGAGGTACTTCAGGAACCCCGCGCCCGCCCACTGGATCGTGGATCGGCTGCACAACCCGGCGAACGGGTTCCACGGGACGTGGTCGGGTCCGCCGGTGCCCTGACCGGTGGTCAGGCTGCCGGGGCGTCCTGGAACGGCCCGTCCGGAGAGCCGGAACGCCTGGTAGCGGGTTCCGGCGGGCGGCCACTGGGCGGTCTTCACCCAGCGTCCCGAGCCGTTCTCGAAGTAGGTGACCGGCGGCACGTCCTTGTCGAGGCCGGGGTCGGGAATCTCGCGTACGTAGCGGTCGAACCAGCGGAGCATGAGGTCCTGCAGCGACGGGCCGGGCGGTACGGGGGTGCCGGGGATGGTGACGCCGAGCGCGGGCGAGGCGCCGTCGATGTGGTACCACGGCCCGTAGACGAACCTGGCGGGGACGCGGCGCGCCAGCCGCTGGTACAGCATCGGCTCGCTGCGCTGGAAGATGTCGAACTCGCCGCCGACGACGAACGTCGGCACGTTCACCTTGTCGACGACCTCCAGCGGCGAGCGCGTCCGGTAGAACGGGCCGTCGAACGCCCTCTCGCCGCCGGTGAGCGCTTCGAGGAGCATGGCGATCTGGAAGTCGCCGATGTTGCCGAAGTGCTCGCGCAGCACCTCGGCGGCCCGTGCGGGGTCGGCGCCCGAGTAGGTGGGCGGCAGCACGCTGGTCAGGGTGACGGCGGCGAGCCACATCGGCACGAAGCCGAGGCCGAGCTGTCCGCCGGTGCCGATCACGTCGCGGTACGCGTCGCCCATCGGCACCACGGGGAACAGCGCCTTCAGCCCCTTGGGCCGCTGGGCGGCGGTGAACAGCTGGTTGATTCCGCCGTAGGAGGCCCCGACCATGCCCACCCGGCCGTCGCTCCAGGGGCGTTCGCGGGACGCGGCCCATTCGACGACCTCGGCGCCGTCGCGCTGCTCGCGGGCGCTGAACGCCTCCCATTTGCCGTGTGAGCCGCCGGTGCCGCGCACGTCCACGATCACCTGCACGTAGCCGCGCTGGACGAGCCGGTCGCTGGCCATGTTCGCGCCGGGCAGCGTCTTGTTGTACGGCGTCATGGTGACGATCACGGGGAAGCGGCCGGGCGCGGGACGGCCGTCGCGGGCGGGGCGGCGGACGTCGGCGACCAGCCGGACACCGTCGCTCATGGTCAGCGTGACGTCCTTCTCAGTCGTCACCTGGTAGGCGGCGGGACGGGGCGTCCAGCCGCTGGGCGCCCATGCCGTGGGCGACGCGGTGGTCGTGCGCGCGGCGAGTGTGGTCTGCACGGACGGTGCGGCGTGGACGGGGGCGGCGGTGCCGAGCGAGAGCGCGGCGATGGCGAGGGGTGCGGTCCAGCGGGTGACGCGGCGCATCGGTGGCGACCTCCAGGCGCAGGTTTCCCGCCGGTAACGTAACGATCTACTTACTCCAGGACAAGTATTGACAGGCCGTCCAGTAACGGCTACGGCGCGCGCCGGCCGAGGGTCAATATGCTGGGGCGGCGGTTGGCCGGGCGGTGACGGAGAGGTGGCGCGTTGGGGGTTCGCAAGCAGAAGGCGGCCGAGACGGAACGGGCGCTGAAGGACGCCGCCCGCAGGCTGTTCGTCGAACGGGGCTATCTCGACACCAAGATCACCGATATCACCCGTGCGGCGGGCCGGGCCACCGGCTCCTTCTACGACCACTTCACGAGCAAGGAGGATCTGCTCTCCGCGCTGCTGCGCGACATGGACCTGGACGCCGACGTCGAAATGGAGTCCAAGGGGCATCCCCGCGAGCACGACCTGACCGATCCCGCGCAACTGCGCGCGCACATCGAGGTCTCCTGGAAAATGCTCCACGAGCACCTTCCGGTGGTGGCCGCGCAGTTCCAGGCGATGATCGCCGCACCGCCCGCGTCAGGCCGGGCCTGGCGCACCCTGGCCGGCGAGACGGCCGTCATCCGCGAGCACCTGGACTATCTGCGGGAGCAGGGGCACGAGCTTCCCGGCGACCCCACGCTGATCGCCGCCGCCATGGGCGCGATGCTCTCGACGCTCGGATACGCCCTGCTCACCGCCGGAGAGGACGCCCCCGACCTCACCGGCGACCAGATCGTCGACGCCCTCACCTCCCTCATGCTGAACGGCCTGGCAGGCCCTCATCCGTCGCCGGACGTCGAAGAGACCTCATGACGCGGGCACGGTGGTCGGCCGGCGCACCCCACGCCGCATAGAGGGCTCGGGCCTTGCGAATCCACAGCGACGGCGCGTACTCGTCGGTGTAGCCGATCGCGCCGTGCACCTGCAGGGCGATTTTCGCGGTGGCATAGGACGCCTCTGCCGCCGCGACCTTGGCCGCCGAGACGTCACGGGGAAAGTCCTCCGTCCCGTAGGACAGCGCGGCGCCGTGGACGAGCGGGCGGGCGAACTCCAGTCCGACGAGCGCGTCCGCAAGATGGTGCTTGACCGCCTGGAACTCACCGATGGCGCGGCCGAACTGCCGTCGCGTCCTGGCGTACTTCACCGACACGTCCAGCAGGGCGCGTCCGACGCCCAGCTGCTGGGACGCGCACAGCAGAGTGGCGAGGTCGACGGCTCGGGCGGTGGCGTCCGTCCCGGCGCCGAGGGGCGCGTCCAGGACGACCTCGAACAACCGCCGCGCCGGGTCGATGCCCGGACGCCTCGTCGCGGGACGGGCGGTCCGCGGCGGCGCGTCGTCGGCGACGGTCACCACGAGATCGGCGACGTCGGCGTCCAGCGCGTACGGCCGGGCCAGGGAGATCATCGCCTCCCCGGCCGCGACGCGCGGCAGCCACCGCGCGGCCGGTTCGCCGTCGCCGAGGCCGTCGATCAGCACCGCCGCGGCGAGCGTCTCGACGAACGGCCCGGGAACCGCGTGACGTCCCAGCTCGTACGCCGCCGTGACCAGCTCCACCGGCAGCACCCCGGCCCCGTCGTACGCCTCGGGCACCGCCAGCGCGAAGACCCCCGTCTCGGCCACCGACCGCCACAGCGCACGCCCGGGCACGGAGTCGCCGGCGCCCCACGCGCGGATCGCGGACGGGGTGTCGGCCTCGGCGAGCAGCTTGTGCAGGGTCTCGCCGAACAGCCGCTGCTCGGCGTCCAGGACGAACTTCACCGCGTCCCCCTCGGCAGGCCGAGCACCCGCTCGGCGACGACGTCGCGCTGGATCTCGTTGGTGCCCGCGTAGATCGGCCCGGCCAGGGAGAACACGTAGCCCTCGAGCCAGTCCCCGGCGAGCTCGCCGTCGGCGCCCAGCAGGTCGAGCGCGGTCTCGTGCAGCGCCACGTCGAACTCCGACCAGAAGATCTTGTTGATGCTGGACTCGGCGCCGATGTCGTCGGTCCGCGAGACCGTCTCGAAGCCCTTCAACCGGTACGCGCGGGCCTTGATCCACGCGTCCGCCACCCGGTCGCGCATCGCCGTGTCGGACGGGTCGGCCCGCTCACGCCACAGCGCGACGAGCCGCTCGGCCGCGGCGGTGAAACGCCCGGGGGAGCGCAGGGTGAGGCCGCGTTCGTTGCCCGCGGTGCTCATCGCCACCCGCCAGCCGTCGCCGGGCGCGCCGATCACGTCCTCGTCGGGGACGAACACGTCGTCCAGGAACAGCTCGGCGAACGCGGGCTTGCCGTCCAGCCGCCCGATGGGACGCACGGTCACGCCGTCGGCGTCCAGCGGGAACATCAGGTACGTCAGCCCGCGATGGCGTCCGGCGTCGGGATCGGAACGGAACAGGCCGAACCCCCGGTCGGCGAACGCCGCCCGCGAACTCCACGTCTTCTGCCCGTTCAGCCGCCACCCGCCGTCGACCCGCCGCGCCGTGGCGCGCAGGGACGCCAGGTCGCTTCCCGCGCCCGGCTCCGACCACGCCTGCGCCCAGATCACCTCACCGCGCGCCATGGGCGGCAGGACGGTCGCGAGCTGCTCGGGCGTGCCGTGCTCGAAGAGTGTGGGGGCGAGCAGGTTGATGCCGTTCTGGCTGACGCGTCCCGGGGCGCCGGCCGCGTAGTACTCCTCCTCGAAGATCAGCCATCGCAGCGTCGACGCGCCCCGCCCGCCGTACTCCTCGGGCCACGACACCACCGACAGCCGGGCGGCGCCCAGCTCCCGCTCCCACTCCCGGTGCGCCGCGAAGCCCTCCTCGGTCTCCAGCGACGGCAGCGGCTGCGGGGGAACGTGCGCGCGCAGCCACGCCCGTACCTCGTCCCGGAACGCCTCGTCGGCCGCACCGAACTCAAGATCCATCCTGGCTCGCCCCTGTCGGGTTACCTAACAATCGCTTGGTAGATTAACTCATGCGATCCGCCCCGCGCAGCAGCCGGGCGGCGCCCTGGAACGACGTCCGATCGGACCTGCCGTCTCGTCACCACGACGCACCGCCGGATCGGCGTTCTGTTTCGGCGGCGAACTCCCGCAGGGCGCGGGCCATCTGGCCCAGGCCCGGCTCCTCGACCGGCATGTGGCCGCAGCCCTCCAGCATGACCAGGCGCTTGTCCACGCCGAGTCGTTCGAAGAACGGCATGCTCAACTCGACGGGCGTCCAGCGGTCCTCGGCCGGGTGGACCATCAGCACCGGGCAGGCGGTGAAGTCCTCGGGCTCCACCTCCGGCGCCGAGGTCAGGTAGGTGCGCAGGAACCGCCACGAGACCCGCCCGCCGCCGCCCAGCCGGTCACCCGCCACCGCCGCGTTCAACTCCGGCTGGTTCGACATCGCCGACATCCGGGCCATCCAGCGGATCGGAACCCGCACCCCGTCGAGCACGCGCAGCGCGTTCATCACCGGCCCCGCCACCCTGCCCATCGGCCCGAACCGCGCGCCGGCCGCCCGCGTCTCCGCCCGCCGCACATCCAGCAGGCACGTCACGGCGAGCCCGTCGGCGCCGGCCCGAGCCACCGCACTGTAGGCGAGCAACCCGCCCACGCTGGCGCCCAGCACCAGCACCGGCCGCTCGTCACGGGTGCGTTCCGCCCTGATCAGATCCGCGGCCAGGTCCACCCATGTCGCATAGTCCACCGGCTGCCCGTCGCAGCGCGTCTGCCCGTACCCCGGCATGTCCGGCGCCACCACCTCCACCGGCCCCATGAGCCGCGCATACGGCAGCAGCATCCGCCCGTACCCGCCGGCCCCATGCAGGATCACCAGCTTCACCGGCGCGTCCGGGACGGTCACGCGCTCCAGATGCACCTGCATCCTGCGCCACGGCCACCACTGTGAGGTGGCCCGCGGGCCGTCCTCCGTCCGTGCCCACTGGGGAAAGAACTGCAGATAGTCGACGGACATGCTCGCTCCTTGCGCCGCTTGCTCGACGACCGCGACAATAGTGAGCAATTACTCGCTTTTCTACTCGCGTTAGGCCCCGCGATGCCCGGTATCCCAAAGCCGCTCCGGCCCCGTAAAACCCCACGTCAGCAGCGGTCTGCCGCCACCCGCGAGCAGATCCTGCGGGCGGCTGCTCACGTTTTCGTCGAGCACGGCTACGCCGCGGGGACCACCAACCGCATCGCCGAGGCCGCCGGCCTGTCGATCGGATCGCTGTACCAGTACTTCCCCAACAAGGACGCCATCCTGGTGCAACTCGCCCAGCGGCACCTCGCCGAAGGCCGCCAGGCCCTCACCGCCGCCATCGAACGCGGCCTGCCCGCCACCTGGCCCGAACGCATCACGGTCCTGGTCGACGCGGCACTGCACGCCCACTCCGGTGACCCGCGCCTGCACCAGGTGCTGTTCGAGGAGTCACCCCGCCCGCCAGCCCTGCTGGCCGACCTGCGCGCCCTCCAGAACACCATGGTCGATCTCGTCGCCGACCTACTGCGCGAGGACCCCGCCGTCGACGCACCGGACCCGCGCCTGACCGCCTGGTTCCTGGTCGCCACCACCGAGTCCCTCGTGCACCGCTACCTGGCCGACCGGCCCACCAGCGACGTCGCGGTCTTCCGGCAGCAACTGATCGCCGTGCTCACCGGCATGCTCGGCACGCACAGCGCCGCCACCCAGCCTCCTGGGTAGCGGCAACTGCGCACACCCCAAGACCAGAGCAGGCGAACCCACCCTGCCGACGTCACCAATCAAGCCCACAAGCCGCCCATGCACTCCCCGCACGGCGGCATGTGGGCAAAGGGGAAGCTGTGTGCCGTCCCTTGCCCACGGCGACGCCGACGCGGGCACCCGTGGCGGCGTGCACTCGGCGGACATGTGGTGCCGCCACGGCGATCCCCACGCAGGTCGCGGGCCGGGCGGCCAGTGAGCAGCGGGTCGCACCGACACGCGGCGGACACCCGGTCACGGATCGGCCCCATCGCCGTATCGGGGTTTGGGACGGGAGGGGCTGCCCCTGTCCGGACGGCAACGTTCGCCGCGACATCGGGGGAGGGCCCGCCGATGCCGGGAGGTCGCTCGCCTTGTGCCCAGCCCCCCAGCGAGCGCGTCATGGCTTACACGGGCTCGTTGCCCGGCTTCCACTTGATGCCGCAGCCCAGGCTGGGCGTGTGCGGCTCGGGCACGGCCTCGCCTGCCAGGACGCGGTCGATCGCCGCGCGCAGGGACGCCCCGTCCACGGGCGCGTCGTTCTTGGGACGGGCGGCGTCGAACTCACCCCGGTACGCCAGCCGCCGGTCGGCGTTGTAAAGGAAGAAGTCGGGCGTGCAGGCGGCCCGGTACGCCTTGGCGACGTCCTGCGACTCGTCGACCAGATAGGGGAAGGTGAACCCGGCGCGCTTGGACTGCTCACGCAGGTGGTCGGCGCCATCGTCGGGATACCTGTCGACGTCGTTGCTGCAGATCGCCACGGCGGCCAACCCCTTGTCGCGGTACTCGGCCGTCACCGCGCCGATGCCGTCCTCGATCCGGCGCACGTAGAGGCAGTGGTTCGACAGGAACACCACCAGCAACGCGGAGCCGCCCGCGAAGTCCGCGAGCGAGACCGTGCCGCCCTCGATCGACGGAAGCGCGAAGTCGGGTGCGGGCGTGCCCAGGGGAACCATGAAGGATGCGATCGCCATGCCCCCATTCTGACCCGCCGCCCGTGCCCATCACGCCCGGCACCCTTGATGGCACTCAAGATCCGATATGCCTTGATCAACGTTTTGATGCCGTTCTGGACCTGTCCAAAGTGGGGGCGCACCGGGCATCACCGACACCGAACGAGGACCGGAACCCTTGCCCCGCCGCCCCGGCGCCCCGGAAACGGCTGGCCAAGCCACCGGCTGATGTCTGATTTATTCCTTCGTTGAACGAGCCGTAGCGCTCCAGCGTTTTCGCGCTCGGTTGACGCTCTGTCCCCGTGTGCGCTATCTGTGACGCGGGGGGAGCACGGCATTCGCGCGACGGGGACCACGCGACGGGGACGAACGGCGGGCTCAATGGGCACTCCCTTTCCACCAGGATTCAGCGGCATCGACCCTGACCTGATGACGGACATGATCAAAGAGTTCCGGCGCGGCCGCGCCGACATCACGGGCGCGCTGGCGTCCTACCGGTCCCGGCTGCCCGCGCTGGGCGTGGACGTCTCCCCACTCTCGAGCGTCGACCGCGTGTGCGCGTGGATCGACGAGCAGCTGCCCATGCTCACCCGCCGTAAGGATCTCGCCGTCGCGCTGGACGACAGTTCCGAACGGGGCTTCGCCTCGATCGACGAGTCGCTCATCCTCTCCCCGGCCGACGCCCGCCGCCAGGGCGCCGCCCTCGCCGCCCGCTTCAAGGGAATCCGACCGGGCGACGGTGCCTACCACGACGCTCTCAACGAACTCGGCATGCACCGTTTCGACGCCGACTACGCCGCCGCCTTCTTCGCCGCCCTCGGGCCGGAACTGACCCGACGCCTTCCCTCACTCATCAAGGAACACGGCCGGAAAGAACACACGACCCGTCAACTACAGGAGACCAGCCAGGCGTTCGGCAGTGCCGTCTCCGGTGGTATGGACGTCCCGGGATTCAACACCGTCGCCAAGGCGATGTTCGATCCCAAGCTCTCTCCGGAAGAGAGGAAAGGTGTTGCCTCCCTGGCAGCCTACGGCACCTTCCCGCCCGAATGGCTGGCCTCCCTCGCCCGGCTCCACGCGCTCGACCCCGCTTACCGCCAGTTGTCCTCGGGGCTCGCGGCCCGGAGCGACCTCACCGGCACCGACTGGGAGACCATCCGGGAAATGCTACGGGCACTGAGCAACAACCCCGCCGCCGCCCGCCTCGCCTTTCAGGGCACGGCCGAGGCCCACCCGCGCCAGTCCGACAAGCCGCCACAGGAGCGGCCGTACCTGCTGCCCTCCAAGCCCGAGCCGAATCTCGGACATGTCATCTCCACGTTCACCCGGCTTTCGGTTTTCGATTCCCAGGCCTTCGAGCAGTTCGGCCTGGCACTCGCGGCGGGATCCGGCGTGTACGACGAGAAGGACGGCGCCCACTCTCCGGAGGCCGGACGCTTCGCGTTCACCGTGATGACCACGCTCCAGGACAAGGTGCCCAACGGCCTGCAGATCCGCATGTCACAGATCGCCGGCTCGTACGCCATCGAGATCGCCGAGGGTGCCAACATGGCCGACCGAAACCAGGACACCGCCTTCGGAAAGGTGAAGACGTATACGCCCGGGCTGAAACCGATGTTCAGCCTCAGCCCTCAGGACACGTACGCCTTCATCAAGACCTTCGCTGATTCCCCAGAGCACATGAGGCCCTTCGAGCAGGGCATGGGCGCCCTCACCCGCAGGCTGGGCGCCGAGGGCCTGCGCATCGAGACCGCAAAGGCCAAGGGGCGGATCCGCCATGACGCGCCCGGGTTCGAACGCGTTATGCAGGCCCTCGGTTACGTGGCGGGTCTCCAGTCGCAGGCTCAGCGGACGGTCCAAGGCGATCTCGACGAGCAGGATGCCAAGAGGCGCGAACACCTGCGCATGATGATGGATACCAGCGTCGACGTCGGTTCGTTCTTCATCCCCTCGGCCTCCGTGGCCGATGAGATCGTCTGGGAAGCCCTCACCAAACTCGCCGGTCGGGGAGCGGACGCGTCCATGGCGGCCGCAGACAAGAAGACCCGGTTGAAACGCCTGGAGAACAAGGAACTCCAGATGTCCCTCGGTCTCCAATACGCCATGGTCCAACGCCTGATCGAGGGCGGCTACCCGATGAAGGTCACCCAGTGGCAGGCCGACCACCCGAACCCCGGCTACCTGTTCTACAACAACGAGAACGGCCGCCTACTCCCATGGAAGGAGATCAAGAGCGACCTCCGGCTCCTGGACAACTACACCGCCTGGCTCCGGGCCAACGGCCTTGGCGGCGACAGTGAGACTGCCTTCGGTCAGGTCGCCGAGAATGCGACCGGAGATTTCGGTGGAATGATGAAGAAGGCCACTGATCACGCGGCTAGTTGGGAGAAGGATCGCGACGAAGCGGAGAAGAAACAAGGAGCTGCGTCTGACTAACCGCTTGGGAGACAGTCGGTCGAGCCGTAGATTTCCACAACACGCTCTCCGTGTGCCCTTATAGTGATGTTCGTATGAGTCGCGCTGTTGCGGGTTTTGGTGATCGCGCCATCTCTGTCTGGATCTACAACGTCATATTCGCCTACATTGGCGATCAGATTTGCGAACATGTGATTCGCTAGATCCGTGGAGTTGAAACTCAGATCATCTTTTTTGGGATCGTTCTTGTCGCCGCTTACGGCGTAGGTGCGCTTGGCCTTATCTTTGCCGCAGGGTATGTTGCGACCACCGGGATCGATCACCTTCACGTGACGGACGTTGCCCACACCCGTACCGACAAGCTTGTTGATGTGGGCTTTGAGGGTTTGCTCGGCCTCGATGACGGTGGGACCCTCGGGTTCCTTGTCGCCGCAGGAGGATGTGACGAGTGCGGCTGTCAGTACCAGGCCGGTGACGTGGTGCCAACGTCTGAGCATGCCGCTCCTCCGTATCCTATGCTATGCGCCACAGCACCTTCCGCCCTTAGAATGCCGTTGTTTGCTGGTCTCCGCCACCGTGCAGGAGGAAGATCATGGCTCCGGGTATGGTCCCGAATCCGAAGTATCGGGAGCTGGAGGAACTTCTGCGCAAGTTGCGGCGTGACGCCGACGTGGTGGAACGCGCACTCGACAAGCCGATCAAGCGGATGGCGAGCCGTCATGTGTGGGTCAGCGGCAAGGGCGGAGCGGCTGCCGCCTTCGAGCGCGAACTGATCGACCAGCGCAGACGACTGCGATCCGCCATGCGCAACTTGATCGCGTCGGTCGAGGACGCCCTCCGCCGCACCCCCAAGGAAGTGACCCCCATGGAAGCGACCTTCGGCGGGAAATAAGGCCGTCCGCAAATCCGGTATGGCTGACCTGAAACGTCACGTCTATGGGGCGGTCGTGAACAGGATACGGAGACACAGGAGCATCTCCTGGCCTCTGAACGTTTGAGGCGCGCCTGACGTGAGCTCACGCGGAGATAAGGAGACTGAGAGGTTCCGACGTCTGGCAGCGGGAGCCGACGCTGGTAGGCCTATGCGCCGGCCATCAGCCGTGACGGGGAGGGGTTCGCTCATGCGGATGATCAACGGCCGCGGCCGCGCGGGAAAGCTGGGGCGCGGTCAGTGAGGGAACTGATGCGCCTGCTCCGGTGCGGATGGGGTCCTGGCGTCGGGCGTCCGAGCCTTGCGATCAGAGTTGGGAGAGCGTCGCGTGCGGCGCAGTGGCGGCGAGTGTGGCGCGGAGGTCTTGGACTGCGGGGCGGTCGCGTTGGTCGAGTGGCACCATGCGGAGGACCATCCTCCCGACTTCGCTGATCATCGCGCTGCGATGTGTCGATGGCAGGCTGCCGAGTAGAGCGGTGGCTTGCTGGGCGCCTTGGTCGATGCCGCCGTTCACCACGGTGCAGACGGCCTCGTGGAGGCGCCCGTTGACGTCGTGCGTGTAGTTGGGGTTGTGGGCCAGCAGCCGACCACGTGCTTCGTCAGCCTTGGCTTCGTCTCCCGCGCCCGCGTAGACCCAGCTTTCGGCGAAGTGCTGCTGGCCGAAGTTCCAGCGGATTGGGATGATGCGTGCGCGCCAGTCGTCGCCGTCGTAGTCCACGAAGGTGGCTAGTTCTCGTTGGGCCTCATCGTGTCGGCCGAGCAGCGTGAGCGCCTTGGCCCGTGTGCCTGCAAGGTCTGCATACCAGAAGGAAGATTTGTCCGGCCCCAGCTCCTGAGCGTCGTCCAGGAGCCTGAGGACTGTTGGGATGCCGTGCTGTCCGTAGAGGCCGCAGCCTGCTTCCTCGGAGCGAACCATGAGTCGTACGTGGAGGTCCCCGGACGCATCGGCGGCAGCCTTGGCCGTATGCCACCAGTGGATTGCCGTCGAATGGTCACCGAGGCGCGTCAGTGCGTTCGCCATCATGAACGACTGCACAGCTGCGACTCGGCTCAGGTCGGGGATGTTCTTGGCGGCGGTGTTCTTCAGTTGACGCTGAAGCGCCAGAAGATCAACCAGGAGACCATCACGGACCTGGACGGGGGGCTGTCTTTGCAGCGCGTGCATGTGATTGACACACGCCACTTCCCAATCCTCGACGGAGCGATCTTCGCTCTGAAGGGCGAGGTCGAGGAGCTGCCGGAGCGGTTCGCCGGATGAGACCAGGGGGCCGGCCCCCAGGCTCAGACCGAGCAGTTTCAGCAGGCGACGACGCTCCATGTCAAACCACTCTCTGAGCCTGGTCAAAGCAGGGGAGCCGCGTGCGGGGTGGTGGCGGCGAGAGCGGTGCGGAGATCTTGGACTGCGGGGCGGTGTTGCTGGTCGAGTGGCACCATGCGCAGGAGGATCTTCCCGGTCTCGGTGATCATGGCGCTGTGATGGGCTGTTGGGAGGGCGTCGAGTATGGCCGTGGCTTGCCGGGCGCCTTGGTCGATGCCGCCGTTCACGACGGTGCAGATCGCCTCGTGTAGGCGCACGTTGGCGGTGTACTGGTAGTCACCGTTGTATGCGAGCACGTGGGAACGTGCTTCGTCTGCCCTCGCCTCATCTCCAATCGTCGAGTAGACCCAGCTCTCGGCGAAATGTGCCTGGTCGGGGCACCAGAGTGTCGGGATGACGGTGGCAGGCCCGTCGTGTCCGGAGTAGCCGACGAACGTGTTCAGCTCTCGTTTGGCCTCGTCGTGTCGGCCGAGAAGGGTGAGCGCCTTGGCCCGTGTGCCTGCGAGGTCGGCGTACCAGAAGGAGGACGGGCCCGGCGCGAGATCCCGCGCCTTGTCAACCAGCGTGAGTACCGTTGGGATGTCACGTTGCCCGTAGAGGGCGCAACCTGCTTCTCTACAGCGAATCAGAAGTCGAACATTGAGATCGCCGGACGCGTCGGCGGCGGTCTTCGCTGTGCGCCACCAGTGGATCGCGGCCGCGTGGTTGCCTATGCGCGTCAGCGCGTTGGCCATGATGAGGGACAACGCTGCGGCAGACCGGTTCAGGTCGGGCTGGTCCTTGGTGTCAGCCTTCTTCAATTGACGTTGGAGTGCCAGGAGATCGATGAGGAGCCCGTCCCGGACCTGGATCGCGGGCCTGGTCCGAAGTGCGTGTAGATGATCAATGCACGACAGTTCCCAGTCCTCGGTGGAGCGGTCTTCGCTCAGAAGAGTGAGGTCGAGGAGTTGACGGATCGGTTCTCCGGATGAGGCCAGGGCACCGGTTCCCAGGCTCAGCACGAGCAGTTCCAGTAGGCGGCGACGCTCCATGTCGTACCAATCGTCGGAGGTGGCGCTGTCCTCCACGGTACCCGCGAGGTCCACGGCCCGCTGTGTGGGATCCGGTACCCCGAACAGCTTCTCGACGGTGGTGTCGAACGCGGTGGCATAGGCCCTCGCCCAGTCGCGCGGGAAGTGCTTGCCCTTTTCCCAGTCGTAGATCTGCCGCGCGAGGTTGACGACGTTTCCGTAGGAGAGGTCGGCCGCTCGCATCAGTTGCCTAGCCATCTCGTGCTTGGTCCAACCGCGCCTTTCGCGTTCGGCCCAGATCCGTACGGCCCACTTCGGGAGCTGCTGATCGCTCATCGTTCCGCTCCTCTTGATCAGCGCGTTGATCGGCGCGGTACGCCTGGAGATGCGGCTCCCCGGGCGGTCTCGGTCATTCTCACCTGTCCTTGCGTCGCGTGACACGGATTCACTGAGAGTCACGTGAAAAGCGGGTTGCGGGCTCGTCGAGGTCAGCGACTTATGCCCCATTTGGAAGGAAAAGGCGTCCGTGCGGTGAGGCGACACCGTCACGCCTTGATCGGTGACAGCGGAGGTTCAAACCCCATGGCAGATCGTGCCTCTGAGCGCGACATGCCCCCCAGCCTGGGCGGGCTCGGTCCGACGGCCGAACGAACGGTGCGGGGCGCGGAGGCTCCCGGTGCAGGCCTCATTGTGGCTGGAGGGTGTGCGGTGTGGGCGTTGCCGCAGGACGCGACAATCGCGGCGGTGGCGCGGGGAAGGGTGCGGGAGACGCTGCGGGCGCTACTGATCTCCGAGGAGATGGTGGGAGACGCGGCCACTATGGTCTCGGAACTCGCGACGAACGTTCTCGTGCACGCGCTGCGGGACCGTTGCCGGCCGTTGGGGCAGCCCGAGTTGTGGATGTACCGGCGGGGCGAGGCCTCGCAGATCGTGACCAAGGTTTTCGATAGCGCCCCATGGAAGGGGGCCGTCCCTCACCAGCCCCTCCGTCCCGCACCCGGAGCCGAGGGAGGCCGTGGGCTCGAACTGGTGGACGGCCTCACGGGTGAACACGGCGGTGAGTGGGGAGTCCACCGAACGAGATCTCGGCTCGGTCGCTCGCCCACCTGCGGCAAGGTTGTCTATTTCGCGCTGCCCGCTCCGAAGGACAGCCCGGCGGCGCTCCCCCCGATCCGGCAGGGCTGCCGAGAAGCGGCGCGTCACCTGGAGGCTGTCCTTAGAGCGCGCGGCCTGGGGCCGTTGCACCGCTCAGAGGGCTGGGACATGTCGGTGCTCTCAGTACGGGCCGGGATCACCGTGTGGGCGCGGGACGGCGGACTGGCGGTGACCACGCCGTGTGCCGGGATGCTGCGGTTCCCGCTGGGGGACGTGACCGAGGCGGCGGAGACGATCGTGCGGCACTGCGAGGACCTGGATGCGAAATGACGATCTGCCCGACCTGCTGACCACGGCGGAGGTGGCCACGATGTTCCGCGTCGCCAGGTCGACGGTCTCCGGCTGGGCAGCGCGGGGCCTGTTGCCGTCAGCCCGAACCCCCAGCGGCCGCCTGCGCTTCCACCGCGCCGATGTCGAGGTCGTCCTGCGGCGCGGCCTCGATCCTCGATGAGTTTTCCACAGATCGTGATTTCACTGACGCGGACCGTGACGACTTGCCAGGCTTGAACTCCGAGACCTCCCCAGCCCCCCGGTCAGGAGAAGGAGACGAACACGATGCTGCTTCGGAGCGCCGTGATCAAGGCCCGGTTGATGGCTCTGGAAGAGTATGTCGGGCTGCCCAGGCAGCGCGGCGGTGTGACCATCACGGCCAGGCTCGACGCCCAACACGCCCTGCTCGTCGCCCTCAGCACCACACAGAGCGACATGAACCGGCGCCTGACCACGGTGGAGGACCGCCTGACCAGGGTCGAGGAGCGGCTGAGCAGCGTCGATGGCCGCCTCACCCGGGTCGAAGGGCGGCTGACCGGTGTGGAGATGCGGCTGACGGAGATCGAGAACTCGATGGGCAAGGTCCTGTGGGGCATGACCGAGATCAAGAACCTGCTCAAGGAGCAGAACAGTCCACCGGATGAATCGGCTGGGCCGCATCGCTGACATGCGTCCGCGCCTCAACCTGCCTCCACACCCCACGGCTGCGGCTGACGCCCAGAACAGGGCGCCGCTGAGCAGCAGGGCGGTGGAGGGGCCCCAGCGGTCGGTGGCGCGTCCGCCGAGTTGGCCTTCGGCGATGCCGGCCAGTCCGCAGACGGCGAACACCCAGCCGAGGGTGGTGGGGCCGGTGCCGGACATGTCGCGGAGGAACGGCGCCAGGTAGGTCAGGAACAGCACAGGTGGAGCAGGCTGCGCGTCCCATGTTGCTGGTGCTCCGGGACCGCGAGCTTCCGTGTGGCCTGCTGACATCCCGGTCTCTCTGCGCGCGCGTCGGTGTCGCCGTTGGTCATCACCGGGTGTGCGGACCAGAGGTGATCTGTGTCTGGCCGCGTTGGTGACGAGCATCGCGATGATCAGGTGAGGTTGCGGGCCCGCGGCACGGGCGCCCGCCAGCCCAGCCACTGTGCCGGGACGCTGCCGGCGGCCCAGCGCGGCGGGGTACGCGCTGAGCTACCTCACCTCGGCGATGGCGGTGGTGATGGCCAGGGTGGTCGTGCTGACCCGCGCTCCCGTATGGCAGGCCATGGTGCTGTCGGGCTACGGCCTGCCCCTGGGCGTACTGTTCGTCGTCCTGGAGGCCCCCCGGGGTGGCGCTGTCACAGATCGGCGTCGGCACCGTGGTCATTTCCCTGCTGGTGCTGCTGGCCGAGAGGGCGCAACCGAGCAGCAGCTCGTCGATCGCAAGGCGTCCGTGTGGCCGAGCAGCAGGGGAAGGGCGGAGCCTTGGCTGATCGACCTGCTCAGTGGGATGCGGCTGACGATTCCGTGACGCTCGTCAGCCGCCGCGCCCGCTGCTCGGTACGCCTACGCCTGGAGGTCTTCTTGCTGACCAGATACCTACCGGTCAGTGCCACCAAGATCGTAACCAGGTGCCGTTAGCGGATGGCCAGGACGGTTTTGGCCGGGGCTGTGCGGGTCTCCAATGCTTGGTGGACTTCGGTGGCCTGGTCGAGCGGCACGACGGACGGGGCGGGCTCGCGCAGGACTCCGCGGTGAACGAGGTCGACGATGGCCGAGAGGGCGGTGCCGACGCGGTCGGGGATGAGGTGGGCGACGCCGCCGAGGCTGAAGCCGAGGATCTGGCGGGTGTTCAGCCAGGCGGAGTCGGCCGAGACGGGGCGGTCCTGACCGCTGGCGTTGCCGACGACCACCAGGCGGCCGAAGGGGGCGAGCAGGTCGTAGGCCCGGGTGCGCAGGTCGCCGCCGACGGGGTCGATGACGATGTCGACGCCACGGCCGCCGGTGAGGTCCGGGACGGTGTCCAGGTCGGTTACCAAGTGCGTCCACGTGGGGGCGTCGGAGGGGCGACGGGACGAGCCGATGACGCGGCCGGCCGGGTGGATGGCGGCGAGGCGGCCGGTGATGCCGCCCAGACCGCCGCTTGCGCCCAGCACCAGCACGTCGTCGCCGACCTGTAGTCGCGCCAGGTCGTGCAGCGCGAGCCACGCGGTGACGCCGTTGATCAGGACGGCGGCCATCCGCGCCAGGTCGGCGTCTCCGGGAAGGCGGGTGGTCATCGTGGCGTGAGCGACGGCGACCTCGGCATAGCCGCCCGCCCGCATACCGCGCCCGAAGTCGTTGAGCAGGGCACCCACGGGCTGTCCGGGCTCGAAGCCGGTGACGCCGGGGCCGATCTCGCGGACATGGCCGGTGACCTCGATACCCGGGGTGAAGGGCGTGGGGAGGTCGAAGGCGCCCGAGCGAAAGAGCGTGTCGACGAAGCCGACTCCGGCGTAGGCCACGTCGATGGTCAGCTCGCCCGGTCCCGGTGACGGTGTGGCCGTCTCCGTGAGCCGCAGGGACTCCGGTGGGCCGGGCTCCTTGACGACCAACGCACGCATACTGACCTCCATTTCAAGATCCAACGGCCGATCCAACTCCCGAGATGGCGGTGGGTATTCCCGCGTGACGAACGCGCCCCTGGGAATGGCGAGTCGCCCCTTGGCCTGACACCCCGGTCTGACGCCCCGGCCTGTCGCCCCGGCCTGACGGCGTTACAAGGCGAACCTGGAGAAGCTCGCATCCGGTGACGTCAACAAGGTCGCCGAGGTCGTCCGCGACCTGCGGCGCCGCGACAAGGAACGCGGACTGTCGGCCGGTGAGGCCCCGGTCTGACGCCCCGGTTTGTTGGTCCGGCCAGGTGGCTTGGCTTGACGCCCCGGTTTGTTGGTCCGGCCTGATGCCCTAACCTGACGCGACCCGGTGTGATGGCTCGGCCTGGCGGTTTGGTGTGGCGGCTCGGCCTGGTGGTTCGGCCTGGTGGCTCGGTTTGGCGGCTCGGTTTGAGGGGGTGTGACGTGGCGTCCGGGCTCGTTGGCGAGATGCCGTTGCGTCGTCGGAGGCCGGTCGAACGCGTGTCTGCCGCAGACCCGGGGCGGAGGCGCATACCCCGTGAGTGCCGCGCGGGGCTAGCGGCGATCAAGAGTCTGGCCAGCAGCTTCGGAGGGTGCATCTGCCCTCGTCGCCGCGTTGGCGGGGTGGCGGGTGCGGGGAGTTTCCATGGGTGTGGTGCGGGGGGACAGGGAGGCGGCGTGCCTGACCCAGTTCGACACGTACGGATGGAACAGGCACCGGCGTGTTGGCACCCTTCAGCAACGTCGTGAACGCTCCTCCGGCCCGTGAACGCCATGCTGCGGGGTGCGCGATCAACCAGCTCGAACGCAACGGGGCGTCCGGCGCGAGCAGGTTCGGCAAGCTGGACGCTCGCAGGGAGGCGACCTCGTGCATCGCTTGGACCAAAGGATGGCTGTGCCCGCTCCTCGGCTCGCTCACTTGTACCAGTCGTCGCCGTTCGCGTCCGCCCTACGCTGCAGGTAGTCCTCGAGCGAGTTGGCGATCCACTTGCGTTCGTCGGTTTCGTGATCCCACACGAACACGTCGTCGGGTCGTCCAGAAGGGCCCCGGACGTACGCGAACTGGTCACCACCGCCGTTGTCCCCGATGAACATCAGCTGGTCGAACGGCATGTAGAGCTCGGCGAAGTCGGCGCTGCCCCGAAACTCCGTGTTCTCCTTGATGATCTCCTGCGCCGACCACACCAGTCCGGATCCGTACTCGGCCCGCACGCCGTTGGTCTGCCGCAGCAGTTCTCGCAGTTCGTCCGGCACCGCCTGGCCCAGCCGCCGCGCGATCTCGTCGATCTCCTCGTCGGACGCGGGTGCGGCGAACTCCGCGTCACCGTACAGGCGCCCGATGAGCTTTCTCCACATGGCAGGGTCCTCCCACGGTCTGCGGAAACGGCGATCACGGCAGGCCGACCAATGGGATCACTTCTGAGACGGCTGCTGCGGGCGGCTCCATTGGATCTCGAGTGTGCGGCCCTGGGCGCGGCCCGCCTCGGCGGCCGGCTCGCGGGTGGACGGGGCGAGCGGGTTCGGGCCGATGGCCGTCCGCGACGCCTCGTCCGGTTCGATGACCGCGACCTCGGCGCCGCTCGCACGCAGCTCCTCGACGGTCTGGTCCAGCGGCCTGTCGGTCGGAACCAGTTCGACGCCGCCCAGTGGCGCGAGCACCAGGACCCGGGACGCACCGGCGGCGTAGTCGGCGTTGGCGCCGGAGCGGACGCCGCCGTCGACGTACCGGCGTCCGCCGATCGTCACGGGTGGCCACACGCCGGGTACGGCGCAGCTCGCCGCGACGGCGTCGACGAGGTTCACGCCCGAGGCGTTGTCGAACACCCGCGGCTCACCGCTCTCGGCGTCCACCGCGACGATCTTCAACGATCGCGTCGGCCACGCGTGGGACGGCAGCCGCGACTCGATCACCGCCCGTCGCTCCGGCTCCGGCACGGTGGCGGCCTTGAGCGCGTACCTGCCCACCGCGCGCCGGATCTCCGCAACGGTGTCGACATCGCGCAGCGTGGCGGCGAACTCGGCGCCGAACCTCTCCAGGTCCAGGTCGACCATGATCTCGGCGGCCTGCAGCTCCGGCTCGACCTGCCGGGCGTACAGCTCGTCCAGGCTCAGTCCGCTGCCCAGCTGCGCCGCGACGGCCGAGCCCGCGGACGTACCCACGATCACGCCGGCGCCGGTGACGTCCTGCCCCGCGTCGGCCAGCCCGGCAAGCACCCCGGTGATCCAGGCGATCCCGCCGACACCCCCGCCGCCCAGCACCAGCGCCTCGGTCATGGTCGTCCTCCATCCGTCGAATACCGCTCAGTATCCTCCGGCCCACGCGTTCAGCGCGGCCACTCCGCCTGGTCAGTGAGCAGGTGAGGCGGCGGGGCGTGCTCGCCACGGGGCAAGGCGTCCCGCGGTCCCTGCCGAGGACGCCCGTACTGGTGAATCAAGGGCGTGCCGGTCGACCCGGTGGCCGGGACAGCGTGGATTCAGCCGGAACCCGCCCGGAACGGGTGTTGGAGTACACCACCGTGCGCTGGCCGGTCCCGGGGACACTTGTGCTGGCCGCCTCCCGCGCCCGTCCCCCGATCAACGTGTCAGGGGCTTTGCAGGTGAGGGGGTGCGTGTCGGTTTTGGGTGGGCCGAGACGCAGGACTTCGATCTTGTGTTGGGCATCACCGAATACTGGCGCGAGCACTACGACCCTGGTGAGCGTTTCCAGTGCGCGGGCGGCAGTCCGCCCAGGGCGGCCCGGGATTCCAGGTCGATCCGCGTGGGGTGTGGGCGTCGCGAGGGAGTGGTGGGGGTGCGGCTGGGCGTGTCGCGTCAGGACGTCGGTGGGGCGGCGGGGGTGAAGCAGGGTGCGCTCCTGAGGAGGGGGCGTTGAGCGGCCTGGTTCTGTCACTGGGGCGTAGGAGGATCCTGGCGTGGACTGGAATCTTGAAGTGGTGCCGGTGCCCGTCTCGGACGTGGACCGGGCGAAGGCCTTCTACAGCGAGCAGGTCGGCTTCAACGTGGACATCGACCAGGAGATCCCAGGGGGAAGACGGCTTGTGCAGCTCACGCCGCCCGGCTCCGGGTGTTCGATCCATCTGGTCACCGACGGTGAGCCTGGCAGCGTCAAGGGGCTGACGCTTGTGGTCGGCGATGTCGAGGCCGCCCACGCGGAACTGGCGGGACGGGGGGCTCCGGTCAGCGACGTGGTGCACTTCGAGGATGGAGTGCAGCGTCCGGGGCGTGGCGAGAAGCCCTGGAGCACGATGATCTTTTTCAGCGACCCGGACGACAATCACTGGGTCGTCCAGGAGCGCCCGGCTTCCGCGTGACCCCGCACCCGCCGGCCTGAGCGACTGGCCACCTTGGGTGCCCTCGGTCGAGGGTGTGCGTCATGCGGGCGCGGCCTGGGCGAGGGCCCAGGGCGCGCCCGCAAGACGTGTTATGCCTCGGAGGCCAGGGGGCCGCCCAGGGCCGTTATGGGCGTGGCGAGTTTTTCGCCGGACCCGTCGCGGCGGCCCAGTTCCGTTGTCAGGGGCAGCGGCTTGCCCGTGGAGGACGCGGCGCGTACGGGGGCCGGGCCCGCCCAGGCCAGGATCAGGGCGTCCTCGCCCTTGAGGAAGCGGTGGGAGCGGACGCCGCCGGTGGCGCGGCCCTTGGCCGGGAAGTCGGCGTAGTCGGAGACCTTGACCGCGCCGGTCTGGGTGCCGGGCAGGGCCGTGGAGGAGCCGGAGACCGTCACCACGCGGTTCTCACGGGCCGGGTCGACGGCGCCGAACCACAGGACGCGTGCCCCGGCGGAGAGCTTGATGCCCGCCATTCCCCCCGCGGGGCGGCCCTGGGGACGGACGTTGGCGGCGCTGTAGTGCAGCAACTGGGCGTCGGTGGTGATGAAGACCAGGTCCTGGTCCTCGGAGGTCAGCTGGACGGCGCCCACCACGCGGTCGCCCTCCTTCAGGCCGATCACCTCGAAGTCGTCGCGGTTGGGGAAGTCGGGGACGACCCGTTTGACCACGCCCTGCTCGGTGCCCAGGGCGAGACCGGCGCCGGAGTCGGCGATGACGCCCAGGCCGACGACCTTCTCGTCGTCCTCCAGGGCGATGTACTCGTCGATGGGCGCGCCGCCGGCCAGGGACGGCGCGGTGGCCGACGGCGGCAGCATCGGCAGGTCGATGACCTCGATGCGGATCATCCGTCCGGCCGAGGTGACCGCGCCGATCTGGCCGCGCGCCGACGTGCGGACGACCGACGCCAGCACGTCGTGCGGTGCCCGGTCGCCCTCGGCGGGCAGCGGCTCGGCGGTGGTGGTGCGGGCGAGCAGGCCGGTGGACGACATCAGCACCAGGCAGGGGTCGTCGGGGACCTCCAGCGGCACGGCGGCCGCGGCGGTGTGGCCGGACGCCTCCAGCAGGACGGTGCGGCGGGGCGTGGCGTACTCGGCGGCGACCTCGGCCAGCTCGGCCGAGACCACGCCGCGCAGCTTGGTCTCCGACTCCAGGATCTCGGTCAGCTCGGCGATCTCGCGGGCCAGCTGCTCCTTCTCCTTCTCCAGCTCCAGCCGGTCGTAGCGGGTCAGGCGGCGCAGCGGCGTGTCGAGGATGTACTGCGACTGGATCTCCGACAGTTCGAAGATCTGCATGAGGCGCTGCTTGGCCTGCGCGGAGTCGTCGCTGCCGCGGATGACCTGGATGACCTCGTCGATGTTGAGCAGCGCGACCAGCAGGCCGTCGACCAGGTGCAGCCGGTCCTCGCGCTTGGCGCGGCGGTGGGCCGAGCGGCGGCGCACCACGTCGATGCGGTGGTCGACGTAGACCTGCAGCAGTTCGCGCAGGCCGAGGGTGCGGGGCTGGCCGTCCACCAGCGCCACGTTGTTGATGCCGAAGGTCTCCTCCATCGGGGTGAGCCGGTAGAGCTCCTCCAGCACGGCCTCCGGGTGGAAGCCGTTCTTGACCTCGATGACCAGGCGCAGCCCGGTGGTGCGGTCGGTGAGGTCCTTCAGGTCGGCGATGCCCTGCAGCTTCTTGGCGTTGACCAGGTCCTTGATCTTGGCCTTGACGCGTTCGGGGCCGACCGCGTACGGCAGTTCGGTGACGACGATGCCCTTGCGGCGGGGGGTGACGTTCTCGATGTGCGCGGTCGCGCGGGTGCGGAACGTGCCGCGGCCGGTGGCGTAGGCGTCGCGGATGCCGTCCAGTCCGACGATCTTGCCGCCGGTGGGCAGGTCGGGGCCGGGCACGAAGCGCATCAGCGCGTCCAGGTCGGCCTCGGGGTTGTCGATCAGGTGCCGGGCGGCGGCGATGACCTCCCCGAGGTTGTGCGGGGCCATGTTGGTGGCCATTCCGACCGCGATCCCGGACGCCCCGTTGACCAGCAGGTTCGGGAACGCGGCGGGCAGCACCTCCGGCTCGGTCTCCTGCCCGTCGTAGTTGGGCCGGAAGTCGACGGTGCCCTCGTCGATCGAGGCGACCATCAGCATGGCCTCGCGGGACATGCGGGCCTCGGTGTACCGCATGGCGGCGGGCATGTCGTCGCCGCCGAGGGAGCCGAAGTTGCCGTGCCCGTCCACCAGCGGCATCCGCATCGCCCAGCGCTGGGCCAGGCGCACCATGGCGTCGTAGATGGCGCTGTCGCCGTGCGGATGCAGCTTGCCCATGACCTCGCCGACGACGCGGGCGCACTTGACGTGACCGCGGTCGGGACGCAGGCCCATCTCGTTCATCGAGTACAGGATGCGGCGCTGCACGGGCTTGAGCCCGTCGCGCGCGTCCGGAAGCGCCCGCTGGTAGATCACCGAGTAGGCGTACTCAAGGTAGCTGCCGCGCATCTCCTCGGAGACGTCGACGTCGACGATGTTCTCTTCGAAGTCGGGCGGCGGTGGGGCTTGGGATCCGCGTCGTGCCATGTGGAACATTGTTGCCGGTCCCACAGACAGATTCGTACCGGACGGCCCCCACGACGGCGGGGCGTCGCGGTCCGGACGGCCCGAGGAGGGCGCATGAGTGAGCCGGAGGGGCGTGACGCCGCCTGGCCCGCCAGCGTGGCGAGCCACAGGGGCACGGCGGCGTCCGCGAAGCGGGCGCCGCGAGCCGGGCGAGGACCCGGCGCGGCGGCGAGCGGGAGGCGGGCATGAGTTCGCTCGCCGACTTCCAGAACGAGATCTACCTGAGGGGCCTCGGTGACGTCGTCCCCGCGCTGCCCACCGACCTGACCAGGCTGGAGGCGCTGGCCGAGCGGCGCCTGTCGGCCGCGGCGTTCGGGTACGTGGCCGGGGCGGCGGGCAGCGAGGCGACCGCGCGGGCCAACCGGGAGGCGTTCGACCGGTGGCGGATCGTGCCGCGGATGCTGCGGGACGTGGCGGCGCGCGACCTGTCGGTGCGGGTGCTGGGCACGCCGATGCCCGCGCCGGTGGCGCTGGCCCCGGTCGGCGTCCAGTCGATCTTCCATCCGGACGGCGAGCGCGCGGCGGCGCGCGCGGCGGCGGCGACCAGGCTGCCGTACGTGCTGAGCACGGCCTCGTCGTTCTCGATCGAGGAGGTCGCGCAGGCGAACGGGGACGGGCCGCGCTGGTACCAGCTGTACTGGCCCAAGGACCGTGAGCTGGCCGTCAGCTTCCTGGAGCGCGCGGCCGCCGCCGGGTACACCGCGCTGGTGGTCACGCTCGACACGTTCGCGCTGGCGTGGCGGCCCCGCGACCTGGATCAGGCGTACCTGCCGTTCCTGCGGGGCATCGGGGTGGCCAACTACTTCAGCGACCCGGTGTTCCAGAAGGCGGTCGGCGGGCCGGTCACCGAGGCCAACCGGGACGCGGCGATCCTGCACTGGGCGGCCAACTTCGGCAATCCCTCGCTGACCTGGGACGACCTGGTGTTCCTGCGCGAGCACTGGCATGGGCCGATCGCGCTCAAGGGCATCCAGCATCCCGACGACGCGCGCCGCGCGGTGGACGCGGGCATGGACGGCGTGATCGTCTCCAACCACGGCGGACGGCAGATCGACGGGGCGGTGGCGTCGCTGGACGCGCTGCCGCCCGTGGTCGAGGCCGTGCGCGACCAGGCGGAGGTGCTGTTCGACAGCGGCGTCCGCACCGGCGGCGACATCGCCAAGGCGCTCGCCCTGGGCGCCAAGGCGGTGCTGGTGGGACGCCCCTTCGTGTACGGGCTCGCGCTCGGGGGCGAGGCGGGGGTCACGCACGTCCTGCGCTGCCTGCTGGCCGAGCTGGACCTGACCCTGATGCTCTCGGGCCACACCAGGGTCGCGGACCTCGGCCCGGATCTGCTGGTGTCGGCGTGAGGTCTGACAAATGTCATGGCGTGGCCGTGTGAAGGTCCCGGACGTTTCCTGACGTCCGTGACTGCCCGCCCTGTGCCGGCGCTCGGCAGCATGGGTGCATGGACGTGATCGAGGTACGCGACCTGCGGGTGCGTTTCGGGGAGCGCGACGCCGTACGGGACGTCTCGTTCACCGTGGCCCGGGGCGAGATGTACGCGCTCCTGGGTCGTCACGGGGCGGGCAAGACCACCCTGCTGGAGGTGGGGGCGGGGCTGCGTCGTCCCACCGGGGGGACGGTGCGGGTCTGCGGGGTCGACCCGTACGAACGGCGCGACGCGCTGAGGGCGGGCACGGTGTGGCGCGACGGCGGCCTGTTCCCGGGCCTGACCGTGGGGGAGGTCGTGGACGCCTGGCGCCGCTGGACATTGGACCCGCTCACCGCGACGCAGGCGCTGCGCCTGGTCGGCCTGTCGGGGCTGGAGAACGTGCCGTTCGAACGGCTCACGCCGGGGGAGCGGCGCCTGCTGGACGTGGCGCTGGTTCTGCTGGCCCGTTCCGATGTGCTGTTCCTGGACGAGCCCACGGCGGACCTCCAGGACGCACCGAGGGAACGCGTCTGGGGTGTGCTGCGGGCACTGTCCGCCCACGGGGTCACCGTGCTGATGACCACTCGTTCCCCGGACGAGGCATGCTTCGCCGACCGTGTCGGGATCCTGGACGAAGGACGTCTGGTCACAGGCGGTGACGAAGCGCATCCCAAGGCCGCCTGACACCGAACACCGGTCGCCTGGGACGCCCTCAGGCGGCCACTGGGCGCACCCAGGTGCGGTCATAGCGTTCGCGCAGGCCCACGCGCCCTGTCTGGGGGCTGAAATTGTGAGCGCGGTGATAATCGGCGGCCGAAAGCTTTGACGGCTTCGCCAAGAGGCGGGGGCGGGCACCTCGCGTACCCTGAGTGACCCTGCTCCCGTTGATCGCAGAGGCAGGCAGACAGGTGCAGCCGAGGATCGGGCGCCCCGGGGCTTTCGCCGCCGTCATCGTGGCGTTGACCCTGCTGACCCTGACCGGCATGCTGCTGCCCGCCCTCTGGTACGAGATCTTCGTCCGCTCCGAGCCGGGACGCGTGGCCCTGGCCGTGGCCGCGACGGCGGCCATATGCGCCACGTACGGACGGCTGCTGTGGCTCAACCTGCGTCGCCGTACCGCGCCCGCCCACCGGATCGGCCTTGCCGCCCTCACCGTCGTGTGCTGGGGGCTGCCGCCGGTGATGGGCGCGGAGGTCGGCTGGGGGAACCTGCTGATGTTCCCGGCGGGCCTCATCGCCGTCGTGCTGCCGCTACGGCAGGCCGTGGCGGTGACAGGGGTCGCCACCGTGCTCAGCCCCGCGTACGGGGTGTTGCTCGGTCTTCCCCCGTTGACGGTGCTGTACGAGCTGTTCGGCGTCCCGGTCGCGGCCTTCTCCGGTTACGTGACGGTGTGGATGTACCACATCGTCCAGGAACTGCGCCGGGCGCGCGCGGAACTGGCCCGGTCCGCCGTGGGGGAGGAGCGGCTGCGCTTCGCCCGGGACCTGCACGACGTGCTCGGCCACAGCCTCCAGGCCGTCGCACTGCGCGCCGAGGTCGCCGAACGGTATCTGGAGCGCGACCCCGGGCGCGTGCGCAAGGAACTGACCGAGATCCAGGCGATGGCGCGTGCGGCGGTCGGCGACGTGCGGGAGATCGTCCGCGGCTACCGGGCGACGTCGCTGCGCACAGAACTGGACGGCATGTCCGCCGTGCTGCAGGCGGCCGCGATCCGCTGCCGGCGTCCCGAGATCTCCCCGCGCCTGCCCGCCCACGTGCACGAACCGCTCGGCCGGGTCGCCCGCGAGGCCGCCACCAACGTGCTGCGGCACAGCGCCGCGACCTGGTGCCTGATCACGGTGTGGGCCGACGACGACCGGATGTGGCTGGAGATCAGCAACGATGGGGCGGGGCCGGGCCGCCGCGCGCCGGGCGCCGCCCCGCACCGGCCCGGCAGCGGGCTCGCCGGGCTGGCCGAGCGGATCGCGGCGGCGGGCGGGGAGTTCACCGCCGGGCCGGTCGGCGACGGAACGTTCCGGGTGGCCGCGGCCGTGCCGCTGCTCCCGGCGCGGGGACCCGCCGGGAAGGGACGGACATGATCCGGGTGCTGCTGGCCGACGACCACCTGCTGATCAGGGACGCGCTGGTCCTGCTGCTGGACACCGAGCCCGGCATCGAGGTCGTGGCCGATGTCGGCCGCGGCGACGAGGCGGTGGAACGGGCGCTGGCCCTCAAACCGGACGTGGCGGTGCTCGACCTGGACATGCCGGGCCTGGACGGGCTCGCCGCCGCCGAACGCCTGGCCCGCGACCTGCCCGGCTGCCAGGTCGTGATCGTCACCGCGCACGGACGGCCCGGCAACCTGCGCCGCGCCATGAGCGCGGGCGTGCGCGGCTTCCTCGGCAAGGACGCGCCCGGCGCGCGGCTCGCGCAGGTCATCCGGCAGGTCGCCGGCGGCGCCCGCTACATCGACCCGCAACTGGCCGCCGACGCGCTGGCCGCCGAGGAGTGCCCCCTCACGCCGCGCGAGCTGGACACCCTGCGCGCCGCCGCCGACGGCGCGCCCGTCGCCCGCATCGCCCGCGCCCTCGGCCTGTCGGAGGGGACGGTGCGCAACTACCTGTCGGCCGCGGTCACCAAGCTCGGCGTCGACAACCGGCACGCCGCCGTGCGGGCCGCACGCGACCTCGGCTGGCTGTGACGTCGGCCGGCTGTGCCCCCCGGAGGACTCAGCCGAGCATGACGCCCAGGAACAGGGCGGCCAGGGCGGCCACGCCGCTGACCGCTCCCGTCACGGCCAGGCCCTTGGGGGTGGACGCCCTGGTGTGCAGGAACGCGGCGACGCCCGACACGACCACGACGGCCAGCTTCACGTAGAGGGTCGTCCGGTACGCGCCGTCCACGTCGCCCACGGCCGCGATGTTCCACCCGCCCGTCAGCACCAGCACGGCGAACGCGGCCCACGCGACCCGGTTGAACTGGCGGGCGGCGAGCCGGGAGGTGTCGCCGCCCGCGCCGCGCAGCACCGGCAGCAGCGCCGTGAGGGTCAGCTGCCCGCCGACCCACACGGTCGCGGCCAGCACGTGCAGGAAGATCCGGACGGTGTCCCAGGTGATGGCGAGCACGGGTCCTCCGGGGGACGCAAGGGGGTCAGGCCGTCGTTGCCAGGGGGACGAGCCGGGGGCCGAGGTCCAGGGACTCCAGGACGACGCCGTCGTGGTCCAGGGCCTCGACGACGGGGTCGCGGCGCGCCGTCCAGACCACCACGACGTGCCCGTGCGCCGGGACGTCCAGCAGCCGGGCGCCGACCCGGATCCGCGCGACCTCGCTGGAGGCGCGCAGCTTGGCCTCGCTGACCCACTTGGCGCCCCAGGGGAACATGCGGTTGGCGTTGCGGACGGTACGGCCCGTGGCGTACCGGATCAGGTGGCCGCCCAGCTCCGCGGCGGGACGCCGGGCCAGCGGCTCGTCGGGCGCCCAGGCCCCGCCGCCGCCGAGCTCGATCCACTCGCCGTCCCGCTTGTGGAACGTGACACCTTCGATGAAGCAGCCACCGGTGCCGCCGTTCTGATGTCGCAGGAACGAGACGACGGCGACGTCGCCGTCCATGTCGAGCGCGAGCGGCACGAGGTCGCGCTCACCGTCCACCGCGGTCGATGCGGGCTCTGGCATCCCGTCGCTCAGCAGCCGCAGCAACTCCGCGCGCAGCTCATGCTCGTTCATGCTTCGGGTCCTCTGATCACACGAGGTACAGGGAAAGGGCCCTCCCGGAGGAGGGCCCCACGTCGAAGCTCACTCTAGACGTCCGGAACGCCTCGTTTCACCTGTTCGCACCATGAGATTGTGCTGTTCGCCGTGGGAGATCGTTCCGACCCGGAGGCCACCGTCCCCGGTGTCGCCGCCGCGGGGGGCCGGTGCGGCCGTGTGAGTCCCATCACGACTGCCTTTGTGCGGTATGACTGGATTTGCGCCACCAGTGTCGGACCGGTTTACTGATGACCGTGACTGCCGTATGCCCCTGCCCGACGCGCCGCCCGCGAGCCGTGCGCGCGATGGGGTGTACGTGCCGGTGTCGAATGTGTGACCGCTGAGGGCCCCGACCGAAGCCTCGCGCCCCGAAGCGAGCCGACCCCCGGACGACATCGAGCCGCGCACATGACCTTCCAGATCCACCTGCTGAGCCACGCGCCGTACCCGCCCGGCCGCGCCTAGAGCCCGCCGTCGGCTCCCCGCTCACGCGTCTTCCTGCCCACCGTCCAGCTCCGCGCGCCCCGGCCCGCGCGCGGTCGATCCGCACGGGTGAAACCCCTTGATCCAGATCGAGAAACTTCGCAAGGTCTACCGCACCCGCGGGCGCGAGGTGACCGCCGTCGACGGCGTCGACCTGACCGTCCGCGAAGGCGAGGTGTTCGGCGTGCTCGGCCGCAGCGGCGCGGGCAAGAGCACCCTGCTGCGCTGCGTCAACCTGCTGGAACGGCCGGACGCGGGGCGCGTGCTGGTGGACGGGCAGGACCTGCCGGCGCTGTCGGGCGGCGAGCTGCGCCGGGCCCGGCAGCGCATCGGCATGATCCACCAGCACTTCGGCCTGCTGTCCAGCCGCACCGTGGCGGGCAACGTCGCGTTCCCGCTGGAGGTGATGGGCGTGCCGCGCGCCGAACGGGCCGAACGCGTGGCCGAGCTGCTGGAGCTGGTCGGGCTCACCGAGCACGCCCGCGCCTACCCCGCGCAGATCTCCGGCGGGCAGAAGCAGCGCGTCGGCATCGCCCGCGCCCTGGCCGGACGGCCCAAGGTGCTGCTGTCGGACGAGGCCACCTCCGCGCTCGACCCCGAGACGACCGCGTCGATCCTGGAGCTGCTGCGCGACCTCAACCGGCGGCTCGGCCTGACCATCCTGCTGATCACCCACGAGATGGACGTGGTCAAGCGCATCTGCGACTCGGCGGCGATCATGCGCGACGGCCGCGTGGTGGAGTCCGGCCCGGTACGCGAGCTGCTGCTGCGCCCCGGCTCGGAGCTGGCCCGCGGCCTGTTCCCGCTGCCCGAGCCGGTGCTGCGCGACGGCACGACCGTCGTGGACGTCACGTTCGAGGGGGACAGCGCGGACAGGCCGTTCGTGTCCACGCTGGCCCGCACCTACTCCATCGACGTCAACATCCTGGGCGGGGCGGTCGAGGAGATCGGCGGCACGCGCATCGGACGGCTGCGCATCGAGCTGCCCGGCGAGCCCGACGTCAACGCGGCCCAGCTGGCCCACCTGCGCGAGGCGGGCCTGGCCGTCGAGGTCCACGGCGCCGCCGGCGATCCGGCCGCGCCCGGCGGCACGTCCGCCACGGAAGAGGAGGCGCCGGTCTCATGACCTGGGACGAAATGGTTCCGCTGCTGCGTCAGGGCACCCTGGAGACGCTGCAGATGACCGTGTGGTCGACGCTGTTCACGGCGCTCGGCGGCACGCTGCTCGGGGTGCTGCTGGTGCTGACCGAGCGCGGCGGGCTGCTGCCCGTCCCGACGGTCAACAAGGTGCTCGGCGTGATCGTCAACATCGGCCGGTCGCTGCCGTTCGTGATCCTGATGATGGCGATCATCCCGTTCACCCGGGCACTGGTCGGCACGTCCATCGGCACCCAGGCGGCGATCGTGCCGCTGACGCTGTCGGCCATCCCCTTCTACGCGCGCCTGGTGGAGACCGCGCTGCGCGAGGTGGACCCGGGGGTGGTCGCCGCCGCCCAGGCGATGGGCGCCTCCCGCGGCCAGATCGTGTGGAAGGTGCTGCTGCGCGAGGCCCGTCCCGGGCTGCTGGCGGGCCTGACCGTCACCGTCATCGCCCTCATCGGCTACTCGGCGATGGCGGGCGCGATCGGCGGCGGCGGCCTCGGCGACCTGGCGATCCGCTACGGCTACCAGCGCTTCGAGACCGGGATGATGCTCGCCATCCTCGTGCTGCTCATCGCGCTGGTGCAGGTGGTGCAGTCGCTGGGCGACGTGGCCGTCCGGCGCCTCACCCACAAGTGACCCCCCGCTTTCCTGTTCCCCTGACGACCGCAATCGCCTGACACCCGAATCCCCTGTCACCGAACGAGAAAGGCACTCTTCGTGCTGCGCAAGATCACCACCGTCGTCGCGTCCGCCGGGCTGCTGCTGGGCCTGGCCGGCTGCGGCGGCGGCGCGAACTCCGACGACACCCTCACCGTCGGCGCCACCTCGGTGCCGCACGCCGAGATCCTCAAGTACGTCAAGGACAACCTGGCGGCCAAGAACGGGCTCAAGCTGGAGATCCGCGAGTTCAGCAACTACGAGCAGCTGAACCCCGCGCTCAACGACGGCCAGCTCGACGCCAACTACTTCCAGCACAAGCCGTACCTGGACGAGTCCAACCAGAAGACCGGGCAGAAGCTGACCTTCGTCGCCGGGGTGCACCTCGAGCCGCTCGGCGTGTACTCCAAGAAGGTCACCAAGCTGCAGGACCTGCGGCAGGGCGCCACCGTCGCGGTGCCCAGCGACCCGTCCAACGAGGCGCGCGCGCTGAAGCTGCTGGCCGACAACGGCGTGATCACCCTCAAGCCGGGGGCGGGCCAGAACGCCACCGAGAAGGACGTCGCCGGCAACCCCAAGAACATCACGTTCAAGCCCACCGACGCCGCCGCGCTGCCGCGCCAGCTCCCCGACGTGGACGCCTCGGTCATCAACGGCAACTACGCGCTGGAGGCCAAGCTCACCCCGGCCAAGGACGCGCTGGTCAGTGAGAAGGCCGAGGGCAACCCGTACGTCAACGGCATCGTCACCAAGGCGGAGGACGCCGGCGACCCGCAGGTCAAGAAGCTCGTCGACCTGCTGCGCGGCCCGGAGGTCAAGAAGTTCATCGAGGACACCTACAAGGGCTCGGTGCTGCCCGCCGCCTGATCGGCGGAACGAGCCGGCGGACACGAGCCGGCGGACGGAATCGACGGCCCCCGGTCGCCTCCGAACCGGGGGTCGTCGCCATATGTCGGATAAGGGTTGCCGGAACTCGCCGTGGGATGTCCGGGGCGACTGATAGGACAGGTTCCGTTCGACGCGCGAAAGGGACCCCATGACCGTCAGCGATCATCTGTCGCACTTCGCCGGGCTGCCGGTGACCGACTTCCTGCACGACCCCCGCCCGGCCGGCGACCCCGGCGCGACGGCCTGGCGGGTGCGGACCGACTACAAAAGACCGTTCGAGGAGATCTTCCAGGAGTTCCTGGACACCGTCGACACCACCCGGGTGTCCCACCTGATCACGGGCTACGACGAGAACGCCGCCCACGTGCCCGGGCTGCTCGCCGACGCCGCCGGCCGCCTGCCCGCGCTGCGCAACCTGTTCGTGGGCGACATCGTGTTCGAGGAGTCCGAGATCTCCTGGATCGAGCGCGAGGACATCACCCCGCTGCTGGAGGCGTTCCCCGGACTGGAGTGCCTGGAGGTGCGCGGCAGCCAGGGGCTGCAGGTGCGGCCGGTCAGCAGCACGGCCCTGCGGCGGCTGCGGTTCGAGTCCGGCGGGCTGCCCGGCGAGGTCGTCCGCGGGGTCGGCGCCTGCGACCTGCCCGGCCTGGAGCACCTGGACCTGTGGCTGGGCGTCGAGAACTACGGCGGTGACGCCACCGTGGCCGACCTGGCGCCGATCCTGAGCGGCGAGCGCCTCCCGGCACTGCGCCATCTCGGGCTGGAGGACGCCGAGATCGCCGACGAGATCGCCGCGGCGGTGGCGGGCGCCCCGATCGTCGCGCGGCTGGAGTCGCTCAGCCTCGCCATGGGCACGCTGACCGACCAGGGCGCCGAGGCGCTGCTGTCCGGTCAGCCGCTCACCCACCTGCGCCGTCTCGACCTGCACCACCACTTCCTCAGCGACGCGATGATGGAGCGCGTCCGGCAGGCCCTGCCCGGCGTCGAGGTGAACCTCGACGCCCAGCAGAAACCCGAAGACGACGGCGACGGCGACGAATGGCTCTTCGTCGCCGTCTCCGAGTGACGGCCGCTCGCACGATGAGACATCGATGGTGATGACCGGCCATTTCGAGGAGTTCGCCGGCCTGCCGCTGATCGACTTCACCGACCCCGACCAGCCGTGGCCGACCGACGTGGGCGCGGCGGCGTGGTGGTTCCCCTCGGACGTGCCCTATGACCTCTACGACGACGGCGAAGCCGAATTCCCCGGCATTTTCGAGAGGTTCCTGGACACCGTCGACACCGCCCAGGTCACCAGCCTGGCCGTCGGGTTCTGGGAGCCGACGTCGCCGGTGGACGAGCTCCCCGCCCCGATCCAGGTCCTCACCGGTGCCGCCGACCGCCTGCCCGCGCTGCGCAACCTGTCCCTGAACGCGTCGAGTGACCGCGCGCTCTGGGAGCTCTACTGCCAGGACATCACCCCGCTGTTCGTGAGCTTCCCCGGGTTGACCTGCCTGGAGGTGCGCGGCCACGTGGTGGAGCCGCGGCCGGTCAGCAGCACGGCCCTGCGGCGGCTGCGGTTCGAGTCCGGCGGGCTGCCGGCCGAGCAGGTACGCATGGTGGGCGCCAGCGACCTGCCCGGCCTGGAACACCTGGACCTGTGGCTGGGCGTCGCCGACTACGGCGGTGACGCCACCGTGGCCGACCTGGCGCCGATCCTGAGCGGCGAGCGTTTCCCGGCGCTGCGTCATCTCGGGCTGGAGAACAGCGAGACCGCGGATGAGACGGCGGCGGCGGTGGCGGGCGCCCCGGTGGTGGCGCGGCTGGAGTCGCTCAGCCTCGCCCTGGGGACGCTCACCGACCGGGGCGCCGAGGCGCTGCTGTCCGGTCAGCCGCTCACCCATCTGCGCCGTCTCGACCTGCACCACCACTTCCTCAGCGACGGGATGATGGAGCGCGTGCGGGGCGCCCTTCCCGGCGTCGAGGTGAACCTCGACGCCCGGCAGCAGGGCCGCGATCGGCTGTTCGTCGCGGTCTCCGAGTAGGTCGCCTGACCGGCAGGATTTCTATGGCATTCGTGTTCGATGAGCATCTGACCCAGTTCGCCGGGCTGCCGGTGGCGGAGTTCACCCCGGACGGTGAGGCGGACGGGACGCCGCCGCCCGCCGGGGAGGTGGCGTGGGCCGTCCGGTACGACTGGGGCGACCATGCGTTCCCCGAGCTGTTCGAGCGGTTCATGGCCGCCGTCGACACCACGCGGGTGACCGCGCTGGTGGTCGGCTACTGGGGGTTCGACGATTCCACCGGGCTCGGCGCCAGGACGCTGACCGCCGCCGCCGACCGCTTCCCCAACCTGCGCGCCCTGTTCCTCGGCGACATCACCAACGAGGAACTGCACATCTCCTGGATCGACCATGCCGACATCACTCCGCTGGTGGAGGCGTTCCCCGGCCTGGAACGGCTGGAGGTGCGCGGTGGCAGGGGCCTTGAACTGAGCCCGTTCCGCAGCCAGGTCACGGAGTGACGGTGAGAGGTGTGCACCGTGATCGGGACTCCCGGAACCCGGCGGACCGCGTGTTCCACCGCCGCCTGCCGGGCGTCCGGCCCACGTCGCCTGCGCCGGATGAGCCGGCCGGAAAGGCAGAACCGAAGAGGAATGCATGTCGTTCGATGAGCATCTGACCGAGTTCGCCGGCCTGCCGGTGGTGGCGTTCACCCCCGACACCGAGCCGGACGAGCCCCTGCCGCCTGCCGGCGAGGCGGCCTGGGCCGTGCGGGGGGACTGGAACGACGAGCCGTACCCCCGGCTGTTCGAGCGGTTCATGGCCGCCGTCGACACCACCCGGGTGACCGCGCTGGTGATCGGCTTCTGGGGCTGGGACGACGCAGCCGGGCTCGGCGCCGCGACGCTGACCGCCGCCGCCGACCGCTTTCCCAACCTGCGCGCCCTGTTCCTCGGCGACATCCTCGACGAGGAGTACCACCTGTCCTGGATCCCGCACGCCGACATCACCCCGCTGGTCGAGGCGTTCCCCCGGCTGGAACGGCTGGAGGTGCGCGGTGGTGACGGCCTGGCGCTCCGCGCGCCGCGCAGCGACGCCCTGAAGGTCCTGCGGTTCGAGTCCGGCGGGCTGCCGTCCGGCGTGGTGCGGGCCGTGGCGGCCGGCGACCTGCCCGCGCTGGAGGAACTCGACCTGTGGTTCGGCGTGCGCAACTACGGCGGCGACGCCACGGTCGACGACCTGGCGCCGATCTTCGAGGGGACGCGGCTGCCCGCCCTGCGGCATCTCGGCCTGCAGAACGGCGAGTTCCAGGACGACATCGCGGCGGCGCTCGCGGCCGCGCCGGTCGTGGCCCGGCTGGAGTCGCTCGCCCTGGGCATGGGCATGCTGTCCGACCGCGGCGCCGAGGCGCTGCTGTCCGGCCAGCCCCTCACCCACCTGGAGCGGCTCGATCTCGGCTTCCACTACCTGTCGGAACCGATGATGGAGCGCCTGCGCGCCGCCCTGCCCGGCGTCGAGATCGACCTCGACCAGGCGCAGGGCGCGCAGCCGGAGCCGTGGAGGGAATGGACGGGCACCGCGTTCGTCCAGGTCACGGAGTGATGATGACGTCGTTCACAGTGATCGCCACGCCGGGCGACAGGCGGACCTCGTTCTTCGCCGCCGCCTGCCGCGCCCGCGGACTGCCCGAGCCCCATGTCGTGCCCTGGCCGGACGTGCTGCCCGGCGGGTCCGCGCGGCTGCACATGGACGCCGCTGGGGACGTGCTGGTGCGGATCGACTCGCCGGGGGAGGACGCGCAGGTCGACGCCCTGCTGCGCGGTCCGGGGCACCCGGCACGGGTGGGCGGCGGCGCCCGCTGGTACCGGACGTTCACCGGGGCCCTGTCGCGCGTCGCCACGGAGACCCAACGGGCCGGCGCGCGGCTCGTCAACGACGTGGACGACATCGCCGTCATGTGCGACAAGAGACGATGTCATGCCCGTCTGCAGGCGGCGGGCGTGCCCGTCCCGGAGGCCCTTCCGTCCGTCGAGAGCTACGCGCAGTTGCGCGACCGCATGGCCGAGGCGGGGATGCGCCGCGTGTTCGTCAAGCCCGCGCACGGCTCGTCGGCCTCCGGCGTGGTCGCGCTGCAGACCGCCCCCGGCGGCCGGATCAAGGCGGTCACCTCGGCGGCGCGGACGGCGACCGGGTACGCCAACTCCCTCCGCGTCCGGACGTACGAGACAGAGCCGGAGGTCGCGCATCTGATCGACGCGCTGGCCCCGGACGGGCTGCACGTGGAGCGCTGGTTCCCCAAGGCCGCCCTGGACGGCCGCGTGTTCGACCTGCGCGTGGTCGTCATCGCGGGGGAGCCGACCCACGCCGTGGTGCGGACGAGCCGTTCACCCATGACCAACCTGCACCTGGGCGGGACGCGCGGCGACCTGGAGGCGGTGCGGCGCGCACTGGGGGCGGACGGCTGGCGGCGAGCGCTCGACGTGTGCGCGCGCACGGCGGCGTGCTTCCCCGGGAGCCTCATGGTCGGCGTCGACCTGCTCGTCGGCGTCGACCGGCGGCGTTTCGCGGTCGCTGAGGTGAACGCCTTCGGCGACCTGCTGCCCGGCCTGACCGGCCTGCCCGGCACGTGGGCCGAGGGGCTCGACACCTACACCGCGCAGGTCCGCGCCGCCCTCGCCCGGTTCTCTCCCGCTCCCCGGGCCGTCCCGCCGGCGCACGCGGAGGTGGGCGCGTGCACGACATGAACGAGATCATCGGCAGCCACGATCTGCTGCTGGTGACGCTGGACACGCTGCGTTACGACGTCGCGGCCGAGCTGGCGGAGGCGGGGGAGACCCCGACGCTCACCGGCCTGCTGCCGGGCGGCCGCTGGGAACGTCGGCACACCCCCGGCAGCTTCACCTACGCCGCGCACGCCGCCATGCTCGCCGGGTTCATGCCCACCCCGGCGCGTCCCGGCCCGCATCCGCGGCTGTTCGCGTCGCGGTTCCCCGGCAGCGAGACCACCGCGGAGTCCACCTGGGTGTTCGACGCGGCCGACCTGCCGACGGGGCTCGCGCGGGCCGGGTACCACACCGTCTGCGTCGGCGGCGTCGGGTTCTTCAACAAGCGCACGCCGCTGGGCTCGGTCCTGCCGGGCCTGTTCGCCGAGAGCCACTGGGAGCCGGAGTTCGGCGTCACCGACCCCGCGTCCCTGACCCACCAGATCGACCGGGTGGCCGAGACGATGGCGCGGCTGCCCGCCGACCGGCGGCTGTTCCTGCTGCTCAACGTGGCGGCGCTGCACCAGCCGAACTGGTTCTACCTCGACGGCGCCACCCGGGACGACGGCGACACCCGCGACAGCCACGCCGCCGCGCTGCGCCACGTCGACCGTCACCTGGCGCGCCTGTTCGGCCTGATGCGCCGTCCCTGCTTCGTGATCGTCTGTTCCGACCACGGGACCGCCTACGGCGAGGACGGTCACGTCGGCCACCGGATCGGCCACGAGGTCGTCTGGACCGTTCCGTACGGGGAGTTCGTCCTGTCGTGATCACCACAACCGCCGGCCCGTACCAGGGCTACGTCTACGCCTACCCCCACAAGACCGCCTACCGCCACCTGCCCGCCCGGCCGCTGCGCGAGGTGTGGGCGAAGGAGCGGCGCGACGCGCTGTTCCTCTACCTGCACGTGCCGTTCTGCGAGATGCGCTGCGGCTTCTGCAACCTGTTCACCCGCACCGGGGCGCCCGAGGAGCTCACCGGCGCCTACCTGGACGCGCTCGCCCGGCAGGCCACCGCCGTGCGCGACGCCCTGGGCGATGCGACGTTCGAGGTCGCCGCGTTCGGGGGCGGCACCCCCACCTATCTCACCGCCGCCGAACTGGAACGGCTGTGCGACATCGCCGCCCGCTTCGCCGACCTGGACGCCGTGCCGCTGGCCGTGGAGACGTCCCCGGCGACCGCCACCGCCGACCGCCTCGCCGTCCTGGCCGAACGCGGCGCCACGCGGATCTCGATCGGCGTGCAGAGCTTCGTGGAGGCCGAGACGCGCGCCGCCGTACGGCCGCAGAAACGCGCCGAGGTCGAGGCCGCCCTCGGCCGCATCCGCGCCGCCGGCTTCCCGACCCTCAACATCGACCTCATCTACGGCATCGACGGGCAGACCCCGTCCTCGTGGCTGCTGTCCCTGGACGCGGCGCTGGCCTGGCGTCCCGAGGAGATCTACCTGTACCCGCTGTACGTCCGGCCGCTGACGGGGCTGGGCCGGCGCGCCGACGAGGCGGACGACGCCCGCGCCTGGGACGACCAGCGGCTCACCCTCTACCGCATCGGCCGTGACCACCTGCTGGCGAACGGCTACGAGCAGGTGTCGATGCGCATGTTCCGGCTGCGCGGCCTGGCCGAGCACGACACCCGGTACTGCTGCCAGACCGACGGCATGGTCGGCCTGGGATGCGGCGCCCGCTCCTACACCACGGATCTGCACTACTCGTTCGAGTACGCCGTCGACCTCCGCGCCGTGCGCGCCATCATCGACGACTACGTGCGCGAGGACGACTTCGGCACCGCGCGTGTGGGTTTCGAGCTGGACGACGACGAACGGCGTCGGCGCCACCTCATCCAGTCGCTGCTCCAGGCATCCGGTCTCGACCGTGGCGCCTACCGCGCGCGCTTCGGCGGCGACCCCGTCACCGACTTCGCCCCGGAACTGACGCGCTTCTCCCAAAGGGGGTGGGTGGAGGAGACCCCCGACCTCCTACGGCTCACCCCCGAAGGGCTCGCCTACTCCGACACCATCGGACCCGCGCTGTTCTCCTCCCGGGTGCGCGCCCTCATGGACACCTACGAGAACCGCTGATGCCGCACCCGCACACATCGCCGCCTCAGCACCACGCCCCGACGGACCGGTCAGAGGCGCACCAGGACGCGTCGGGGGAGCATCTCACCATCCTCTACCGCGGTCCGCTGGCGAGCTGCGACTACGACTGCCCGTACTGCCCGTTCGCCAAGCGCCGCGACACCCCCGAGCAACTGCGTGCCGACCGTGCCGCACTGGAACGCTTCGTGACGTGGGTGTCGCAGCAGACCCACCCGGTCTCGGTACTGTTCACCCCCTGGGGGGAGGGGCTGGTGCGGTCCTGGTACCGGCGGGCGCTCGTCGCGCTCAGCCACATGCCGCACGTCGAGCGCGCCGCCATACAGACCAACCTCAGCCACCGTCTCGGCTGGACGGCCGACGCCGACCTGTCACGCCTGGCGCTGTGGAGCACGTACCACCCCGGCCAGGTGCCCTACGAGCGGTTCCTCGAAAGGTGCGGCGAACTGCTCCAGCGGGGCGTGCGTTTCAGCGTCGGCATCGTCGGCATGCCCGAACACCTGGACGTCGCACGACGGTTGCGCGCCGCCCTGCCCGCCCACGTCTACCTGTGGGTGAACGCCGCCGAAGGGCGCTCCTACACCGATGACGAGGCCGCCGCCTGGACAGAGCTCGACCCCTTGTTCTCCTACAGCCGCCACCCCCACCGCAGCCGCGGCCTGCCCTGCCGTACGGGCCACAGCGTCATTTCCGTGGACGGCGACGGAACCGTACGGCGCTGCCATTTCGTCCCGGCCGTGTTGGGGAATCTCTACGACGGCACGTTTCGCGCCGCCCTCCGGCCGCGTCCCTGTCCGCTCGACATCTGCGACTGTCACATCGGCTACGTGCACCTCCAGCCGCTCGGCCTGTATGACGTCTTCGCCGGTGGCGTCCTGGAACGCATCCCGCTGTTCCAGGATTTGAGATAAGGACATGTTGTCCCGGCCCGTCCGAATAGCACATTCCACGGGCCGGGCGGAGCCGCGGGTCTACGTTGGTGAGCCGCCACGCCCCCCGCCCCGTGGACGAAAGGACGGCCGGCCGTGACCCACGACGACGCGCCCGCCCCCAAGATCGACATCTCGGTGCCGCACTCGGCCCGCATCTGGAACTACTGGCTCGGCGGCACCGACAACTACGAGGTGGACCGCCGCGCCGGCGACGCGTACGTGAAGGTCTATCCGCAGATCGTCGAGCTGGCCCGCACCGGCAGGCTGTTCCTGGCCCGCGCGATCCACTTCCTGGCCGGGGAGGCGGGCGTCCGCCAGTTCCTCGACATCGGCACCGGCCTGCCCACCGTTGACAACACCCATGAGGTCGCCCAGCGGATCGCCCCCGACTCGCACGTCGTCTACGTCGACAACGACCCGCTCGTCCTGGCGCACGCGCGTGCCCTGCTGACCAGCACCCCCGAGGGCACCACCCACTACATCGACGCCGACCTGCGCGACCCCGACAGGCTTCTCGAGCGGGCGCGGGGCATCCTGGACTTCTCCCGGCCGGTCGCGCTCATGCTCATGGGCGTCATGGGCCACATCGTCGACGACGAGGAGGCGCAGTCGATCGTCGGCCGCCTCAAGGACGCGCTGGTCCCCGGCAGCTATCTGGCCCTGTACGACTCCACCGACACCGAGACGTCCTTGAACGAGGCGCAGAGCGGCTACGACGACACGGGGGCCGTCCCGTACCGGCTGCGGCGGCCCGAGTTCGTCCACCGGTACTTCGAGGGCCTGGAGCCCGTCGAACCCGGAATCGTGCCGTGCTCGCTGTGGCGCCCGGAGGTGCAACCGCTGGAAGTGGTCGACCACCCCACCATGTGCGGAGTGGCCCGTAAACCCTAGGGCCGCACACGCCTCCTCGAGGGGTTGCACGAGCGCCCGTTCGGTTTTTTCATAAGGCCACACAAGCCGGATACGTCATATCCGCACGTCAGGATGTGCATCGGCGCGTCCCATGCCAGGCGGGGCAGGGGGACGACATGCCGGCACCGGAGGTGTGGGAGCGCTTCCACGCGGGTCAGGCCTTACCGTGTTAAGCCGGTGTTGGTTCGTCCGTGGCCGTCCACACGAGGAGCCGCCTTGGTCGCCGCCCCCCGCAGCGCAGCGTTCACCGACAGGCCCACCACGTCCGCTCCCAGCGGTCCGCTCGTCGCGCGGCTGCTGCTCGGCAGGCGCCTGCGCGCACTGCGCGAGGAGAGCCGCCTGACGCGCGGACAGGCGGCCAGGGCGATCGGCGCGTCCACGACGAAGCTCAGCCGCATGGAGCGCGGCCGCACCCGATTCAAGGCCCGCGACGTCGTCGCCCTGCTCACCCTCTACGGCGTCCACGACGAGGCCGAACGCGCCACCGCACTGGCCCTCGTCGACCAGTCCCGCGCGCCCGGCTGGTGGGAGGACGAGCGCGAACTCGTGCCCGCCCGGGAGCGCCTCTACCTGTCGGCCGAGCAGTCCGCCCGGCTCGTCCGTTGCTTCGAGCCCACCACCGTGCCGGTGCTGCTGCAGACCCCCGAGTACGCCCGCGCGGACATCGCCCGGCGCCACCCCGCCGCCACCGACGACGAGCTGCGCCGCCACGTCGGGCTGCGCCTGCGCCGCCAGCGGATCCTGCGGATGCGCCCGCGGCCGGTCAACCTGTGGGTGGTGCTGGACGAGGCGGTGCTGTGGCGGCCGGTCGGCGGCACGGCGACGATGCGCGCGCAGATCCAGCACATCATCGACGTCGGCCGGCGGCCGAACGTCACCGTGCAGATCGTGCCGCACACCGCGACGGGCCACCTGGGCGACCACCCGTTCACCCTGGTCCGCTTCCATCAGCAGGGCCTGCCCGACCTGATCTACCTGGACCGTCCCGAAGGGGCGTGCTACCCGTCCCGCCCCGCGCAGATCGAACGGTACTGGCACGCCTTCAACACCCTGGTCACCGAAGCCGCCCTCCCCGAACACGCCCCGCACATCCTCAACCACGTCCTCGGCTCGTACTGACCCCTCAGCGCAGCAGCGGCCCGGGGCCCAACGCCCAGGCTTTCCGTTGTCCGAGTGGGCGGGCGGGGCCCGTTGGTTGCAGGGGAAGTGCCACCAACGGGCGCCCGCTCGCCGTGCCGGTCCCCGCCGGAGTCTGGGCGGCCCGGGCGGACGGATGGCCGTCCCGGGTCAGGTCTCGCGTTCGGGCCTGTAGGCGGCCTCGTCCAGGCCGAAGGTCCAGGCGACGCCCTCGCGGGCCGTCTTGGTCCGGGGCGGGACGCGCAGGTAGTAGGTGCGGAACGACCCGTCCGGCTCGGGGGTGGAGTTCACCACCTCGACCATCACCACCGGCTCGTCGCCGGGCAGGTCGATGCGCCACAGCACGCCGGTCTCGTCGCGGTGCAGGGGCTTGGCGCCGCTCTCGGCCAGGTAGCGGTCGTAGCCGAAGATCTCGAGCATCACCCGGCGCAGCTCGGCGTTCTCTTCCCGCAGGATGCGCCGGTGGTCGAGGTCGGTCAGGGAGGCGATGAAGTCGGACGGCACCGGCATGCCCCGCCAGGCGTGCAGGGAGAAACCGCCCTCGTAGGCCAGCGCCGGCCCGTCCCCCCGGTGCAGCCGCCCCGGCTCGTCGCGGTGCAGCTCCGTCGGCCGCTCGGTGACGACCACCAGGCGTTCGTACGGCCACCACCAGCCCGCGTGGCGCGCCACCTCGGCCAACCCGGACAACGGGCCGTCCAGCATCCCCAGGGAGTCGAACGTCGCCAGCCACGGCGCGTCGTGCTGGCCCAGCACCGCGTCCAGGGTGGCCGCGCGCAGCAGCGCCTCGTGATCGTCACCGCCCACGGCGCCGATCGCCTGCCGGACGCGCGTGACCAGGGAGTTGACCTGGTCCCAGAGCGGCCCTCCCGTCTGCGCCCAGACCTGCGGCCACCGCTGCGGCCCGAGGTCGGCGTAGGCGGCGGTACGGGCGGACTCCCACGGCCGGGTCCGTACGGCGTCGCGCACGCTGGCACCCGGGGCGGCGTCACCGAGCGCCGCCCGCACCGGCTCGACCAGGTCGCCGAGCCCGGCGGCGTCCAGGGGGTGCCCGGCGAGCAGGGCCGCGGCGACGGTGCCGTGGGCGGGCGACGGGAGCCAGACGAACCGTTCGGGTGCGGGGAGACCCGCGCGGGTGTAGGCATCGGCGATGCCCGCCTCCGCCCGGCCACGATCCGCCGGCCCCGTGGCGAACGCGACGGACGCCCAGTCGGTGGTCTTCGTGACGGCGGTCGTCATCAGTCGGCCACCACCCGCACCGAGCCGGGCACGTACTCCCGCTGGCGGATCACCCGGTACCAGCCCTTGGGCAGCGAGATCGCCGCGTGCTCCTCGTGCTCCAGGCGCCCCCCGGACGGAAGGTGCAGATGGTCGGGGGCCAGCGGGTCGGGCGAGCGCAGCAGCGCGCCGGGCGCCTTCACGGCGTGCGCGTGCCCGGTCGCCTCGCCCAGCGCGAGCACCATGCGTCCCCGGGCGTCGCGCGGCGCGGGCGGCAGGTCGCGCACCTCCTGCGGAACCGCGTTCTCCGCCACCGGCACGATCAGGATGTCTCCCTGTCGGTACATGTCGTGAACGTAACCGCCGCCACTGACATTTTCCGCCGACGGCATCGAGTGATCGCGATCTCAGTCCGGGGCCGCGGCCAGGCGTCGCCCGTCCCACCACGTCAGGGGGCAAGTCCGGGGCTGTGTGCCCTGGTGGGCCCTGATCGCCGAGAGGACCTCAGTAGCCGCGGGTGCGGCGGGCTGCGGGACGGGCCCACCGGCCGGAGGCGCCCAGGCCGACGCGCTGGAAGGCGCGCACCAACTCCCGGCCGAGGTTCACGCCGGCGCCGAGCGCCAGTGCCGTGGACAGCGCCCCGATCAGGCTCAGCACGCCCGCCTGCGGGGAGCCCGTGTTGAGTTCGACCATGCCCCGGTACAGCAGCGTCCCCGGGAGCAGGGGGCCGATCATCGGGACGATGTAGGGCAGCGCGGGGGCCTGGTGCCGGCGCGCCAGCAGGCTTCCCAGCAGGCCGACGATGACCGCGGCGATGGCCGACGACAGGACGGACGTGACGTTCAGGTTCAGCAACAGGACGTACAGGACCCAGATGAGCCCGCCGCCCAGTGCCGCCGCGGGCAGCACCTGGCGCGGCGCGGCAAGCGACAGCGCGAACGTGAGCGACACCGCCCCGGCCGCCATCACCGACACCGGCTGCAGCAGCGCGGGGAAGTTCGGCAGGTGCGCCACGTCGATCGGCACGTTCAGCTTGATCGCCGCGTAGACGACGACGCCGAGCCCGGACACGAGCGCCGCGATGATGAAGAAGACCTCCAGCAGACGGGCGCCCGCGCTGAGCAGGTCTCCGGTGATGCCGTCCTGGATGCTGGCCACCAGGGGACGCCCCGGCAGCAGCGCCAGGATCGCCCCGGTGACGATGGTGGACGCACGGGCCGGGTTGCCCGCCCACGCCACCACCATGGCCGCGGCCGTCGCGCCTATGGCCGCGGCCACGGCGAGTTGGAAGAACTCGGCGACACCGCGGCGGGCCAGGGCGGCGGCGGCTCGGTCCCCCAGCAGCGTGGCGACGAACGCGGTTCCGGCCACCAGGGGCCCGCCGCCCACCAGCACGCTGGCCGAAGCGGCGATCAGCCCCAGCGAGACCACGATCAGCCACGGGGGATAGGGGCCGCGGCCCCGCTTGATCTCCCGCAGCCGCCGGTGCGCCTCCTCCAGCTCCAGCATGCCGATCGAGGCGTCCTGGACCAGGGAGTGCAACGCGGTCAGACGCCAGAACGCGGGAGTGCGCCGCCGGATGGCGCGCGCGCCGGTCACCGGCGGCGCGCCGGCCCCGGGATGCGCCGACACCAGCAGGCTCGTGAAGGTCACCTGGACCTCCACGCGCGGCAGCTCGTAGGCCACGGCCAGGCTCAGCATGGCCTCGTTGACCCGTTCCGTGGACTCGCCGCTGGCCACCAGCAGTTCGCCCACGCGCAGCACCAGGTCGATGGCGCGGGCGTCGACGACCTCGGCCGGCTCGTCCTCGGGCGGCTCGGAGGGCGTCCCGTCCATCAGGGCGTACCACGTGCGTCGCAGACGCTCCCTGACATCTCCCATGCCCGCCCAAGACCTCCCAAAGCCGCCGTCGACGATCTGTCTCGGCAGGTTACCCAGGGTGGGCGCGTGCCCATGCCTCCGCCCTCACGCCCCGGGTTTTCCACAGAACGTGATTCTGGTGCTCGGTGTCACGGGGCGTTGATACCAAGGAGTCATGACCACAGCAGAGACGGCGGAGACGCTCCGCGACGAGGCCGAGCGGTGCCTGCGCGCCCTCGCCGGCGACGACGCGCGGCTGCGCGACGACCAGTGGACCGCCATCCACGCCCTGGTGGCCGAGCGGCGGCGGGCCCTCGTGGTGCAACGCACCGGCTGGGGCAAGTCCGCGGTCTACTTCGTGGCGACCCGGCTGCTGCGCGACCGCGGCGCCGGCCCCACGGTGATCGTGTCGCCCCTGCTGGCGCTGATGCGCAACCAGATCGACGCGGCCACCGGGGCGGGCATCCACGCCCGCACCATCAACTCGGCCAACACCGCCGACTGGGACCAGATCTTCGCCGAGGTCGCCGCGGGCACGGTCGACGTGCTGCTGGTCAGCCCCGAACGGCTCGGCAACCCCGACTTCCGCGACCTGGTCATGCCCCGCCTGGCGGCCGAGGCGGGCCTGGTGGTCGTGGACGAGGCGCACTGCGTCTCCGACTGGGGGCACGACTTCCGTCCCGACTACCGCCGCCTGCGCACCCTCCTCGCCGACCTGCCCGCCGGGATCCCCGTCCTGGCCACCACCGCCACCGCCAACGCCCGCGTCACCCAGGACGTCGCGGAGCAACTCGTCGACCCGGCCGACGGAGAGGCGCTGGTGCTGCGCGGGCCGCTGGCACGCGAGTCCCTGCGGCTGGCCGTCGTCCGGCTGCCGAGCACCGACCGGCGGGTCGCCTGGCTGGCCGAGCACCTCGACCGGCTGCCCGGCTCGGGCATCGTCTACACGCTCACCGTGGCCGCCGCGCAGGAGGTCGCCGGCTTCCTGCGCGACCGCGGGTACGAGGTCGCCGCCTACTCCGGGCAGACCGACCCCGAAGACCGCCTGCGCGCCGAACGCGACCTGCTCGACAACAAGCTCAAGGCCCTGGTGGCCACCAGCGCGCTCGGCATGGGGTTCGACAAACCCGATCTCGGCTTCATCGTGCATCTGGGCGCCCCGCAGTCCCCGGTGGCCTACTACCAGCAGATCGGGCGCGCCGGCCGGCGCGTCGACCGCGCCGAGGTGATCCTGCTGCCCGGCGCCGAGGACCGCGACATCTGGGCCTACTTCGCCGGCCTGGCGTTCCCGCCCGAACCGCTGGTGCGCGCCACCCTCGACACGCTCGCCGCGGCCGGACGCCCGCTGTCCACCGGCGCCCTGGAGCCCCGCGTCGACCTGGGCCGCAGCCGCCTGGAGATGATGCTCAAGGTTTTGGACGTGGACGGGGCCGTGCAACGGGTCAAGGGCGGCTGGGTGGCGACGGGCCGTCCCTGGTCCTACGACCGCGCGCGCTACGAACGAGTCGCCGCCGAACGGGCCCGCGAGCAGCGGGCCATGCTGGAGTACATCGCCACCGAGGGCTGCCGCGAGGAGTTCCTGCGCCGCCAGCTGGACGACCCCGCCGCCGCGCCCTGCGGCCGCTGCGACAACTGCACCGGCCGCCACTGGCCCGCCGACGTCACCGACGAGGGTGCCGCCCACGCCCGCGACCGGCTGCGCCGTCCCGGCGTCGCCGTGCCGCCCCGCCGGATGTGGCCCACCGGCGTCAAGGACGACCTCGGCGTCTCCGGCCGCATCGCCGCCGACGTCGTCGCCGAGGAGGGCCGCGCGCTGGGACGGCTCACCGACATCGGCTGGGGCAACCGCCTGCGCGAGCTCCTGGCCGACGGCGCACCCGACACCGACGTCCCCACCGAGATGTTCGACGCCCTGGTCAAGGTGCTGGCCGCCTGGGACTGGCCCCGACGCCCCGCCGCCGTCGTCTCGATCGGATCCCGCACCCGCCCCCGCCTGGTCCGCGGCCTCGCCGAACGCATCGCCCAGATCGGCCGCCTGCCCTACCTCGGCGAGATCGTCCCCGTGGGCGACCCGGTGCCCCGCCGCCACAACAGCGCGCAGCGGCTGCGCTCGGTCTGGCACGCCCTCGCCCTACCCGACGACACGGCCACGGCCGTCCAAGGAACCGACGGCCCCATCCTCCTCGTCGACGACCGGATCGAAACCGGCTGGACCATCACCGTGGCCACCCGCCTCCTCCGCACCGCCGGAGCCCCCAGCGTCCTCCCTCTCACCCTGGCCGTCACAGCATGACCCCACCCAGAGCCCCCACACACTCGCCGCCTGAGTACGTCGGTCAGCCGCAGCCATCGCCTTCCCCATTCGTGAGCAGTTGCGGCCGGTCAAAGAGAGCGGGGCGAACAGCGTGCAGAACAGTGTGGCGGAGGCGATGCCGTGGGCGCGGGTCGAGAGCGTCTCGTACTCGTCCTGGAGCACCATGTCCGTCAGTGCGGCGTTCTGCGGCACGATGCCGAGTTCGCTCTCCAGCATCGGGTCGAGAACGGGCCGGGACATTTCCGGTCCGCCGATCAGCAGCATGGCCGGACCGGTGAGGCCGCTGGCGGGACGGCTTCGGGGCGCCGAACGAGAGGGTTTTCATGATCACCAAAGCGCGTCCAGTGGATTCCGAGGACATCTCACGATTAGTTCGGCGGGAAATAATGACATTTCTCGTCGAACTGCACCGGCGACCATTTCGAGCGAACCGGGGTGGAAAGCTAGTAACGTCCGTGTCCGTGTCTGCCTCGACCCCTGCGCACGTGACCGCCCAGCGGGCTCTGGACGAGTTGCTGGACTGCCCGCCCGCTCTGCTGGACACCACGTTCGATCAGCTCCGGACGCTCCTGGTGGTGTACGAGACCGGCTCGGCCCTGCGCGCGGCACGGGCCCTGGGCCGCGAGCAGTCCAGCGTGCAGAAACAGCTCAACACGCTCAACCGCAACTGCCAGGCGCTGTGCGGCGAGGTGCTGACCGTCCGGCAGGGGCGCGGCAAGGACTTCCTGTTCACCGAGACGGGGGAGGCCGCGGTCCGGCTGGCCCGCAGCACCCTGTCGCAGTGGCAGGACTCCATCCACCGCAGCCGGCGGCGCCTGGGCCGGATGCTGACCGTCGGTACCACCGAGTTCACCCTGCCGATCATCTCCGGGGCCTGGGAGCGGGTCGCCGAGCAGTTCCGCCGCCAGGAGGTGGAGTTCAAGGTCGTCCACGTGCGCACCCGGGACCTGTGGAGCCGCCTGGAGGCGCGGCAGGTCGACCTGATGTGCGGCAGCATCGTCAGCACGTCCGGGGACGACCGCCGCCTCGCCGACTACGAGGTGGTGGAGTTCGCCCGCGGCCGTCCCATGCTGCTGACCAACCTCACCGAGGAGGAACTGCCCGGCGACGCGGTCGGCACCGCCGCACTGGCCGACCTGCCGCTCGTGGTGCCCCCGGCCGGGCTGGTCGCCGACTACCTGAGCAGCTGGTACGGGCCCGGCTTCCGCGACCGGCTCGACGTGGTGGCCGACATCGACGACGTCCACTACGGGCTGTCGCTGCTGCGCTCCGGCTTCGTCCGCGGCTGCATGATCGTCACCCCGTCCATCGGCCGGCGGATGGCCTCCGAGGGCGACGCCGACAGCGTTCCGCTGCGCTCCCTCGACCTGCGCGACGACCAGGAACCCCGGGTGGAGATCATGACGGGTGCGTTCGTCCGCCGGGCCGACCTCATGCGGTACGCGCGCGAACACCCCCTCAACCGCATCTGGGCAGCCGTCCAGGAAGGCGCCCGCACCTACAGGGCACCCTGACCGCCGCTCCGCCGTCCCCGGCCGCGGCGCCTCAGCAGGCCACGGTCGCCCCGACGGTCGCGCGGTCGCATCCGTGTGCCGCGCCCCTGCCGGACGGTCAGCACCTCGCCGCACAGCGCCTGGCAGTTGCGGTTGAGCGTGTTCGCGCACCTGTGTCGACGTTCAGCGGACCGCCATGTCGGCGGCGGCGAACGCGTTCCACTCCCCGACGGACGGAAGCCAGCGAAAGTAGTGGTCGTCCGCGTGGGGGTTGGCCGTGCGGCGGTCGTCTATGTGGCGGTTGTCCGGGTGGCCTGTGGCGGTGGCCAGGTGGGTGCGCGGGGGCGCCGTCCTGGCGGAGTGGCCGGTGGCGCTCTGGGACGGGTGAGGGGACCGGGACGCGGGTTACTTGATCTGGTTGTCCACCACGTCGAGCGTGGGGCGGGCGCCCAGGTGCTGCATGGCCTGCGAGGCCAGGCGGCAGCCGGCGGACAGGGCCTCGGCGGGAGGCTTGCCGTCCAGCCAGGCGGGGAGGAACCCGGCGACGAACGCGTCGCCCGCCCCGGTGCCGTCGACGATCTTGTCGATGGGTTCGGCGGCGACGGTGACCGGCTCGGGGCGGCCGTTGGTGTACCAGAGGGCGCCCTCGGCGCCCAGCTTGATCACGACCTGGGGGTACCAGGCGGTGAGCACCTTGGCGGCCGCGTCGGCCTTGTCGCGGCCGGTCAGCACCTCGGCCTCGCGTTCGTCCACCACGAGCAGGCGGGCCCCCTGCGTCCACTCCAGGAACGGCTCGGCGCCCATGCGCTTGAGCGGGGAGGACGAGGCGCCGTCCACCGAGATCGACATCTGCGCCTGGCGGGCCAGTTCGAGGGCGTGCGTGGCGGCCTTGCGGGAGCCCTCGTTGATCAGCGAGTAGCCGGACAGGTGCAGGTGGGTGCCCTGGGCGAACAGGTCCCGGCACCGTTCGACGTCCTCGGGCAGCAGCGCCGCGTTGGCGCCCGGGTCCGACAGCATGGTGCGGTCGCCTTTGTGGGTGACGAGCACCACGCAGGTGCCGGTGGGACGCTCGGAGTCCATGACCAGGCGGGCGTCCACGCCGTACCCCATCAGCTCCATGTCCCGGTTCCGGCCCGCGATGTCGGAGCCGCGACGGCCCACGAACGCCACCTCGACGCCCTCAAGGGCCAGCCAGGAGGCGACGTTGGCGCCCGAGCCGCCTCCGTGCGTCGTCACGGCGGCGGGCGTGTCGCTGCCCTTGGCCAAGGGGTAGGCGGCACGTGCCACGGTGTCTGTCATCAGATCGCCGACCACGACCACGCGCGTCATGGAGTCATCACCTCGATCAACACGGCCCGCGCGAGCGGCATACTGGGCGTGTGCTCGACCGTAACAGTTCTTGACCCCCGATTAGGTCTCGAACGCGCAGCGAAACCGGGAACACGGCGTTTTCCCCGGCCGCCGCCACGCCGTGAACCGTGCCTTACCCTCTGGTACGTGACCGAACGGCATGCCGGGGGCTATCCGGACCACTGGGAGGCGGACGTCGTCCTGACCGACGGCGGCACCGCGCACCTGCGTCCGATACGGCCCGAGGACGGCCCGCTGCTGCGCGCGTTCTACGCCCGGCTGTCGCCCGAGTCGATCTACTACCGGTTCTTCTCGCCCCGGCCGACGCTGTCGGACCGCGAGGTCGAGCACTTCACCACCGTCGACTACGACCGCCGGGTGGCGTTGATCGCCACGATCGGCACCGAGATGGTGGCGGTGGTCCGCTATGACCGGCTGGCCGACGGTGCCAAGCCGGGCACGACCGCGGAGGTGGCGTTCCTGGTCGAGGACGCCCACCAGGGGCGGGGTCTCGGCGCGGTGCTGCTGGAGCACATCGCGGCGGCGGCGCGCGAACGGGGCGTGCGCCGGTTCGTGGCCAGCGTGCTGCCCGAGAACCGGCGGATGACCAGGGTGTTCCGCGAGGCCGGCTACCGGGCCGAGCAGCGGTTCGAGGAGGGCGTGATCGAGCTGGTGCTCGATCTGGAGCCCACCGAGACGTCCGTGGAGGTCATGGTGGCGCGCGAGCACCGGGCCGAGTCGCGGTCGATCCAGCGGCTGCTGTTCCCCCGGTCGGTGGCGGTGATCGGTGCGAGCCGTACCGAGCACAGCGTCGGTCACACGGTGCTGCGGAACCTGCTGTACGGGGACTTCAGCGGCCCCGTCTACCCCGTCCACCCGACCGCGACGGCGGTGGCGGGGGTGCGGGCGTACGCGTCGGTGCTCGACATCCCCGACGAGGTGGACCTGGCGGTGGTGGCCGTGCGCGCCGACGCCGTCCACGAGGTCGTCCAGCAGTGCGCGGGCAAGGGCGTGCACGGACTGGTGGTGGTGTCGTCCGGGTTCGGCGAGACGGGCCCGGAGGGCCGTGAACGCCAGGAGGAACTGGTACGTCTGGCCCGCGCCTACGGGATGCGTGTGGTCGGCCCCAACTGCCTGGGCATCGCCAACACCGACCCGGAGGTACGGCTGAACGCGACCCTGGCCCCCACCATGCCGGGACGCGGCCCCGTGGGGTTCTTCTCACAGTCGGGCGCGCTCGGCATCGCGATCCTGCAGCGGACGGCGGAACGGGGCCTCGGCCTGTCCACCTTCGTGTCGGCGGGCAACCGGGCCGACGTGTCCGGCAACGACCTGATGCAGTACTGGGAGGAGGACCCGGCCACCAAGGCCGTCCTGCTGTACCTGGAGTCGCTGGGCAACCCCCGCAAGTTCGCCCGGCTGGCGCGCAGGCTCGGCCGCCGCAAGCCGATCGTGGCGGTCAAGAGCGGACGCAGCACCCAGGGCGTGCCGCTGGGCCACGCGGCGCAGGCGCTCAGCCTGCCCGACCACGCGGTCAGCGCGCTGTTCGCCCAGGCCGGGGTGATCAGGGTCGAGGACCTGTCGGAGCTGTTCGACGTGGCGCAGCTGCTGGCCTACCAGCCGCTGCCCGGCGGGAACCGCATCGCGATCATCGACAACTCCGACTCGTTGCGGCTGCTGGCCCAGGACGCGGCCATGGCCCACGGACTGGAGGTGCGTCCCCCCGTCGACCTGGGGCCGCGGGCGGGCGCCGCCGAGTACGAGGCGGCGCTGGCCGACGCGCTCGGCGACGACGAGGTCGACGCGGTGGTGGCGCTGTTCACACCGCCCACCATCGGCGGCTACGACGTGCGCGTGCCCGAGCGCATCCTCAAGCTGGCGGCGGGCAGCTCCAAGCCGATCGTCGCCACGTACCTGGGCATGAAGGGCATGCCCGAGGACCTGCGCGTCATCGGCCCCGACGGGACGGCGGCCGCGGGGTCCATCCCGTCCTACCCGGCGCCGGAGGACGCGGTGCGCGCCCTCGCCTACGTGATCCGGTACGCGCAGTGGCGGCGGCGGCCGCACGGACGCGTCCCCGACCTGTCCCACGTCGACCGCAAGGGCGCACGCGAACTGGTGGAAGGGTGGCTGGATTCCGGGGACGCCCCGGGGGAGGCCTCCGCCGAACGGGCCGCCGCGCTGCTGCGCTGCTACGGCGTCACAGTGGGGGAGCAGATCGCGATGGGGGACCACGGCGGCGTACGAACGCGCATCTCCACCAGGGAGGACCCCTCGTTCGGCGCGATCGTGTCGTTCGGCCTGGCCGACGAGACCGCCGCGCTACTGGACGACCGGGCCTACCGCCTGGCGCCCCTGACGGATGTGGACGCGGCCGAGATGGTGCGGGCGATCCGTACCGCCCCGCTGCTGCTGGGCCACCGTGGCGCCGACCCGGTGAACGTGGGCGCGCTGGAGGAACTGCTCCTGCGCGTGGCACGCCTGGCCGACGACCTCCCAGAGGTGGCACGCCTGGAACTCGACCCCGTCCTCGTGGACACCTCCGGGGTTTCGGTACGACGCGCGTCGCTGCGCCTGCAACGCCCCCTGGGCCCCCGCCCCGAACTGGGCCCCCGCCGCCTCCGCTAGGCGGCCCCCGGGGACCCGGTGTGGCGGTGGGCTTTCCGTGTGGTGGGGCCTACTCCGGGTATGGCGGCGGGCCGGGCTCGGGTGGGACCGGTTCCGGATCCGGTATGGGCGGGATCGGTTCCGGTTCGGGTTCCGGTACAGGGTGCGGCGGACGGGGCGGCTCCGGGGGTTTCGGTGGCGGCTCCGGGGGCGGCACGGGCGGTTGGGGCGGCGGCACCGGCGGTGGGCCCGGCACCGGGTCGGTCATGCTCATGTTCCACCCCTACCCGGACCGCACGCGATGATCCCGGCGACGGCATCGGTCCTGGTGGGCGCCGTCCCGCCGGGAGTTCGGCGGAGGCGCCGCGGGCGGCGGGGGCCGGGAGCGCGACGGCCGGGTGCGACGGGGTGCGGCAGGAGGGGACCGTGGGAAGCGGGGTTCACCCGCGCGGCGTGCGAGGTGCGTCCCGACAGGGCAGGATGGGGGCATGAGGGACACCCGAGCGACGGCGCATGGGCTGCGCACGGCCATCGAGCGCAGCGGCTACTATCCCGCCCTTGTGGCGGACGCGGTCGAGTCGGCCATCGGCGCTGAGCAGGTGGACGCATTCGTGGTGCACCACGAGGCGACCTTCGATCCCGCCATGGAGATGCGGCGGCACGTGACCGTGCTGGTGCTGTCGCCGACCCGCCTGCTGGTCTGCCACACCGACGAGCACCCGCCCGGCGAGGGGAATCCACGGCCGCACGCCTCCACCACGACCGAGGCGGTCCGGCTCGACCGGGTCCAGTCGGTCGCGGTGACGCGCGTGGTGCCCGAGCCGGCCTCCTACGTCCCCGGCGTGCCGCCGTCGGAGGTCGTGCTGACGATCGGCTGGGGCGCGATCTCGCATATCGACCTCGAACCGGCGACCTGCGGCGACGAGAACTGCGAGGCGGACCACGGCTACACCGGCAGCGTCACCGCCGACGACCTGTCGCTGCGGGTCAGCGAGGCCGCCGACGGCACCGACGCGGTGACGCAGGTGCTGGCCTTCGCCGAGGCGCTGTCGGAGGCCACCGCCCGATGACCGGGGCCCGGGTGCGCGGGAGCGCGTGGTGACGGCGGGGTTGCCGCCGGCGCCGCGCTACGGCGCGGGGGCGCTGGCCGATCTGCCCACGTCCGTGCTGGCCGCGCTGGGCGTCCCCGGCGCCGCCAACGTGCTCGATCTTCCGGAGCGGCCGCGTGCCTGCGTCCTGCTGATCGACGGCCTCGGCTGGGAGCTGCTGCGCGAGTACGGGGCGGACGCGCCGTATCTCGCCTCGCTGGCCGCCGAGGGACGCGTCCTGACCGCCGGGTTCCCGGCCACCACCGCCACCAGCCTGGCGTCCCTGGGCACCGGGCTGCCGCCGGGGGAGCACGGGCTGGTCGGCATCCAGTTCGCCGTGCCGGGCGTGAACGGGCTGCTGTACTGCCTCAAGTGGCGGGCCGAGGACGCCGACCCGGCCGTCGTGCAGCCCCACCCGACCGCCTACGAGCGGGCCGCGGCGGCGGGCGTGTCCGTGAGCTACGTCGCGTCCGGCGCCTACCGCGGCAGCGGGCTGAGCCTGGCCACGGCCCGGGGCGCCGGCTACGTGGCCGCCGACTCGCTCGGCCAGCTCGTCGCCGAGGCCGAGAGGGCCCTCGCCGAGGCCGACCGGGCGTACGTGACCGTCTACCACTCCGACCTGGACTCCACCGGCCACCGCTTCGGCGCGGGCTCCCCGCACTGGCGCCACCAGCTGCGCTTCGTCGACCTGCTCGCCGAACGCCTGGCCGCCGTGCTGCCGCCCGGCACGTCCATGTACGTCACCGCCGACCACGGCATGGTCAACCCGTCCGAGCGCGTCGACGCCGACGAGGTGCCCGCCCTGCGCGAGGGGGTGGCCGAGCTGGGCGGCGAGCCGCGGGCGCGGCACGTGTACGCGCGGCCGGGCGCCGCCGGCGACGTGCTGGCGGCCTGGCGGGAGACGCTGGGCGACAAGGCGTGGGTGGTGACCCGTGAGGAGGCCGTGGCGGCGGGCTGGTTCGGGCCGGTGGCCCCGCGGGTGCTGCCGCGCGTCGGCGACGTCGTCGCGGTCCCCGACGGCGAGCTGGCGATCATCGCGGGCGAGGCCGAGCCGCTGATGTCCAGGCTGGTCGGCATGCACGGTTCGCTGCTGCCCGCCGAGCAGCTCGTGCCGCTGCTGGCCGTTCACCGAGGATGAGGAACGTGGACACTCCACTGTCAAATCCGGGCAACCACGGTCAAACTGGCGATGTGCAGCCTCTCATCGACGTCGCCGACCTGGCCCGGCTCGTGCGTCACGACCCCCCGACCTTGCTGGACGTGCGCTGGCGGCTGGGCGGCCCGCCCGGCCGCGCCGCCTACGACGGCGGCCACCTGCCCGGCGCGGTCTTCGTCGACCTGGACCGCGACCTGGCCGCGCCGCCGGGACCGAAGGGCCGTCACCCGCTGCCGTCGCCGGACGCCTTCGAGGACGCGATGCGGCGCGCCGGGGTGTCCGCGGGCCGCACCGTGGTGGTCTACGACGACGCCGACTCCACCGCCGCGGGACGGGCGTGGTGGACGCTGCGCTACTTCGGCCACACCCGCGTGCGCGTCCTCGACGGCGGCTACCACGCCTGGGTGAACGCGGGCGAGCCGGTGACCACCGAGGTGCCCGACGTCGAACCCGGTGACTTCACCGCCCGGCCCGGCGGGATGCCCATGCTGGACGCCGCCGGCGCCGCCGCGCTGGCCAAGGCCGGGGTGCTGCTGGACGCCCGTTCCGCCGAGCGCTACCGGGGCGAGAACGAGCCGGTCGACCCCGTCGCCGGGCACATCCCCGGCGCGGTCAGCGCCCCCACCGTGGGCAACGTGGGGGTGGACGGACGCTTCCTGCCGCCCGGCGTGCTGCGCGACCGCTTCGGCGAACTCGGCGCGACCGACGCCGTGGACGTCGGCGTCTACTGCGGCTCCGGGGTGACCGCCGCCCACGAGGTCCTGGCACTGAACCTGGCGGGCATCCCCGCCGCCCTGTACGTCGGCTCCTGGTCCAACTGGATCACCGATCCCGGCAACCCGGTGGCGACCGGCGACAGCTGAGCCTCCGGAGCGCTCAGCCGGCGCCGAAGCATTGGAACCCGGCGGTGCCGGGTGTGCGGGGGACCGCCGCGAGGGCGGAGGCGGGAGGCAGTCCCCGGTGCAGCCGCACGTGGAAGTCGATCATGGCGTCGCGGGCGGCGCGGTCCCCGACGGGGGCGACACTGGCGATCACGGTGGCCGTCCCCGCGCCCAGCAGCACCCCGGCCAGGCCGGTCACCGCGTCCCCGGCGTCCGAACGGCCCGTGTCGCAGCCCGACAGGACGATCGTGGCCGGGGGACGGTCCAGGTCCTGCAGGTCGTAGCCCATCAGGGGGCCGTCGGACAGCTCCAGGTGCGACAGCAGGGCGTTGCCCCGCCGGAAGTACCCGTGTGCGGCCAGGTGCGTCAGGTCGGCCCCGTCCAGCGCCTGGCGGACGTCGTCCACGCGTGCCGCCGAACCCGTCATGACGGTCGCGTCGGGGTAGAGCCTGGCCAGCGCCAGGACCTCCGCCGCGGCGTGCTCCAGCCTGGGGCCCGCGACCAGGACGACGCGACGCGCGCGGGCCCTGGGCGACTCACGGGCGCGCAGCCAGGCGGCGGCGGACGGCACCACCGTGAACGGTCGCTCGGCCAGCATCGGCAGCACCGCCCAGGGGAGCCCGTGCAGCATCGCCGTGGGCGCGATGACCAACTCGCGTTGCCCCAGGGCGTGTTCGAGCGGTTCCAGCACGACGGACTGGATGCGTTGCGCCGCCTGCGCCAGCCCCGATTCGGCCGCCTCGTCCGGGCCGTCGGCCATCACCAGGCGCCGCAAGGCGAACCGCACCAGGTGGACGTCTCGCTCAACGGTCCCGTAGGGGCCGAGCCGCTGGCGACGGCAACGTCCCTCGGTGAAGGTCACGGCGTGAAGTTCGTCGTCGATCCGCACCAGCTCCAGGAGCGCACGGTCGCCGAGGGCGTCCGGGAGCCGCATCAACGCCAGCGGCACCTCCGCCGGGTCCCAGCACGGCGTTCGAGGCGCCGGAGGCTTGGCGCGGGTCATGCTCTGGAGGGCCCGCTCCAGCCGGGAGAGCCGTTCGGCCGAGGCGGCGAGTTCGTCCGGTGGGAGGGCACCGTCCGCTGTGGCGGCGGCGTGGGCGGCGCTCGCGGCGCGCAACTCCACCAACGCGGCGGCACGGGACGGGTCGCGTGGCGGACGCACCGCGACGGGACGCCGAGCCACCGCGCGGCGCCGCTCCTCGGCCAGCAGCAGTTCGCGCGCCGATCGCGCCAGGCGCAACCCGAACGCGGCCAGCTCGTCACCGAGCCCGGTGACGTGCGCGCGCAGGTCAAGAGCGCTCATGGTCTCGGCGTGCTCGGCCACCACCCGCAGCCCCGCCCACACGGCCGCGGCCGTGCCGCGGCGGTCCCCGCGCGCCCAGCGGTCCAGCGCGGTCGCGTGCCAGGCCGCCACGCGCAGCGCCGCCGGGCCCCGCCCACGGGCGCACTCGATCCCGGCGGGCAGGGTGCGGGGCGGACGCCCCAGCTCCATGGACAGCCGCGCCGAGATGATCCACGCCTCGGCGGCGGCCTCGGCCCAGCCTCCCCGCGCGAGACGTTCGGCGGTGGCGGCCGCGGAGCGCAGGAACACCGCGGACCGGTCGCCGCCGGCCCAGCGCGCCCGCACCAGCAGGTGCTCGGCGGGCAGCGTCCACCCGGGACGTTCCTGGGCGGCGAACGCGGCGCGGGCCCGTTCGGCGGTGGCGACGGCCCGTTCCGGCTCCCCGTCGGCCAGCTCGGCGTGCGCGAGCAGCAGCAGCCCGTCCGCGGCGTCGCAGGCGTAGCCGCGCCGCGCCACGTCGGCGAGGGTCTTCTCCAGCAGCGGGCGGGCCTCGCCGGGCAGACCGGCGGCGATCAGCGTCTCGGCCCGGTCGAGCCGCGCCTGCGCCAGGCGTTCCCCGGTCAGGTCGGTCTCGGCGGCCCCGTACAGGTGCAGGGCCAGCGGCACGTCGCCCCGGCGGGACACGACGAACGCCAGGTTGCCCCGTGCCATCGCCGCCTGGTGCCGCAGCCCCGCCCGCGCCGCGACGTCCACGGCTTCGGCGAGCACGGTCTCCGCGGCGTCCAGTTCGCCCCTGAGGGCACGGGCCAGCCCCAGGTTGGTCAGCAGTCCGGCCAGCGCGGCAGGGTCTCTCCCCGAGCGCAGCAGGGGGATGGCGTCGAGCGCCTCGTCGAGACGCCCCGCCCTGGCCAGCGCGCAGGCCCGGTTGGCGGTGAGGCGTTCGGCGTCGGCGCCCTCCAGGAACGGCGCGGCGCGGTCGGCGGCGTCCAGGGCGCCCGCCAGGTCCCCGCGGGCGGCCAGAAGACCCACCAGCGTCATCCGCACCTGCGCCTCCTGGTAGGGCAGGCCCACCGCCGTGTGCAACGCGGTGGTGAGGAGCTCGATGCCCTCGCCCAGCCGCCCCAGCTCCTTGGCGGCGACCGCGGCGGCCCGTAACGCCGTGACACGGGCCGCCGCGTCGTCGTGCGTCTGCAGGGCCGCCAGCGCCGTCACGTAGGCGCGCGCGGGCTCCGACGCCGCCAGCCGCAGCAGGTCGTTCACAGGCGCACCCAGCTCGTGACGATGCAGACACCGTCGGGCAGGCGGAACAGCAGGCTGACCGGGCCCCCGGGCACGCCGTCGACCACGAACTGCCCCGCCATGTCGGTACTGGAGCGCAGCTCCCCGTCCGCATGCCGTAGGAACACGGTGGCGGTGGCCGGGGGCAGGAGACGGCCGACGACACGGTGCCCCTCGTGCTCCTCCATCACCTCGATCTCCACGCCCACGTCGTGACCGGTGAAGCTGAGCAGCCGGGGGCCGCCGCCACGGCGCAGCCCGGACCGTCCGGCCGCCGCGTCACCGACGATCTCCACAAGGACCGCGTCGGGGTCACGCCACCGGAACGCGGCCTGCGCCGCCGCCAGCACGTGCGGAGGGGGCGGGTCGATGGCGTCGAAGGCGGCCCGTATCTCCGCCAGGATTTCCTGCTCGTTCATTACGTCAGAAGTCGTCTCCGAGGCGTTGGCGTAGGGCGGACAGGCAACGCGTACGGGTGGGGCCGATGCTGCCGACGGGGATCCCCAGGGCCGCCGCCACGTCCGCGTAACTGGGGGACGTGGCGAACAGCCGCAGGAGCTGCCGACACCGCTCGGGAAGTTCCTCCAGCGCCCCCGCGACGAGGCGGAGACGCTCCCGGGCGGTCCAGACACGCTCCGGTGTGCGTTCCGCCGCCGCCGGCGGCCGGACGGCCCCGTTGGGCGGCCACTGCGCCGACCGGAAACGGGCGCGTTCGGCCTCACGGGCCGTGGTGACGGCGAGCCACGCCCCGATCCGCCGCGGATCGCGCAACGCGTCGAGCCGTTCGACCAGGCGCAGCCACACGGTCTGCACCACGTCCGCCGCGTCGTTCTGGGACAGCCCCCGGGAGCGGGCGATGGCCCACAGCATGTCGGTGTAGCGCCGGGTCAGCGCCGCCCAGGCGTCGCCGTCACCGTCACGGGCCCGCCCCACCAGTTCCTCGGGCGACGCCGCCTCCGCCTGGGGCGGCCCAGACGTCCGCCTAGGCGCCCGCGGGCTCACGCTGAACCTCGTCCCGTGCCGGCGGCCTGACGACGACGCCGAGGTCGGGCAGCGTGTGCGCGCCGGCCGGATCCAGCACCCGCCGCGCCGCCTCGGCCGCCGTCACGTCCTCCTGGGCGGCCAGGCCGGCGATCAGCCCCGCGACCACCGGCGCGGCGAACGAGGTGCCGCTCCAGCGCGCGTAGCCGTCGAACTCCCCGAACCGCACGAAACAGCTGGCGACGTCCACGCCGGGCGCGCACGCGTCCACCCACCAGCCGTAGTTGGAGAACCAGGCGCGGTCGGCACGCCCCTGCCGGGTGTCCAGGGCGGCCACCGAGATCACCGGCTTGGCCGCGGCGGGCCAGAACGGCCGCTCGCCGCCGGTGTTGCCCGCGCACGCCACCACCACTGGACGACGCGGCGACGACCGCAGCTGCGCCAGCACACGCGACAGCACGGGGGAGGGACGGTCGTCGAAGGTGTGGCACCCCAGCGACAGGTTCACCACGTCGGCGCGGCCCCACGCGGCCAGCCGGGCGAGCGTGCGCACCACGTCCAGCTCGTCGCCGACGCCGTCACTGCCCAGCACCCGCACCGCGCGGATACGGGCCGACGGCGCGTACCGCAGCACCACCCCCGCGATGAACGTGCCGTGCCCCGCCTGCGCGTCGAGTTCGCAGTCGAGGTCGGCGTCGAGCACCTCGGCCACGTCGTCGCGTTGCCCGGCGTACCAGTCCGCGCCGTCGTACCACGGATGGGGGGACAGGCCCGTGTCCAGCACCGCGACCGTCATCTCCCGAGCGGCGGGACGCGGCCTGGGCGCGGGCACCGGAGCCGTGGGACGGGCCAGATCGGCGGGTCCCGACCACCACAGCGGCTGGCCCTGCACCAGGTGGTTGGGGGCGACGGCCAGCTCCCGGTGGCGGCGGTCACCGGCGACCTGGGACGCCAGCTCGCACACGTTCACGCGCGCGGCCGGACGCAGCCGCATCCTATGGACCCCGTGGTCGTCCTCACCGGAGTCGTGCCAGCGGCGCACGAGGTCTGCCACGGCGGGTGCGTCCTGGGGGGCGACCAGCAGCTCGTCACGCCGGATCAGGGCGGGACGGCCGGGAACCGCCTCCACTACGACGGCGTCGTCATGCCGGGCGAGCAGACGCTCAAGACAGGAATCTTGGTCGAACATTTAACCGAGTGTGCCCTAACGGGCACGGTGTGTCATTGAAATCGCCCGGAGTGGCGTTCACGGAACGGCGGTGCCTTACTGGAGGAGTGCTCGGACGTCAGCAGCCCCGCGCCCCGGAGCGCGCACGGACGCCGCGACGGAGGGCGGCGACGTGGGTGACGCGTCCCCGGACGGTGAGCCTGCTGGCCGGGGCGCTGACGCTGGTCGTCTTCCCCGAGGCCGACCTGGGGTGGCTGGCGTGGGTGGTGCTCGTCCCGGGGATCCTGCTGATGAGCCGCGCCCCGACCGTACGGGAGGCGGCACTGCGCGGCTGGTGGTTCGGCGCGGGCTTCCTGCTGGCGGCCCTCTACTGGACGCTTCCCAACATCGGCCCGGGGCTGCTGCTCGTCGCGTTGGTGTTCGGCGCGATGTGGGCGGGATGGGGGGTCGCCGTACGGCGTCTCGTACCCGAGCACCCCGTCCTGGCCATGGTCGTGGTGCCGAGCGTGTGGCTGGTCATCGAACTGGTGCGTTCATGGCCGCGCCTGGGCGGCCCGTGGGCGCTGCTGGGGGCATCCCAGTGGCGGCACCCCACCGTGCTGGCCCTGGCCGCCGTGGGCGGGGTATGGCTGGTGTCGTTCGCGCTCGTCGCCGTCAACACGGCCCTGGCCCTGGCCCTTGTGCTCCCGCGGGCCCGCCCGGCGCTGCTCGCCACCGCCGTGGCGATCGGGCTGGCGGGCCCGGCGACGTTCGCGCTCAGACCCGCGCCGCCCGCCGAACGCGCCGTCCGCGTGGCGCTGGTGCAGCCCGGCGTGGTCCACCGCCCCGGCCCCCGGCTGGCGTCGGGCGAGCGCATCACCACCGGGCTGCCCCCCGCCGACCTGATCGTCTGGGGGGAGAGCAGCGTCGGCTTCGACCTCGACCGCCGCCCCGACATCGCCGCCCGGCTCACCGCCCTGGCCGCACGCGGCCGGTTGCTGGTCAACGAGGACGCCCGCGACGCCGCCGGCCGCATCTCCAAGAGCGCGATCCTCCTCGGCCCCCACGGGACCGAAGGGCGGTACGTCAAGACGCGGCTGGTGCCGTTCGGCGAGTACATCCCGCTGCGCCCGGCGTTCGGCTGGCTGACCCGCGTCAGCCGGGCCGCGGGCGAGGACCGCGTGCCCGGCACCGGCGCCGAGGCCCTGCACGCGGGCGACGTGACGATCGGGCCGCTGATCTGCTTCGAGTCCGCCTTCCCCGACCTCGGCCGCGCCGTCGTACGGCACGGCGCCCAGATCGTGGTCTACCAGTCGTCCACCTCCACCTTCCAGGCCAGCTGGGCGCCGCAGCAGCACGCCGCCCTCGCCGCCGTCCGCGCCGCCGAGACCGGGCGTCCCGCCGTGCAGGCCGCCCTGACCGGCGTCTCTGCCGCCTACGACGCCCAGGGCAGGCGGCTGGCCTGGCTGGACACCGACCGGCGCGGCGCCGCCGTCGTCACCTTGCGCGTCCCGCCCGCCGCGAGCCGCACCCCCTACGACCGCTACGGCGACTACGTGGGTCATCTGGCCGTGCTGGTGACGGCCGCCGCCGTCGTGCTCGCCGCCGCGCGGCGCCGCCCCGCCCCCTGACCCGGCGCCGGCCGCGCCCCGAGTAGGGTGCCCCACGGGGCCCTCCGCGGGCGCATTGCTTCGGCGAACAGTCGTCGCGCAGTGGTGTCTCCGGTGCCGATGATGCAGAATGATGGTCGCGGAACGCGTCCTGGGACTTACGAGGCCGTAGGGGAAGACGAGCCTCGGTACAGATCCAGGAGGTCCGGTGACCGCACGTGGCGTTTTCTACGTCCACTCCGCGCCGCCTGCGCTCAGCCCGCACATCGAGTGGGCCGTCGCAGGTGTTCTTGGCGTGCCCGTTTCGCTGGAATGGGCCGACCAAGCCGCCGCCCCGGGGACGCTGCGCGCCGAACTCCATTGGGAGGGCAGGCCCGGCACCGCGGCGGGGATCACGTCCGCGCTGCGCAGCTGGAAGCTGCTGCGGTTCGAGGTCACCGAGGACCCCACGCCGGGGTGCGACGGCGTCCGCTACAGCTTCACCCCGTCCCTCGGGGTGTTCACGGGCGTGATCGGCGCCAACGGCGACATCATGATCCCCGAGGACCGGCTGCGCAGCGTCATGGCCAACGCCGCCGTCGGCAAGACCAACCTCGAACACGAGCTGGAGCGCCTGCTCGGCACCCCCTGGGACAACGAGCTGGAGCCCTTCCGCCGCGCGGGCGACGGCGCTCCCGTCCGCTGGCTGCACGCCGCCGTGTGACCGCACGCCCCGGGCATCGTCTGACCGCACGCGCGGCCCGCTCCCCCCAAACCTCCAGGAGCAGCCGCGCGTAACGTTTTCCTGCCCGCCGTGCATTGCCACCGTAACCCCGGCGCCACACTCCGAGGCCGAAGCGCCGCGCCCCCGGCGCTGACGGGCGGCTCATGGAACGGGCTTGCTGATGGCCCCCGCTGCGTCCCTGGGCATGGCGATGGCCCGGCAGCGCGGCCGGGCCATCGTGGCGGTTGCGATCAGAGGGGGATGTTGCCGTGGGCGCCGCGGGCCGGGATGGCCTCGGCGATGGCGCGGGCCAGGGCGGCGCGGGTGGTCGTCGGCGTGATGACCTCGTCGACGACGCCGAGCTCGCGGGCGCGGTCGAGACCGCCGGCGATGCGCTCGTGCTCGGCGGCCAGCTCGGCCTCCAGGGCCGGGCGTTCCTCCTCGGGGACGGCGGCCAGCTTGCGGCGGTGCAGGATGCGGACGGCTGCGACGGCGCCCATGACGCCGAACTCGGCGGTGGGCCAGGCGAACACGCGGGTCGCCCCCAGCGAGCGGGAGTTCATCGCGATGTAGGCGCCGCCGTAGGCCTTGCGGGTCACCAGGGTGACGCGCGGCACCGTGGCCTCGGCGAAGGCGTGCAGGAGCTTGGCGCCGCGGCGGACCACGCCCTCGTGCTCCTGACCGACGCCGGGCAGGTAGCCCGGCACGTCCACCAGCACCACCAGCGGCACGCCGAACGCATCGCACATCCGGACGAACCGGGCGGCCTTCTCGGCGGACGTGGCGTCCAGGCAGCCGCCGAGCCGCAGCGGGTTGTTGGCGATCACGCCGACGGTGCGGCCGCCGAGGCGGCCGAGCGTGGTCACGATGTTGGGCGCCCACCGGGGGTGCAGCTCGACCGCCGCCGCGGCGTCGTCGAGCACGCCCTTGACCAGCGGCTGCACGTTGTAGGCACGGCGGGGGCTGTCGGGCAGCACGGCGGAGAAGTCGCGCTCCTCGACCTCGCCGGGGCGGACGCGGCCCTGGTGGCCGAGCAGCATGGCGATCTTGCGGCCCTGCGCGATGGCCTCGGTGTCGTCCTTGGCGACCACGTGCACCACGCCGGACTTGCGCGAGTGCGGCTCGGGGCCGCCCAGCCCCGCCATGTCGATCTCTTCGCCGGTGACCGAGCGGACGACGTCCGGGCCGGTCACGAAGATCTTGCCGCCCTCGGACAGGACGACGATGTCGGTCAGCGCCGGGCCGTACGCGGCGCCCCCGGCGGCGGCGCCGAGCACCACCGAGATCTGCGGGACGATGCCGGACGCGCGGGTCATCGCGGCGAACACGGTGCCGACGGCGTGCAGCGACTCCACGCCCTCGGCCAGGCGGGCGCCGCCGGAGTGCCACAGCCCGACGATCGGCAGCCGCTCGCGGACGGCCAGGTCGTAGGCGGCCACGATGGCCTCGCATCCGGCGGTGCCCATGGCGCCGCCCTGGAAGCGCGGGTCGGAGGCGAACGCCACCACGGGCAGGCCCTCGACCCGCCCGTGCCCGGCGAGCACGCCGCTGTCGTCGTCCTCGCCCGGGGCGCCGGCGAGCGGACGGAAGGTGCCCTCGTCGAAGAGCGCGGTGAGCCGGGTCCGCGGGTGCCGCGGATCGGCCTCCTGCTGGTCTGCGGTGGCTGCCGGGTCCACGACCCGGTTGTCGAGCACAGTCACGTCCGTAAAGCTCCTTGTGTCACAGCCGACGGGTCAGGCCCGCGGGGCGGGTCGTCAGACGGCGCGTTGGAAGGCGACCGACACGTTGTGGCCGCCGAAGCCGAACGAGTTGTTGAGCGCGGCGGCCGGGCCGTCCGGCAGCTTGCGCGGCTCGCCGCGCACGATGTCCAGGTCGGCCTCGTCGTCGAGGTCCTCCAGGTTGGCGACGGGCGGGACCAGGCCCTCGCGCAGCGCCAGGATCGTGAAGATCGACTCCAGCGCGCCGGCGCCGCCCAGCAGGTGGCCGGTCATCGACTTGGTGGCGGTGACGCACAGCTTGCGCGCCACGTCCTCGCCGAGCGCGGCCTTGATGGAGGTCAGCTCGGCGATGTCGCCGGCCGGGGTGGAGGTGGCGTGCGCGTTGACGTGGATGATGTCCTCGGGCTCCAGCCCGGCGTCGGCCAGCGCGCGGCGCATCGCCTTGGCCTGCCCGGCGCCGGACGGGTCGGGCAGCACGATGTCGTAGGCGTCGGCGGAGTAGCCGCAGCCGGCGGCGATCGCGTGCACGCGGGCGCCGCGGGCGCGGGCGTGCTCCTCCGACTCCAGGATCATCACGGCCGCGCCCTCGCCGAGCACGAAGCCGTCGCGGTTCTTGTCGTAGGGCCGGGAGGCGCGCTGCGGCTCGTCGTTGCGGGTGGACAGCGCCCGCATCACGCCGAACGAGGCCATCTGCAGCGGGTGGATGCACGCCTCGGTGCCGCCGCAGATCACCACGTCGGCCCGGCCGGTGCGGATCATGTCGATGGCGTAGCCGACCGCCTCGGCGCTGGACGCGCAGGCGCTGACCATGGCGTGCGACCCGGCCGTGGCGCCGAACTCGATGCCGATGTGGCCGGAGGAGCCGTTGGGCATCAGCATCGGCACGGTGAACGGCGTGACCCGCTGCCAGCCCTTCTCCAGGAACGTGTCATAGCTGTTGAGGGCGGTGTGCAGGCCGCCGATGCCGCTGGACACCACCACGCCGAGCCGGTCGCCGTCGACCCGGAAGCCGTCCCCGGCCTCGGCGGCGTCCCCGTCCTTGCCGCCCTTGCGCTTGACGGGCGGCGCGAACCCGGCGTCCCGCCACGCCTCACGCGCCGCGATCAGCGCGATGGCCTGGCAGCGGTCGAGGCGCCGCAGCTGCGCCTTGGGAATGGACTCCGAGGGCTCCACGGCCAGCTGCGCGGCGAACCGGACGGGCAGCCGGTCCACGTTGTCCCAGTCCAGCTTGCGCACCCCGGATTCGCCGGCGAGCAGCGCGGACCAGGTCGACGGCACGTCACCGCCGAGCGGGGTGGTCGCGCCGAGCCCGGTCACCACGACTTTGGTCTGGGTAGTGCTCATAAGAGAGTGCTCCTAGCGAACTGGGGGAGGCGGGCGGCTCCACAGGGCGGCGGGCGGCGCCGGAGTCGGGAACGCGGCCGGCGGCGCGGCGGCACCCTCCTCCGGTGCGCGCCGCGCCGCCCGCCGCGGCGGCCTTACTGCTGCAGGTTCTGGACGAAGACGATGACGTCCTTGACCGTCTTGAGGTCCTTGAGCTGGTCGTCGGGGATCTCGACGCCGAACTTGTCCTGGGCGGCCACCGCGATCTCCACCATCGACAGCGAGTCGATGTCCAGGTCGTCGACGAAGTTCTTCTCGGGGGTCACCTCGGACTTGTCGATCCCCACGATCTCGTCGATGATCTCGGCGAGGCCGGCCAGGATCTCCTGCTCGGTGGCGACTGCCATGGTGTGTGCTCTCCTTTTGGTCGGATCGTCGTCGGGTCGGGCCCCGCGTACGGTCAGGGAATCTGGATGACTTGGGCGGCGTAGGACAGCCCGGCGCCGAACCCGACCAGCAGGGCCGGGGCGCCGGACGGCACGTCGCCGCGTTCGATCATGCGCGACAGCGCCATGGGGATGGACGCCGCCGAGGTGTTGCCGGAGTGGACGATGTCGTCGGCCACCACGGCGTTGACCGCCTTGAGCCGCCGCGCGATCGCTTCGACGATACGCAGGTTGGCCTGGTGCGGCACCACGGCCGCCAGCTGGTCGGGAGTCACCCCGGCGCGTTCGCAGGCGGCCAGCGCGACGGGCGCCACCGCGGTGGTGGCCCAGCGGAACACCGCCTGGCCCTCCTGGTGGATGAACGACTGCCGGTCCGCCACGATGATCTTGTCGGCCAGGTCGCCGGCGCTGCCCCACACCACCGGGCCCACGCCCGGCTCGGCGGCGCCGGTGACGACCGCCGCGCCCGCGCCGTCGGCGAAGATGATGCAGGTCGAACGGTCGTTCCAGTCGATCCAGTTGGACATCTTCTCGGCACCGATCACCAGCACGTTGCGGGCGCTGCCGGTGCGCACGGCCGAGGCGGCGGTGTCCAGCGCGTAGCAGAACCCGGCGCAGGCGGCGTTCAGGTCGAACGCGCCCGGCGCCTTGATGCCGAGCCGGTGCGCGACCGTGGCGGCCTGGTTGGGGATGGGCGTCTCGGTGGAGCAGGTCGCCACGATCACCAGGTCGATGTCCTCGGGGGACACGCCGCCGGCCGCCAGCGCCTTGCCGCCGGCCTGCACGGCCATGTCGGCGATGGTCTCCTCGGGCCCGGCGACGCGGCGTTCGGCGATGCCGACGCGGCTGCGGATCCACTCGTCGTTGGTGTCGACGATCTCGGCCAGCTCGTCGTTGGTGACGACCCGGGCGGGCTGGTAGTCGCCGAACGCCACGACGCGGGCGCCGGGCGTGACCTCGGGCAGGCGCAGGGCGGGCGTCTCGTAGGCGGCGGTCATGACGTGTGCGCCTTGATCAGCTCGCGGGCCTTGTCGAGGTCCTCGGGGGACTTGAGGGCGAGCAGGTCGATGCCCTTGAGCTCGCGCCGGGCGATGCCGACGAGCGTGCCGGCGGGCGGCAGCTCGATGATGGCGGTGACGCCCAGCTCGCGCATGGTCGCCATGCAGCGGTCCCAGCGGACGGGGGCGCTGACCTGCTCGACGAGGCGGCCGAGGTAGTCGCGGCCGTCGCGCACCACCGCGCCGTCCCGGTTGGACAGCAGCGCGACGGCCGGGTCGGCGACCGGCGCGCCGGGCGCCAGGCGGCGCAGCGTGTCGACGGCCGGCGCCATGTGCTCGGTGTGGAACGCGCCCGCCACCGACAGCGGACGCAGCCGCGCCCCGGCCGGCGGGTCGTCCTTGAGCGCGGCGAGCCGCTCCATCGTCCCGGCGGCCACGACCTGCCCGGCGCCGTTGACGTTGGCGGGGGTCAGGCCGTGCCGTTCGATGACGGCGAGGACCTCGTCGGGGTCGCCGCCGAGCACGGCGGTCATGCCGGTCTCGGTGACGGCGGCGGCCTCGGCCATCGCGCGGCCGCGTTCGCGCACCAGCACCAGCGCGGCCTCGGGCGACAGCACCCCGGCGATCGCGGCGGCGGCCAGCTCGCCGACGCTGTGCCCGGCCACCGCGTCCGGACGGTCGTCGCCCTGGTAGAGGGTCTGGAACGCGGCCAGGGCCGCGGCGACCAGCAGCGGCTGGGCCACGGCGGTGTCGCGGATCTCCTCGGCGTCTGCGCCGGTCCCGTAGCGGACCAGGTCGAGCCCGGTGACCGCGGACCACCATGCCAGGCGGTCGGCGACACCGGGCACCTCAAGCCACGGACTCAGAAATCCTGGGGTCTGGGCGCCCTGACCGGGCGAGGCGAGGAGAATCACACGCCCCAGCTTCCCCCCTGGGCTTCCGTGGTGCCGATGCCGATCGCGACGAACTTTCGTCGGGGCCCTTTGTACGACCCCTACAAGGCGGGAGAAACAGACGTCATGCCTTGGGAAAGGGCGGCCATCGTGTCGCTAGGGCCGTGGCACGCGTTCGCTGAAGCGGCCGAGGACGAGCGCGATCCGCAGCGTGAAGGCGTTGCGACCGTCCGTCGGCGCCAGTCCGGTCAGTTCGGCGACGCGGCGCAGCCGGTAGCGGACGGTGTTGGGGTGGACGAACAGCAGCCGTGCCGTGGCCTCCAGCGACGAGCCCTGTTCCAGGTAGGTGGTGAGGGTGTCCAGCAGGGGCGCGCCCGCCGCGCACATGGGGTTGTAGACCTGCTCGACGAGGTATCGGCGGGCCTCCTCGTCGCCGTCGAGGGCGCGTTCGGGCAGCAGCTCGGCGGCCAGGACGGGACGCGGCGCGTCCGGCCAGCCGGCGGCGGCGCGCAACCCGGCGAGCGCGGCGCGCGCCGAGACGGTGGAGTCGTACAGGTCGCCGACCTGCGGGCCGACCACGACGGGACCGGGTCCGCACTTGGCCGCGATGGGACGGGAGGCCTCCAGCGGGTCGGCGGCGCCGCCCACGATGACGATGACGCGGCGGCCCTGCACACCGGCCAGCACGTCGACCCGGGCGCGGCGGGACGCCAGCTGCATCTGGTCGATGGTGACCTCGGGCTCCTCGTCCTCGGGGGTGTACCCGGCGATGACGGTGACGGGTTTGGACGTCCAGCCGAGGGCGGCCGCCCAGGAGTGCATGCCGTCGTCGACCTCGCCGCGCAGCACCGCGTTCACCACCAGCGCCTCCAGGCGGGCGTCCCAGGCGGCGCGCGTCTCGGCGGCGCGCGCGTACACCTGGGCGGCGCCGAACGCCACGTCCCGCGTGTAGCGCAGGATCGCCTCGCGCAGCTGCGCCTCGCCGCCGGGCGCGGCCAGCTCGTCGAGCCGCGTCTCCACCACGTCGATGATGACGCGGATCATGTCGATGGTGTGCTGCAGCTTCACGGACCGCATCAGGTCGCGCGGCGCGGTGCCGAACACCTCCCCGGCGATGGCGGGGCGGGTGCGCTCGGCGCTTTTGAACCACTCCACGAACGCGGCGATGCCCGCCTGGGCGACCAGCCCGATCCAGGAACGCTGCTCGGGTGGCATGCGCCGGAACCACGGGAGCTGTTGCTCCATATTGGCCAGTGCGGCGGTCCCGAAGGAGCCCATGGCCTTTTCCAAACGCAGCGTGGTCTGCTCTCTCAGGGCGGCCTCGTTCGTGGTGTCCACCTTCCCAAGGGTGCCACCACCTGGGTGGTGTCCATGCTCACCGGTCACCCTGAGGTCACCCTGACCGGCCGGTAACGGACGCGGAGGTCAGCCGCGGGTGACGTCCGCGGGACGGCCCAGGGCGATGTAGGTGAGGTTGCGCAGGGACGGCGAGCCCGGGGCGAGGTAGTCGCTGTGGCCGCTGCCGCCCGCGTCGAACACGCGGGCGCCGAAGCCGGGCGACACGGGGTCGGGTCCCAGGCCGAGGCCGAAGATGCGCACGTGCGGTACGTCCTGCATCCAGTCGGCGGAACCGCGTCCCGCCCACACGCGCGCGGCGCCGCCCAGACGTCCCGCCGACCATGCCGTGGTGCCGGGGCTGCCGTACAGGGCGATGTCGGTGACGCTGCGCCAGGCGTCCCCGGCCGTGCCGGATCCGGCCAGGGCGGCGCGTCCGCACACCACCGAGCCGTAGCTGTGGCACAGCAGTCCCACTTGGGCGTGAGGGTTGACGCGGTGCAGTTCGCGGAGGAAACGGCGCAACGAGGCCGCGCCCTGGCCGGCCCGCTCGTCGGTCAGTACGTCACTGCTGAACGTGCGCGGCGCCGCGTACCCCAGCCATGCCACGATGGCGATGTCGGGGTCGGGGGTCACCTTGTACGCCTGTTCCCACACCGCGCGTGCACCGCCCGCGGGGGTCGACCACGGCTTGCCGGCTCGGTCGTCGAAGTACGACAGCGTCGTGTCGGCTCCGGGGACCAGGAGCACCACCCGTTGGGCCCGTGTCAGGTCGCCGATGACCTCGATGGCCCGTCCGTCGCCGCGCGCGTCGAAGTACAGGAACCGCCTGCCCGGCTCCAGGAACGCGCCCAGCGCCTTGGCGCGCTCGTCGTCGCCCACCTGGTGGGCGGTCTGGAGGGCCTGTTCGATGGTGCGGCGTTCGGTGGCGTAGCGGGCGTCCAGGGTGGACGGGGCGAGCACGGGGACGGGGCCGGGGGCGGCGTAGGGGTCGGCGTGGCCGGTCCCGGCGGTGGTGAGCAGCAGGGCGGAGATCGTCACGGCGCAGGCGAGGGCCCGGCGCAGGCGCCGCCGGACGCGTCCGGGCGCGGCCGGACGGTCTTCCGGCGGGGCGTCCGAGGATGCTTCGCAGGGCCGTTCGGAAGGCAGGGCCGGTCGCGTCACTGCAGCTCGTGGCGGCATGGTCCGTCTTTCTACCGGATATGGCGGAGTGCTCCGCGCATCCAGGGGTCGTCGTGCGTGTCCGTCTGCCCCGCGCGTTCGCCGCAGTGCTCCGCCGCCCGGGCCACTCTTGTGTGATGTACGGGACGGCGCCGGGGTTGGCTCATCGCGGACGGGGCCGTTCGAACCGGTGCGCCGCGGCCCACAGCACCGCCAGGGCGAGCGCGAAGACCGGCAGCCACACCAGCCGGGCGGGGATCCACGCCGCCTGGTCGGGGGCGGTGTGCAGCCCGGGCAGCGGGCCGGCGGCCGGCGCGGTCGTCACGGTGACGGCCATCATGGCCGTCTGGTGCCACAGGAAGATCGTCATGGCGGACAGGTTGGCCAGCGCGACCACGCCCCAGACACGGGGCCGCCGCGTCCAGCGCGTGAGCGGGCCGCGTGCCAGCAGCGCCAGGCCGCACTGCGCCAAACCGAACGCCACCGCCGCCAGGGTGGGCGGGTTCAGGTTGGACACCTCGGCGCCCGGTACGCCCACCATGCTCGCCGGATATCCGGCCCACAGCACCAACGCGCCCGTGGCCGTGGCGCCTCCGCCCAGCAGCGCCCAGCCGGTACGGGGCGACGCCAGGGCACCGTGTGCCCACGCCACGCCCAGGTAGAACGGCACAAGCCATCCGGTCAGGACGGTGCCCCAGCCGATCCAGGCGGGCGCGTCCAGGCCGAACCGGCCGAGGTCGATGAGCGCGGTCGCGGCGAGGGGGAGCAGCACGCCCCACATGCCGAGCCGGTTCCACAGCGCCACCACCAGGGGGGTGAGGACGGTCAGCGTCCCGTACACGCCCAGGAACCACAGCGGGCTCAGCATCAGCTTCAGCAATGCGTGCAGCGTGCCGGACGACAGGCCCGCCCACGCCAGCACGCACACGGCCGCCGCCCACGCCAGCAACAGCACGGGCACGGGACGCGCCAGCCGTGCCAGACGCCGGCGCGCCCACGGCAGGTACGGCTCCCCGGCGTGATGCCCTTTCGCCGCGGTGTAGCCCCCCACGAGGAAGAACACCGCGAGGGTCTGCAACACCCAGGAGACCGGCGCCAGGTGCGGCATCGCCGACAGAGGGCTGCTCACCCGCAGCTGCCCGTCCCCGGTGGACACGAACGCGGTGACGCACCAGTGCCCCAGCACCACGCCCAGGATGGCCAGCGCGCGCAGGGCGTCGACGGCGCGGTCCCGGTTGGGCGGTGTCGCCGCCTCGATGCGAGCCGCAAGGCCCGGCCGCCGCGTGTCAAGCATGGGTCACCTCGGAGGCGCGGCCGAGCGCGATGAACGTCAGGTTGCGCAGTGACACCGACCCCGGGCGCAGGTATTCGCTGTGCGTGCCCGTCCCTGCGGCGAAGCGCAGCGCCCCGAACGAAGGGCTCGCAGGGTCCGGGCCGAAGCCGAGCCCGGCCACGTGCCTCTTCGGCACGTACCGGGTCCAGTCGCCGTCGGCTCGCCCCGCCCACACGCGTGCCCCGGTGCGCATGTCGGTGACCGAGGAGGCGGTGACACCGGGGCTGCCGTACAACGCGATGTCGTCCACCCGGACCGCCCCGGCCGCCTGGCCGCACACCACCGAGCCGTAGCTGTGGCACAGCAGCGCGACCTGGGCGCGCCCGTTGGTGTCGTGCAGCTCGGTCACGAAACGCCGGAGCTTGCGGGCGCCGTCGACGGCCCGTCCCGGGGTGAGCACCGTCGCGCTCATGGTGGAGGGCGAGGCGTACCCGAGCCAGGCCACCACCGCGACGCGCACACCGGGGGCCACCTGCCGCGCCTGCCGGTAGACGGCGCGCGCGCCGCCGCCCGCCCACTTGGGGTTGTCGAAGTTGGTGAGCCGTCCGTCCGCGCCGGGCACCACGACCGCGACCCGTTCGGCCCGCGCCAGGTCGCCGATGACCTCGACGGCCCGGCCGTGGCCGCGCGCGTCGAACGCCAGGAAGCGGCGGCCGGGCGTCAGGAACGCCTCGAACGCCTCGGCGCGGGAGTCGTCGCCCACGTCGCGGGCGGTGTCGTACGCCCGCTGGATGTCGCCGCGCACGGCGGTGTAGCGGGCGTCGAGCGTGGCGGGCGACAGCGGCGGCCGGGCCTGCGGCGCCGCGTACGGTTCGGGCGTCCCGGCGGTCGTGGCGGCGACCGCCGCCAGGGCCGCGCCGACGGCCAGGAACCTTCGGGGGGCTGGGCTGCGCACGGCGGCGTCCTTCCTGGGCAGGGGGTTCGTCCTGACCAGGAAGCTAGGAATCGCGGGCCGTCGCGCGGATCACACCGCGGAGCCGTCTTGCCGCCTCACACCCCGGTATGACGCGGGTCAGCCGGACCGTGCCGGCCGGACGGGGTCAGTCGCCGGGGCGGACCAGGCCGACCTCGTAGGCGTAGACGATGGCCTGCGGCCGGTCGCGCAGGCCGAGCTTGGTGAGGATGCGGCCGAAGTGCGTCTTCACGGTCTGCTCGGCCACCACCAGCTCGGCGGCGATCTCGGAGTTGGACAGGCCGCGGGCGACCAGCGCCAGCACCTCGGTCTCGCGTTCGGTCAGCTCGCCCAGCCGTTCCCGGGACGGCGCGCGCGGCGCCCCCAGCCGGGCGAACTCGGCGATCAGCCGCCGGGTCACCGACGGGGACAGCAGCGCGTCGCCCGCCGCGATGATCCGTACCGCCTCGGCCAGCTCGTCGGCCGAGGCGTCCTTGAGCAGGAACCCGCTGGCGCCCGCGCGCAGCGCCTCGTACACGTAGTCGTCGAGGTCGAAGGTGGTCAGCATGAGCACCTTCGGAACGGCGTCACCGGCGCCGTGCTCGCCCTTGAGCAGGCGCCGGGTCGCCTCCAGGCCGTCCATGACGGGCATCCGCACGTCCATCAGCACCACGTCGGGCCGCAGCTCGGCGATCACCGACAGCGCCTGCGCGCCGTCGACGGCCTCGCCGACCACCTCGATGTCGGGCTGGGCGTTCAGCAGCACACCGAACCCGGTGCGCACCATGCCCTGGTCGTCGACGATCACCACCCGGATCGTCATGCCGTGGATCCCAGCGGCAGCGTGGCGGTCACGGCGAAACCTCCTTCGGGGGTGGGCTTGGCGGTCACCCCGCCGCCCAGCATGGCGGCCCGCTCGCGCATGCCCACCAGGCCGTGCCCGTCGCCGGGCGGCGACAGCGACGACGGCCGGTGGCCCTTGCCGGGCGGGCCGTTGATCACGCTGAGCAGGAGTATGCCCTCCCGCTGGATCAGCTCGACGTCGACGACGGCGCCGGGGGCGTGCCGCATGACGTTGCTGAGCGCCTCCTGCAGGATCCTGTACGCGCTGAGCGCGACGCCCTGCGGCACGGCGGCCAGGTCGCCGGTGACGCTGGTGTTGACGGTCAGCCCGGTGCCGCGGGCCGCCCACACCAGCGCGTCCAGCCGGTCCAGGCCGGGCTGCGGCGCGGTCTCCGCGCCGTCCTCCGAGCGCAGCACGCCCAGGATGCGGCGCATCTCGGTGAGCGCGTCCAGCGCGGTCTCGCGGATCTCCTTCAGATCCTGGCGGATCTTGTCGGGCACCTCCGGCACGGTGTACGGCGCGGCCTCCGCCTGGATCGCGATCATCGACATGTGGTGGGCCACCACGTCGTGCAGCTCGCGGGCGATGCGCTGGCGCTCCTTGAGCACCGCCTCGGCCTCGCGGTGCCGCTTCTGCTGCTCGGCCAGCTCACGGGCGGCGGCCTGCTCCCGTTCGGCCAGCTCGTCGCGGGTCTTCTGGCGCAGCCGGACGAACGCGCCGACCAGCAGCGGCACCACCACGAACACGGCCGCGCCCGCACCGGTCTGCCGGTCGACCACCAGCACCCCGGCCACCGACCACACCCCCGCGCCGACCGTCAGGTTGAGCGGGGAGCGCACCGCCACCGTGTAGAGGACGAACACGCCGGCGATCGACCCGCCCGGCGGGAACGGGACGTCGAGCCAGCTCTGCATCCCGGTGTAGAACATCGCCGCGCACAGCAGCCGCCAGGCGGCCACCGGATGCCGTTCGCGCAGCGCCATCGGCAGCGCCAGCAGGAACGCGGCCATGCCCAGCTCCCCGTACGACACCGACGAACCGCGTTTCTCGGTCTCGGTGAGCAGCAGCGAGTAGGTGCCGAACCCGATGATCACCGCGATGATCAGGTCGATGGCCTGCATGACGGGCGGGAACGGGACCCCGCGCAGGCGGGTGTCGCGCAGCCGGGGCGGCCACGGCCGGTCGGCCGGGCGCGGCTCGGCGGACCCGACGAGGCCGGAGACCAGCGGCCGCAGCACCAGCCCCAGCGTCTGCGCCAGGCCCTGCTTGGGGGCGTCGTCGCTGCTCATGCCGCAAGGCTAGAGGCGTCCGCGCCCGCGGCGAATGACACCGTGGTGCCACGTACGTGTCATACCTTGGGTGCATACGGGCGAGGCCGCTCGCGTCATCGGGGCACGGCGTGACGGTCGCCGTGCTGATGGCACCGGGTGCCGCACCGAGCCGCACCCTTGGGTACGGTCTGACTGTGGAACCTGTGGAGGCGCTGCGTCGGATCGCGTTTCTGCTGGAACGCGCGCACGAACCCACCTATCGGGTGCGGGCCTTCCGCAAGGCGGCCGATCTGGTCGAGCGCGCCTCGCGTGAGGAGCTGGCGGAGCGGGTGCGTGACGGCACGCTGACCGCGCTGCCCGGCATCGGCAAGGTCACCGCGCTGGTGATCGAGGAGGCGCTGCGCGGGGAGACGCCCGTCTACCTGCGGCGCCTGGAAGCAACTGAGGGGACGCCGCTGGACGAGGCGACGGCGGCGCTGCGGGGGGAGCTGCGGGGCGACCTGCACACCCACAGCGACTGGTCCGACGGCGGCTCGCCGATCCGGGAGATGGCCGAGACCGCCCGCGGCCTCGGCCACGACTACATCGCGCTGACCGACCACTCGCCGCGCCTGACCGTGGCCAACGGGCTGTCGGCCGAGCGGCTGCGCCGGCAGCTGGACGTGGTGGCCGAGCTGAACGCCGAGCTGGCGCCGTTCCGCATCCTGACCGGCATCGAGGTCGACATCCTGGACGACGGCTCGCTGGACCAGGATCCCGAGCTGCTCGACCGGCTCGACGTGGTGGTGGCCAGCGTCCATTCCAAGCTGCGCATGGACCGCGTCGCCATGACCGAGCGGATGGTCGCGGCCGTGCGGAACCCGCGGGTCAACGTCCTCGGGCACTGCACGGGGCGGATCGTCAAGGGCGGCGGGCGGCGCGGCGGCGTGCGGCCGGAGTCGGAGTTCGACGCGGCCTTGGTGTTCGACGCCTGCGCCGCCTACGACGTCGCCGTGGAGATCAACTCGCGGCCGGAGCGGCTGGACCCGCCCAAGCGGCTGCTGCGGCTGGCGGTGGAGGCGGGCTGCCGGTTCGCCATCGACTCCGACGCGCACGCCCCCGGCCAGCTCGACTGGCAGCCCAACGGGTGCGAGCGCGCCGCCCGCTGCGGCGTCGAGCCCGAGCAGGTCGTCAACACGATGAGCGCCGACGACCTGCTCGCCTGGGCCGCCAAGCACCGGGGCTAGGCGCCCACGGCGCGGACCATGCGCATGAGGGTCTCGATCTGCTTTCCGCCCTTCATGTCGTAGGCGGTGTCGCCGCCGTACCCCCACCAGTTCCAGCAGCCCTGGGGGTTGCCGCCCGTCCAGGAGCTGGCCGTGGCCTGCGGGTAGAGGACGACCAGGTTGTTGGTGTCGGCGTACTCGTTCAGGTAGGACCTGGTCACGAACGTGGTGCCGATCGTGTCGTAGCCCTGCTGGCAGCCGTGCAGGGCCACCATCAGGCGGCAGGACGTCCCGGCGGCGCAGTTCTGCGGGACGTAGGCGAACCCCGTGGCGCCCATGCTGATGGCCGCCGCGCTGCCGTTGGGGGCGTACGGGTTCTGGTCATAGCGCAGGAGCGTCCCGGTGGGGGTGGATGCGGGGGCGGCCACGGTGCCGAGCAGGTGGCGCAGCATCGAGCCCTGGGGGTCGTCCGTGCACTTGTTGACGTAGGGGGTGTAGGTGGCCGAGCAGGGGTTCGGCCCGAGGGGGCTGACCCAGGCGTGCCCCGCCGGCGAGGTCTTGCTGTACGCCACGTTCGCCCCGAAGCCCTGGTGGAACGTGGCGAGACCGTCGGTCACCGACTGCTTCACGGTGATGTCGTTGACGCCGTGGTAGAGCCACACCTTGTGCCCGGCCAGGTTGGCGATCGGGTCGATGCGTCCCTGGGCGGACCGGTCGGAGGCGATGCGCCGCAGTTCGGTGGGGTTGTCGTCGTACAGGTCGTTCATGCACGCGAGCTGCGCCGTGGTGAGGTTGCCGCGCGCGCAGTGGTAGGCCCCGGCGCTGAAGATCCCGGCGCCCTTGAACGTGCCGGAGTAGGCGACGTGCAACTGGTCGGCCATGTAGCCGCCGGACGACACGCCACTGACGTAGGCGGCGCTGATGTTGAGCCGGGGCAGGGAGTCCGCCGCCGCCGCCGCGGGGGTGTGCGTGGACGTGGCGAGCAGTACGCCCGCGGCGGCGGTCAGGACGGTCGCGAGCTTGACGGCGGGACGTTTTCCGGTGGGGCGCTCGACGGTGCGGGATTTGCCAGTGCGGGATTGGACGGTGCGGGATTTGACGGCGGGGAGTTTCATGCGTGACCTCCCATGGGGTGGGCTAGCCGCTGAGGGAGCAGCTGTTGGCGAGGTCCCCCGATGCGGGCCGGGGCAGGGTGGCGCTCGGCGGAGGCGCCTGTCCGCCCGCGGCCCAGGTCTCCAATGCGGTGAACGCGCTGCGCATGCAGGGCAGCAGCGGCCGCAGCCGGTCAGGGTAGGCGTCGTAGAGGCCGTCGACGTGGTTGCCGCCTTCGAGCCGGTAGTAGCGGTACGGCGCGGCCTTCGACGTGCGCACCATCTGCGCGTACACGTCGGAGACCTTGGTGATGGGCAGCAACGTGTCGTACGTGCCGTGCAGGGTGATGAGCGGTTTGCCGATGCGGCCGGTCAGGGAGATGCGCCGCACCGCCTTGTGCACGGAAGCCGGACGTGAGGCGTAGTCGTAGTCGCTTTCCGGGCCGTTGTAGAAGGGGTCGACCTCCTGGCGGTAAATGCGCTGGGTCAGCCCCCAGTACACCCGGTCGTGGTACGGCCAGAGGAATTCGGAGCCCGCGGCGAAACCCGCGTCGAGGATCGCGCGGTGCGCGTTCGGGTCGCCGGTCGCCGCGTACGACGGGTAGGCCCGCAGCACAGGCGGCAGGAACGTCAGCAGATTGGGACCGTCGGCACGCCACAGGGTCCCTTCGGAGTCGATGCCCCCGTCGTACAGCTCCGGGCGGTTCTCCAACTGCCAGCGCACCAGGTAGCCGCCGTTGGAGATTCCGGCGGCGAACGTACGGCGCGGGGGCCTGCCATAGCGTTGCGTCACCACCGCCTTGGCGGAACGGGTGAGCTGGGTGACCCGGTGGTTCCATTCGGCGATGGCGTCCCCGGGGCGGCGGCCGTCCGTGTAGAACTCGCTGCCGCTGTTGCCCTTGTCCGTGGCGGCGAACGCGTACCCCTTGGCGAGCACCCAGTCGGAAATGGCGAAGTCGTTGGCGTATTGGCGGCGGGTCCCCGGCGACCCCGCCACGACCAGGCCGCCGTTCCATTTCTCCGGGAGCCGGATGACGAACTGCGCGTCGTGGTTCCAGCCGTGGTTGGTGTTGAACGTTGAGGAGTCCGGGAAGTAGCCGTCGAGCTGGATGCCCGGCACGCCGGTCGGGTTGCGTGCGCCGGCCGGGTGCAGTCCCGCCCAGTCGGCGGGGACGGTGTGGCCGGAGGCGACCGTGCCCGCCGTCGTCAGGTCGTCCAGGCAGGCCGCGACCTGACGTTGCGCCCCGGGGACGGTGAGCCGCGCACCGCAGCGCTCCCCGGCGTGTGCGGCGGCGGGCAGGACCGCCAGGGCGGTCAGGGCTGCGGCGCCCGTGCTGAGCAGTCGAAGGCGGGCGGTCGGCATGCCGGCTCCTTCTCCCGGGGACGTGGACGTCCGCCATGCTCCCCGCGCGACGTGACGCGGGCCACGTAGGCGGCCCCCACTCTTGGCGGCGCGAATGTGGCCGCGCCCGCCACCCCGCGTTCCGATCCCGGCAGCGGCCGCGTGATGTGGGTCACGGCGGTGTCCGGGCGAGTGAATGTGTGGCCGCGCCACATGGCCGGGTCACCGCGTGCCACCTAGCGTTCACGGTCACGGCGTCCCGGTGTGGCCCGGGTCACGCCATGACTGCGAGGAGGCTGCATGGACGGTCCTGTCCTGCGCGCCCGGGGACTGGTCAAGGAGTTCCGCGGGTTCCGGGCCGTGGACGGCGTGGACCTGGACGTCGCCGAGGGCAGCGTGCACGCGCTGGTCGGGCCCAACGGCGCGGGCAAGACCACGCTGTTCAACCTGCTCACCGGGTTCCTCCGGCCGTCGGCGGGCAGCGTGCGGCTCGGCGCGCGCGAACTTGCCGGGCTGAGCCCCGAGCGCATCGCCCGCCTCGGCGTGGCCCGCTCGTTCCAGATCACCAGCCTGTTCGCCGAGCTCACCCCGCGCCAGCACGTGGAACTGGCGCTGGCCGGCTCCACCGGCCTGGGCTGGCGGTTCTGGAAGTCCGACCGGGCGCTGGGCCGGTTCTCCGGCCGCGCCGCCGAGCTGCTGGAGCGCGTGGGGCTCGCCGACCACGCCGACGTACCCGCCGCGTCACTGGCCTACGGCCGCAAGCGCGCGCTGGAACTCGCCCTAGCCCTGGCGCTCGACCCGAAGGTGCTGCTGCTGGACGAGCCGACCGCCGGGATGGGCGTGGAGGACGTCGACCGCACCGTCGAGCTGGTCAAGCGCGTCCGCGACGGCCGCACCGTCGTGCTGGTCGAGCACAACATGAACGTCGTCGCCAGCCTCGCCGACCGGGTGACCGTCCTGCAGCACGGCCGCGTCCTGGCCGAGGGCCCGTACGCCGACATCCGCCGCGACCCCCGCGTCGTGACCGCCTACCTGGGGGACTCCCATGCTGCGCGTTGACCGACTGTCGGCCTGGTACGGCGAGGCGCAGGCGCTGCGCGAGGTGTCCCTGGAGGTCGCCGAGGGCGAGATCGTCACGCTCGTCGGCCGCAACGGCGCCGGCAAGACCACCCTGCTGCGCTGCCTGATGGGCCTGCACGGCAGGACGGCCGGGACGATCGAGTTCCTCGGCCAGGACGTCACCGCGCTCGGCCCGCACCGCCGCGCCCGCCGCGGCCTCGGCTACGTCCCCGACGACCGCGGCATCTACGCCACGCTGTCGGTCGAGGAGAACCTGCTGCTGCCGCCCGTGACCAGCAAGGACGCCTGGCCGCTGGAGCGGGTGTACGAGACGTTCCCGCGGCTGCGCGAGCGGCGGCGCTTCCCCGGCACGAAGCTGTCGGGCGGCGAGCAGCAGATGCTCGCGCTGGCACGCGTGCTGCGCACCGGGGCGCGGCTGCTGCTGTGCGACGAGCCCACCGAGGGCCTGTCACCGCTGATCGTCCAGCAGATCGGCGACATCCTGCGCGAGGTCAAGGCCGCGGGCGTGACCGTGCTGCTCATCGAGCAGAACGTGCACTTCGCCGCCACCGTCGCCGACCGCCACCACCTGATCGCCGAGGGCCGGATCGTGGAGTCGATGGACAACGCCGAGGTCCGCGCCCGCGAGCACGAGCTACTCGACTACCTCGGAATCTAGGAGAACCCCCATGACATTTCTCGTGCGCGCGACGGCGTCCGGGCGCCCGGCCCCGCGCCGCCGCGGTGTGGTCCCGTCGCTGGCGCTGGCGGCCGCCGGGGCGCTGCTGGCGGGCTGCGGCGGCGGCCCGGCCGGCGCCGGAGGGAAGATCAGCGACGGCAAGGTCGTGCTGGCGGTGCTCAACGACCAGTCGGCGATCTACGCCGACCTGTCCGGCCGAGGCAGCATCGAGGCGGTGCGCATGGCCGTCGCCGACTACAAGGCCAAGTACGGCGCCGACGCCGCCGCCGACAAGGTCGAGGTGATCGCCGCCGACCACCAGAACAAGCCCGACGTCGCCAACTCCAAGGCGCAGGAGCTGTACGACCGGCGGCAGGCCGACGTGATCCTGGACGTGCCGACCTCCTCGGCCGCCCTCGCCGTCGCCACCGTCGCCAAGAACAAGAAGAAGGTGTTCATCGACGTGGGCGCCGCCACCACGGCGCTGACCGGGGCGAGCTGCAACAAGTACACCTTCCACTACGGCTACAACAGCTACATGCTGGCGCACGGCACCGGCACGGCGCTCACCAAGGACGGCGCCAAGAACTGGTACGTGGTCTACCCCGACTACGCCTTCGGCCAGGACATGCAGAAGACGTTCACCAACGCCGTGCAGAAGGCTGGCGGCAACGTCGTCAAGGCCGACCCCGCGCCGTTCCCCAACGACAACTTCTCCACGTTCCTGCTGAAGGCTCCCGGGCTCAACCCCAAGCCGCAGGTGCTCGGCACCATGCAGGCCGGGGGCGACCTGGTGAACCTCGTCAAGCAGTACAACGAGTACAAGCTGCGCGACAAGGGCGTGAGCCTGGCGGCCGGGCTGATGTTCCTCACCGACATCCACTCCCTGGGGCCGGACGCCATGGCGGGGACGCGCTTCACCGACGCCTGGTACTGGAACTTCGACGCCACCAGCCGCGCCTGGGCCGACAAGTTCCATGCCAAGACCGGCAAGCGGCCCACGTCCGTGCAGGCGGCCAACTACTCGGCGGCGCTGCAGTACCTGGAGGCCGTGCAACGCGGCGGCACCGACAACAGCGACGACGTCGTCAAGCAGTTGGAGGGCGCCAAGGTCAACGACATGTTCTCCCGCAACGGCACGATCCGCGCCCAGGACCACCTGCTGACGCACGACGCGTACCTGGCGCAGGTCAAGCCGTCCAAGGAGGTCAAGGAGCCCTGGGACTACGAGAAGATCCTGACGACCATCCCCGCGGCCGAGGCGTTCCAGCAGCCCGACCCCGCCTGCAAGCTGTGACGACCGGGAGACCCTTGTGCTGGAACAGGCTTTCAACGGGCTGGTGAGCGGTTCGTTCTACGCGCTGCTCGCCCTCGGCCTAGCCGTCATCTTCGGAATGCTGGGCGTGGTCAACTTCGCCCACGGCGCGTTCTACATGCTGGGGGCGTTCGGCGCGTTCGTCCTGCTGGACTCCTTCGGCGTGAACTTCTGGGTCGCGCTGGTCGCCGTGCCGGTCGTGCTGGGGCTCGCGGGCATCGCGCTGGAACGGCTGTTCATCCGCCGCCTGGCCCCACTCGACCCCCTCTACAACTTCCTGCTCACCTTCGGGCTGGCGCTGATCCTGCAGGACGTGGTGAAGCGCCAGTACGGGGTGCAGTCGCAGCCGTACCCGCGTCCCATGGGCGGCACCATCGACCTGGGGCTGTTCACCTACCCCGCCTACCAGGTGTTCGTGCTGGCCGTGTCGCTGGTGGTGTGCGCGGCGGTGTGGCTGGTCCTGACCCGCACCCGCGTGGGGATGATCGTGCGGGCGTCCACCGAACGGCCCGAGCTGACGCGCGCGCTGGGCATCGACGTGGCGCGCTGGGTGACGCCGGTGTTCGGGTTCGGCATCGCGCTGGCGGCGTTCGCCGGCGTGCTCGCCGCGCCGATGCGGGCGGTGAACCCGCTGATGGGCGCCGACCTCATCATCACCGTGTTCGCCGTCGTGGTGATCGGCGGGCTGGGGTCGGTGTTCGGGTCGGTCGCCGCCGGGTTCGCCGTCGGCCTGGCGTCCGCGCTGGGCAACCTGTACGTGCCCGCGCTGTCCCAGACCCTGGTGTTCATCCTGATGGCCGCCGTGCTCCTGTGGCGGCCGGCCGGGTTGTTCGGACGCGAGGAGGCGCTGTGATCCTCTCGAGGCTCGCCCGGCGGCCGGTGCTGCCGGCCGCCGGGCTGGCGGTGGCGCTGGCCCTGCCCTGGCTGATCTATCCGCCGGTGGCCATGGACATCGCCTGCTGGGCGCTGTTCGCCGCCGCAGTGGACCTGCTGCTCGGCTTCACCGGGCTGCTGTCGTTCGGGCACGCCGCGTTCTGGGGCGGCGCCGCGTACACCGCCGGTCTGGTCGCGCTGCACACCGGCCTGCCGTTCCCGGCGGCGGTGCTGGGCGGCGCGCTGCTCGCCGCGGTGCTGGCGGTGCCGATCGGCTACCTGTCGGTTCGGCTGCGCGGCATCTACTTCGCGATGGTGACGCTGGCGTTCGCGCAGATGGTGTACTTCGTCGCCAACCAGTGGCGGGACGTGACCGGGGGCGAGAACGGCCTCCAGGGAATCCCGCGGGAACTGTTCGGGCTGGACCTGTCCGACCCGTTCTTCTTCTACTACGCGGGCCTGCCGTTCGTCCTGGCGGGGTTCTTCGCCGCCTGGCGGATCGTGCGGTCGCCGTTCGGCCGCGTCCTGGTGTCGATCCGCGACAACCCGGCCCGTGCGCGCGCCCTCGGCTACCCGGTCGACCGGTACAAGCTGCTGGCGTTCGTCCTGTCGGCGGCGCTGTCGGGGATCGCCGGCGGCCTGTTCGCCATCAGCCACGGGTTCGCGTCCCTGCAGGAGGTGTACTGGACGACGTCCGGGCAGGTCGTGATGATGGTCGTGCTCGGCGGCATCGGCACCCTGTGGGGCGGCGCCGTGGGCGCGGCCCTCATCGTCGAGCTGAACGACCGGCTGGCCACGGCGGGGTTCCAGGAGACCGGCATCATCACCGGCGCCATCTTCATGGTGGTCGTCCTGGTCTTCCGCCGCGGCCTGTGGGGCACCACCCGCCACCTGCTGGCCTCACGCGGGAACACCTCCCCGGGGGACGACGCGCAGTCGTCGAAGAACGAGCCCGCGGAATCCGAAGCCCTGTCCGACGCCCGTACCTGACGGTGTGGCAGCGCGCGCTTGCGGGGTGACAAGCGCGCGCTGCGTCAGGCGTCTTGCGCCCAGGCGACGTGGCCGTCAGGACGAATCAGCGCCGCCCGTACACGAGACCACGCGGGACGGTTCGTTTCCGCGAGCGAGTCGTTGTGGACGATGAGTCCGTGGGGGACGGGTGTCTGCTCGTCGCGTTCCAGGGCCGTCAACGCCTCGTCGGTGGAGCCGGACAGTGCGAGAAGCACGTGCCGCCCCTGGCGAAGCAAGGAGAACAGGGTTTCTTCGGAGAACCTCAGGTCGGGCGCGCGGTGGCCGACGAGCGGATGGGCCGGGCCGTCCGGGGGATAGGCGACCGACAACCCTGACAGGCGTTCGGCCAATGCGCGGGAGAACTCCGGCACCGTGGCGATGGTCTTGGCGAGGAAGGCACGCAGTACCTGTCCCTCGGGGGTGAAGGCGGACATCAGTGCGGTTTGGGCCTGGCTGGCCTCCAGCAGGTCCGCGCCGACGGGGTGGCGCTCGCGGTGGTAGGTGTCGAGCAGGTCGTCGGGTGCGCGGCCCTGGGCGACGGCGGCGAGCTTCCAGCCGAGGTTGGTGGCGTCCTGCACTCCCACGTTGAGCCCTACGCCGCCCGTGGGGAAGTGCTGGTGGGCGGCGTCCCCCGCCACGAGCACCCGGCCCGCGCGGTACCGCTCGGCCTGGCGGGTGGCGTTGCCGAAGCGTGACAGCCACACGGGGGAGTGCATGCCGAAGTCCGTGCCCGCGATGGCTTTCACCTTGGCGCGAAGCTCGGTGAGGGTGAGCTCCCCGGGATGCTCTGGGCGCAGGTCCTCGGGGGTCGCTCCGACCAGGCGGTGATGCCCGTCCGGCAGGGGCACCACCATGAGCCCGCCCGCGCCGCCGGCCGCACTGAACCCGAGTTCCGGGGGGTCGTCCAGGACGACGTCGCCGAGCCAGCCGTACATGGTGGCGGGCGTCCCGGGGAAGGCGATCCCGGCGGCCTCGCGGACGGTGCTGCGGACGCCGTCGCAGCCGACGACGTACGCGGCCTCCACCTCGTACGGGCCCGTGGGCCCCGTCACCCGGACCGTCACCGACTCCGCTCCCTGGACGAGCCCGTCCACCGTGTGGCCGCGCCTGATGTCCGCGCCCATGGCGACCGCGTGTTCTTCCAGCAGCTCCTCCGTCCTGGCCTGGGGCTGGACGAGGGTGAACGGGAAGGGCGTGTCCAGCACGGCGAACCGGAGCCGGCTGGAGAGGCCGCCGAAATGGCCGGTGGGCACGCGGATGGCGCCGGCGAGGAACCGCTCGTGGATTCCGCGCGACGCCAGGATCTCGATGGTGCGCGGGTGCACGGTGAGCGCCTTGGAGTGGACGTCGCGTTCCGGCCGCTTCTCCAGGACGGTGACCTCGGCCCCGCCCAGCCGCAGTTCCGCCGCCAGCCACAGTCCGACGGGTCCGCCGCCCACGATGACGATCATGACTTCCTCTCTTGGTCGGTGACCAATTTCTGCTCGGCAGTAAACTAGGTCAGTGACCAAGAAGCAAGCGGGGAGACCGTCCGGGACGCGGCTGACGGCCGGCGCCGTGGTCCGCGCCGCGCTGGAAGTGCTGGACGACACCGGCTGGGACGGCGTCTCCACCAGGGCCATCGCCGACCGCCTCGGCGTACGGATGAACACCGTGCTGTGGCACGTCAAGAGCAAGGCGCGGCTGCGGGAACTCATGGCCGACGCCATCGTCGGCGAGATCTCCCTGGACGGCCTGCCCGGCCCGTGGGACGAGCGCGTCACCGAACTGGCCCGCCGCTACCGCCGGGCCCTGCTCGCGCACCGCGACGGCGCCCTGGTGGTCGCGGGCACCTACGTCGCCGAGCCCGGCACCCTGCGCTTCGCCGAGGCGCTCGTCGCCGCCCTCCTGGACAGCGGGGCGGCGCACCGCGACGTCGCGTGGACCGCCTGGACGATCATCTACCTCGCCCTCGGGCTCGTCCAGGAGGAACAGGGCGCGGAGGACGCCCTGGTGGACCGTCTCGCCCAGGCCGTCTCCGCCACGGCGTACCCCGCGCTGCACGAGGTCCTCGGGCACATGGACCGGCGGTTCGACGAACGCTTCGAGTTCGGTCTCTCCCTCCTGCTGGACCCGCTTCGCTCACGCGCCGCGCGAGGCTGAGCCGGCGCGGAGGCGGTGGAGGCGCAGGGCGAGCTGGATCTCCAGGGCGCGGTCGGGGGACTGCCAGTCGTCGCCCAGCAGGCGGCCGACGCGGTCGAGACGCTGGGTGACGGTGTTGACGTGGATGTGCAGGCGCTCGGCCGTCTTCGACAGGCTGCAGCCGCTGCCGAAGTAGGTCTCCAGGGTGTGGACGAGCGCGGTGCCCCTGCGGGCGTCGTAGTCGAGCACCGGCCCCAGCCCGGCGGTCAGGAAGCCGTCCACGTCACGGTCGTCGCCGATGAGCAGGCCGACGAAGCCGAGGTCCGCGGCGCCCGCGCCCTCCCCGTGGCGGCCCAACGCGAGCAGGGCCTCGGCGCAGCGTCCGGCCTCGCGGGAGGCGGCCGCCACCTGGCCCGGCCCGTGCACGGGCCCGGCCGCGCCCACGGTGACCGGTGCGTTGAGGGAGGCGCCCATCTCCTTGGCCACGCGCCGTGCCGCCGCCCCGGGGTCGTCGCCCGGCAGCATCAGCACGACCTCCCCGCCCCTGGACGCCGCCAAGCCGTGTTCCACCGTCGCGTGGGACGCGGCCCAGAACGCCGCGCGTGAGCGGTGGTCGGGCGACTCGTACCGGGCCGACAGCACCACGTGAGGCGCCTCCACGTCGACCCCCACCCGCCTGGCGCGCGCTTTGAGGGCGTCGGCGTCGAACTCCCGGCCCGACACCAGGTCGTCCAGGAGGTCCCCGCGTACACGGCCCTCCGCCTCGGCCACACTGCGGCGGAACAGCAGCAGCAGCGCGGTCACCAGCGCGGCCCGTTCCAGGATGCGGCGCCCGTCGTCAGGCACCTCGTCCGGTACGCGCAGCACCAGCGTGCCCAGCACCTCGTCACCGGTGGACACCGACGCGATCCACAGGTCGCCCCGCCGTACCGTGCGGCCCTGCGCGCGGATGTTGCGCGCCGAGGCCGTCACCCCGTGCAGTTCCTCATCGGTGAGGACGTCGGCGTGGTCGCCCGCCGTGGCCAGGCGGCGTCCCTCCGCGTCCAGCACGTGCAGTGTCCCGCCCAGCACCTCCGTAACGACGGCCGCGACGTCCTCCACGCCGCCGCCCCGCACCACCAGGGCGGTCATGCGGTCGTGCGCCTGCGCGGCCCGCTCCACCGCGGTACTGCGCGCACGCACCTCCTCGTTGGCCGCGCTCAGCTCCTCCAGCGCGGTGCGGGTCTCCTCCAGCAGCCGCGCGTTGTCGATGGCCACCGCCGCGTGCGCCGCCAGCGACCCGAGCAGCGCCACGTCCTCCTGGTCGAACGGACGCTCCCTGCGGTTGGCCGCGAACAGCACGCCGATCACGCGGCCGCCCAGCCGCATCGGCACGCCCAGGATCGCGACGAGGCCCTCCTCGGCCACCGCCGAGTCGATGAAGTCGCGGTGGCGGAACCGCGGATCGCCCAGGTAACCGGCGCTGGTGTACGGCATCGCGGTCTGCGCGACCAGCCCGCCCAGGCCCGCGCCCATCGGCAGCCGCAGCCGCCGGAACGCCGCCGACACCGACCCGTCGGTCACCCGCATGTAGGTGTCGCCGCGTTCGTCGTCGTTCAGCGTCATGTACGCGGTGTCCGCCGACAGCAGCCGGCGGGCGCGGCGCACGATCGCCTCCAGCACCGCGTCCAGGTCGCGCAGCCCCGCCAGGTCGCCCGCCGTGTCGAACAGCGCCTGCAGCTGCGCCTCACGCCGCGCGTGCCGCCGCATCACCGCCCGCACCCGCAGCGCCGCCAGCTTGGCCGCCTCCAGCTCCGCCAGCACCTCCGGCCCGGCGCCCGCCGCGCGGGCCTCCACCAGCGGCCCCTCGAACTCCACCGGGGACGCCTCGCGGGCCAGCAACTCCAGGAAGACGGCGCAGGTCATGCGGGACATTGTGGGCGCCGCACCCGTTGCCGGTCCATCCGCGGCGGGCCGCTCGGTCAGTGGGCGGTCCATCCGCCGTCCAGCGTGATCGACGCCCCGGTGATCATCGCGGCCTCCGGGGCGCACAGGTACGCCACCGCCGCGGCCACCTCCTCCGGCTCGATCAGCCGCTTGATCGCGGTCCGTGCCAGCAGCACCTCGGCCGTCACCGCATCCGGCGACATCCCGTGCACCCGGGCCTGGTCGGCGATCTGCCCCTCCACCAGGGGAGTGCGCACGTACGCCGGGCACACGCAGTTGGACGTCACCCCGTGCGGCGCGCCCTCCAGCGCGATCACCTTGGACAGCCCCTCCAGCGCGTGCTTGGCCGCCACGTACGCCCCCTTGTAGGGGGACGCGCGCAACCCGTGCACGGACGAGATGTTGACCACCCGTCCCCAGCCGCGCGCGTACATGCCCGGCAGCGCCGCCCGCACCAGCCGGAACGGCGCCTCCACCATGATCCGCATGATGGCGGAGAACATCTCGGGCGGGAACTCCTCCAGCGGCGCCACGTGCTGGATCCCCGCGTTGTTGACGATGATGTCGGCCTCGCAGTCGCGGGCCAGCGCGTCCAGCTGCGCCGGGTCGGCCAGGTCGGCGACGCGGGCCGTCCCGCCGAGCCGCTCGGCCGCCGCCCGCGCCTCGTCCCCGCGCAGATCCACGATCACCACCTGCGCGCCGGCCGCCGCGAGCCGTTCGGCGCAGGCCAGCCCGATACCGCCCGCGCCGCCCGTCACCAGGGCGCGCCGGCCGCTCAGGTCCAGATTCGCCACGGCTGCGGTCTGCGGGTGCACGCTCGTCATGCCGGAAACCTACGGACCCCGCCGCGCCGCTCCTATGGAGACGGCGAACACAATCCTACGGCGAACCATGTGGCCGCCCCACTGCGTCGCGTCCCGTCCCGGGCGGCACCACGTCGTTCGGGGGCCGGCCATGTGACGTTCGGGCGCGGCGGCTACGGTCGGCAGTGCCGACGAACGTGAGGGGTCCCATGACCGAGATCACCCATCGCCACGTCCAGTCCACCAGCGGCCTGCGGATGCACGTCGCCGAGGCGGGCACCGGCCCCCTGGTCCTGCTGCTGCACGGCTTCCCCGAATGCTGGTACTCCTGGCGGCACCAGCTCGTCGCCCTCGCCGAGGCCGGGTACCACGCGGTCGCCCCCGACCAGCGCGGCTACGCCCGCACCGGCGGGCCGTCCCGCGTGGACGACTACACCATCCTCCACCTGGTCGGCGACGCCGTCGGGCTGATCGACGCGCTCGGCGAGGACCAGGCCGTCGTCGTCGGGCACGACTGGGGCGCCCCCGTCGCCTGGGCCACCGCGCAGCTGCGCCCCGACCGGGTACGCGGCGTCGTCGGCATGTCCGTGCCGCACCGGCCCCGCTCCTCGCGTCCCCCCGTGGCCGCGATGCGCGAGCAACTGGGCGAGGGCTTCTACATGGTCTACTTCCAGCAGCCCGACGTGCCCGAGGCCGAGTTCGACCGCGACCGCGCCGCCACGTTCCGGCGGCTGCTGTACGCCGCGTCCGGCGACGGCCCCGCCCTGGCGCCGATCGTCCCCGACGGCGGCGGCTTCCTCGACTTCTGCCCCGAACCCGCCGAGCTGCCCGGCTGGCTCACCGAGGACGACATCGCCGCCTTCGTCCGCGAGTACGAGCACGCGGGCTTCACCGGCCCCCTCAACTGGTACCGCAACCTGGACCGCAACTGGGAGCTCACCGCCGCCTGGCACCGCGCCCCGATCACGCCCCCGGCCCTGTACATCGCCGGGGACCGTGACCTCGTCGTCGCCGCCCCGGGCGCCCGCGACATCGTCGCCGGCATGAACGCGTTCGTCCCCGGCCTGCGCGACACCGTCTGGCTGCCCGGCTGCGGCCACTGGACCCAGCAGGAACGGCCCGACGAGGTCAACCAGGCCATGATCGAGTTCCTCGGCGCGCTGTAGTGTCGGTGGCGGAGCGTACGGTCGGGGCGTGAACCGCACCGACCGTCTCTACGCCATGGTCGAGGAGCTGCGGGCGTGCGCGCCGCGCCGGCTGAGCGCCCGTGAGCTGGCCGCCCGCTTCGAGGTCAGCGTCCGCACCGTCGAACGCGACATCGCGGCGCTGCAGCAGGCCGGGGTCCCGATCTACGCCGACGTCGGCCGGGCCGGCGGCTACACCCTCGACAAGAGCCGCACCCTGCCGCCCCTCAACTTCACCCCGGCCGAGGCCGTCGCGGTGGCGATCACGCTCAGCCGGGCGGCGGGATCGCCGTACTCGCGCGCCGCCCGCACCGCCCTGCACAAGATCCTCTCGGCGATGCCGGCACCCGACGGCGCCTCGGCCCGCGACCTGGCCGACCGCATCCGGTTCCTGGTCCCGATCGCGTCGGACGGGCCCGCGTCCGTGCCCGCCGTCCTGGAGGAGGCCGTGGCCGCCCGCCGCGTGGTGCGCCTGCTGTACGTCAACGGCTCCGGAACCACCAGCGAACGCGACGTCGAACCCGTCGCGTTCACCGCCGGTCACCGCAACTGGTACTTCCTCGGCTGGTGCCGCCTGCGGGGGGAGGGCCGCGTCTTCCGCATCGACCGGATCCGCCGCGCCACCCTGCTCGACGAGACCGCCCCCGCGCGGACCTTCGAAGAACTCGAATGCGACCGCCCCGCCGACATGATCGCCCGATCTCTGGAACTGGTCTGAAAACACCGACAGGGGGTTGTCGCGGACGCCGGAGAAAGTGACACGCGTACACCGAAACCGGCGATCACCGTGGAGGCAACCATGGCCGCACCCGCGTTCAACACCGTCACCTGGTTCCAGGTCGGCACCGACGACCCCAAGGCTGCCCGGGACTTCTACGGCGACCTGTTCGGCTGGACGTTCGACGTCGACCCCGGCACCGGCTACGACCTGATCAGCTACCCGGGCGCCGAGGCGCCCAGCGGCGGCATCGCGCACGTGCCCAGCGCCGAGCAGAACTCCGCCACCTTCCTGGTCCTGGTCGAGGACGTGGCCGCCGTGTGCGCCCGCACCGAACGGCTCGGCGGCAAGATCCTCGTCCAGCCGACCACCACGCCCAAGGGCCTGGTGTTCGCCCACCTCCTCGACCCGTCCGGCAACCACTTCGGCGTCTTCACCCCGCCACCCGCCCCCTGACCCGCCGTTTCCGCGGCGGCCGGTCCCCCGGCCGCCCGCTCGGACGCTGGTGCGGGCCACGGAGAGCCGATGACGGTTCGCGCCTTGGTGCGGCGGTCAGGAGCGTGGTGGATGGTGCGCAGGGTGTGTGTTGGTCTCGCCTGGGGCGGCGTTGGGAGCGGACGGATGTGCGTGCATGACCTGACGGCCAAGGAGGCCGCCGTCGCTGCGTTCCTGCACGACCATCCCCACGCTGAGCGAGCGGGCCAGGACCACCCCGCGCTCGACGGCATCGCGGAGATCGCATGGTCGGAGATTCCGGGGTGTCCCGCCCGTGTCCCGGCGCTTTTCGGTGGGTTGCTCGACGAGGCGGCCGGTGCGGAAGCATTGCGCGCACTGGGCGTCGTGCTGACCGACGGCATCTTCCACATGAGCGCGGCGATGCCCGCAGCCCTGCCGTTCTTGATCAAGCTTGCCGTCGACCGCGACGTCCCCGTCCGCGCCGAACTGGCCCGGTTTCTCAGTCTCGTCGTGGAGCTGTCGCAACCAGTGAGCGTCGAGGGTGACGAGCGCTGGGCGCAGCTGACAGGGGACGACGCTCTTCAACGGGCATGCCGAGCGGTATTCGACGAATACGCGGCCGCCATGCGCAGTCTGCTGGCAGAGGCCGACCGGCCCTGACCTTCTCCACCACACCAGTTTGAGCGGGCAGGGGGTCGTGGGGGCCGCGGCCCTGCCCTGGGGGGACGGTCCTGGGGCAGGGCCGGGTGTGGGTTGGGTCACAGGAGGAGGGTGGCGGCCAGCACCGCCCCCAGCGCCGCCGCGGGAACCGGACAGGTGTGCGCACGGGGTTACCTCCCTGAGCGGATGACGGGGGAAGCACAGTGTGATTTGCGGGCACCGGCCCGGAATCGGCGAAATCACCGGCGCCCGCCAGACCGGCGCCATGACGCCCCTCGGCCTGCACAGCAATGCCGCCGAGCCACGTCACGTTACATAGAGTGATGCTCTGGATTCGGACAGCACGCGTCAGGGTGAGGTGTGGCCCAGCCTTCTGAAGGACTCGAGGCAACACCGCCGGCCACGGGTGAGAGCCGCGACAGGACGACCGAGCGAGGAGAACCCCCTATGGGCCGAAGCGCGACTCCCGTCACAGCGGCTCCCGGCAGTCCGCGTGGCGGGGAGCGAGGCCGCAGGGCGCGAAAGCTCGCCGCCGTGTTCCTGCTTGGCCTCATCGCGTCAGGGGCGTGCGGTGCCAGCGCGCAGCCCATCGCCGGGACGGCGGGGGCGCGGCCGTCCTGCCCGCACACCCTGGTGGGCGTGGCGCATCAGGATGACGACCTGCTCAGCCTCAACCCCGCGATCCGCGACCTGATCCGGGCGGGCTGCCCCGTCAGCACCGTGTACCTGACCGCGGGGGACGGCGAGCGCGGCGCCGACTTCGTCGCCAACCGTGAGAACGGAGTCCGTGAGGCGTACGCGGCGATGGCGGGAGCCCGGAACCACTGGTCGCCGCGGCCCGTCCAGGTCGGCGACCGCACCCTTCGCTCGTACCGGCTGCTCCGGCGTGAGGTGCGGCTGACGTTCATGGAACTGCCCGACGGGCGTCCCGCGGGAGACCGTCACCCGAGCCTGCTCGGCCTGTTCACCGGAGCCGTGTCCCAGATCGGCCCCCTGAACGGAGCCCGCGCCTACAACGAGGCGGAACTGCTGGCCACCCTCGATCAACTCGTCGTGCGCTGGAACATCGGGCGGATCCTCACCCTGGACCCGGACAACACCAGGTTCGGCTACGACGGCTGGCGGACCGGCGGCGTCGACCACAGCGACCACGGCGTCACCGCCCGCTACTTCCGGAAGGTCGCCTATCGCCGAGCGCTGCCGGTGCGGACCTACCTCGGCTACACCATGTCCAAGTACACGCCCAACCTCACCGGCGGCGACACGACGGACAAGACCCGGTTCGCCAAGCTCTACCACAAGTACGAACTCTGCGGCACGACCCGCTGCCTCGACCCTCCCGAACCACCCACGCTGCCCGAGGACTACTCCAACTGGGTCGCCCGGCAGTACCCCACGGCACACCGGCCGCCGAACGCCGGAGAGATCGTGTCCCACATCGGCGACCGCGCCACCGACAGAGAGCACCCCGAACTCTGTCTGGACGCCGACCACGCCACCGGCCGGGTGCGCACCCTGCCCTGCGACGGCACGTCAAGCCAGCAGTGGACACTCCTGCCCACCGGCCACATCGCATCGGGCCCGCACCGCACTCTCTGCCTCGACGCCGGAACGGACGACGTCACCGCGACCCGCTGCGCTTCCGGAGCACCGCAGCAGATCTGGCAGACCCGCTCGGGAACCATCTCCTCCATGCGCCGCTGCCTGTGGCAGGACGACGCCGCGCGCAAGACCTCCCGCCTCCGCCTGACACCCTGCCCGCACACCGTCGAACCGGAAACCAGCTGGCAGTGGCAGGCTCCGCGCGCCGGCTCCCCGGCCGGTAAGTGATCAAACGGTGTTCCAGTGCCGGCCGGCCGTGCGCCGCTCCTGAAAGCTTGGCGCGGCCCTGTGACGCGGCCCGGCCGTCGCGGCGTCTGAGGGAGAGAGCGACAGACGACGCTGGGAAGGCTGTACACCTCGTGGCGGCGCGTGCAGCGCGCCGACAACCCCGCCGCCTACGCGCGCACCGTGCTGACGCGCGCCTATCTGTCGCACGTCCGCAAGCACAGCAGCAAGGAGACGCCGTGGCGGCGGCTGCCCGAGGCGGCCGCCGCCGACCACGACCAGGCGTTGCGGGTGACGCTGCTGAACGGGCTGGCCCGGCTACCGGCCAAGGACCGCGCCGTGCTCGTCCTGCGCTACTGGGAGGACCTGAGCGTGGAGGACGTGGCGTCCGAGCTGGGGCTGAGCAGCGGGGCGGTGCGCAACCGGAGCATGCGCGCGCTGGGCAGGGATGCGCCACCGCGCCGGCATCGCCGTCTCGGCGGTCACCGCCGTTGCCGCCGCCACCGGTGGCGTGGTGGTGCTCGGCACCGGCGGAGACCGGCCCGGGACGACGGTGACGCGGCCGCCCGCCGTGCGGCCGGTGAGCGCGCAACAGGTGCTGGGCCGGGCCGCGCAGGCCGCGGAGTCGCGCCCGGCGGTCAGGCCCCGCCCCGACCAGTGGTGGTACACCAAGGCGGTCGAGACCGGGGTCGCCGCCGAACACGGGCCCAAGCCGCACTTCTCCGAGGCCTGGATCAAGCTCGACGGCACCCAGGACGCCAGTCTCCTGCGCGGCAAGCTGGTGATCTACCGCCACACGGGCATAGGGGCCAAGCGCGCCAGGGCCGAGTACGACCGCCTGGTGTCGCTGCCCGCCGACCCCCGGAAGCTGCGCTCGATCATCTACAAGGAGGTCGACGCCATGCCCGCCCGCGACCGGATGTTCCCCGACCGGGACGGCCAGGCGTTCCGCAACGCCGCGCAGATGCTGTGGGACGCCCCGGTGACCATGTCCCCGGCGACCCAGGCCGCCCTGTACCGCGTGCTGGCGACCATTCCCGGCGTGCAGATCGACACCGGCGTCAGGGACGGCGCGGGCCGTCCCGCCATCGCGTTGTCCCGCGGGTTCGGCGAGCAGTTCCTGCTGGACCCCGTGACCTACCAGATGGTGGCGCGGCGGACCGTCAACACCGGCCGCAACGCCCCCAGGTCGCCGCTCGACGGCCGCGCCGACCCCCGCTACAACGTGCCCAAGGGCACGATCATGAACGACCTCACACGCGTCGTCACCAAGCTCGTCGACCGTCCCGGCCAGCGGTAGGCCCCGTGCGTGCGAGCAGGGCTTCGCCGGGCGAAGCCCTGCCGCTGGGCGGCGCGGTCACCACGATGCCGCCGGTCCTGCACCGTCCGGGGCGCCTCGGTGGCCGTCGAGGCGTCCCGGCACCCGATCAGTTGACGCGCCGCAGATACCTGCCGGTGTCCACCAGCCACCCGACGCTCAGCGCCTTGGGCGCTCCGGGGACGTAGGAGCCGACGAGGTGGTACTGCACGTCCTTGCCGGGCTGCTGGAAGGCGGGGGCGGCGGGTCCCGCCTCCACGTCGAACGCCTTGACCACGCGGTAGACGTGGTAGTTGCAGACGTGCTCCGGGTCGGCGGGGTTGGTGTTGAGGCTGTCCGGCGGCAGGGCACGCCCGCTGAAGCTCGCGCCGGCGCGGGCGAGGAAGGCGCCGCGCTCGGAGCCGAAACGGTCGAGGTACTGGCCGGCACGGAGGGTCACCCGCCTCTTGGCCGGACGGCCGTTGACGACGTCGCCGTCGTGCGCGAATCCGTCGTCGGGCGGATACCTCCAGCCCATCGGCTGGGCGGTCTCGTTCCAGTACCGGTAGAGGAACCGGTTGGGCGACAGCCCGCCGTAGCGCTCGTAGCCCTCCAGGATGCGTCCGAGGGGGCCGGTCTTGGGCAGGTACTTCGGCCCGAGCCGCCGGTCGTCGTCGACGTAGGGCGGGCCGCACACCTGGTCGTCGCGATGGTCGCGGGTCGAGACCTGGGCGGCCACCGCCGTGCGGGGCGAGGTGCGGTCGGCGGTGTCCGCCCGGACCGGTGCCGCGACCGGCACCAGCGCGGCGGCGGAGCCCACCGCCATGGCCAGCGCGACACGTCGTCGGAAATCACGCATGAATTCCCCTTGTGCGTTGTCGAGTTCGGTCTGAATTCTGGAGGCCGCCGATGGAACGGCACTCCGGAACGCGTGGTCACGCGCGCTCGACTTCCGGGGAAGAAATTATCCGAACAGGCTGCACAAGCGGAGCAACTCGCGCGCCGGTCGATGTCACGATAAAGCAAAAGCCCGGGCGGAGACCGAGAAAAAGGAAATAGCGGTGAAGGCGGCAGAATGGTGGTGCGGAGGGATTAATGGAGCAGACTTTCCCAACTGGTCGGCCGATCGCCCGCGTCGGCCGACGTCGAACCGGCGCCCCGGGGCCGGGGTTCGGCGGCCCTTGTCGTCCTGGAGGTGAAGGGCGGGCGGCCATCTCCGGCCGCCTCTTGACGGGCGATCAGATGTGAGTTCTTCTCACGTTCATGGATGATCTCCGCCCCCCGCATCGCCTCCGCCCGGCGGTCCGCCGCCTCGCCCGCCGGGCCGCCGCCCTCGCCACCGCCGCCGCGCTCACCGCCGTGCTCCCAGTGACCCCGGCGTCGGCCGGCCGGGCGGAGGAGCTCACCCTCAACCGGATCCAGAGCATCGGGACGCACAACAGCTACCACGGCGAGCCCACCGCCAGGGAGTTCGCGCTGATCTCCGCCTTCGCCGGGACGCAGGCCAACGGGCTCCAGTACACGCACGTTCCGCTCGGCGGGCAGTTCGCCGGGCAGAACGTGCGGCAGATCGAACTCGACGTCTGGGCGGACCCCGACGGCGGACGTTTCGCCCGGCCGCTGATCCGGCCGCTGACCGGCCAGTCCCTGGAGTACGACCCGCGCATGCGCGAAAAGGGCACCAAGGTCCTGCACATTCGCGACATCGACTATCACAGCACGTGCGTGTCCTTCGTCGAATGCCTGACCGCGGTGCGCGACTGGTCGCGGGCCAACCCGTCGCACGTCCCGATCGCGATCCTGGTGGAGTTCAAGGACACCCTCGAACTGTCACTGCCCGACTCCTTCCCGCTTCCTCCGTACCGGTGGACGCGAGCGCGCATGCTCGGCCTGGAGGAGGAGATCCGCTCGGTCTTCTCGGCGGACGACCTGATCACTCCGGACGACATCCGCGATGACGGCCTCACCCTCGAACAGTCCGTCCTGCGCAACGGCTGGCCTTCGCTGGACGCGGTCCGGGGCAAGGTCATGTTCCTCATGGACAACGCCGGCACGTACCGCGACCGCTACGTCGAGGGCAACCCCGGCCTGGAGGGCCGGATCCTGTTCACCAGTTCCGAGCCGGGGCGGCCCGACGCGGCGTTCGTCAAGCGCAACGACGCGGTCGGATCGGCGGAGGAGATCAGGTCGCTCGTCCGCAGCGGCTACATCGTGCGGACCCGCGCCGACGCCGACACCGCCCAGGCCCGCAGCGGCGACACCTCCGTCCGCGACGCGGCGCTCGCCAGCGGCGCCCAGTGGGTCAGCACGGACTACCCGGTCCCCGGCATCGCCGACCGCTTCGGCACCGGCTACTACGCCGCCCTCCCGGGCCTCGCCGCCGCCCGCTGCAACCCCGTCCTCACCTTCGACGGCTGCACCGTCACCTCCCCTTGACACGCACGCGCGGCCCATGCCGCCCGGCCGTGCGCTGCGGCCGCCGAGGACGTGGCGGGCCGGAGGGCCGGCCACCCGCCCCCAGGGGGCTCGGAGCCGGTGGTATGCCGGAAGCGGCCAGTCCCAGCCGCCGCGCGGCGGTCGGCATGACGCACCGCGCTCCCGGCCGTGGCCGGCCGGCGGCGAACGCAGGATGTGCGGGGGCTGCAACGGCTTGCCGCCCCACACCGTCGTCGGCCGAGTGCGCCCGACCACGTGAATATGTGGTTGAGCTGCGTATTCTCCCGGCATGACGGGTATCGCCCATGGTGGCGGCAGAGGGCGCCCGGCTCGTCTGAGAAGGGGCAAGGGCACCGGGCGCCCCCGCCGTCCGTGGAATCACCACCTGTGGGTGCTCAGGGCCGCTCAGCCGGACGCGCCGGAACGGAGGCGGGCGGGCCCCGGACAGGCCATGGATGATCGACGACCTTCTTCCAGCGTCCGCCGGCCGCGGCGACGGTCAGGCGCCGCAGGGCCGCGCCGGGCAGAGGCGGTCGTGACGGCGGCGGGGCGCGTGCCGTGGACGGCACGCCGGCCGCCGCCGGCCCGTGAACGGTCGGCGGCCGATCGACCGGCTGCCTCGTCCGCGGACCCTGTGGAGGCCGGGTGAGCGGATGGCCGTCGGCGGACACCGTCAACATGATCACCCGCTGCCTGGACCTGGCCGGGGTGTTCGCCTGCGGGCTGCTCGGCGGGGTCGTGGCACGCGCCGAACGCTTCGACCTGTTCGGCTATCTCGTGATCGGCACGATCTCCGGGCTCGGCGGCGGCATCATCCGCGACACCCTCCTGCAGCACGGCACGCCCGTCGCCCTCACGGACCCGGCCTACCTGCCGACCGCGTTCGCGGGAGCCTTCGTCGCCTTCCTGGTCAATCTCCGCGAGGACCAGTGGAACCGGCTCTTCACCCCTCTGGACGCGGCCGTCATCTCGTTCTGGGCCGTGGCCGGCGCGCAGAAGACCCTGTCGGCCGGGCTCGGGTGGCTGCCCGCGGTGCTGCTCGGGACGATCACCGCGGTCGGCGGAAGCGCGGTGCGTGACCTGCTGAGAGGCCGCGTGCCCGCCGTCTTCGGCGGAAACGCGCTGTACGCGTCGGTGGCCGTGGCGGTCGCCGGCGTGTTCGTCCTGTTCTCCTACCTGGATTCCCCCACGCTCGGGATGATCGCCGGAATCGTGCTCGGCCTGGCCTTCCGGATGGTCGCCCACCGCCGGGGCTGGCGCCTGCCCGGCGGCCTGCCGCTGGAACCCGGCACCGCGCTGCGGACCGTTCGGGGCAGGACCCGGCGAGGCCGAGGCCGACGAGAAGGGAAGGACCCATGACCGCCGACGCCGTTCTGCCGGGGCTGGACGACATCCGCCCGCAGTTGGAGGACTTCTACAAGGACCTCCACGCTCACCCCGAACTCGGGCTGGCGGAGCACCGGACGTCCGCCCGGGTGGCCGAGCGCCTGCGCGAGTGGGGTTACGAGGTGACGGACGGCGTCGGCGGCACCGGCGTCGTCGGCGTCCTCGGGAACGGTGACGGGCCCACCGTCCTGCTGCGGGCCGACATGGACGCGCTCCCCGTCAAGGAAGAGACCGGCCTTCCCTACGCCTCCGCCGTGACCGTCACCGATGACGGCGGCCACCGGCGTCCCGTCATGCACGCCTGCGGCCACGACGTCCACGTCGCCTGCCTGCTGGGCTTCGCCCGGCTGATGGCGCGGGCGAAGGACGCCTGGCACGGCACGCTGATCCCGCTCTTCCAGCCCTCCGAGGAGAACGCCGCCGGCGCCGGGGCGATGGTCGACGACGGCCTCACCGACATGATCCCCCGGCCGGACGTGGCGTTCGCGCAGCACGTCCTGCCGTACCCCGCCGGGTACGTCGGCGTCCGCCCCGGCCCGTTCCTCTCGGCCGCCGACAACCTGCGCGTCACCCTCTACGGGCGGGGCGGGCACGGGTCCATGCCGCAGGCCACCGTCGACCCCGTCGTCATGGCCGCCGTCTGCGTGCTGAGGCTCCAGACCGTCGTCTCCCGGGAACTGGCGGCCACCACCCCGGCCGTGGTGACCGTGGGCAGCGTCCAGGCCGGGGCGAGCCCCAACGTCATCCCGGACAGCGCCGTACTGCTCATCAACGTCCGCACCTACGACGACGCCACGCGCAAGCACGTCCTGGACGCCATCGAACGCTGCGTCAAAGGTGAGGCGACGGCCTCGAACGCGCCGCGCGAACCGCGGATCGAGCACCTCGCCGGCTTCCCCCCGACCGTCAACGACGACGCGGTGACCCGCCGCCTGGCCCGCGCCTTCGCCGACCGTTTCGGCGACGACTTCCACACCATCGACCTGCAGACGGCCAGTGAGGACTTCAGCGAGATCCCCGATGCCTTCGGCACTCCGTTCGCCTACTGGGGCATCGGAGGCATCGACCCCGGCGCGTACGCGCAGGCGGCCGCACGGGGAAGCGTCCAGCAGGACGTTCCCGTCAACCATTCCTCCACGTTCGCGCCGGTCATCCAGCCCACACTGGACACCGGCGTCACTGCCCTCGCCGTCGCCGCACTCGAATGGCTCGGTGCTTCAGTACGCTGACCGCGCGCGCTAGCGTCGGGACAATGACCAGTGCGCAGCTGCTCACCGACGCGTTCGGCCGGATCCGCGAGGTGGTCCACCAGGCCGTCGACGGGCTCTCACCTCAACAGCTGGCCTACCGGGCCGGCGAGGACGCCAACTCGATCGCCTGGCTGGTGTGGCATCTCACCCGGATCCAGGACGACCACATCGCCGACGTCGCGGGCCTCCCGCAGGTGTGGACGTCCAAGGGGTGGGCCGAACGGTTCGGCCTGCCCTTCGACGCCGCCGACACGGGCTACGGGCACAGCAGTGACCAGGTCGCGGCCGTCCAGGTCGAGTCGGGGGAACTGCTCACCGGGTACCACGACGCCGTGTACCAGCAGACGATCTCCTACGTCGAGACGCTGACCGACGACGACCTGCCGCTTGTCGTGGACCGTTCCTGGGACCCGCCCGTCACGCTGGCCGTGCGGCTGGTCAGCGTCATCTCCGACGACCTCCAGCACGCCGGACAGGCCGCCTTCGTCCGGGGGCTGCTCTAGCGCCGCCGAAAATGTCGGTGCCGTAGGGCACGCTGTCCGGCGGAGGGGGCAGCGGATGACCATACATGTCGTGAGCAGGCGCCGGGCCAGGGCTTCCATCGAGGCGGCGTATCCGGGCGCGCGGATCGTGGACGTCACCTCTCGCGCCGACGAGCCGTGGGTGCGGCTGAGCCCCTTCTACCCGCACGGCGGCATTCCCGTGCCGTTCACTCCGGGGGTGACCGCCCAGTCGGTCGAGGGGATCTGGCAGGCCCTCAAGGTCTTCGCGGACGAGGACGTCGACCCCGCCAAGCTGCACGTCACCGCGATGCGGGGGCTCAAGCGGACGGTTCGCCGGCACGGGCCCGTCCTCGGCCACCGCCGGGGCCTCGAAGGGACGGTGCTGCTGCCGTACGAGCGGGCCCGCCGGGAGATATACCTTCCGGCCTACCGGTGGGTCCTGGAGCGCCGCGTCGCCGATCTGGTCGCCGAACTGGGCCGCCTCGGATCCGAGGGCGATGTCGTCCTGCTCGACTACGGCACCAACGACGACGTGAGTGACCTGTCCAGCCCGCTGTCACACGCCGGTCTCGTCCGCCGTCACGTCGAGGGGCGCTGGCCGGGCTCGTAGGGCGTCTTTCAGAGGCCGGCGGCGTAGAGGAGGTCGCGGACGGCGGGGACGGCTTCGCGGGCGCTGTGCCAGACGAGGCGCAGGCTCAGGTCGGGGGCGTCCAGGGGCAGCCGGGCGAGCGTGCCGGACGCCAGTGCGGCCGACACCGCGAACTCCGGCAGCAGCGCGACGCCGAGGCCCTGTTCGGCCCAGGCGCGCATGATCGGGACGCCGCCGACCCGGACGCGTTCGGGGCCGGGCCCGATGATCCTGTCGGCGGCCATCCAGAACGAGCAGGCCGGCACGTTCACCAGGAGGCGTTCGCCGGTCAGGTCGTCCGGCACGACGCGCGAGGCCCCGCGCAGCCGGTGGCCGGGGGCCGCGACCAGGGCGAGCGGAACGGCGTCGACGTCCAGGAACGCCAGCGGCTCGGGCGGGGACGGGAAGCCGAGGTCGCCCAGGGCGGCGCCGGTGTCCAGCAGCAGCGCCGCGTCCAGGCGTCCGGCGGTCACGTCGGCGAGCAGGTCGTCGCGGCTCGCACCCGGGTGCACGTCCACGCGCAGGCCGGGGCGGCGTTCCGCGAGCCTGGCCAGCACGCGCGGCACGTGCGTGGCGGCGATGGTCTCCAGGGCGCCGAGCCGGAGCCGCTGGGCGCCGCCGGTCACCTCGCGGCGCGCCTGCTCGACCTGGTCCAGCAGGCGGCGGGCCCAGCCCAGCAGGCGTTCGCCCGGCCCGGTCAGCCGCATGCCCTTGGGCGTGCGTTCGAACAGCGCCACTCCCAGCGACCTCTCCAGGGTGCGGATCTGCTCGGAGACACTGGACGGCGCCATGCCCAGGGCGTTGGCGGCGTCGGTCACCGTCCGGTGCCGCACGACGGCCTCGAACGTCCGCAACTGGCGCAGCTCCATGTCCTCGACCAACCCGCGGCGGGCGTTCGGAAATTCCGAACGCGGCGTGCGGGCGGGCCGGTGGAGGTTCCCCGGCGCCGGCCCGACAGTGGCGCCATGACCACTGTTCACCTTCCGACCGAGCGCGCGCCGGCGGTGCGGTCCAGCCGGCCGTTCGTGCTGCTGGGGATCTCGCTCGGCTACTTCATGGTGCTCCTGGACATGACCGTGCTGTCGGTCGCCGAGCCCGACCTGGCCGCCTCGCTGCACACCTCGATCGCCGGGCTGCAGTGGGCCACCACCGGGTACACGGTGACGTTCGGCGCGCTGCTGCTGTCGGCCGGGGCCGTCGCCGACCGGTACGGGGCGCACCGGGTGTTCCGCGCCGGCGTCGCCGTCTTCGGGGGCGCCTCGCTGCTGTCGGCGTTCGCCCCGACGCTGCCGGCCTTGGTCGGGCTGCGCGCCGTGCTCGGCGTCGCCGCGGCGGCGTGCGTGCCGGCCTCGATGTCGCTGATCGCGCGGCTGTACCCGGACCCCGCCGGGCGCGGCCGCGCCGTGGCGAGCTGGGCGGCCGTCAGCGGCGCCGCGGTCGCCGCCGGACCGGTCGCCGGAGGCGTCCTGGTCGATCTGGCGGGCTGGCGCGCCATCTTCCTGATCAACGTGCCCCTGGCGCTGCTGGTGCTCGCGCTGACCGCGGGACGGACCGTCCGCTGCCCGCGCGGCGACCGGCGGATCGACTGGGCGGCGCAGCTCGCGGCGTGCGCGGTGCCGGCCCTGCTGACCGACGCGCTCATCGCGGCGGGCGCGCGCTCCTGGGCGCACGCGGCCGGGTCGGCGGCGGCCGCGGTGCCGGCGGCGGCGGTGTTCGCGGTACTGGAACGGCGCAGTGCGGCGCCGGTACTGCACCGGCCGCTCCTGCGCGGCCGCGGCGTGCGCGCGGGGCTGCTGGCGGGCGCGGCGGTGAACTTCGCGCTCAACGGGAACCTGTTCGTCCTGCCGTTGCTGTTCCAGCAGGGCCGGCACCTCGGCGCGGCCGCCAGCGGCCTGGCATTCCTGCCGCTCACCCTGCCGTTCGCGCTGGTCCCGCCGGTGACCGGCCGGATCGTGGCGCGCGTCGGCCCCCGCCCCCCGATCCTGGCGGGGCTGACCTCGCTGGCGGCGGGCTGTGCCGTGCTGGGCTGGGCGGCCCGGGCCGGGGCGGGATACCCCTGGCTGGCCTCCGGGCTGCTGCTGGCCGGATTCGGCGTGTCGTTCGTCCTGCCCGCTCTGGTGTCCGCCGTGATCGCCGCCGCGCCGCAGGGAACGGCCGGGGCCGCCGGGGGGCTGCTGAACGCCGTCCGGCAGATGGGCGCCACGCTCGGCGTCGCCGCCATGGGCGCCTGCGTGGGGCCGGACGCGGAAACGACGTGGGCGCTGCTGCTGGCGGCCGCCGTGTGCGCCGCCGCCGCGGTGGCGTTCGGCCGCGGCGCCGCGCGGTGACCGGACGCGGCGGGCGGGGCGGGATCACGGCCTACACCTCCGTGATCTCGGCACCCGCCCGCGCGGCCGGGGTCAGGGCGTCAGGCGTCGCCGCCGGTGTTGCTCTCGGCGGTCTGCACGCCGCCCGCGAACACCGAGGCCACGTCGTCGTTCAGCCGGTAGCGCTCGATGGCCTGCTGCAGCGTCTCCGGCTTGACCTCGCCCTGCCGGGCCAGCCGGGTCAGCACGGCGAGCACGATGGACGCCGCGTCGACGTGGAAGAAGCGGCGGGCGGCGGCGCGGGTGTCGGAGAAGCCGAACCCGTCGGTGCCGAGCGAGAGGAAGTCGCCGGGCACCCACGGCGCGATCTGGTCGGGGACGGCGCGCATGTAGTCCGACACCGCCACGATCGGGCCGGGCGCGTTCTCCAGCACGCGCGTCACGTACGGGACGCGCTGGTCGGCCTCGGGGTGCAGCAGGTTCCACTCGTCGCAGGAGCGGGCCTCGCGGGCCAGCTCGTTCCACGAGGTGGCCGACCACACGTCGGCGGCCACGCCCCAGTCCTCGGCCAGCAGCCGCTGCGCCTCCAGGGCCCAGCGCCCGCCCACGCCGGACGCCAGGATCTGCGCCCGCGGCGCCTCGGCCCCGTTGCCCGCCCGCGGCGCCTCGCGGTACCGGTAGAGGCCCTTGAGCAGGCCCTCGACGTCCAGGTCGTCCGGCTCGGCGGGCTGCTGGTACGGCTCGTTGTAGACGGTGAGGTAGTAGAAGACGTCCTCGCCGTGCGGGTGCTCGTCGGACGAGCCGTACATGCGGCGCAGCCCGTCCCGCACGATGTGCGCCAGCTCGAACGCCCACGTCGGGTCGTAGTGCACGCAGGCGGGGTTGGACGCGGCCAGCAGCGGGGAGTGGCCGTCGGCGTGCTGCAGGCCCTCGCCGGTGAGCGTGGTGCGGCCCGCCGTGGCGCCCAGCAGGAAGCCGCGGCCCATCTGGTCGCCCAGCGCCCACATCTGGTCGCCGGTCCGCTGGAACCCGAACATCGAGTAGAAGATGTAGACGGGGATCATGTGCTCGCCGTGCGTGGCGTAGGAGGTGCCCGCGGCGATCGTCGAGGCCATCGACCCGGCCTCGCTGATGCCCTCGTGCAGCATCTGCCCCTGCTCGGACTCCTTGTACGACAGCAGCAGCTTGCGGTCGACGGCCTCGTAGGTCTGCCCGTGCGGCGAGTAGATCTTGGACGTGGGGAACAGCGAGTCCATGCCGAACGTGCGGTACTCGTCCGGGGCGATCGGGACGAACCGGGCGCCGATGTTCTCGTCCTTGATCAGGTCCTTGAGCAGCCGGACGAACGCCATGGTGGTGGCGACGTTCTGCTTGCCCGAGCCCTTCTTCAGCGACGCGTACACCGGGTCGCCGGGCAGCTTCAGCGGCTTGGCGCGCACCACCCGCCTGGGCAGGAACCCGCCGAGCGCCGCCCGCCGCTCGCGCATGTACTCGATCTCGTCGGAGTCCTCGCCCGGGTGGTAGTACGGCGGCAGGTCCGCCTCCAGCGCCGAGTCGGGGATGTCCAGGTAGAGCCGGTCGCGGAACTCCTTGAGCTCGGCCTTGGTGAGCTTCTTCATCTGGTGGGTGGCGTTGCGGGCCTCGAAGTCGGGGCCGAGCGTCCACCCCTTGATGGTGTGCGCGAGGATCACCGTGGGCTGGCCGACGTGCTCGCGGGCCGCCTTGAACGCCGCGTACACCTTGCGGTAGTCGTGCCCGCCGCGCGACAGGCGGCGCAGGTCGTCGTCCGACAGGTGCTCGACCATCTTGCGCAGCCGCGGGTCGTCGCCGAAGAAGTGCTCGCGGATGTAGGCGCCGGACTCGACCGAGTAGGTCTGGAACTGCCCGTCCGGCGTGGTGTTCATCTTGTTGACCAGCACGCCGTCGACGTCCTGGGCCAGCAGCGGGTCCCAGTCGCGGCCCCAGATCACCTTGATGACGTTCCAGCCCGCGCCGCGGAAGAACGACTCCAGCTCCTGGATGATCTTGCCGTTGCCGCGCACCGGGCCGTCCAGCTGCTGCAGGTTGCAGTTGACGACGAAGGTGAGGTTGTCCAGCTCCTCGCGGGCGGCCAGGCCGATGGCGCCCAGCGACTCCGGCTCGCCCATCTCGCCGTCGCCGAGGAACGCCCACACGTGCGACCGGGAGGTGTCCTTGATCTTGCGGTTGTACAGGTAGCGGTTGAAGCGGGCCTGGTAGACCGCGTCGATCGCGGTCAGCCCCATCGAGACCGTGGGGAACTCCCAGAAGTCGGGCATCAGCCGCGGGTGCGGGTACGACGACAGCCCGCCGCCCGGGTGCGAGATCTCCTGGCGGAACCCGTCGAGCTTGTCCTGCGGCAGCCGCCCCTCCAGGTAGGCGCGGGCGTAGATGCCGGGCGCCGCGTGCCCCTGGATGAACACCTGGTCGCCGGACTCGCCGTGGTCCTTGCCGCGGAAGAAGTGGTTGAACCCGACCTCGTAGAGCGACGCGGCCGAGGCGTAGGTGGCGATGTGCCCGCCGACGCCCAGCTCCGGCCGGTTGGCCCGGGACACCATGATCGCGGCGTTCCACCGGATGTAGGCCCGGATGCGCCGCTCGATGTGCTCGTCACCGGGGAACCAGGGCTCGTGCTCCGGCGGGATCGTGTTGATGAAGTCGGTACTGCGCAGGCCGGGGACGCCGACCTGCTGCTCGCGGGCGCGTTCCAGCAGGCGCAGCATCACGTAGCGCGCGCGGCCCTTGCCCTCGGTCTTGATGACCGTGTCCAGCGACTCCAGCCACTCCCGGGTCTCGTCCGGGTTGATGTCCGGCAGCTGGCTCGGCAGGCCGTCGCTGATGATCGAAAAGCGTTGACGTCCGGTAGCCACGGGGTCCCCTCTGTGCCGTACCGTCTCGCGACTGTTCGTCGCCGGTTTCGTGATCCATCGTCGCCCCTCGGGGCGGCCATCGCATCTCTACCAGTCAGTAACTATTTTCCCCGGTCACGACGGGTGTCAGGGTCTTTGGTGGGGCGATTTGCCCGATTTCCTGGAGTGTCCGCGCCGCCTCCGGCGGGACGCCGGCGCCCAGGAAGGTATGAATCCACAACCAGGGTATGAACGCCCGGACAGGACCCGTACGACCAGCAAGATCGCATGTGCCTGGGGGTGTGATGAAGGCATCGGTCGGAGATCGACTGCACGTGCACGCCAAGCTCGTGGGCCAGCCGGACCGGGTGGGAGAGATCATCGAGGTCCGCGGCCCCGACGGCGGCCCGCCGTACGTCGTGCGCTTCGAGGACGGACACGAGGGTCTCTGCTTCCCGGGGCCCGACGCCGTGATCGAACCGGCGAAGGCCGCCGCCAAGCGCTGACCGCACCGGCGCCGATGGCGCCCCCAGGGGCCGTCATCGGCGCCCTTTCCCCAGGCGGCCGCGTCCCACGCCGCATCCCCGCACCCCTCGGCCGTGGCGGGGCGCCGGGATCGCGTGCCGGCCCCGTCCGCTGATCAATCTCCACACCCTGTAGTCATAACCACAGTGCGTAATCGCAATCACGAGTGCCCGGACGCCGTGCGGCGGCCCTGGGACGGCTGTGCGCGCGGCCCGAGTGCAGGTGCCGGGGCGGCGGCCCGGACGAGCGCTGCGCGGCGCGGCCGGAGCCGGTCATGTCCGGGCGGGGACGCTGGCCAGTTGCGGTCTCGGCGCGCCCGGCCGGGCGATCACGCATCGGGGTCCGGGGATGGGGTAAACAAGCGGGTCATGAAGAGCGTCGTGGTCCGGGTGACCACTGGGAACCGGGACGTCGTGCACGACATCACCGCCGAGTGCGAACGGTTCGCCGCCGAGGCGGGCGAGGACGGGTTGCTGCACGTCTTCGTGCCGCACGCCACCGCGGGGGTGGCGCTGATCGAGCTGGGCTCGGGCAGCGACGACGACCTGCTGGCCGCGCTCGGCGACCTGCTGCCGGCCGACGACCGGTGGCGGCACGCGCACGGCTCGCGCGGTCACGGGCGGTCCCACGTGATGCCCGCGATCGTGCCGCCGTACGCGACGATCCCCGTCGTGGGCGGGCGGCTGGCCCTCGGAACCTGGCAGTCGGTGGCGCTCGTCGACCTCAACGTCGACAATCCCGAGCGGCAGGTCCGGCTGTCCTTCCTTGCGGGCTGAGCATGGATTGTTACGCTCGGTGGGTGTCCAGTGACCACCCCGGCGGCGTTCCCGCCAATGAGCCCACCAAATGCCGGGAAGACACTTGCGCTAGGGCCCCTCACTTGTGTGGACTGTCCCGCAAACACCGCAGCGGTGTCAGACTCGGACACGTGAAATGTGCCGCGCCCCCGCGCCCCGGCCGGTGCGCAGGGGCCTCCGCTCGGGGGCCGGGAACGGCGCCGCGCGGGCTATCTACCATGGGAGGACTTTCGTGAGCGCGACCGCGGGTCAGGCGCAGACTGAGCGCAGCCTGGCCGAACGGCTCGGCTTCAAGCCGGACCAGGTGGTGCAGGAGATCGGTTTCGACGACGACGTCGACGAGGAGCTGCGTTCCTCCGTCGAGGCGGTCACGGGGAACGAGCTGGTCGACGAGGACTACGGAGACGTGGTCGACGTCGTGCTGCTGTGGTGGCGGGAGGACGACGGCGACCTGTTCGACGGACTCACCGACGCGCAGGTCCCGCTCACCGACGGGGGATACATCTGGCTGCTCACGCCGAAGGCGGGCCGTGAGGGGCATGTGGAGCCCAGCGACATCGGCGAGGCCGCCCGCAGCGCCGGCCTGACCCAGACCAAGAGCGTCAGCGCCGCCAGGGAGTGGTCCGGCACCCGACTGGTGCCGCCGAAGGCGCGCAAGTAGCCCGGCCGCGGGCGACCGCCGCCCGCCCGGCGTGACCGCCCGGCCGCGGCGCCGGTGAGACCTGCGCCACGACGACGACCGCGCGGCCCCACTTCCATCGTGCCGTGCGGCCGGGGAGAGCGGGGCGGGGCGGCCGCCGGGCCTCCCGCCGGCGACGGGAGATGGCAGACTGGGCCGCGTCGCGCCGTGGTGCGCGCGCACGTCCCCGTGACCGCGGGGACGAGGAGTTCCCCGCCGTGGCGGGGCGATCCGCGGGAGAGGCATGGCGGTTGAGGTTGGCGGCAGCGCGCCGGACTTCGAGCTGAAGGACCAGCACGGAACCCCGGTGAAGCTGTCGGACTACCGGGGCCGGAAGAACGTCGTCCTGGTGTTCTACCCCCTGGCGTTCAGCGGCGTGTGCACGGGCGAGCTGTGCACGATCCGCGACGAGCTGCCCACGCTGGGCGGTGACGACGTCCAGGTGCTGGCGGTGTCGGTCGACTCGATGTTCTCGCTGCGGGCCTGGTCCGAGCAGGAGAAGTACCAGTTCCCGCTGCTGGCGGACTTCTGGCCGCACGGCGGGGTGGCGCGCAGCTACGGGGTGTTCGACGAGGAGCGCGGCGTGGCGCTGCGCGGCACGTTCATCATCGACACCGAGGGCGTCGTCCGCTGGAAGGTCGTCAACGCGATCCCGGACGCGCGCGACATCGACGAGTACCGCAAGGCGCTCGCCGCGCTGTAGGTCGTCCAGGGCCGGGCCCGGCCGCACGCCGGCCGGGCCGGTCCGTACCCTTCGCACCCCTGGAGGTGTGATGCCCTGCTTCCGATGCGGGGCGCGGCAGACCGACCCCGTCCGCGGCGCGAGCCCGTGGAAGCGCGGGGTCCGGGCGGACCGCCAGGTGCTGATCTGCCCCCGCTGCCAGGCCGAACACGACTGGACGGCCGAACTCGACCGGTGTGACGCCTGCGGCTCCACCGTTCTGACGTGCCGCCTGGGCGAGGTGGAGTGCCGCGACTGCGGGCACACCCGCGAGGCCGTTCGCGACGACGAACGCCCCGGTGACCTGGTGCCGTCCGGCGGCGCCGGCCCGGCCGACGCCGACCTGTCGCAGGAGGTCGCGGCGGCGCTGTCCCGCGTGCTCAAGCGCGGCCCCATCCGCTGACCACCCGGTCTCCGGCGAGTCCATCAGGCCGCCGCGGGCGCCGGTGAGGGAGGCCGGGAGGGCGTCCGGCGCCGAGGAAAGTGAACGCCCTCCCGGCGGCCGCGACCGCGCGGCCCGGAAGTCCGGGGCCTCCCCGCGCGTCGCGGAGCCCGCCCTCAGGCGGCCCGGCGGTTGTCGGCGTCCAGCAGGTGGTACAGCAGCAGCAGCTGGGTGATCGCCAGGGGATCGCTGGCGGTGCCGTCGGCCAGGCGGCCCAGGGCGTCGCGGTCGATGCTGCCGTCGCCCGCGCGCGGCCCCAGACGTTCCCAGATGGCCTTCTTGACGACCTGGGACTCTTCGGGGGACACATAGCCGTGGACGTGCAGCGCGTCCACGGGACGGCCGTCGGTGTCGCGGCGCAGCCGCAGGTGCATGGCGGTCCCCGGCTCCTTGAGCACCCCGGCCAGCTCGGGATGGTCGATGGTGGGGCGCAGCAGCAGTTCGGCCGACAGGGGCGTGCCGGGCGGGTCGGCGCGTCCCGCGACGGGCGCGAAGCGCACCACGATGTCGGCCCAGCGGCGCTGCGGGCGGATGTAGGCGGCGCTCTCCGGCTCCCGGCGGTCGAGTTCGCCGCGCACCTGGTCGGGCGTGTAGCCGCGGTTGCGGCAGTCCCGGTCGACCTTCCAGCGGTGCCGCAGGTCCTCGGGCGGGTCGAGGTAGACGGTGATGTCGAAGCACGCCCGCGCCAGCCGGGTGTGCAGGGGGAGCAGACCCTCGACGATCACGAAGTCGCGCGGCCGGACCAGCTCGGGACGCACCAGCCGCCCGGTGGCGTGGTCGTACACGGGTTTGAGGATCGGCTCGCCCATCGACAGCAGTTGCAGGTGCTGCTCCATGATGTCGATGTGGTTGCAGTCGGGGTGCAGGGCGGTGAAGGGCTTGTCCCGGCGTTCGGCGCGGTCGTAGCGGTGGTAGTCGTCCACGCAGACGGCCGTCATCCGGTCGGCCCCCAGGCACCGCACCAGCCCCCGGGTGAGGGTCGTCTTGCCCGCCGCGCTGTCGCCGGCGATGGCGAGCATGACGGGTCGGCGGGCCGAGCCGCGCGCCCGCAGCATGTGCACGATCCGATGGGGCACCTGGCCTCCTCAGCGTCCCGCGGTGGTCGGTCGTGCTCGCGACGCTAGGCCGCCGTGCCCGCTCGCCGCGTCCCCCGATCAGGGGATTCGCGGGGTGAAGCCCTTCCTACTGGCGGGTAGGCAGCGGCTTGTTATCTTTCCCGAATGGGGCCCATTCGCGTCGTCCTGGTCGACGACCACGAGATGATCCTCGCCGGGCTGAAGGCCATGCTGGCGGGCTTCGCCGGGCGCGTGCGCGTGGTCGGGCAGGCGGGCGGCGGGGCGGAGGCGACCCGGCTGGTCACCTCGCTGCGCCCGGACGTGGTGCTGCTGGACGTGCGGCTCGGCCCGGAGAGCGGCCTGGACCTGTGCCGCACGCTGACCCGCCAGGCGCCCGGCTCGCGCGTGGTGTTCCTGTCGGTGTACGACGACGAACAGTACGTGTTCGAGGCGTTGCGCGCGGGCGCCGGCGGCTACCTGCTCAAACGGGTCGACGGGCCGGAGCTGGTGCGGCGCCTGGAGGAGGTGGCGCAGGGCGAGACGGTCGTCGACCCGACGCTGGCGGGCCGGATGGCGGTCACCGCCGCCCGGCTGGGCCGCGGCGAGTTCTGGCCGGGCGCCGAGCGCGGGCTCACCCAGCGCGAGAGCGAGGTGCTGTCGCTGCTGGTCGGCGGGCTGTCCAACCGGGCGATCGCGGCGCGGCTGGTGCTGAGCGAGGAGACGGTCAAAAGTCATCTGCGCGGGCTTTACCGCAAGCTGGAGGTGACCGACCGGTCGGCGGCGATCGCCGTCGCCCTGCGCGAAGGGCTGTTCCGATGACGCGGCCGCCGCTGGAACTGCTCGCCGCGCGCGGGACCGATCTGCTGGTGCGCGTGGTGACGGCGGCGTGCGCGGCCCGGGAGCTGCCGGAGCTGGCCGAGGAGCTGGCCGGGCTCGTGGTCCGGTCGGCCGAGGCGCTGACGTTCTGCGACGTGTACGTCCTGGACGAGGACGACCGGGCGCTGGAGGCCCCCGGCCGCCCGCGCGTGCCGCTGGGCGACGGCGACGCGGGCTGGGTGGCCGCCCACGGACGCGCCCGCCGGCACGCCGACGGACGGGGCGTCGCGATCCCCGTGCACGGCGACGACGCGACCACGATCGCCGTGGTGGACGTCCGTTCCGCCGGCCCCTGCCGGGAGGAGGACGTGGCGCTGGCGGCGGCGCTGGCCGTGCTGTTCGCGCCCGTCCTGTCGTCGTGCCGGCGGCTGCGCGCCGCCGAGGAACGCGAGCACGCCGCCGAACGGTTCGCCGAACGCGCCGTGGAGGTGCAGGAGGCCGAGCGGTCCCGGCTCAGCCGCGAGATCCACGACGGCATCGCCCAGCGGCTGGCCGGGCTCGGGTTCCACCTGTCGGCGGCCGAGCGGGCGCTGCCCGACCACCATCCCGAGGCCGCCGAGCAGATCGGCCTGGCCCGGCGGCTGTGCGAGCTGGCCGCCGCCGAGACCCGCGCCGCGATCGGCGGCCTGCGCCCGCCGGTGCTGGACGACCTGGGCCTGTCGGCGGCGCTGGCCACGCTGGCGCGCGAGGCGGGCGCGGCACGCCTGGACGTCACCGTCACGGTCACCGGGGAGCTGGAGAACGCGCTGCCCGACCACGTGCAGACCGCCCTCTACCGGATCGCGCAGGAGGCGGTGGGCAACTGCCTGCGGCACGCGTCCGCCACCTGCGTCGACCTGCTGCTGGAGCACGACCGGGACCGGGTGCGGCTGGCCGTCACCGACGACGGCGTGGGCTTCTCCATCCGGGACGTGTTCGCGCCCGGCCGCCGTCCCGGCTCCTACGGGCTGCGCGGCATGGCCGAACGCGCCGAGCTGCTCGGCGGCCGGGTGTCGGTGACCAGCCGCCCGGGCGTCGGCACGACGGTCGAGGCCGTCGTGCCGGTGCCGGCCTCCCGGCGCCGCGGCCCGGAGACCGGGCGCGGCGACGCGGAGGGGGTCAGCCTGCCCGCACGACGCGGAAGGTGATGCCCGCCCGCACCAGCCGGTCGAGCAGCGCGTCGCCCATGGCCGCGGCGGGGGTGACCTGCCCCGACGTCTCCGGCAGGTCGTCGTGCGCCAGGCACAGCGCCGACTCGGCGAGCATCTTGGCGGTCTCGTCGTAGCCGGGGTCGCCGCCCGCCACCTCGGTGACCACGCGTTCGCCGCCGCCCTCGCCGACGAACGTCAGCCGGAACCAGCTCTGGGCGCGCGTCTCGGGGGACGGGCCCTGGCCGGGGGCGCGCATCCGCAGCAGCAGCCTGCGGGTGGGCGGGAGCTGCGCCAGCGCCATGGCGGCGGTGGCGCCCGCCGCCATGCCGAGGACGGTGGGCAGCCGCCGCACCGCCAGGTACATGCCGAAGCTGAAGTCGGGGCCGTAACGGTCCAGCGCGGCGGCCGACCGGGACACGATGTCCGGGTCGATGGTCGGCATCGGCAGCGTCCAGCCCGAGCCGAGGCGGGTGTGCGGGACGGGCCGCTGCGACACGCGCACGCGGCGTCCGGCGGGCCACACCTCCGCGTGGCGGCGCTCGCGCCGGGCACGCCACATGCCGGGCAGGTCGGAGAAGATCCCGATCGCCGAGTGCCAGGTGCCGCCGGACGGGTCGACCTTCACCCGGACGAACTCCTCCACCCGCACCGGCACGCCCTCGGGCAGGTGCTTGACGGTGAAGTAGACGCCCAGGTCGTGCGGGATCGAGTCGAAGCCGCAGGCGTGCACGATGCGGGCGCCGCTGTTGACCGCGTCCTCGTGGTGGCGGACGTACATGCGGTCGACGAACGTCGGCTCGCCGGTCAGGTCGAGGTAGTCGGTGCCCGCGCGGGCGCACGCGGCCACCAGCGGCTCCCCGTACCTGGCGTACGGACCCACCGTGGTGATCACCACGCGGGCGGACGTGGCGACGTCCCGCAGCGACGCCGCGTCGGTGGAGTCGGCGTGCAGCAGCGGCAGGTCCTTGCAGGCCGGGTCGATGGCCGCGAGACGGTCGCGCACCGCCTCCAGGCGGCCCCGGTCGCGGCCCGCCAGCGCCCAGCGGGTGCCCGGGGGAGCGTGCCCGGCCAGGTACTCGGCCGTCAGCCCGCCGGTGAACCCGGTGGCGCCGAACAGGACGATGTCGTACGGACGGTCGGCGGTCATGGTGACCCCTTCCCGTGGTGTCGGTTGCTGTGGCGGAGCATGAGTCGAATCCGATTCTGGCGCGCCGCCGCGAGGCGTTCACGGACCCTCAGGCGGGTGTCCAGCCCGGCGCGTCGGTCAGGTGGCGGACGAACAGGCGGGCCGTCGGGGTGAGGGTCGTCCCCGCCACGGCGTGCCAGGGACGGTCCAGCGGCATGCCGGGGGCGTCGACGACGACGAGCCGTCCGCCGGCCAGCTCGGCGCCGACGGCGTCCCGCGACACCAGCGCCACCCCCAGCCCCGCCGCCGCCCCGGCGATCACCGCGCCGTTCGAGCCCAGCACCAGGCGCGGCGGGGCGGCGGCGCGGTCGGCCAGGTACGCCTCGGCCGTCGCCCGCGTGCCCGACCCCGGCTCCCGCATCACCCACGGAGTGGTGCCCAGCGCGAACCCCGCCGCCACCGCGGGGGAGCCCACGACCACCAGCTCGTTGGGACGGCGGGCCAGGACCGTCGCCGGCACGCCCGCGGGCGGGCGTCCGGCCAGCACGAGGTCGGCCTGGTGGGCGGCGAGGCTGCCCCACACCTGGCGGCTCGGCCCCACCTCCAGGGCGACCTCGACGTCCGGCAGGCGCGCGCGGAACGAGGCCAGCAGCTCGGGCAGCAGCTGGTCGGCGGCGGTGGTCACGGCGGCCAGCCGCAACGAGCCGCGGGCCGGGTCGGCCGCGTCCCGGGCCGCGGCCCGTCCCTGCTCCAGCAGGCCGAGCACCTGCCGGGCGTACGCGGCGTAGGCGGCGCCGGCCGGGGTCAGGCGCAGGCCCCGTCCGTCCCGCTCCACCAGCGGCACCCCCACCTCCCGGGACAGCGCCGCGACCGCCGCCGACACCGCCGACTCGGTGACGTACAGCCGCTGCGCCGCCGCCCGCACCGACCCGGTGTCCGCGACCGTCACGAACGACCGCAGCCGCGCCTCGGTCATCCCGCTCCCTCCCGCAGATTCAAACGATCGGTTGATGGTCACCGCCGAAGACTTGATGGACATTGCAAGTATCGGCACGGCAGGCTCGAATCGTCCACCCAACGCAGACCACGGACGGGAGCGGGCGATGAGCAGCGCGGACAGATGGTCGGCGGGCGTGATCCCGTACGCCGAGATGGGCTACTGGCGGCCCGACTACCAGCCCAGGGACACCGACGTGCTGGCGGCCTTCCGGATCACCCCCCAGCGCGGCGTGCCGCCGGAGGAGGCGGGCGCCGCCGTCGCGGGCGAGTCGTCCACCGCCACCTGGACCGTCGTGTGGACCGACCGGCTCACCAGCTACGACAACTACCAGGGCAAGTGCTACCGGGTGGAGGCCGTGCCCGGCCGCGAGGGCGAGTTCATCGCCTACATCGCCTACGACCTCGACCTGTTCGAGGAAGGCTCGATCGCCAACCTGACCAGCTCCATCATCGGCAACGTCTTCGGGTTCAAGGCGCTCAGGGCGCTGCGGCTGGAGGACATGCGCATCCCCGCGCACTACGTCAAGACCTTCCAGGGGCCCGCGCACGGCATCGTCATGGAGCGCGAGTACCTGGGCAAGTTCGGCCGTCCCCTGCTCGGCGCCACCGTCAAGCCGAAGCTGGGCCTGTCGGCGCGCAACTACGGGCGGGTCGTGTACGAGGCGCTGCGCGGCGGCCTGGACTTCACCAAGGACGACGAGAACATCAACTCCCAGCCGTTCATGCGCTGGCGCGACCGGTTCCTGTTCTGCATGGAGGCCGTCACCCGGGCGCAGGCCGCGACCGGCGAGGTCAAGGGCCACTACATGAACGTGACCGCCGCGACCATGGAGGACATGTACGAGCGGGCCGAGTTCGCCCGCGACCTCGGCAGCGTCATCGTCATGATCGACCTGACCGTCGGGTACACCGCGATCCAGTCGATGGCCAAGTGGGCGCGGCGCAACGGCGTCCTGCTGCACCTGCACCGCGCCGGGCACTCCACGTACACGCGGCAGAAGACGCACGGCGTCAGCTTCCGCGTGATCGCCAAGTGGATGCGGCTGGCCGGGGTCGACCACGTCCACGCCGGTACGGTCGTCGGCAAGCTGGAGGGCGATCCGGGCAGCGTCGCCGGGTTCTACGACACGCTGCGCCTGGACCGCGTCGAGGCCGACCCGCACAAGGGCCTGTACTTCGACCAGGAGTGGGCGTCCCTGCCGGGCACCATGCCCGTCGCGTCCGGCGGCATCCACGCCGGGCAGATGCACCAGCTGCTGCACCACCTCGGCGAGGACGTCGTCCTGCAGTTCGGCGGCGGCACCATCGGCCACCCCATGGGCATCGCCGCCGGCGCCACCGCCAACCGCGTCGCCCTGGAGGCGATGATCAAGGCGCGCAACGAGGGCCGCGACTTCCTCGCCGAGGGCCCCGACATCCTCCGCGCCGCCGCCAGGCACAGCCGGGAGCTGGACGTGGCGCTGTCCACCTGGGGCGACGTGACGTTCACGTTCGAGTCCACCGACACACCCGACGTCGTCGAGACCCCTGTGAGCATCTGATGCGCATCACCCAAGGCACCTTCTCCTACCTGCCCGACCTCACCGACGACGAGATCGCCGCGCAGGTCGCCTACGCCCTGGAACGCGGCTGGCCCTGCTCGGTCGAGTTCACCGACGACCCGCACCCCCGCAACACCTACTGGGAGATGTGGGGCCTGCCGATGTTCGACCTCACCGACCCCGCCGGGGTCGTCCACGAGGTCAACGAGTGCCGCAGGGCGTACCCGAACCACTACGTCCGCCTCAACGCCTACGACGCGGGCTACGGGCGGCAGACCACCGCGCTGTCGTTCATCGTGCAGCGCCCGGCGGACGAGCCGGGCTTCCGCGTCGACCGCGAGGAGACCAGCGACCGGCAGGTCCGCGTCCGCCTCCACCCGTACGCGCTCGACCGGCCCCAGGGGTCCCGCTACGTCTCCGCGGAGGGGTCGGATTGAGCGACAGACTCGGATTCGGCATGCGGCCGTCCGAGAACGGTTCCCCGGCGACTCCAACGCCGCCGGGCGCCGGGGAACCGTCGCCTCCTCCGCACGAGCCGCTGCCGCCGGACGCCCGCGTCGACCTGGTGGCCGAACGCGCCGAATCCCACGTCGACGACGTGCTGGACGCCCTCGACGCCGAACTGGTCGGCCTGGCCCCCGTCAAGAGCCGCATCCGGGAGATCGCCGCGCTGCTGCTGGTCGACCGGGCCCGCGCCCGCTTCGGCATCGGCACCGGCCGCCCCAACCTGCACATGTGCTTCACCGGCAGCCCCGGCACCGGCAAGACCACCGTCGCCACGCGCCTGGCCGAACTGCTGCACCGCCTCGGCTACGTCCGCCGCGGCCACCTCGTCTCGGTCACCCGCGACGACCTCGTCGGCCAGTACGTCGGCCACACCGCCCCCAAGACCAAGGAGGTGCTCAAACGCGCCATGGGCGGCGTGCTGTTCATCGACGAGGCCTACTACCTCTACCGCGCCGAGAACGAACGCGACTACGGCCAGGAGGCCATCGAAATACTCCTCCAGGTGATGGAGAACCAGCGCGACGACCTGGTGGTGGTCCTGGCCGGCTACAAGGACCGCATGGACTCCTTCTTCGCCTCCAACCCCGGCATGAGCTCCCGCATCGCCCACCACATCGACTTCCCCGACTACACGCCCCCGGAACTGGAGGCGATCGGGCACCTCATGCTGGAACGCGAGGGCTATGTCCTGTCCGCCGACGCCGTGCCCGTCTTCAGCGACTACCTCCAACGCCGCCGCGCCCAGCCCCGCTTCGCCAACGCCCGCTCCGTCCGCAACGCCATCGAACGCGCCCGGCTGCGCCACGCGGGCCGCCTCGTCGCCGCCGGCGGCACCGCCGGACGCGACGACCTGACCACGCTGCGTCCGGAGGACTTCCTCGCCAGCCGCGTTTTCCCGGCGCGAGAATGATCACGTGAGGGGACCGCCCCGCCATGTCCTAGTGTTGAGTGCGTCGGCATGAGGAATGTGGGGGAGACGGTGCGCAACCCTGAGGATCTGTACGAGCTGGACACCGACCTGCCGGAGCTGTCCGGACCGGTGCTGCTGCACAGCCTCGACGGCTTCGTCGACGCGGGTTCCACCGGGCAGCTCCTGCGCGAGCACCTCCTCGACGCGCTGGACCACCGCGTGATCGCGCGCTTCGACGTGGACTCGCTGCTGGACTACCGGGCCCGCCGCCCGATGATGGTCTACGACCGCGACCACTGGGCGTCCTACGACGCCCCCGAACTGGTCGTCCACCTGCTGCGCGACGAGGTCGGCACCCCGTTCCTCCTGCTCAGCGGCCCCGAGCCCGACCGGCTCTGGGAGGGCTTCACCGCCGCCGTCCGCCACCTGGTCGAACGCCTGGGCGTCCGCCTCGTCGTCGGCTTCCACGGCATACCCATGGGCGTGCCGCACACCCGTCCGGTCGGCCTGACCTCGCACGCCACCCGCTCCGAGCTGATCTCCCGCACCTCCTGGTTCGACAAGGTCCAGGTGCCCGGCAGCGCCGCCGCCCTGCTCGAACTGCGCCTGGGCGAGGCGGGCCACGACGCGCTCGGCTTCGCCGTCCACGTCCCCCACTACCTCGCCCAGGCCGCCTACCCGGCCGCCGCCGTCGCCGCCCTGGAGGCGGTCGTCTCCGCCACCGGCCTGGTCCTGCCGTCCGACCGCCTGCGCGAGGCCGCCGTCAAGACCGACGCCGAGATCGCCGAACAGGTCGCCGGCAACGAGGAGGTCGAGAAGGTGGTGCGCGCCCTGGAGGAGCAGTACGACGCCTTCGCCGGCGCCGCCGACCGCGAGAGCCTGCTCGCCGAGTCCCAGGACATGCCCACCGCCGAGGAGATCGCCGCCCAGTTCGAACGCTTCCTCGCCGAGCAGGACGGCCCCGACTCCCAGCCCTGATTTCGTTTCGCGATCGCACCCCCCGACCGGGTACGCTTGCCCGGTCACCGGGATCACCTCCCGATCCCTTCCGGGCGCATAGCTCAGTGGTAGAGCACTCGCCTTACAAGCGAGGAGTCGCAAGTTCGATCCTTGCTGCGCCCACGCGCAGGGGAAGTGTGGTCGGCGCTGCGCGCCTTCCCCCCCAAGACCCGCAGTGTCCTTTGGGGGGACGACCCCCCAAACCCCCCGTCCGGCCCTCGAAACCGAGCCTGCGTGCCATTAACGTGCCATCAGCCCGTGCGCGCGAGCACTCAGACCATTCCGTCGTCATCTTGATCAGCGTTGTTGATATGGGCGTCGAAGCGATCGCCCGGTAACCGCCCGCCGACTGGTGCTGGCAGATCATCGCGGCCTGCACGCCGTCATGCCCCCTGCGCTCCATGAGGTCAGGCTCGCCCCCGGTGTCGGCCGCGAAGGTGGTGCCCGGGTGCCGAAGATGGGCAGTCGTGCTGGCGCAGGCAGTTGACCGCCCGTACCGGCAGGTCCAGGAATGCCGGTGGACAGTCCAGAGAGATCACACCGGGGAAGCCGATGAGTGACCAGCCCGGCCGGGTGCGCGTTATCCGGAAGCCTGGCCATGCGGCCGACCTACTCCAGTAGCCGCCCCGGATCACCCAGGCTGTCCAACCTCCAGGCACCACACCGGACACGCCAGCGTCACCGAGACGTGCCCCGCGACGTGCGGGCCGACATGCCCGGCGTCGCCTTCGGCAGCGTTACCCAGTTCCGAGGCCACGGCCAGCCCGCCGGATTAAGGATCGCTCCCCGCAATTCCACTGGATCGACCGCTTCCACCAGCCGCCACCGCGGCCCGATCGGGACCATCGCCCACCAGGTGCCCGTCGCCTTCCCGTACCACGCCTGCGCCTCCGGAAAGTCCTGCTTGATCTGTGCCAGCAGCCGCCCATCCACCTCAGACGGCATCCGGCACGGCCGCTCACCCGCCATCACGCAGCCCGCCGTGTGACGCCGCGTCGGCGGAGGGCATCTCCAGGACTTTCGCGATCCGCTCGGCCGCCAGTTCAGCATCGGCCGCCGGACACAACGGCTCCAGATCCGGCGGAGACTGCCGCGTCGGCCCGGCCCACGCCCAGTACCACCACAGTGCCCCGCCGTCATCAGGGTTGCGGCGGCACTGCACCTCCTGCCGCAGGCCCGGACTCACCCGCGCGTAAGGGTTGCTGCCGTCAGGCTCTCCGGCCGGGTTGAGCACACGCACTACACCGTCCCGGTACGCCGTGCCCACCAGGCCCCGCGCTTGTAGTTCTTCCACCAGCGCCGTAACCAGTTCGGCCACCGGCTGATGCTGTGTCGCGTCGTTCATCGCTCCGCCTCCTTGGGGTGGAAGCGGGACCGGCGGCGCGGGGAGATGACCAGCCACCCCACGCGGCCCGGGGGATTAGGCCGCGTACTGCCGCCCGCACCACGCCGCCGGCCCCGCGGCTCGTCACGCCACCTCGGCCCGCGCGGGAGGGGCACAGCGCTCGCAGGGGACCTGCCGACAATCCGGCCAAAGCCCCGCATCCGACGGCCTGAACAGCAGGTAATGCCGGACGGCGGCCCACTTCCAGCCGCGCCCCCCGCAGGCGCCACAAAGGTTCTTCGTCGTCTGCTGCGTCATGCCGTCCACCATCGCCAGCCCGCCGGGCAGGGCCCATTCCGCGGCGATATCACGCGGCGAGATATACGCTCAGTGACAGTAGACGCACCCGTTGCACAAGGGGAGGTGGACGATGCCCCAACGGGCGTCAGACCCGATCGTCATCCCCGATGCGCTGTGGCAGCGACCGCAGATGACCGAGGCTCTTCGTGCCCGCAGTATCGGAGTCGTCTTCCGCCTCGTGCGCCAGTACGCAGGCGCCAGCCAGACTCAGATCGGCATCGCGTGCGGCATGTCTCAGGGCACCGTCAGCGTCTGCATGAAGCAGGGCGGCCGCCAGGTCCAGACCCTGGACGTCCTTGAACGCATCGCCGATGGCCTGGACATGCCCGACGCCGCCCGCATGACCTTGGGCCTGGCACCACGCACCTTCGATCCGAGCGCAGCCCCGACGACCAACGCGACCGTCATCACACGGCGAGATGAGCCCGCGGTCTTGGACGCATCCCGATTCCTGGATTCCCTGGACGTAAATCCCGACGTCCAGCAGGAAGGGCAACCCGTGCGCAGGCGAACGTTCCACAAGATCGCCGGAGCCGGCGTGTTCAACGCGATCCTCGCCGACATCCCCTTAGGCGGCGCCCCGCTCGAAGGCGTCGACGCGTTCGCCGCCGCGCTGGCGGGTTATCCCGATATCGGCAGCCCACCCAGCCGAAACACCGTCGACCTGACCAGGCTGAGCAACGCCGTAGCGGCAGCCAAGCGCAACTACCAGGACTGCCGATACTCCGTCGTCATTGACTCCCTGCCGCGCCTCCTGGTCGACCTGCGCACCGCATGCAAGGCCCACGAGGGAGACGCCCGCCTCACGATCGAGGCTCTGTCGGCCGAGGCGCACCACGTCGCGGCGAGCATCCTGCTCAAGCTCGACCACGAAGGGCTTGCCTGGCTCGCCGCCGATCGCAGCATGCAGGCCGCACGCCACAGCCAAGATCTGACGATCATCGGCTCCAGCGCCCGCATCGTCACCCACGCCCTGATGCACGGCGGACACCACGGCGCCGCCACGCAGACCGCCAGCACGTTCGCCGAACGCATCCACCGCGACGCCGACGACAAGACACCTGCTTTCCTGTCGGTGTACGGCGCCCTCCTGCTACGCGGAGCCGTCGCCGCCGGTCAGCGCACCGACCGCGACACAGCCGCCACCCTGCTGGACGAGGCCGAGGACGCCGGTCGGCAACTCGGCGGAGACTTCAACCACCGCTGGACCGCATTCGGCCCGACCAACGTCCAACTCCATCGCGTCAACATCGCCCTCCAACTCGGCGACGCCGGAGCCGCCATCCACCAGGCCCGCCGAATCAACCTCGATCGCATCCCCCTGACCGAGCGCAAGGCGACCCTCCTCATCGACACCTCCCGCGCCCTGACCCAGTGGGGCAAGCACGACAAGGCATATGACATGCTGCGCTTCGCTCACGGCCTCGCCCCCGAAGAGATTTCGCAACGCCCCTCCAGCCGCCGCATGATGCGCGAACTCATGACAAGCGCCCCGCCCAGCACCAAGCGGGACCTCAGGGAATTCGCCGTACAGATCGGGGTGCGCCTGTGACCGAACCCGACCGCCACCGAGTCCTCTACGTCATCGTGTGCGCCGCCGGCCCTGCCGGCGACGTCGGGAAACTCGTCACACTCGCCCACCAACGAGGCTGGGACGTCCAGATCATCGCCACCCCGTCAGCCCTGGACTTCATCGACGTCCCCGCCCTGGAGGCCCAAACCGGCCGCCCCGTCCGCAGCCAATACCGCAAGCCAGGCGAACCCCGCTCACCCAAGGCCGACGCCATCATCGTCGCCCCCGCCACCTACAACACCATCAACAAATGGGCCGCGGGTATCAGCGACACCTACGCCCTAGGCATCCTCGCCGAAGCCCCCAACCTAGGAATCCCCGTAGTGGTCCTACCCTTCGTCAACACCGCCCTAGCCGCACGCCGCCCCTTCCAAAGGAGTATCGCCGACCTCCGCGCCGAAGGCGTCCGCATCCTCCTGGGCCCCGGCGAGTTCGAACCCCACACCCCCGGCACCGGCGGCACCCATCTAAACGCTTACCCGTGGTCCCTCACTATCAACGAAGCCGACCGCCTGAACGGCATGCGCTAAGCTAAGACCCTCCGGTGCCGCGTCGTTGCCGAATGGCTGTCACATCCAGGCCGCAGGCCGCCAGCCAACGAGTATGGCTGTCCCATTCGGATGTCTACGGCATTGGCAGGCCGCCCGCTCATCTGGTCACGAGTCGCGGCCTTCCCCTTCCGTAGAACGGCGAGAACCGCGACGGCTCCTTTATGACGCACTGCATCACTCATGGTTCCGGCCACGACTCCCACGACAGCGCCCATGAGCCCGGTGCCGATCGCGCTGTCACCGGGTTCGTAGCTGTTCCCCAAGAATCCCCATGCAGCCCCCAGCACGGTGCCGACAAGCAACCCCACCCAACTCCCCATCACTCGCATGCCCTCCCACACCGTCGTCAACTCCCGTGAGCCTTCAGCCAACGCCGTACTCTGTCCAGCCCGGGTGCGCCACGAGCGCACGTGCGAAGCGGTGCTCTCGCCGCCGCACTGGTCCCGCGCTCACGTCGCCCGGAGCGTGCGGCCTGGCACTGGTCATCGGGCGGCGGGGCGAACGGGCCGCGCGCACGCACACCCACCGCCCTGCGCCTGGGAGCAGTCGGCCGGGAGGGCGCGCCGCCGCCCGAGCCGAGCAGTATGGGGGCGTGAGCATTCCCCCAGCGCTCAAGGACGCTTTGCGTGAACTGCGCCGCGTGCGAGCGATGCGCCCAGATGAATCCGCCGACCCGGTTGGGTTCGCGTACTGGCGACTCGACATGGCGGATTGTCTCGATGAACTTGCCCGTCACGTTCTGTACGACGCGGACCGAGAACGGGCAGCCGTCGAAGCCGCCGAGGCCCGCCGAGTAGCAGCCCGAACCCTTGAGGCCCACGGTCACAGGTCTGTCATCCGGGAGAACCTCGCCTGAGGCGTGTTGCCGCCCGGTGTGGAAGATGTGTGGCTCCCTCCGATCCCGAGTCGGCGAGGATGGCGGCGGCCAGAGCCCGTGTAGGGCGCTGCCCTTGACCTTTCGTGATGGCCTACGGCCACCCTTGGCTGAACTCGTCCGCCGCCAAGTAAAGGTCTCGTCGGAGCCGAGTGAGGTCCGGAGTATGGAGGGGCCATTTTCGCGCCGGCATTTCACTACGTGGGCTCGTTGAGGCTTATGGATGTCCTGGGTGTGGCCGACTTCCGTCCTTGGATTACATCGCCGGTGTGGGAGCGCGCCGCATTCAGAGAATGTGAGCCCGTCAAGGCGGGTGCGGTCGTTTGGTAATCTGCGGCACCGCGATTGGGTGCACGTCGAAAGTGAGAATGGGCGGCGTCTGGCCCTTGTTGCGGCGCTGGCCAGGCGTGTGGAGGGCGTCCGGATGCCGGGGCTGCGTTGGATCTGAGTTGGGAGGCGAGCGGGTGATCGTCAGGTGCCATCACGGCCGGGATTTCGCGGGCGAGCGTCTCGGCTAGGGGTGACGGCACTTTGGTGCTTGGTTAGGGGCTGGCCGTCGAGGGGTGCGGTGAGTGCGGCGGTGGGCAATGGGTCGGTGGAGGTGGGGCGGCTTGATGAGCCCCGGCGCCGTGATCACGGAGGTTTGCCTCGTCGGTCGGCGGTAGTCGCCGCGGAGTGGTGCGGTGGCGGGTGAAGTTGCCCCCGTCAGGTGTTGTAATTGATCTTGGTGGGTGTGGAGGCGGGGTGTAAAGATCGTTTGTTTTGGGTCTGGTATTGGGTCTGGGGGCCCGTGTCGGTGGGTCGTTGGGTTGATTTACTTGCGGTTTTGACGGGTTCTTACGGGCCTTGGGGCGCCAGATGCTCAGACGGCTGGGAGATCAGGGTGAGGGCGCGCTCTCCTACATCGCCATCACCCTGCTCGTGGCCGCCGTCGCCGCGGCGATCACGGTGGTGGCCGTCCCGGACACGGTCACGAGGGACATCCGGGCCGCGGTTTGCCGGTTGAGCGGTGGCGAGAACTGCGATCGCGGTGAGAAACAGCCGAGTCCGAGCGCGTCACCGAGCTCCAGCGCGTCACCGAGCTCCAGTGCGTCACCGAGTGTGCCCGTCACGACCCCGGTCGGCGGGGAGTCGCCGGAAGAGCAGGAGTACAGGGCCGCGCAGGACGCCGCGACCAAGGCGGACCAGGAAGCGCGGGCCATCGAGAACGAGTGGAACAACTTCAATCTGCTCAAGGAGATCGCCAAGCTCGGGCTCGACTGGCTGGCCGGCGACATCATCAACTGCATCCGGAAGCCGAATCTCGGTGACTGCATCTGGGGCCTGATCGGGATCATTCCGTGGGGCAAGCTCGGCAAGGCGCTGAAGGCGATCCCCAAGGTGGTCAAGCTGATCGACCGCTTCCTCGACCTCAAGCGGCGGCTGGAGAAGGCCCGTGGTGCCCGCAAGGCCGCCCAGGACCGGCTGAGGAGGGCGCTGGAGGCCTGCCAGGGCGCGGCTCCCAACAGCTTCCCGCCCGGGACCCTGGTGCTGATGGCCGATGGGAGACGAAGACCCATCGACCGGGTCGCCGTCGGCGACCTGGTCTGGGCGGCCGACCCGGAGAGCGGCCGCCACGGCCCGCGGCGGGTCACCCGGACCATCGTCGGCGCCGGTCCCAAGGACCTGGTGGACGTCGTGGTCGACCTCGACGGTGCGCTGGGCGGTCCCACCGCGGTGGTCACCGCCACCGCCAACCACCCGTTCTGGGTGGCGGGCGCGCGCGACTGGATCGACGGCGGCCGGCTGGTGTTCGGCGACATGCTGGCCGCACCCGACGGCCGCCGGGCGATGGTGGTCGAGTCGCGTCGGTACAGAGTCGAGCGGCGCGTCCACAACCTCACGGTCGAGGGGCTCCACACCTTCTACGTGACGGTCGGCGGGCTCGATCTCCTCGTCCACAACGATCCGGCCAAGGGCGTCTGCGACCTGCTCGCCAGGCAGCGTGCGAAGATCAAGAACGACATCGACACCGCCATCAAGCAGGGGCGGCTCGACGCTGCCGACCGCCTCATCGACCAGGCCCAGGCCAACGCCGACGCCGCCCGGGACGCGGCGCGCCGGAGCCCGACCCAGGCCAACAGGGACGCCGCCAACCAGGCACAGCGTGAGGTCGACCTGCTCAAGAACAAGGTCGTCGACTCCAAGGTCGACAAGGCGATGCGTTCCGCCGACGAGGACAAGCGTCTCGAGGCGACCACCGCCAAATCCATTCGCAACATCGTGCGCGACTTCGGCCGCAAGTACGGAAACAACGGCGACCTCGGTGAAATAGACATCGAGACCAACAGGGCAATAATCGAGATCTCGAACGGTCGTAAGGCCAGCAAGACCAACCAGATAACAAAATTGATCAATAATAGGCAGATGAATCCGAACGGCAAGCCGGTGGTCGTGCTCGCCACGCAGTGGTCCGGGAAGCAGATCGCCCAGGCCAGGCAGCTGGGTGCTATCGTGGTGCGCACCGAATACGAGCTCAAGGAGGCTCTTCGCAAGCTGGGCGAGCCCGTCTGAGCGAAGGAGCGCAATGGGGCACGAAGTACTGCTGATATTCGCCGACCCCGTGCACCCCGAGGAGTTCCTCGACCTGGTGGAGGAACTCGGGGGCGTGCGGCGCCCCGACCGCTGGACGAATGGCCGCCTGTCGCGCGGGGACCGGCACGTCTGGGTGACGGTGGCCCCGGACAGCGCCCCCGAGTTCGAACCCGAAGACCTCGTGGAGTACGAGAAGAAGCTGGGCGCCCCCATGCTCGCCTTGGTGGAGTTGTCCATTTCCAGCACCGAGGGCAGTGACGCCGTCGCCATGGAGCTCATCGAGGCGGCGGCTCGTCGCTGGCGCACGGTCGTCGACAACGACCACGGCGAGGTCTTCTCCGTCGACGAACTGCGCGGTATTCCGCCTGAACGCCTGCCCTTCGCCGGCAGACGTCGATGACAACGACGGCGGTCGGAGCCTTTCGGGGGGCGCCCACCGTCCGATCGTCCGACGGTCCTTCTAGTCGATGCTCGACCGGTCAGCCCGGGCGGAGTGCTCGGCGCGTGGGCCGGCCGCTGCGTTCGGCCCCAGCCGCACCAGGTCGTGTATTCCGCTGGAGTTCACCGCCGGCCAGTACGTGCCGGTGCAGACCGCCCGCTGCCGCGCGTGTGGCGCAGGTACTCGCTCGCCAACGCCCCGCGCCCCAACAGGACCCCTGTCCCTGCACGTGCGGGCCGTGCCGGGCGGCTGGGTGAGCGGCGCGCTCGTCCGGCGCACGCGCGTCGGCGACACCCTGCTGCTCGGCCCCGCCCGCGGCACCCTGACGCTCGACCCCGGCTGCGACCGCGACCTGCTGCCGGCCGCGGGCGGCAGCGCGCGCCATGGCTGCTCGGTCATGTCCTGGGGCGGAGGTCCTTGAGGTAGCGCGCGCTGCGGTCGCTCCACTCCTCATAACCGAGATTCCGATAGAAGGGATGCGACTCGGTGCGGCTTCGCGCGCTGGTCACCTCCATGGTGACGCAGCCGAGGTCGCCGGCCGCTTCCTCGGCCGCTTCGACAAGCCGCCGGCCGATTCCCTGCCCCCGCCGCCCGGCTGCCACGACGAGTGCGACGATGCGTCCACAGCGCCCCCCACGCTCCAGGTAGGGAATCGCCGCCACGGCGACCGCTCCACCACCTGGCCACCGCCCTCGGCGACGAGGACGACGCCGGTCGTTTCCTGTGCCCATGTCGCCAAGCGCAGCCGCACGTCATCGATGCTGTTGTCCGGATACCCCAGCTCGGCCAGCAGCGACGCCACCTGCGCCGCGTCATCGAGCCGGGCCCTCCGGACGGTGAACTCCGCCGTTGTGCTCACCGGGATGATCCTCCTCCGCCGATACGCATGTCCTCATCAAGCAGGCCCCGCCCGTGAGGACGCCCGACGAATCTCCCGCGAGGCGCCCCAGGCATGGACGGCCCTCTATCGGCAGCGAAGACCAGCATCACCGATCTGGACGACAAGCGCCGCGCGACGAGGAAGCGGGTTGAAGGGCGGCGCCCGCATGGCTCGGCCGTATGGTCCAGTCCTGGCGGCCTGTGCACGTCAGGTGCTCGCAGTCGGCGTCACATCACCCTCGGACCGATTTCCAGGGCGTGTCGGAGTAGGCGGCGATGGCATCCTCATCGAACTCGAAGCCGATCCCGGGTTCGGTGGGCAGCCGGATTCGTCCGGCTTCCCAGGCGGGCGCGGCGGTAGTGAGCCGGCTGAAGTTGACGGCAGAGTCGTCCGGGAACGTCTCGACCGGTCCAGGGGCGGCAAGGCGGGCGGCGAGGTGGACGTGCAGTTCAGGGAACCAATGTGCATGAACCTTGGCACCGCCCGCTTCGGCGATGTCAGCAATGCGCAAGAAGCCGGAGACGCCGCCGCACGAAGTGCCGTCGACCTGGAGGTCATCGCATATGCCGTCAGTGACGATCGCGTTGAACTCGTGAACGCTGGTGAACGTTTCGCCGAGTGAGATCGCCACACCGCTCAGGTCGCGCAGACGCAGGGCGCCGCGCAGATCGTGAGCCGGTAGCGGGTCCTCGATGAAAAGAGGGTCGGCCGACGCGTAGGCACGGGCGTACGGCAGTGCGTCTCCTACGGTGTCCCAGGCGGCGTTGGCGTCCAGCATGAGTGATACGCCGGGCCCGATCGCGTCTCGGACCGCGAGAACCCTGCGACGTTCGCGGTCGATGTCGAACCGGCCGACCTTGATCTTCACGGCGCGGGCCCCGGCCGCGACGTTCCGGCTGACTTCGGCCAGGAGGGCGTCATCGTCGTCGTCCTCGCCGTAGTAGCCGCCTGCACGGTAAGCGTCGACGTGCGTGGCAGCATATGCGCCGATATGGCGGTGCAGCGGTTGGCCGGCATCGCGGGCGTTGAGATCCCACAGAGCGATGTCCAAGGCGCTCAGTGCCCGTGCGGCGTGCCCCGCCCCCGTGAGCGGGACGTCCGCGTTCCGCATCTTGTGCCAGAGCCAGGCGGTGCGGTGATGGTCCTCTCCGATGAGGAGCGGGGCCAGGACGTCGATGACGGTGGAGGTCGTCAGGTCGCTGCCGCCGTAGCCGGCATAGCAGAAGCCGATGCCATGCAGCCCCGCGTCGTTGATGACACGCACCAGCGTGTAAACGCGCTCGGTGACGCGGCGCGTCGCCAGCGACACCGGACGTGTCAGCGGCACGCGAACCGTGATGGCCGTTATCTCGCTGATCCGTGTCATCTACCGGAACGCCTCATCGGGGAGTGAGAGAACAGTGTCGCGGCTGGCGCGGATGTGCGAACGCATCTCGTCTCTGGCGACCTCCGGCTCACCGGACAGCACCGCGGTGAAGATCCGCTCATGTTCGTGGATCGACAGGCGGGCTCGTGCGTCGGAGAGCCTGCCGCGGAACTGCGCCCGGAAGATCAGTGGTCGCAGCTGGCGGATCAATGCCGTCAGTACCGGATTGCCGGCGGCTTCGGTGACGGCCTCGTGAAAACGGTCGTGATCCCGCAGCTCGGTGGTGTAGTCGGCCGTGTCGTACGTTCGCAGATCGCGCAGCATGTCTTCGCAGGCTCTGCGCACCGCGGGTTCTCCGGAGCGGGCGGCGGCCAGCGCGGCCGCCTCTCCTTCCAGCGCCTCCCGCACTTGGTAGAGATGGCGGACGTCGTCACGTGTCATGGGCCGCACGGAGACGCCCCGGTGCCGTTCGCTGACCACGACACCCTCGGCCATGAGCTGTCCCAACGCCTGACGAAGCGGTCCGCGGCTGACTCCGAACTCGCGAACCAGTTCGATCTCGACCAGCCGTTGACCGGGTGCCAGCCGTGCGCACGCGATGTCGTCGCGCAGTCTCGCCGCGATCTGGGCGACAACCGACTCGCCACTGCCGGATCGCGCCTTCTCGTCCAACCGGTTCCTCCCTCGCCGCCTGCGCGGGTGACGGCCACCCGCTCGCATCGAAGGATATCTCTTGACTGTCCTTCAAGATTAGCCTACAACTTCGGAAGACGATCTAGTAGGACAGTGGAGGTTCCGGTGATGGAAGCGTCCGTCTCCGACAGCGCCAGGCTCGTCGTGGAAGAACTGCTGCAGGTACACGCCGACGAACGAGTCGGGATCGTGCTCGACGCCGAGAGCGTCAGGGTGATGGTCGAGGCGATCGCTGAGGCGGTCGCGAGCCTGGGAGCCGAGTGCACCCTCATGGAGATGCCCGTGCGCATGGACGCCCAGCGCAACGAACTCACCCGGCCCATCGAAAGAGCACTGGAGGAGACGCAGGTACTGATCGGGCTGACCGGGTCCTGCGGGGCGCCCACCTACTCCGCCGTGGTCCAGGACCTGCTCAAGCGCGAACAGCTTCGCATGATCTCAATGGTCATGCGGCCGCTGGAGGTCTTCACGGGGGGCGGTGCGCTCGCCGACTACCGGGCGCTCCATGACGACGGTCGGCGCCTCGGCCGCCTGTGGGAAAGCGGCCGCCGGATGCGAATCACCAGCCCGGCCGGAACCGACATCACCGCGCCCATCGCCTTCGAAGACGTATGGGTGGAGTGCGGTTACGCCAACCGGCCCGGAATGGCCTCGGCCTTCTCCGACGGTGAGGTGTCCTCACGCCCGCTGGAGGGCACGGCCGAAGGCGTTATCGTCGTCGACGGCCCCATCGCCCACCTGGGCAAGCCAGACGAGCCACTCCGGATCGACGTGGCCGGTGGCCGCGTCCAGGCCGTTGCCGGGGCCAGTGGTCAGGCCGCCGAGCTTCGACACCTGCTGGACACGATCTCCAACCTGGACAACATCGCCGAGTTCGGAATCGGCCTCAACCCCGCATGCCGCCGTAACGGCAGGTTCGAGGAAGAGAAGAAGGCCAGAGGAAACGTCCACATCGCCCTCGGCGACAACATCTTTTACGGCGGCACCACCGCCAGCCCCATCCACATGGACATGGTGATCTACGAGCCCACGGTCACGCTGGACGACAAGGTCCTGGTCGAGCGAGGCCACGTGCGCCTGTAGGCGTCAACACGACCGGAAAGCACACGAGGGCTCCGCGGCCTGGTCAGCGCGGCCCCCCGGACCAGCGTCCACCGCTGGTCATCGGCATGGCCGTGCGCATCCGGGCCGCGGTTGAAGCTCCGCCTTCAATCGCCCTCCACGCGGATCGCGGGCCTGTTCAGGGGCCGCAATCACCCGGTTTCTCTCCCGGCCGTGCCGTGCGACGCGCCGACGGCGGAGATCCGCCTCGCCCAGTGCCCGGCGGACCGCCTCCATGTCGCGTGCCACGACGCGGGTGTCAACGTGATCGAAAAGCGGACCGGTGACCCGTCGGCCCCCCTGCGCGCGCCGCTGGTGGTAGGACACCAATCGCCGCCGGCGGAGCAATCCGCCGGCGGTCGCGTGCATTGCCGAAGTGGACGCTGACCTGCGGCGACCGACGCCATGTCGAACACCTCCCCATGGAGACCATGCGGGATTATTTCCTGCGAACGGGGCGTCGGCTCATATACCCAGAGTCGAAGCATCCGGCAATGAAACTTCCACGCCGAGTAGTGGCGGGTGCTTCGGCGTTGGAAGGGGCCATGAAAGGCGTGGAAGGGCGTTCCGTTCGGCAAACGCGTGTCCTACGGTTTTGTTGCCCAGTCCATGCGGGGCCCGGCCGAGGACGTTCTCATGCGGCCGATGAGTTGATTGGGCATGCAGTCCAGTTCCAGGAGAAACCATGCAACACGTACGTGACGCCGTCCTGTCGTTGTTCCGTGTCGTGGTCGGCCTGCTGTTCGCCTGTCATGGAGCCGCGAGCCTGTTCGGAGTCCTCGGCGGGCCGCACGGCGGGGTGCCGGTCCGCGTCGGCGAGTGGCCGAGCTGGTGGGCGGCCGTGATCGAGCTGGTCGGCGGCGGCCTGGTGATGATGGGCCTGGGCACCCGCCCGGCCGCATTCGTCTGCTCCGGGGCGATGGCCTACGCCTACTTCACCGTCCATCAGCCCAAGGAACTGTTCCCGCTGGTCAACGGCGGCGAGCTGGCGGCCATGTTCTCCTGGTCCTTCCTGCTGCTGGCACTGTTCGGCGGCGGCCCCTGGGCGCTGGACGCACTGATCGCCCGGCGGGTCCGGCCCGCGAAGACGGTCACCGTCCGCGCCCCCGTCGCACCGAATGCCGGGCATACCGGGAGCGCCTGACCTGGACGCCCAGACCGGGCCGTTCGAGGGCGGCCGCGAGCCCACGCCGCCTGGAGCGGGCGGCGTGGGGGCTCGCCTTTCCGCACGGGCCGCACGCCGCGCGACGGCCGCCCTGCTCCCGAGCGGGGCGGACGGCTCGGGCCGGCCGGCGCACGCCGGGCCATTAGTCGTCTGCGGAAATTCACTCGGCATGGATCTCGGGTCCGGGTACAGTCGCGGCTCGGTGAGCGTGGGCCGGCTCCGGCAGAGAAGGTGAATCCATGGCGCGGAGAGATCCCCAGGAGAAGAAGCGGATCAGCTATGCCAAGGACCGCCGCAATGCCTACGCCGAAAACGACAAGTCCTCACGGAACGCCGTACGGCTGAACAAGCGGTTCCCGCACCGCGCCAACCGGCACCGGGTGCAGCAGGTCCTCCGGGACGCGGTCGGCGCGCCCGCCGCCGACACCGCGGACGACGTCGAAGAACGCCTGGGGCGCCGGCGGCCGAAGAGATGGCGGAAGCATCCGGACCTGCCGCTCGGCGACTGGGTGGAAAGCCGGCTGGAACGGCGTCTCGAACTCGACGCCGAAAGCCCGGCCAACGAGCGGCGCCTCGCCCGCGTCCGGCAGAGGAGACGCCGCCGGGCCAAGCTCCGCACCCTCAGGACGGCGGAGATCGCCACGAAGGGAACCGTCGAGCGGAACTGGTAGCTGCTTCGCGCGCTGCGGCGGGTCTCACGAAAGGGGCCCGGTGACGGAAGGCCGCGCCTCCGGGATCTGGCAGGAGCCCAGAGGTGCGGCATTTCCGATCCACGCTTGGAGTGCCGGACTCCTTCGCGGGAGTCCGACCGCATCACCGCCTCCACCGCGCGTGCGGTGGTGCCGGTGTCGGGCGCGGGCGCGGCCGTGCTGGCGGCCGTGCGCTGCCCGCGTCCGTGGTGTTCACAGACGCCTGAGGGGCGGGGTCAGGTGGGGCGGGCCGGTTGGTCGTGCTCTCCACGGTCGCGGTCCGAGCGCGGCCAGACGTACGGCAGGTCGGCCGGTACGCCGGGGAAGATCGGGCCGTAGAACTCGGGATCCTTGCGGACGAGGGCGGAACGGTGGCTCAGGTGCAGGGCCGGGTCGCCCAGCCAGGGCGGCAGCTGCCCGGCCTCGGCCAGCCGCGCCTGGGTTCGCGGCCGCTCGGTGCCCTCGGCGGTGAGCAACTCGGCCGTCAGCGTGGCGGCGCAGGTGTCGTTGTGGCCGAGGGCGCACCACCGCTGACACATCTCCAGGCCATAGCGGACCAGCGCCTCCTCGTAACCGGTCCACATCCGCACGGCCGGATGGTGCCGCCAGCCATACCCGGGCACCGTGAGGCCGCGCAGCACCTGGATCGTCTCGACACGCTGCTTGCCGAGCCTGCGCCGGTCGAGGACGCGGGCCGTGGCGGCGAAGTCCGCGTACGGAAGGAAGGTCTGCACGGCCCCATCGATTCCGGATCGGCGGCTCTGCCGCGGCGGCGGACGGGCGAGCCGGTCGCCGTCCCGCGGCAGGTCGGCATCGTTGCTGCCCCCAGCCGGAGGGCCGAAACCTGGACGTCGGCCGGGTGATGCCCGCTGAACCGGATGCCCGTGCGGCGGCCCCGTCCTTTCCGGCAGGGCGTGGTGCTGTGGGGGACCGGAAGTGCGTTCAGCGCGTCGTGGCCGGGTCACGCCGGTCGGCCGGTCGAGAGGGCGGCGGGCGCTGTGTGGGAGGGGGCGGCCGGGGAGAGGTCAGTCGGAGGGCGTGGGCAGGACGGTGGGTTTGGGCTGGCCGTCGGGGAGGAGCAGGAAGACCTTGGGGCTCAGGCGTTGCATGTCGCCGCGGCGGCCGAAGACCAGGCCCGCTGCGAAGTCGACGAACTGGCGGGCCACGTCGTCGGGGAGGTCGGTGAGGTCCATCACGACGGGGACGCGTTTGTTGCGGAAGAAGTGCCCGACGTGCAGGGCCTCGTTGTAGTCACGGGGGCGCAGGGTCTTGACCATCACCTCGTCAGTCTCGCCGAGCGGGGCCGGACGTCAAGAGAGGGCCCCGTCCCCTGAGCGGGGGCGGGGCCTTTGGTGGCTCTCCCCGCGACGGCGGGTGAGGGCCGGGGGGCGTGGGCGGTCACCTCGGGCGGCGCATGCCCATGCCGCCCGCGCGGGTGCCCGCGAGACCGAGGGTGGCCAGGCCAAGGACGAGGATCAGTGCGCCCACCACGACATTGCTGACGATCGTCGGCGTCGTGTTCATGCGACCGGCGATCACCCACGGGCTGATGATCGTCCATACGCCGATGATGGGTGCGACCCAGGCGATGCCGTACGTGCGGCCGAAGGCCAGGGCGAAGCCCAGCCCGAGCGCCGCCACCGCGAGGCCGGTGATCAGGTTGTTCACCGTGATCGGCCGCAGGCCGCTGAACCCCACGATCCACGGGGAGATCGCCAGGTAGAGCCCGCTCAGCACGGTCAGGCCGTCCAGGGCCTGCGCGGTGGGACTCGCCGCGGCGAGCTCGTACCGCGTGCGCATCTCGGCTATGTCGGGATGCCGCTCGATGTCTGCCGGGTGCGTCATCTGATGCACACCACCTTCCGGTGCCGGGGACGAGACGGTCCCGCCCCTGGCTCGCCTCCCGCGGTCGGAAGCCTCCCGTTACGGGAGGACGAGTCATCCATCGATCCTTCCTTTCACGGTAGCCCGGTCCGACCGGCCGGTAAGGGCGGGGACCGCGCCCTTGGCGTGGTGTTTGCCCATGTCATGGGGCATTGTTGGGGTTCGTCCGGTGGGGGCGGGGCGGGCCTTGACCGGGCGCTGGGGCGGCGTCGAACGCGGGACGCGGGGCACGGGTGATCCCGTGGAGAAGGCCATGCGTGCCCACGACGGACGACGCCGGGTGCCGGTGAGCGTCCCAAATGGGGGACCGGGTGGGGGCGTGCCTGGTCAGCGGCCGGTTTAACACGGCGTTCACATACGGGCAATGGACCCGAAATCGGGCGTTGTCAACCTTTCCAAGGCCGAAACCACCGGGACCGGCAACACGAAGGGATCGCACGTTGACCTACAAGGCCGAGTACATCTGGATCGACGGCACCGAGCCGACCGCCCGGCTTCGGTCCAAGACCAAGATCCTCCCGGACGGCGCCGACCTGCCGGACTGGGGGTTCGACGGGTCGAGCACGAACCAGGCGCCGGGGAAGAACTCGGACTGCGTGCTCAAGCCGGTCTTCTCCTGTCCCGACCCGCTGCGCGGCGGTGACCACAAGCTGGTGCTGTGCGAGGTGTACCTGCCGGACGGGACGCCGCACCCCACCAACACCCGGGCCGCGCTGCTGCCCGTCGCCGAGAAGTACGCCGCCCAGGAGCCCTGGTACGGCATGGAGCAGGAGTACACGTTCTTCAAGGACGGCCGTCCGCTCGGCTTCCCCGAGCGCGGGTTCCCCGCGCCGCAGGGCTTCTACTACTGCGGCGTCGGATCCGACGAGGTGTTCGGGCGTGAGATCGTCGAGCGGCACCTGGACGCCTGCCTGGCCGCCGGGCTGAGCGTGTCGGGCATCAACGCCGAGGTCATGCCCGGCCAGTGGGAGTTCCAGATCGGCCCGGCGGGCCCGGTCGAGGTCTCCGACCAGATGTGGATGGCGCGCTGGCTGCTGTACCGCATCGCCGAGGAGTTCGACGTGGCCGCCACGCTCGACCCCAAGCCGGTGGCGGGCGACTGGAACGGCGCGGGCGCGCACACCAACTTCTCCACCAAGGCGATGCGCGAGGCCTACGACCCGATCATCACCGCGTGCGAGGCGCTGGGCACCAAGGCGCAGGAGCACATCGCCGGGTACGGCGCCGACATCGAGCGCCGCCTGACCGGCATGCACGAGACCGCCCCCTGGAGCGAGTACAGCTACGGCGTGTCGGACCGGGGCGCCTCGGTGCGCATCCCGTGGCAGGTCGAGGTGGACAAGAAGGGCTACATCGAGGACCGCCGCCCGAACGCCAACTGCGACCCGTACGTGGTGACCCGGCTGATCACCGACACCTGCTGCGAGGCGCTGGAGCGGGCCGGACAGGTCTGAGCACAGGGGCGGCGCCGGGCGTCGCCCCCACGGGCGAGGGGGTTTCGGGAGCGGGGCGCTTCCCGGAACCCCCTCCAGCGTCTCCGGGCGGGCTCCGGCGTCCTCAGGCGAGGGGGCGGCGGCCCGCGAAGCCGAGCTCGGTGCGGTGGTACCAGCCCAGCTCGGTGTCGCCCTCCAGCCAGCACAGGCGGACCGAGCGGCCGTCCAGCACGGCGGGGAAGTCGACCAGGAACGGCGCGATGCCCTTGATCTCGATGCCCTGGCCGGTGAACCAGGCGATCTGCTCGTCCAGCCGCGCCTCGAACGCCTTCACCTCGGCCATGCCGCCCAGCGGGGACGAGCCGGACGCGCGCAGGTCCAGGGCGAGCTCGGCCAGGTCGGCGCGGAGCCGGACGATCTCGGCGGCGCGTGCGCGCACCTCGGGGATCAGGGCGCGCGCCTGGGCCACGGTGAACTCGCGTCCGTCCGCCGTCACTGCGCCGCCCCCCGAGGTCGCTTCCGGTGGCAATTTTCCCCCACCGAACGTTACCTCCCGCCCCGACAGGAATGGCGAAGGGGCATCAAATGACCGCAAAGTGTCGATGCCGGGGGAGTTCACCGTACGTGGCCGGGTAGCACCTGGGACGTTCACGTCGGGGGGACAGGGGGAGGCGCCATGGCCGGGACCCCGTTCGGACGGTTCTACGGCGACTCGCCCGACAGGGACCGGCACGGGACGGAGGGCGCCGGCCACCGGGCCGGACGCCCGCGGCACCACGGCACGGACGGGGCGCCGCCGCGCGCCTGGCAGCGTTCCTTCCGGTGCCAGTCCGGCATCGGACGGTCGGCGTGGTACGCCGACAGCGCCATGGCCCGCTACCGGCGGTTCATCGCGCTGCACGAGGCGTTCTCCCTGCCGCCGGACGTGAACGAGCGGCGCCTGTGGCTGAGCGGCGCCGGCGTCTCGGCGGCGGCCGCGGGCACGGCGTTCGCGGGGGTGCTCGTGCTGCGCGGGCTGTTCGGGTTCGACGTGCCCGTGTTCGGCGGGGGCCAGGGCCGGGCCGTCCCGGCGGCCGCGACGTACGCGTTGTGCGCGGCGGCCGCGGGACTGCAGGCGACCGCGCTGCTGAACGTCCTGGCGTCGGTGGCCGTCCGTCCCGTGCGCGCCTTCGGCTGGATCGGCGCGCTGGCCGTCCTGCTGCTGACGCTGCTGCCGCTGACGGTGCGCGCCCCGCTGGAGGACGCGCTGGCCACCGCGGCGCTCAACCTGCTGACCGGCTGCCTCATCACCGGGTCGCTGGCGGCCGCCGGCGCCTGGTCGACGTCCTGGCCGCCGCGTCCGCCCGTGCCCTACTGACCGCCGACGGTGATCGTCAGCGGGCCGGGCGCGCCGGTGGAGGTGATCCGCAGGTGCCGCAGGCGGCGCCGCACCCGGTGGTCGACGGGCTCGGCGGGCGCCAGGACGCACAGCTCGCGGTGCAGGCCGGAGAAGCCGACGACCAGGGTGGCGTCCCAGGTCCCGCGGGGCAGCGGGTCGTCGACGAACGCCCTGGTCATGGGGATGTCGGCGGTGTAGGTCATCCGGTCGGCCCCGGCGTCCAGCATCGCGATCGCCTCGTACACCCGGCCGGTGCGGCGGTCGCGCAGCGCGAGGGTCGCCGAGATCGGCGGGGCGAACGCGCGCAGGTCGAGATGGCCGCTGACGACGAGGGTCTCGTCGTGCTCGTTCCAGGCCACGGCGTCGGCGCGGACGTCCCCGGCGACGTGCCGCTCGCCGCCCACGTCGACCGCCAGCGGGCCGTAGACGCTGAAGTACACGGTCACGGTGGTCGAGTCGGGCAGGAAACCGCGTCGCGGCGAGACGTCGAGGCCGGGGGAGCGGCCGGGGCCGAGCGGCACGGTCTCGGCGCCGACGGTCAGGTCGAGGTCCCACAGGCCGTGCGGCAGCGGCCGGCCGTCGGCGGCGCCGGCGACGTCGACGGCCGCCTCGAAACGCAGGCCCCCGGACCCGGCCGGCGCCGCGGTCGCGGGGCACGACAGCGTCCGGTCGCCGTCGTGCTCGCGCAGGACGAGCCGGGCCTCCGGCGCGCCGGCCGGTGCGGGGTGCAGCGACCCGGCGACGCGCAGGGTCGTCCCCGTCCAGCCGACCTCGGTGACGACGGCGTCGTGTTCCGTTGTCTCCTGGTATGTCACGGGCACCGGTCTTCCCCGCATGCGGCCGCGCACTCGGCCGCCGGGGCCGAAGGTCAGGGCACCACGGTCACCGGCCAGCGTCCGGCGCGCACGAGCCGTACCGCCACCGAGCCGATCAGCCGGTGCCCCGCCTGCTGCGACGCCCCGACGATCACCGCGTCGGCGCGGGACTCGTCGGCGACGCGCGACAGCACCCCGTACGCGTCGCCCTGCTCGACCAGCAGCTCGTAACGCACCTCGTCCGGCCGCGTGGCCGCCACGCGCTCCAGCTCCCCGCGCAGCTCGGCGACGATCTCCTCGCTGGCCTCGCGCAGCACCGCCGCGCCGCCCGGGGTGAGCGTCGACATCGACGCCAGCGGGGTGACGTGCACCAGCAGCAGCCGCGCGCCGCTGCGCCGCGCCAGCCCCCAGGCGTAGGAGGCCGCCCGCAGGGACGTCTCCGAGCCGTCCACACCGGTGACGATCACCTTCGGTCCGTCTCTGCCGTACTCGAACGGCCCCTCGTGCACCACGACTCCCAGCCTAGGGCCGCCACGCGCCGCCGCCTCCGTCGCCTCCGCGGGCGCCCGCCGGAAAAAACTCGCGGCGGTTGCGCCGGGACGGCGCACGCGGCGAACCGGGAAGCGGAACGTGCGGGCCCGCCGAGCGCGTCCCATCGTTTTCACGGTTTCTTTCCGGGGCGGGACGGCGGGACGGCCCGACGGATTTAACACGCTCTTCACAGGGATGTGATATGAACCTCACCGTGGATGCACGCAGAATGGTCTGAGATTCCCCCGCGTCCGGCTCGCCGAACGGAGTGGACAATAGCGAAATGAAGCCGTCCCCCCGGAGCGTGCGCGACGCCGCGGCCGGCCTGGCCCGCAAGGTGCTCTACGGCCGCGTCGCCGACCTGCGCCCCATGCCCGCCGATGTGGCCGAGGCCGAGCCCCGGGGATGCCTGCACCGCTACCGCCCGCCGGAGGGCGTCATCCCCACCGGGCCGCCGGTGCTGTTCGTGTCGCCGCTGGCCGCGCCCGCCCGCTGCTACGACCTGCGCCGGGGCTGCAGCCTGGCCGGACACGCCGTGGCCCGGGGGCGGCGCACCTACCTGCTGGATCCCGGCACGCCCCGCTTCGCCGACCGCGGGCCCGCGCTGGCCGCCTGGGCGGGACGGGTGCTGCCCGCGGCGATCCGCGCGGTCAGCCGGGACGCGGGCGGGCAGCCCGTGCAGCTCGTGGGGTGGTGCCTGGGCGGCGCGTACTCGTTGCTGGCCGCCGCCGACCCCGCGCTGCCGATCGCCTCGGTGACCGCCGTGGCGATCCCGGCCGGGCCGCCGCCCGCGCCGTTCCCCGGGGGATTGTCCAGGATGCTGGGCGACCGGCCGAACGCGTTGCTGGAACGAGCTTTCCGATTCGCCGACGTCGACAAATACCTGCGCCGTCCTTACAAGATAATGACAGGCGTTGACATCATCGAGTTCCTGGCGCAGGAAGAGGCGGTCGACCACTTCCTCGGCATGATGCCGGCCGCACCGGGACGCACCGCCGAGCAGGTTTACACCGCGTTCGTGCGGGAGCTCGCCCCGGCCGGAGACCGGCTCGAGATCGGCGGCCGCCGGGCGCGGCTGGCGGACGTGCGGGTGCCCGTGCTCCTGGTCGCCGGACGCGGCGACGCGGTGGCGCCGGTCGCGGCCGTCCGCTCGGTCGCCCGGATGCTCACCGGCTCGCCCCGGCTGCGCCTGGTGGCCGCGCCCGGCGGGCACCTCGGCGTGCTGACCGGCCCCGCCGCCCGCGCCACCACCTGGACGTACCTGGACCGCTGGCTGGACGAGGGCGTGCTGCGCCACGGCATCCGCGCCCACCGCCGGGAGGCCGCCAGCGTCTGACCCGCGCCCGCCCCCGCCGGGGGCCGACGCATCCGGAGCCGACCGCCCCGCGCCGCCCGGTCGCCGCTCCCCCCGAACCCGGCGGGCCGGTCGCCGCCCCGGCCCGCCGGCCCGTCTCCGGGCAGCGCCTCGCCCGGCCGTCGGATTTCCGCTGGTCAAGGGACCTTCCAGGGAATCTTTGGAGAGGCGTTAATCAGCGTGCTTCCTGGTGTGTCGTCCCCGTGCCGGTCTCGTCGCCGACCGTAGTGTTGCGCAGCGTCGCGGGCCCGTGCCCGCGGTAACAGGCGTAACGTCGGGGGGCAGCGCATGACGGCTGGCAGGGGCGAGCTCCGAGCCGGGGAGGCCGGACGGCCGGCACGGACCGAGGCGGACGCGGGGCATCGCGACCGGCCGCCGACCGGGGCTCCGTTCGACGGGCCGTTCGACGTGCCTTTCGACATCGTCGCCATGGCCCCGTTCGGGCGGACCGCCCCGCGGCTGACGGTCGCCGTCGCGCGGGCGGGCGCCCTCGGGGTGCTCGACCTCGGCGCCGACCGCGCCGCCGCGCTCGCCGCCCTGGCCGAGGTCGGCCGGTGGTGGGACGGCACGTTCGGCGTCCGCGTCCCGGCCGGATGCGGCATCCGCCCGGCCGACCTGCCGGACGCCGTCGACACCGTCGTCATCGACGCCGCCGCCCTCGGCCTGGCCGTCCCCGGCGACGACGCCCTCGGCGGGAATCCGGGACGGCCCGCCGGTGCGCCGTCCACCGGAGGCGGCCCGGGGGCGGTGTCCGCCGGAGCGCAGGGCGGCGCGCCCATCGTGGTGCCCCAAGCGCGCGGTGCGGCGGTCAAGAGCGGGCGAAGCACTTCTCCAGGCGTCCCCGAGCCCGCCGCCGCCGGCGACGCGAAGCCCGCCAAGCCCAGCGTTCCGATGCCCACCCCGCCCGGCGGCGCGTCCCGCATGGGAGGCGGTGCCGGGCAGGCCGACGTCCGTCCGGCCGACGCCGACCTCGACGACGCGGGATCGGTCCGGGTGATCCCGGCGGGCGAGCTCAGACGAGAGCAGGCCCAGAGCACCGGGCCGGCCGAGGGCGTCGTCGTGCTCGACCGCGAGGAGGCCGAACGCAGGAAGGCCGCGCCCACCACGGCGCCGGGCCGGCCCGGGGACCGGATCGACGCGGCGGAGTTCGCGCGCGGACGGCGGCTGCTGGTCGAGGTCGTCGACCCGGCGGAGGCGGAGGCGGCGGTACGGCTGTGCCGCGAGCTGTCCGCCGACGGCGACCGCAACGGCCCGACCCTGGTCGGGCTGATCGCACGCGGCGCCGAGGCGGGCGGCCGGGTCGGCGACCTCACCACGTTCGTCCTGCTGCAGCGTCTGCTCGGCGACCCGGCGATCAACGTGCCGGTGTGGGCGGCGGGCGGCATCGGCCCGCACAGCGCCGCCGCGGCCGTGGCGGGCGGCGCCGCCGGGGTGGTCCTGGACGTGCACTTCGCGCTGGTGCGGGAGATGGACCTGCCGGGCGACGTCGTCGCCGCGCTCACGGCCATGGACGGCGGCGAGACCCGCGTGGTGCGCGGGCACCGCGTCTACGCCCGGCCCGACCTGCCCGAGATCGACCTGGACGGCCTGGCCCCCGCGGAGATCAACGCCCGGCTCGGCGCCACCGGGCTGCGGTCGCGGCTGCTGCCGGTCGGGCAGGACGGGGCGCTGGCCGCCCCGCTCGCCGCCCGGCACGAGACCGCCGGCGGCGTCGTCCAGGCGATCCGCGAGGAGATCACCGCGCACCTGCGCGCCGCCGTGCGGGCCCGTCCGCTGGCGCCCGCCGACAACCCGCCCGGCGCGCCCGCCGGCCGCGAGTACCCGGTGGCGCAGGCCCCGATGACGGGCGTCAGCGACCGGTCGGCGTTCGCCGCGGCGGTCGCGCAGGACGGCGGCCTGCCGTTCCTGGCGCTGGCGCCCATGGACGGCGAGGAGACGCGACGGCTGCTGGCCGACACCGCCGACCGGCTCGGCGACCGGCCGTGGGGCGTGGGCGTCCTGGGGTTCGCGCCGCCCGAGCTGCGCGAGGAGCAGCTGGCGGCGGTGCGGGCGGTGGCGCCGCCGTTCGCGCTGATCGCCGGCGGCCGGCCCGCCCAGGCCGCGTCCCTGGAGGAGGCGGGCGTCGGCACGTACCTGCACGTGCCGTCGCCGGGGCTGCTGGAGCGGTTCCTGGCCGAGGGGGCGCGCAGGTTCGTGTTCGAGGGCATGGAGTGCGGCGGCCACGTGGGGCCGCGCGCGGCGTTCCCGCTGTGGGACGCGCAGGTCGAGCTGCTGCTGCGGTGGTGCGACGACAACCCGGCCGGCGCCGCCGAGCTGTCGGTGATGTTCGCGGGCGGCGTCCACGACGAGCGGTCGGCCGCGATGGTCGCGGCGCTGGCCGGGCCGCTGGCCGCGCGCGGCGCCGACGTCCGCGTGCTCATGGGCACCGCGTACCTGTTCACCTACGAGGCCGTGGCGGCGGGCGCGATCCTGCCCGGCTTCCAGCAGACGGCGCTGAGCTGCGACGGCACCACGCTGCTGGAGACCTCGCCGGGGCACGCCACCCGGTGCGCCCGCACGCCCTACGTGCGGACCTTCGAGGAGACCCGGCGCCGGCTGGAGGCGGCGGGCACGCCCCAGCACGAGATGTGGGCGCGGCTTGAGGAGCTCAACCTCGGGCGGCTGCGCGTCGCCGCCAAGGGCCTGCGCCGCGACCCCGCCGCGCCGGCCGACGCGTCCGCCGGGGACGCGCCGGAGCCGGTGGACCCGGACGAGCAGCGCCGTGAGGGCCTCTACACGATGGGGCAGGTGGCGGCGCTGCGGTCGGCCACCACCGGCATCACCGCCCTGCACGAGCAGGTCACCACCGGCGCCACCTGCTTCCTGGAGACGCGGGCCGTCGCGCTCGGCATCGGCGTCCCGGACGAGGAGCCGGACGCGCGGCCGGTGCCGCGGGCCGAGCCGGAACCCGGGCGGCCCGACGAGGACGGCGCGCCGCCCCTTGACATCGCGATCGTCGGCATCGGCTGCGTGTTCCCCGGCGCGCGGGACGCCGCCGAGTACTGGGCCGGGATCGTCGACGGCGCCGACCCGGCCACCGGCGCAACCACCGGCGCGCCGCCCGACCGCGGGCTCCTGCCGGACGTGCCGTTCGACCCGCAGGGGTACGGCATCGCGCCGTCGGCGGCGGCGGGCATCGAGCCGGTGCAGCTGCTGGCGCTGGAGGTGGCGGCGCGGGCGCTGGCCGACGCCGGTTACGCCGACCGGCCGTCCGACCGGTCCCGCTGCACCGTGATCTTCGGCAACGTGGACGCCGGGCGCGTCGCCGACCGCCTCGGCCTGGGCGGCTCCGCCCACGGCTCGGCCGCCGCCGCCGACCTGCTGGACGTCGCGTGCGGGCGGCTGGCGGACGGCGCCGGCGACATCGTGCTGTGCGGCGCCGCCGACGTGTTCGACGACGTGACGGCGGCGCGGCCGCAGGGCCGGTGCGCGCCGTTCGACGCCTCCAGCGAGGGGCGCGCCCCCGGCGAGGGCGTGGCGTGCGTGGTCCTCAAGCGCCTCGCCGACGCCGAGGACGACGGCGACCGCGTCTACGCGGTGATCAAGGCGGTGGCCGGGGCCGGCGACGCGCCGGCCGCCCGGCGTCCCGAGGCGCGACGGCGGGCGGCGCGGCGCGCCTACGCCCGCGCGGACGTCTCACCGGCCCGCGTCGGGCTGGTGGAGGCCCACGGCACCGGCGACCCGGCGGACGACGCGGCCGAGCTGCAGGCCCTCACGCGGGTGTTCACCGAGGCGGGCGCCGAGCCGGGCAGCGTGACGCTCGGGTCGGTCACGGCGCGGATCGGGCACACCGGCGGCGCCGCCGGGCTCGCGGGCCTGATCAAGGTCGCCTGCGCGCTGCACGCCGGCGTGCTGCCCGGCGCCCCGCACATCACCGAACCCGACCGCGCCTGGGACCCCGAGACGAGCCCGTTCGTGTTCGGCCGTCAGGCGCGTCCGTGGCCGGTGCCGCCCGCCGAGCGGTACGCGGGCCTGAGCGACGCCGGCTTCCACGCCGTCCTGGCCGCCCACGACGGCGCGCCCGAGCCGGTGTCCGGGCTGGACGCGTGGCCCGCCGAACTGTTCCTCGTCCGTGGCGCCGACCCCGCCGCCGCCCGCGACCGGCTCGACCGGCTCGGCGAGCTCGCCGCGACCGGGACGCGGCTGCGGGACCTGGCCCGCACGTTCGCCGCCGGCGACGGCCCGGTGCGGGTCGCGATCGTCGCCACCGGGCTCGACGACCTGCGGGCCAAGCTGACCGCCGCCCGCGAGTTCCGCGCCGCGCCCGGCGTGTTCGTCGCCGGGCGGGCGGCCGGGGCCGAGCCCGGGCGGGTGGCGTTCCTGTTCCCCGGGCCGGGCGGCCGGCGGCCCGACGCGCTCGCCGGCCTGTTCACCGCGTTCCCGCGGCTGCGGCGGCTGCTGCGCCTGGACGGCGGACGCCACGTCGCCGCGATGTTCCCGCCCGCCGCGTTCACGCCCGAGGACGCCGAACGGCAGCGCGCGGCCCTCACCGACACCCGCGTCGCGCAGCCCGCGCTGGGCATCGCCGGGCTGGCCCTGCACCGGCTGCTGACCGAGCTGGGCGTGCGTCCCGACATGGCCGCCGGGCACGGGTACGGCGAGCTGGTGGCGCTGTGCGCGGCCGGGGTGTTCGGCGAGGACGACCTGATGGCGCTCAGCACGGCCCGCGCCGAGGCCGTCCTCGCGGCGGCCGGGGCGTCCGGCGGCGCCGCGGACGGCGCTGACCCGGGGACGATGGCCGCCGTGGCGGCCACGCTCGGCGAGGTCCGCGCGGCGCTGTCGGGCATCGGGGGCGTCGTCGTCGCCAACCACAACGCGCCGCGCCAGGTGGTGATCTCCGGGACGACCGCGGCCGTGGAACGGGCGGTCGCCGAGCTGCGCGGCCGCGGCCTGCGCGTCCGTCCCGTCCCGGTCGCGTGCGCGCACCACAGCCCGCTGGTCGCGGGCGCGCCGGCCGTGTTGCGCGCCGAGCTGGGCCGCCGCGACCTGCGTTCGCCGGCCTTCCCGGTGTGGTCCAACACCACCGCCGCGCCGCACGACGGCGACCCGGGGGAGCTGGCCGCCACGCTGGCCGGGCAGGTCGCCGCGCCGATCCGGTTCGTCGAGCAGATCGAGGCGATGTACGCCGCGGGCGCCCGGGTGTTCGTCGAGGCCGGGCCGGGACGGGTGCTGACGGAACTCGTCGGGGAGATCCTCGGCGACCGTCCGCACACCGCCGTGGCGTGCGACGCTCCCGGCGGCGCCATCGAGGGCCTGCTGTGCGCGCTGGCCGAGCTGGCCGTCGCGGGCGTCCCGGTGGACGCGGCGGCGCTGTTCGCCGGGCGCGACGCGCGCCCCGTGCCCGCCCACGCCGCCGACCGCGCCGACGCGCCCCGCTGGACGGTGAACGGGCACCTCCTCCGCGCCGTCGACGGCGGGCGGCCGGCCACCGCGCCGCGGCCCGCCGAAGGCGCCGCGCCGATCACGGGAACGACCATGGATGCTGATCGTGATGTCCGTCCCGCCGAGGCCTCCGCGCCGCCGGCGTCCCTGCCGGCGCCGCCGGACGCCGACGCCACCGAGGCGGCGGTGCTGGAGTACCTGCGCGCCACCCGGGAGCTGGTCGCGGCGCAGCGCGAGGTCATGCTGCGCTTCCTCGGCGCCGCCGACGACGACCACGGGGACGACCACGGAGACGACCACACCGGCGACCACACCGGCGACCACACCGGCGACCACACCGAGGACGAGCCGCTGTCCGCCGAGTCGCTGGACGTGCTGCGCAGGGCGATGACGGCCACGGTGCCCGAGCCCCGGCCGTGTCCCGCGCCGGAGCCGGGCCGGCGGCGCCAGGAGGCGGAGGCGCCGGAGCGAGACGCGAGCCGGTCCCAGGCCGAGCCGCCGACGCCTCGGCCCGCGCCGGAGCCGGAGATGACACCGGAGCACGCGCCCGAGCCCGAGTCTCGGCCCGAGCCGGTGGGGGCGGCGCCCGTCCGGCAGGTGGTGCGGATGGCGGACCTGCCGGCCCTGCCGATACCCCCGCAGAAGCCCGGACGGTTCGACGGCCGCCGGTTCCTGATCGTCGACGACGGCTGCGGGATCGCGCTGGAGCTGGCCGACCTGCTCGAACAGCAAGGCGCGCAGGTGCGCACGCCGCTGGAGCCGGACGCGCCGTGCGACGGCCTGATCCACCTGGCGGCGCTGCGTCCGGGCACCGGGCCGATCCTGCCTGGCGCGTACGGCGGCGTCCGTGACGCGCTGCGGGGCGGGCTGCGCTGGCTGGTGCTGGCCTCCGGCGCGGGCGGCACGTTCGGGCACGAGTTCACCGGCGGCGGCGTCGGCGACCCGACGCCCGGGGCGGGCCTGCGCGGCCTGGCGCGCACCCTGGCGCAGGAGTACCCCGAGGTGCTGGTGCGCGCGATCGACGTCGACACCAAGGAGAACCCGCGCGCGGTGGCCGAGCGCATCCTGGCCGAGCTGCTGACCGCCGACGCTCCGGTGGAAATCGGCCACGACGCCGAGGGCCGCCGCCGCACGCTCGTCGTCGTCCCGGCCGAACCGCCCGCCGAACCGGGGCAGGCGAGCGGCGCCGCCGCCCGCCTCGGCCTCGACGCGGACGGCGTGGTGCTGCTCACCGGCGGCGCCCGCGGCATCACCGCCCGGCTCGCCCGCGAGCTGGCCCGCGCCACCGGCTGCCACCTGGAACTGGTCGATCGCACCCCGCAGCTGCCGGGAGCGGAGGACCCGCTGATCGCGGCGGCCTCCGACGAGGCGGCGCTGCGCCGCACGCTGCTGTCCCAGGGCGTGGCCCGCACGCCCGCCGAGATCGACGCGGGCATCCGGCGGATCCTCGCCGAACGGGAGGTCCGCGCGACCCTGGAGGCGCTGCACGGCACCGCCGCGTCCGTCCGCTACCACGCGGTCGACGTGCGCGACCCGCAGGCCGTGCGGGCCGTCGTGGAGGACGTGTACGCACGGCACGGCCGCCTGGACGGCGTCGTGCACGGGGCGGGGCTGCCGGCGGACGGCCCGGCCCGCGACAAGCACCCCGAGTCGTTCGCCCGCGTCTACCGCACCAAGGTGGACGGGGCCTGTGCGCTGGCCGCCTCCGTCCGCCCGGACCTGCGGTTCTTCGTGGTGTTCGGCGGTGTCGCCGGCGTGTACGGCAGCCCCGGCCACGCCGACCACGCCGCCGCCTGCGACGCCTGCGACACCCTGGCCCGCGTGTGGCGCACCGAGCTGCGCGGCCGGGTGCTGGTCGCCGACTGGGGCCCGTGCGCCGGGGACGGCGGCGCGGCGTCCGCCGGCGTCCCGCTGATCGATCCGGACGCGGGCGTGGCCGCCCTGCTGCGTGAACTGGCGTTCGGCGACGAGGTGCAGGTGGTGTTCACCGGGACCGCCCGGTGACCGAGCCGATCGCGATCGTCGGCCTGGGGGCGGTGTTCCCCGGCGCCGGGTCCGCGGCCGAGCTGTGGCGCAACGTGCGCGCCGGGGTCGACGCGATCACCGACGTGCCCGCGCACCGCTGGGACCCCGACCTGTACTACGACCCCGCGTCCTACGGCGCGCCGGCCGGCGACGGCCTGTACTGCCGCCGCGGCGGATTCGTCGACGAGCTGGCCACCGTCGACCCGGCCCGGTTCGGGATCGCGCCCGCGGCCGTGGCCGACATCGAGCCCGACCAGCTGCTGGCGCTGCGCACCGCCGCCGAGGCGATCGCCGACGCGGGCGGCGAGGAACGGCTGCCCGACCGGTCGCGGGTCGGCGTCGTCCTCGGCCGCGGCGGCTACATCACGCCCGGCGTCGCGCGGTTCGACCAGCGCGTCACCGTCGTCCGGCAACTGCTGGTCACGCTGCGGGAGCTGCTGCCGGAGCTGGACGCCGAGTGCCTGGAACGCGTCCGCGCCGCCTTCTGCGAGCAGACCGGCACGGGCGGCGGGGCGGGCGTCCTGCCCGGCTTCGCGGCCGCGCGCGTCGCCGACCGCTTCGGCCTGCGCGGACCCGCCTACACGCTGGACGCGGCGTGCGCGTCGTCGCTGCTGGCCGTCGAGCACGCGGTGCGGGCGCTGCGGTCCCGGCAGTGCGACGCGATGCTGGCCGGGGCCGTGCACCACGCCCACCACGCCACCGTGTGGAGCGTGTTCAGCGGCCTGCGCGCGCTGAGCCCGAGCGGGCGGATCCGGCCGTTCGACCGGTCCGCCGACGGGACGCTGCTGGCCGAGGGGACGGGGATGGTCCTGCTCAAGCGGCTGGCCGACGCCGAACGCGACGGCGACCGGATCCACGCGGTGCTGCGCGGCGTGGGCGTCTCCAGCGACGGGCGCGGCGACGGCGTCCTGCGGCCCCTGGTGGAGGGGCAGGTGCTGGCGGTGCGGCGGGCCTGGTGCGACGCCGGCCTGGACCCGGCGGCGCCGGGCGCGGCCGGACTGGTGGAGGCGCACGGCACCGGCACCCCGGCGGGCGACGCGGCCGAGCTGGAGACGCTGCTGCGGGTGTTCGGGGCGGACGGCCCGCCGCTCGGCCTCGGCTCGGTCAAGTCGATGATCGGGCACGCCATGGCCGCGGGCGGCGCGGCGGGGCTGATCAAGGCGGTGTGCGCGCTGCGCGAGGCGACGCTGCCGCCCACGCTGCACGTCGACGATCCGCATCCGGCGCTGGAGGGGACCCGGCTGCGTCCCGTCCACCACGCGACCGCCTGGGAGGGCCGGGCCGACGCGCCGCGCCGCGCGGTGGTGAACGCCTTCGGCCTCGGCGGCTGCAACGTTCACGTGATCCTCGAAGAACCGCCCGCGCACGCGTGGTTCACCGGCGTGGTCCGCCGCCCGCCCGCGCCGCCGGGGGCGGACGAGGCGACGGCGGGCGGCCGGGAGGTGCGGCTGGACCTCGGGACCCCGGTGATCCGGCTCGACGGCGCCGTGCCGCCGCTGTGCGTGGCGTCCGCCGCGGACGCGGACACGGCCGCGCCCGCCGGCGGGGCGCTGCCGCGGCTCGCCCGGGACAGTCCCGTGGTGGCCGAGATGAACGCGCTGCTGCGGGAGGCCACGGCGAGCGCGCGGACCGTCCTGAGGGCGCTGAGCACCCGCGCGGCCCCGCGGCCGGACGACGCCCCGGCGGTGACGGAGCTGACGGTCTCGCGGGTGTTCTCGCTGGCCGCGATGCCCTACGTCGCCGACCACTGCGTGATCCCGCAGCCCGCCGGCTGGCCGGAGATGTCGGACCGGTTCCCGGTCGTGCCGATCACCACCCTGCTGGAGGTGATGGCGGAGACGGCCCGCAGGCTGTGCCCCGGGCTGGTGGTCGCCGGGTTCCGGGACGTGCGGGCCCGGCGGTGGGTGGTGGCCGAGCCTGCGACCACCACCGAGATCCACGCGGAGACGACCGCCCCGGGGCGTCCGCGCGACGGTGTGCCGCGCGAGGTGAGCGTCACCGTCGGCGACCACGCCGACGGCGTCGTGCTGCTCACCGCGGCCTACCCGGAGCCGCCCGAAGCGGCCGCCCCGCTCGCCGGGGAGGGGCCGCCCCCGGTGGACGCCGACCGCTTCTACGAGGAACGCTGGACGTTCCAGGGGCCGCTGTTCCAGAGCGTCAGCGACATCTGCGCCGTCACAGGGGAGGGCGTGCGCGGCACGTTGGTATCACTGCCCACGCCCGGGGCGCTGCTGAACGGCGCGGGGCAGCTGTGCGGCCACTGGATACAGGTCTACGGGGAGGACAACCAGACCGTCTTCCCCACGGGCGTCGACCGGATCTCCTTCTACGGCCCGCAACCGCCGCAGGGGGAGCGCCTGGACGCCAACGCCCGTCCCCGTACGGTCACCGGCTCCACGGTGCGGTACGACGTGGAGTTGGCCCGCACCGACGGGACGGTGTGGGCGCGCATCGAGGGCTGGACGGTGCACCGCCTCTACACCGACGAGGCGTTGTGGCGGATGAGGTTCACCCCGGAGCTGACGTGCGTGGGCCGGCCACAGCCCGGGGGCTGGTGCCTGGCCCGCAGGCATTGGGACGCGGCCTCGTCCCGCGACCTGGTGATGCGGCTCTACCTGGGGGCGGCCGAGCGGGCGGACTACCACCGCCTGGCGCCCTCCGCCCAGGGGCCGTGGCTGCTGGGCCGTATCGCCGTCAAGGACGCCGTACGGAACTGGCTGTGGGAGCAAGGGCACGGGCCGCTGTTCCCCGCCGAGCTGTCCGTCCGTGATGACGACGCCGGACGCCCCCGGGTGACCGGCCCCTTCGAGACGGAACTGAACGTGGCCGTCGCGTACACGGACCGACTGGGCGTCGCGCTCGTGCGGCCCGTCCCGCAGACGGCACGCATCGCCGTCACCCCGATACCGGCCGGGGCGGACGCGACGGTGCTCGCCGCACGGGAACGGGCGCTGCTGGACCGGCTGCGGGCCGCGCCGGACGAGACGGTGACCGAGGTGGCGTCGCGTGTGGTGGACGGGCACGTCGTCGCCTGGACCGTCGCCGCGTACGGCACGCGCGCCAACGACAGGGGGGAGAAGTGACCATGGCAGCAGGGGACACCGCAGGGGAGCGGCCGCGCGGGCCGCGTCCGCGGCCGGCGCTGTGACCGGCCCGCCGTCATGGGAATCGTGCTGGCGCGGGGCGTGCGCTTCCACGTCGTCGACATGGGGACCGACGACGGAGAGCCGGTGGTGATGCTGCACGGGCTGTTCACCGGCAGCATCGCCACCTGGTACTTCACCGTCGCCCCCGCCCTGGCCCGCACCCGCCCGGTGCGGCTGCTTGACTGGCGGGGGCACGGCCTCAGCGAGCGTCCCCCGACCGGATACGACACCGCGACCATGGCGGCCGACCTGGCCGCCCTGACGGCCGACCTGCCCGCGTTCGCCGTCGTCGGGCACAGCTACGGCGCGGCGGTCGCGGTGCGGTTCGCCCGCGCGCACCCCGGCAGGCTCACCCGGCTCGCGCTGATCGACCCGCCGTTCACCCAGATCGACCTCAAGGCCGCCAAGGGCCTCGTCCGGTTCGACGGGGAGGGGTGCCTGGCCCAGCGCGCCGCGGCGCTGGCGACCGAGACGAGCGTGCTGGCCGACCTGGCCGCCGAGTCGCTGGTGACGGCGGAGGAACTGCGCGGGCTCGGCGACCTGCCGGTGCTGACGGTGGTCGGGTCCCGCTCACCGTTCCGCCGGTCCGCCGACCTGGTGGGGCGGGCGCTGCCCGCGTCCCGCCGCCACGTGCTGGACGGCGGCCACGACCTGCACATCACGGCGCGGGCGGCGCTGACGCGCCTGCTCGCGGAATTCCTGGAGGACGCAGCAGATGCCTGAGTTTCCGGGCCACGCCCACCCGGTGGGGCGGGAGGCCGCCGCGGAACCACTGGAGGTCTTGTCGCCGTGGCCGGCCTGCCACGCGGGCACGAAGGCGCCCTCGGCCGTGAGCGCGGACGGTGGTGTGCGGTGAGGGCGCGTCGCGTACGGGTGCCGTCGCTGGGCGCGGTGACCGCCCCCACGCCCGGCATGCCCTCCACCCGGAACAGCGCCAAGACGTCACGGTTCCTGTTCGCCGTACCGCCGCTGGCGGGCCACATCACCCCGACCGTCGCCGTGGCCGCAGAGCTCACCCGGCGCGGCCACAAGGTCGCCTGGGTCGGCCCCCGCGCCGCCGTGGAGCCCCTGGCGCCGCGCAACGCCCGCGTCTATCCGGCCGGGGACGAGACCGTCGCCCAGCGCCGGAGCGACCCCCGGGACGAGCCGGAGGGCCCCGCCGCCCTGCGCTCGATGTGGGAGGACTTCATCGTCCCCCTGGGGCACGCCATGATGCCCGGCGTCGACAACGCCATCGACCGGTTCCGCCCGGACGTGGTGGTGGCCGACCAGCAGGTGCTGGCCGCGCCCGTGGCCGCCCGCCTGCGCGGCCTGCCGTGGGCGACCTCGGCGGCGACGCCCTTCGAGTTCACGCGGCCGCTGCGGGACGCGCCCGAGGACGAGGAGCGGGTGCGGGAGCTGATCGGCGACTTCCAGCTCGACCACGGCATCGAGGACCTGCTCGACCCGCGTTTCTCCGACCACCTGGTGCTGGTGTTCTCCACCGGCGCGCTGGTCGGCGACGTGTCGGTCTTCCCTGACCGCTTCGCCTTCGTCGGCCCCGTCCCGCCCCGGCCCCGCGACGGTGACTTCCCCTGGGAGTGGCTGGACGGCCGCCCCGCCGTGCTGGTGACGATGGGCGCCGAGCACGACGCGGCGGCCGAGCGGTTCCTGCGCGTCGCCGCCGAGGCCGTGGCCGCCATGGACGTGCGGGCGGTGTTCGCCGCGCCGCCCGGCGCGATCGCCGAGCCGCCGCCGAACGTGCTGGTCCGCCCCGACGTCCCGCAACCGGCCCTGCTCAGACGCATGGCCGCGGGCAGGGCGGCGGTGGTGTGCCACGGCGGTCACGACACCGTCTGCGCGGGCCTGGCGCACGGGCTGCCGCTGGTGGTCGCGCCCATCCGCCACGACCAGCCGGTCATCGCACGCCTGGTCGCCGAGGCGGACGCGGGGATCGCCGTCCGCTTCGGCATGGCCACGCCGGTGGAGCTGCGCGCCGCGCTCGGCGCGGTGCTCACCGACGACGTCCACCGGGCCGCCGCCGCGCGCGTCCGGGATTCGTTCGCCGAGGCGGGCGGCGCCGCCGCGGCCGCCGACCGGCTGGAGAAACTGGCGTGATCTGGCTGCCGCTCGTCGTCGCCGCCGGGCTGCTGGCCAACGCGCTGCGGCTGCGCCGCCGGCTGGGGGAGCTGCCCCGCCTGCCCGTGTCGGGGCGGCGCGGGTGCTCCCTGCGCTGGGACGGCTCCTACGACACCGACACGCCCGGACACGACGAGTCCTACGGGCTGCTGCTGGCGGAGGGGGCCGTCGTCTCCGGCCAGTTGCGACGCGCCGCCTGCGCCTACGCCCGCCACCACGGCATCCAGGTTCTCGACCTGATCCCACGGGACCTGCCGGTAGAACGCGCGCTGGACCTGGCCCGGGGAGCCGACCGCCACGCCTACAGAACCGACCCGCTGGCCCTGGGGCACGGCGCCGGATACGCCACCGTCGTCGACGAGGACCTCCTGCAACGGACCGGGACCCGGCCCCGCGCGCTGGACCCCGGCGAATACGGCGCGGTGACCCTGCGCCTACGCCAGTACGCCCGTGCCCAGGAGGGCGACGTCTTCGCGGCCGATCTGGCGGTCGTGCCGAGCCGCGTGCCCAGGCGGGTCCCCTCCTGCGCGGGACGGCGGGCCTGGCTGCGTGGGCTCGGCGTCTCGGTGCGGTGGACGGTCGGCGCGTCGATGACGAGCTACGCCCTGGTGCTGGCGTCGCTGGCCGTCGCGCCACGATGGGGGGCGGTGACGGCGGCGGTCTACTGCGCCGTCCCCTACCTGGTGTTCACCGGCGTCCCCGTCTCGCCCCGGGACCTGCACCGGATGGCCCTGCTGCGGCTGGTCCTCACGCCCTGGAACTGGTGGCGCACCCTAGCGGAGGCGCCCTGCCCGTGGGAACGGCGGCGTGAGCAGGCCCTGGCGGACGCCCGCGAGTGGTACGGCACGGCCCTGGCCGACGAGGTGGAACGGTTCTTCCACCCCCGCCGGGACGACTGCCCCTGGTGCGGCGCCCGCGCCGTGCAGCCCCACATGACCACCGACGACGTGATCCAGGCGAAGCCGGGCCGGTTCACGCTCGACCGCTGCCGGGAGTGCGGCCACATCTTCCAGAACCCCCGGCTCAACACCGTCGGCCTGGAGTTCTACCGGCGTGACGTCTACGACGGTCTCGCCGCCGAGTCCGCCGAACACGCCCTGGCCGCTCAGCGCCGTGTCCACACCGCCCGTGCCGACATGGCCGTCGCCGCCCACCTGGCCCCGCGCGCATGGCTGGACGTGGGCACCGGCCACGGCCACTTCTGCCGCGCCGCACGCGCCGTCCTGCCCGACACCGAGTTCGACGGGCTGGACACGGGCGACGGCGTGCAGGAGGCGGCCGCACGCGGCTGGCTCCGCCGTCCCCACCGCGGCGCCCTCACCGACCTGGTGGACGAGCTGGCCGGACGTTACGACGTCATCAGCATGCACCGCCACCTGGAACAGGTCCCCGACCCGGCCACCGAACTCGACGTCGCCATCAAGATGCTCCCGCCCGGCGGGCACCTGCTCGTGGAACTGCCCGACCCCGAATGCCCGGCCGGGCGGCTCCTGCGCCGGTTCTGGGCGGGGTGGCTGCAACCCCGCCACCTCCACCTGATCCCCATCGGCAACCTGGAACGCGCCCTCACCGCGCGCGGCATGCGCATCGTCGCCCGCCAGCGGCGCCGCGCCCACCAGTGGCACGACCTGGCGTCCGCCGCGCTGATCGCCCTGCAGGCGTTCGGGCCGCCGCCCGGCCGTCCCTGGGCGCGCCGGGCGCGCGCGTCGGCACGGGTCAGGTACGCGATCGCCGTGGCGGGCGCGCGCCCGCTGGGGGCCACCGCCGCGCTGCTCGACCGGCTCCTGGCGCCGCTCGTCCCCGGCCCCGGGAACACCTACCGCGTGCTGGCGCGCAAGGACGAGGGCTGATCAGATCTTCGGGGTGAACGGGCGGCGGTACTCCGGATCGCCGGGACGCTCCCGGGCGCGCAGCGCCGTCTCGACCAGTTCGATCGCCTGGAGCAGCGCCACCATGCGGGCGCCCTCCTTGCGGTAGGTGTCCAGGACGGCCTCCACCCCGTGCGGCGGCACCAGGTCGCCCAGCTCGACCCGCGCGGTGCGGAACCCCTCCCGCGCGGCGTCCACGGACGCGCTCACGTGGTGCCGTGCCATGCGGGCCAGCGCGACCGGGTAGCGGCGCAGGACCCCGTAACGGCGGTACTCGGGCGGCACGAGTTCGAGCAGCCACGTCATCGCCGTGTCCTCGAAGCGCTCGGTTCCCGGCGGGTGCACCTGGGCGGGCCAGCCGGGCGGAACGTACGTGCTCACCGTTCCACGATAACCCGTTATCGAACGCGTGTTCGATGGGGTGTCAGGAGGACGTCGCGCCGTCCGACTCGGACTGCGCCGCCGACCCGTTGGCGGATCCGTTCGCGGGCTCGTCGCCGCCGTCCGGGCCCGTCCCGGCACGCCGGATGCGGATCTTGCCGGTGCTCAGGTCGTCGCGGCCGCCGCCCGCCTGCAGACGGTCGTCGTGGCGGCGCAGCTTCTGCTGCTCCTGCTCCTCGACCTTGACCCGTTTCGACCCCTCGAACACGGTGGCGAGGTCCTCGAACATCGCCCCGCCGAACCCGGCGCCCGTCTGGCCGTCCCCGCGGATCGCGCCCATCAGCGACTTCTTGCCGGTGCCGTCGGTGGGCCAGTCGACCACCTCGTGCTGCTCCGGCTTGGGCCTGGCCTTGGCCTGCGCGCGGTCGGCGGCACGGCCCTTCAGGCGCCCGCGCCGGCGGCGGAACGGCGACTTCACGTGAACACTCTCGCGGAACCCCCGCGCACCGGACGCGCGTCGCTGACCCGCGCACCGGGAACCGTGCGGTTACGGCCGTGCACGCCACCTCCAGTGGTGGAAGAGAAAACTGGTTCGTCCGAGCCTACGTGGTTCGTGCCCACCAGGCCCGTCTCGTACCGCCGAGACCACGGATTTTCCACGATAACCGGTGCCCGGGGGTGAGCCGCGTCGGCTCGGCCGGGAGCCGCCCGGGACGGTAGCCTGCGGACGTGCGTCTGTCCCAAGTCATCCAGGTCCTCGACGAGATCTACCCGCCCGCGTGGGCCGAGTCCTGGGACGCCGTCGGGCTGGTCTGCGGCGACCCCGAGCAGGAGGTCGGCCGGGTGCTGTTCGCCGTCGACCCCGTGGCGGCCGTCGTCGACGAGGCCCTGGAATGGGGCGCCGACCTGCTGGTCACCCACCACCCGCTGCTGCTGCGGCCGGTCCACGGCGTGGCCGCCACCACCCCCAAGGGGCGGCTCGTCCACCGCCTGATCAGGAACGGCACGGCCGTGTTCACCGCGCACACCAACGCCGACGTGGCCGACCCGGGCGTGTCGGACGCGCTGGCCCGCGCCGTCGGCCTGACCGGGGAGCTGCGCCCGATGGTCCCCGCCGCCGACGATCCCCGCCGCGGGCTCGGCCGCGTCGGGGAACTGCCCGCACCGCTGCCACTGCGGGAGTTCACCGCCCGCGTGGCCGCCGGGCTCCCCGCCACCGCCTGGGGCGTGCGGGCCGCGGGCGACCCCGGCCGCCCCGTCCGCACCGTGGCCGTCTGCGGCGGGGCGGGCGACTCCCTGCTCGACACCGCCCGCGCCCTCGGCGTCGACGTCTACCTCACCGCGGACCTGCGGCACCACCCGGCGTCGGAGTTCGCCGAGCACGGCGGCCCGGCGCTGATCGACGCCGCGCACTGGGCGACCGAATGGCCGTGGCTGGCCGACGCCGAACGCCGCCTGCGCGCCGCCGTGGCCGCCCCGGACGCCACGGAGGCCGCGCGCAAGCTGGAGACCCGGGTGTCCACGCTCGTCACCGACGCGTGGCGCCTGCACGACGAAGGAGCAAAGTGAAAGCCGCACCGCAAGCCCAGCTGCGCCTGATCGACCTGCAGGAGCTGGACACCGCCCTCGACCGGCTCGCGCACCGCCGCCGCACGCTGCCCGAGCTGGCCGAGATCGAGCGCCTGCAGGCCCGCGTGCGCGAGCTGCGCGACGCCGTGGTCGCCGCCGAGACCGAGATCGGCGACCTGGACCGCGAGCAGCGCAAGGCCGAGCAGGACGTCGAGCAGGTCCGGGCACGGGCCGAGCGCGACCAGAAGCGACTGGACTCCGGCCAGGTCTCCTCCGCCAAGGACCTCAGCGGGCTGCAGGCCGAGATCGCCTCGCTGCAGCGCCGCCAGTCCGACCTGGAGGAGGTCGTCCTGGAGATCATGGAGCGGCGGGAGGAGGCCGAGGGCCGGGCCGCCGCGCTGCGCGCCGACCACCAGGCCGCCGAGGCCGAGCTGGCCGAGGCCGTCCAGCGCCGCGACGAGAACTGGCAGCGGATCGACGAGGAGGCCGGGACCACCAGCGCCGCGCGCACCGCCGTCGCCAAGGACGTCCCCGCCGACCTGCTCGGCCTGTACGAGAAGCTGCGCGGCCAGTTCGGCGGGGTGGGCGCCGCCAAGCTCTACCGGGGCTCCTGCCAGGGCTGCCACCTGGCGCTCAACACCGTCGACCTCAACCGCATCCGCGGCGCCGCGCCGGACGAGGTGGTCCGCTGCGAGGAGTGCCGCCGCATCCTCGTGCGCACCCCCGAGTCGGGGCTGTGAGCGCGCCCGTGAGCGGAGGACGCCCGGGCCGCAGGCTCGTCGTCGAGGCCGACGGCGGGTCCCGGGGTAACCCCGGGCCCGCCGGGTACGGCGCGCTGGTGCGCGACGCGCTCACCGGCGAGGTGCTGGCCGAGGTCGCCGAGTCGATCGGCACCGCCACCAACAACGTCGCCGAGTACCGCGGCCTGATCGCCGGGCTGGGCGCCGCCGCCGCCCTCGACCCGTCCGCCCGCGTCGAGGTGCGGATGGACTCCAAGCTCGTCGTCGAGCAGATGTCCGGCCGCTGGAAGATCAAGCACCCGGACATGGTGCCGCTGGCGCTGCGGGCCCGGGAGATCGCCGCGGGCCTGGGGTCGGTGTCGTACACGTGGATACCGCGCGAGCGCAACGCCCACGCCGACCGCCTGGCCAACGAGGCCATGGACGCCGCCGCCCGCGGCGAGCACTGGACCCGCGAGACCGGCGGCACGTCCCGCGACACGGCCGCGCCGCCCGAGGAGGACGACACGGCCCCCGCCTGGTCGTCCGCCACCACCACCCCGACCACCACGCTCCTGCTCCGCCACGGTGAGACGGCCCTGTCGGTGGACAAGCGCTTCGCCGGCACCGGCGACTTCCCGCTGACCGACAACGGCGCCGCCCAGGCCCGGGCGGCGGCGCGGGCCCTGCGCGACCAGGGGATCGACGCGATCGTCACCTCGCCGCTGAGCCGCTGCCGCGACACCGCCGCCGCGGTCGCCGCCGAGACCGGCGCCCCCGTCCGCGTCGAGGACGGCCTGCGCGAGACCGACTTCGGCGACTGGGAGGGGCTCACCTTCGCCGAGGTGGGGGAGCGGTGGCCGGGCGAGCTGAAGGCGTGGCTGGCCGACCCGTCGGCCGCCCCGCCCGGCGGGGAGAGCTTCACCGCGACCGCGCGCCGCGTCCGCACCGCCCTCGACAAGCTCAAGGTCCGCCACCGCCACCGGAAGGTGCTGGTCATCACCCACGTGACCCCCATCAAGCTGCTGGTGGTGGCGGCGCTCGGCGCCCCCATGTCGGCGATGTACCGGATGCAGCTGGACGTGGCGTCGCTGTCGCGGATCGACTGGTACGACGACGGCCCGGCGACGCTGCGCGCGTTCAACGACGTCCACCATCTGTGACCGACCCCGGCCAGGCGGCCCGCGGGCCGCCTGGCCTACGTTGGGAGGGGTGGAGACGAAGATCCTGCTGGACGAGTCGAGGCTGCCCGGCCGCTGGTACAACGTCGTCCCCGACCTGCCCGCGCCGCCGCCCCCGCCGCTGCACCCCGCCACCCGCGAGCCGGTCGGCCCGGACGACCTGGCGCCGCTGTTCCCGGCCGAGCTGATCGCCCAGGAGGCGAGCACCGACCGCCACGTGGACATCCCCGAGGAGGTCCGCGAGGTCTACCGCCTGTGGCGTCCCACCCCCCTGATCCGTGCACGGCGCCTGGAACGGGCCCTGAGCACGCCCGCCCGCATCTACGTCAAGTACGAGGGCGTCTCGCCCGTGGGCTCCCACAAGCCGAACACGGCCGTCCCCCAGGCGTACTACAACGCGCGCGCGGGAGTACGCCGCCTCACCACCGAGACGGGCGCGGGCCAGTGGGGCAGCGCCCTGGCGTTCGCCTGCGCCCAGTTCGGCCTCGACCTCGACGTGTGGATGGTGCGCGCCTCCTACGACCAGAAGCCGTACCGCCGCTCGATGATGGAGCTGTACGGCGCCCGCGTCCACGCCAGCCCGTCCACCGCCACCGCCTCCGGCAGCGGGATCCTCGCCGAGCACCCCGGCTCGCCCGGCTCCCTGGGCATCGCCATCAGCGAGGCCGTGGAGGTCGCCGCGGCGTCCGACGACACGCGGTACGCCCTCGGCAGCGTGCTCAACCACGTCCTGCTGCACCAGACCGTCATCGGCGAGGAGGCGCTGGAGCAGCTCGCGCTCGTCGACGAGACCCCGGACGTGATCGTCGGCTGCACCGGCGGCGGCTCCAACTTCGCCGGGCTGTTCTTCCCCTTCCTGCGCGAGAAGCTCGCCGGCCGCATGGACCCCGTCATCCGCGCCGTCGAACCCGCCGCGTGCCCCACGTTCACCCGCGGCCGCTACGCCTACGACTTCGGCGACACCGCCGGGTTCACGCCCCTGCTGAAAATGCACACGCTGGGGCACGAGTTCGTCCCCGACCCCATCCACGCGGGCGGCCTGCGCTACCACGGCATGGCCCCGCTGCTGTCCCACATGTACGAGCTGGGGCTGTTCGACGCCGTGGCCAAACCCCAGCGCGAATGCTTCGAGGCGGGCGTCCTGTTCGCCCGCACCGAAGGCATCGTCCCCGCCCCCGAACCCACCCACGCCCTGGCCGCCGCCGTCGAAGAGGCCCGCAACGCCACGAGCGAGAAGGTCATCCTCACTGCCCTGTGCGGCCACGGCCACCTCGACATGGCCGCCTACGACCGCTACCTGTCCGGCGAGATGCGCGACCTCGACCTTTCCGCGGACCGCATCGAGGCGTCGCTCTCCCGCCTTCCCTGACTCCGATAGGCTTGGGGCACGGCGGACGAGCCGGCCGGACGGCCGCGTCGGGGCCTCGCGCCCCGCCGAGGAAGGTCCGGGCTCCACAGGGCAGGGTGGTCGGTAACGCCGACCCGGGGCGACCCGCGGGACAGTGCCACAGAAAGCAAACCGCCACCGGCACCGCCGGTGGTAAGGGTGAAACGGTGAGGTAAGAGCTCACCAGCGCCCACGGTGACGTGGGCGGCTCGGTAAACCCCACCCGGAGCAAGGTCAAGAAGGGAAGCGACGCTTCCCGCGCAGGCGTCCGAGGGCTGCCCGCCCGAGCCTGCGGGTGGACCGCTGGAGGTCGTCGGCAACGGCGACCCGAGATGGATGGCCGTCACCGCCGCTCCCGCGGCGGCACAGAACCCGGCCTACAGGCCGACTCGTCCGCCGCTCCCGCGGCCCGGGGGCGAATGAACCGTGCCGGGAAACGGACGGTGGGGCGAACGCGCGCCGAAGTGTGCATTCTCGCGGCGAGTTCGGGTCATACGACACAGTTGATTCGAAACGGTGCCTCTAACGTTCAAGTACGGCCGATCTCGGGGGATCGGCCGGAGGCGGCGGGGCCGTCCCGAGGCGGCTCCGCGAGAGAGGAGCGCCGATGTTCGTCGTAGCGATCGTTGTCGGGCTCATCACGTTGCTGGCGTCACTGGTCTTCCTGGCGGACTTCGCCCGGGCCACCCGGTCCGACGACCCCCGCCTTCCCGCCCACAACTCGCGGGCGCGGCGGCACCGCTGGGCGGTCGGGATGTACACGCGCGGTCCCGAGGACCGGGAGAAGGAGCTCGTCGGCCGATGAGGGGACGGGGCGGCGGGCCGGTCGCGCGGCCCGCCCGTCCCTCTTGCCAGGGCCCGCCCCTTCCTCAGGTCAGGGCGCGCTCGTCCGGCGCCTCGTCCGGTACGGGCACGAACGTCCCGGAGGTCCGGTCCAGCACGTGCACCTTGGCCGTCTCGAGGTCGAGGTAGAGCCCCACCAGTTCGAGCCCGCCGGCCTCGACCCGCTCGCGCAGCCAGGGGTAGGTGAGCAGGTTGTCCAGCTGCTGCATCACGTTGATCTGGCACAGCCGCGTCAGCGGGGGCTCGTCCTGCTCGCCGGCGGCGGCCTCGGCGTCCAGGAAGCGGGTCAGGCTGTGATGGCCGTGCCGCAGCCAGCGGGTCAGGGACGTCAGGTGCTCCACCTCGCGGCCCCCGGCCAGCAGCGCCGCCATGGCCCCGCAGTTGGAGTGGCCGCAGACGGTGATGGTGCGGATGCCCAGCACGTTGATCGCGTACTCGACGGTGGCGGCCACCGAGTCGTCGGGCGTCCGGGAACCGTGCCGCGGCACCAGGTTGCCGACGTTGCGGTTGATGAACAGGTCGCCGGGGCCGCTGGCGGTGATGATGTTGGGCACCACCCGCGAGTCCACGCAGGTGATGAACAGGTGCTCGGGTTTCTGCTCGAACGCCAGCTCCGCCATGATCGGCCGTACCAGCGGCGCCGTGCTGCCGTGGTACTCCCGCACGCCCGCCAGCAGCAGGGCGCTCGCCGAGACCTCCGGCGCGTCCGGCTCCTGGGGCTGGGAACGGCGCCGCCGGTTCGCCCACGGCGCCCACCAGCGAGCAGGCGGCGAGGATTTGCGCGTTGGTGTGGTTTCGCCGGTCACAGCCCTTTCATACCAAGCCTCGTGCACCTCGTCGATGTCGACCCCGCCACCTTGCCGTTCGTGTGACAGGCGCCACGCGTGCACGGCGTCGAACGCGGCGTGATCCATGAAGTCGACGTTCAGGTCCAGGTCGACGGCCGCCCCGGCCGGAATCTGCCGCAGCACGCCGATCAGCCGCGGCACGCCGAGGAACGTCAGCGTCCCCTCCACGGCCACGTGCCAGCGCGACCCGTCGGCGGCCTCCCGCACGTGCACGCTGAGCCGGGTCAGCCGCCGCAGCGCCAGCACGGCGGCGACCGCGATGCCCAGCAGCACCCCCTCGCCCAGCCCGAGCAGCACCACGCCGAGCAGCGTGGTCAGGTAGACGGTGGCCTCCCGGTGGTGCCGCAGGTCCCGGAACCGCGCCGTGCCGATCATCCGCAGGCCCAGCACCACCAGCAGCGCGGCCAGCACGCACAGCGGCACCCGTTCGATCACCGGCCCGCACGACAGCGCCAGCACCAGCACCCACACGCCGTGCAGCACGGTCGACATCCGAGAGCGCGCCCCCGCGGCCAGGTTGGCGGTGCTGCGGACGATCACCCCCGCGACGGGCAGCCCGCCGAGCAGCCCCGACACGGTGTTGGCGGCGCCCTGCCCGAGCAGCTCGCGGTCCAGGTCGGCCTGGCGCACGCCGGCGGGACGGGCGCGGTCGACGGCCACGGCGCACAGCAGCGACTCCACGGCCGCCACCGCGGCGACCGACACGACCGCGCCGACGATCTCCGGCGCGGGGCCGTGCGGCAGCACCGGCGGGGCCCAGCCGGTGACGAGCGAGTCGGGCAGGTCGACGCGCGGCACGTCCCAGCCGAGCGCCCAGCCCGCCAGCGTGGCCAGCACGACGGCGGGCAGCGGCGCCGGGATCCAGCGCAGCGCCGCGCCGGCCCGCCCGTCCCCGGCGAGCCGCGTCAGCCGCGGCCAGCCGAGCAGGATCGCGATGGTCAGCAGTCCCAGCAGCACCGGACGCGAGTGCGAGGTGATCAACTGGACCGGCAGGTCCCGCAGGTTGCGCACCGCCGAGCGCTGCGGGCTGCCGCCGAGCACGACGTGCAACTGTGCCACCACCAGCACCACGCCGACGCCCGCCAGCATGCCGTGCACGACGGCGGGCGACACGGCCAGGGCGGTCCGCGCGACCCTGCTGGCCCCGAACAGCAGTTGCAGCAGCCCCGCCAGGAACGTGATCGTGCAGGTGGCCCGCCAGCCGTAGGTGGCGACCAGCTCGGCCACGATGATCGTCAACCCGGCGGCCGGACCGCTGACCTGTAAAGGCGATCCGCCGAGCAGCCCCGCCACGATGCCACCGACGATCGCCGCGACCAGCCCGGCGGCGACGGGCGCCCCCGACGCCACCGCGATGCCGAGTGACAGGGGGATCGCGACCAGGAACACAACAAACGACGCGGGCAGGTCCCGCCGCACGACGGACGCGCTGAGTATTTTAGTCGTCACACTTCGTATCGAAGCATGATCTCGGTCGCCTCCTACACCCCCGCCCCCTATCACGACGACGCGCCCGCCTGCCCTGCGAAGGGCGGACGGGCGCGTTATGGGGGCGCGTCAGCGACGGTAGTCGCGGTGGCTTTCCCAGTCGTCGGGGTCGCGCGGGGGGCTGCCGGGGTAGGAGCCGCCGTACGAGCCGCTCTGGTCCTGGCCCCCCTGCTGGGAACCGGGGGAGCCCTGCTGGGAGCCGTAGTAGTTGCCGTACGCCTGGGTGGCGCCCGGGTCGCCGAAACCGCCGCCGGGGGGCGTGCCGCCGGTTCCCGAGGACGAGTCGATGCCCAGCGGGTCGCTGCCCAGCGGGTCGCTGCCGCTGTAGCTGCTGCCGCTGAAGTCGCCGTAACGGCCGGGCTCGCCGGACGGCTGCTCGCCCGTGCCCGGGTAGGACGACCCGTAGGAGTCGCGCCCGGTGTTCAGCGGGTCGTCGTACCCCCGGGACGAGTCGCCGTAGGCGGGCGACGTCGGGTAGCCGTCGGTGCCGCCCTGACCGGAGGCGTAGCCGCCCGTGCCCGTCGACGACGGCGGCGCCGACCACGGGCCGGTGGACGAGCCGAACGAGGAGGAGCTTCCGGTGCCGAGCGGGTCGCCCAGCGGGTCGTTCAGGGGGCTGCCGCCGTACGAGGAGCCGGACGACTCGGGTTCGGAGGACGACGGCGCGGGACCGGACCCGGCCGACCGCTCATTCTGGATGCGCTGCAGCAACTCGTCCACCGTGGGCAGCTTGTTGTCGTCGCCCGCGCCCGACGGCGCCCCGGACGACGCGGCGGGCGCCGACGGAGCCGGGGCCGCGGGGGCGGGAGGCGGCGAGGCGGGAGGCTGCGAAGCGGGCGGCGGCGAGGTGGGCGGCGGGGGCGGCGTCGAGCCGTATCCGCCGAAGCCGCCGTGGTCGGCGGGCTCCGGCGCGCGGCCGAGGTCGCCCAGGCCGCGGATAGAGTGCTCGTCGGTGCGGCCCAGGGGCAGCCCCAGGGCGTCTGAGCCGCCCGGGGCCCCGGAGGAGCCGGACGGAGACAGCGGCCGGTCGTAGCCTTCGGGACGCGGCGAGGGGCCGGTCGCGGCGGAGTGGCGGCCGCCGCCCAGCGGGTCGCCTCCGTACGGCGAGGACTGGTCGACGCCGGGGGCACCGGAGCCGTAGGCCGGATCGCCGTAGGACGGGTCGCCGTAGGAGTCGCCGTACGACGGCTCCGCGCCGCCGCTGCCGGGGGGCGGGCCGAAGGGCGACTGGTCCGCGTTCCCGTAGGCGAGCTGGTCCTGAGGGCCGGTGCCGTAGGGCGGCTGGGCCTGGCGGCCAATGAGGTCGGCGGGCAGCGGGTCGTTCGCGGTCGACTGCGGGTCACCGGGCAGGTGCGAGGTCGCGCTCGGGTCGCCCGACAGGTGGGTGGTGGCGCCCGGGTCGCCCGACAGGTGCGCGGCCGGGGGGAACGAGGGCGGCTGCTGCGGCACCTGCTGGGGACCGGTGCCGCGTCCGCCCTGGACGGGCTCGGGGGCGCCGGGCATGTCGCCCATCGACACCGGCTGCGTCATCATGGGCGGCTCGCCGGGCATCGCGGGGGCGCCCGGCCCGGCGGCCCGTTCCTGGTGGCCCTGGGCGAGCAGCGGGTCCTCGGCCGGGTCGACCTCCGGGTGCTCCTGCTTGTCGTGCTGCCAGGGGAACTTGGGCTTGTCGAAGGTGATGGTGGCCCAGTAGTCGTCGTCGGCCATCTCGTCGGCGTCGCCGCCCGCCGCGGGCGGCGGGGTGGGCGGGGTCGGCGCGGCGAGGGGACCCGCCCCGCCGGCGACGCGGCGGTCGTAGCCGCCCTGGGGCTCGCCACGGCCCTGCGGCTGCGCCTGCTCGGGCCCGGGGGCCGCCTGGGCGTAGCCGTCCTCGTAGCCGCCGTCGTAGCCGTAGCCGTCGTCGGCCGGCGCCTCCTCGGGGGCGCCGCCGGACCGGTAACCGCCGCGGGGCTGCTGCTCGTCGGCCATCCAGTCATCGTCGTCGTCGCGGGCCGCCCGGCTGGCCCGCAGGCCCAGGGCCACCAGGACGACCACCAGGACGACGACCACGATCAGGCCGAAGACCACGATGTAAGTTGTCATGCCACCACCCAATGCCTTGGCCCGACGAGACGCGTCAGCGGGGCCCGCGGGTTCGTCCCGATTGCCGGCTGGCCGGTCGCCGACGGTCCGGTCCCCGGGGACCTAGACCGATTCTGACCGACAGACCGATTCTGACCGACCGCTATGACCGTTGTCACACCATTCGCGCACATCTGCCCTCGCCCGGCGCGCACCGGCCGACCCGCTGGTCGACCCCCGCGCCACTGTCGTCTCCGGCCCCCCGCAAGGACGGCCCTGACCTCTGCGCTCTGCGGCCCCACGGTCAACGCGCCTGTTCGCTCCCGAAGTTCCCGGTGATCCGGCCCCGGCCCACCGTGTGCTCGGCGATGGCGCCGAGCGAGTCCTCCAGCGACGCGCCCCTGCGGAACAGCGGCGTGTCGTTGGGGACGTCCAACGCGTAGATGGTGAACCGGTACCGGTGCCGCTCGTTCCTGGGTGGACACGGCGGCGTGTAGCCCACCTTGTCGCCGGTGTTGAGTCCCTCGACCGTCTTGTCCAGCTTGGCGCCCTCGACGATCTGCTGCGTGGTCCCGTCGATGCCCGCGATCACCCAGTGCACGTAGGCGCTGTCGGCGTCGTCCATGACGATCGCGAACGACCGGGTTCCGGCCGGAGTCCCCGACCACCGCAGCGGCGGGGTCCTGCCCTGCCCGCCAGGGTACGTCCCGCAGGCGTACCGCGTGGGCAGGTCGCGGCCATCGCGGAACACCGGGCTGGACACGGTGAACCACTCGGCCAGCTCGGCGCTCTGGTTCTGCGGCAGGCCGATCAGCCCGCAGCCGCTCAGCGCGCCGGCGAGCGCCACGGCGGCCGCGGCGCCCGCGGTGGCCGTGACCGGACGCCGGTCTTTGCTCATCATCGCTACGCTCCCGGGCGAGATCGTACGCCGCGCCCCGCCGGACTCGGTGCAACTTCACGGTTCGTTCGTGGGCGGCCCGGGGGCCCGGCGCCTGGCGGGCGGCGTCCCCATGCCGCGTCCGGCCCCACCTTAGGGGTTCGATGGGGGTGGAACGGGTCTTTTCTCCCCGGCGGGCGGCGTGCCCGGCGAGAATCCCCTGCCCGGGCGATGATCTGTGAACTACGTCCCATGCCGTCCGATTCGAGGGGAAGAGGTGATGAAGTTCACGACCCCCTCAACGTTCCAATTTGACGACATGGAAACTTCCGCTGTTCTTCCGTCGTTTTCGTTTGGTTCCACTCGCGCCGGTCGGATAGTTTGTGAATGTCTTCACAAGCCGACCGTGACAGAGGAGGCCGCGAATGGCCAGGACCGTCGAGGAGACCCCTGGCGCTCCCCACATCCTCATTGTGGGTGGCGGCTACGTGGGCATGTACACCGCGCTGCGGCTGCAGAAGAAGCTGCGCCGTGAGCTCAAGCGCGGCGAGGTCAAGATCACAGTCGTTGACCCCAACTCGTACATGACCTACCAGCCGTTCCTGCCCGAGGCCGCCGCCGGGAACATCTCTCCGCGGCACGTGGTGGTACCGCTGCGCCGGGTGCTGCCGCGCTGCTCCGTGCGCAACGCCCGCGTGACCGAGCTGAACCACTCCGAGGGCTGGGCGATCGTGCAGCCGCTGGCCGGGCCGCCCGAGCGGATCTCCTACGACTACCTGGTGATGGCCGCCGGGGCGGTGCCGCGGATCCTGCCGATCCCCGGACTGGCCGAGAACGGCATCAGCCTCAAGACCGTCGGCGAGGCCATCCACCTGCGCAACCACGTGCTCCAGCAGCTTGAGATCGCCGAGTCCACCGGGGACGAGGAGATCCGCCGCAAGGCGCTGACCTTCGTGTTCGTCGGCGGCGGCTTCGCCGGCGTGGAGGCGGTCGCCGAGCTGGAGGACATGACCCGGCACGCGGTCAAGTACATGCGCAACGTCACCGCCGAGGACCTGCGGTTCGTGCTCGTGGAGGCGGCCGACCGGATCCTGCCCGAGGTCGGGCCGGACATGGGCAAGTGGACCGCCGAGCAGCTGCGCGGCCGCGGCATCGACGTGAAGCTGAAGACCCTGCTGAAGTCCGCGGTGGACGGCGAGATCGAGCTGTCGGACGGCAGCCGGTTCCCCGCCGGCACGCTGGTGTGGAACGCCGGCGTCAAGGCCGCCCCGGTCGTGCGCGGCAGCGACCTGCCGCTGGACGAGCGCGGCCGCGTCAAGGCCACCGAGTACCTCACCGTCGAGGGCCTGGTGCGCGCGTTCACCGCCGGTGACAACGCGGCCGTCCCCGACCTGACCCAGGAGGGCATGACCTGCCCGCCCAACGCCCAGCACGCGGTGCGCCAGTCCAAGGTGCTCGCCGACAACCTGGTGCGGTCGCTGCGCGGCAAGTCCCTCAAGCCGTACGTCCACAACAACGTGGGCGCGGTGGCCGGTCTCGGCCTGCACAAGGGCGTCGCCTACACCTACGGCTTCCGGGTGAAGGGCTGGCCCGCCTGGTTCATGCACCGCAGCTACCACGGCTCCCGGGTGCCGACGCTCAACCGCAAGATCCGGGTCCTGGTCGACTGGACGCTGGCGCTGTTCCTCAAGCGCGAGACCGTCTCGCTGGGCATCATCGAGCAGCCGCGCGCCGACTTCGAGCTGGCCGCGCTCGCCGACGCCCCGCCCCAGTCCAAGACCAAGGAGAACGCCGCCTGATCCCAGGCGGAGCCCTGCCCCCAGGGGCGACACCCCGGGCAGAAGCATCTGACGCCCCGGCGGCCCACCGGCCGCCGGGGCGTCAGGTGTTCGCGGCCGATTTCCGGTTGCGGCGCCGCTGCGGCAATGTGCCAGTTTGGCCCGATGGAGTCGTTCACCGGGTCGGGCCGTGTCGTCGGGGCGATGGAGGACAATCGGGCTGTGCGGATCGGGATCCTGGGGCCGCTGGAGGTGGTCGCGGACGGCCGTCCCGTCGAGATCGGGGGCGCGCGGCTGCGGGCGCTGCTGACCCGGCTGGCGCTGGAGGCGGGACGGATGGTGCCCGCCGAACGGCTCATCGAGGACCTGTGGGAGGAACGCGCCCCGCACGGCGCGCCCAACGCGCTGCAGTCGCTGGTGTCCCGGCTGCGCGCCGCGTTCCAGGAGGCCGGGGCCGGGCGCGACCGCCTGGAGTCGCGCCGCGGCGCCTACCGGCTGGCCGTGCCGCCCGAGGCGGTGGACGCCCACGACTTCGAGGCCCGGATCCGCCGGGCCCACGGCCTGGCCGACCCGTCCGCCCGGTCCGCCGAGCTGCGCGCGGCCCTCGCGCTGTGGCGGGGCGCGGCGCTCGCCGACGCGTCCGGGCTGCCGTTCGCCGACGGACCGGCCGCCCGCCTGGAGGGGCTGCGCCGTGCCGCCCTGGACGAGCGGATCGACGCCGACCTGGCCCTCGGGCGGCATGCCGAGCTGATCCCCGAACTGCAGGCCCTCGCCGCCGCCGAGCCGCTGCGCGAACCGCTGCGGGGCAGGCTCATGCGGGCCCTGTACGGGGCGGGCCGCCAGGCCGAGGCCCTGGCCGAGTACGAGTCGATCAGGAGCCTGCTCGGCGAGCGGCTCGGCGTCGACCCCTCGCCCGACCTGGAGGCGGTGTACCTGGCGGTGCTCCGCCGCGACTCCGGGCTCGTCCCGGCCGCTCCGCGTCCGGCTGCGGCCTCGCCGCCGCCCGCGAACGGCGCGCCCGCCGAGGGCGCCTCCGGCGAGTCGTCCGGCGTCCCCGCGCGTACGTCCTGGGACGAGGCCGAGCCCGGCCGCCAGGGCAACCTGCGCGCCCGGCTGACCAGCTTCATCGGCCGCGACCACGACCTGAAGGCGGTCGACGAGCTGCTCGGCGACGGGCGGCTGGTCACCCTGACCGGACCGGGCGGGTCCGGCAAGACACGGCTGTCGGTCGAGGCGGGCCGGCGGATGCTCGACCGGATGCCCGACGGGGTCTGGGTGGTGGAGCTGGCGCCGATCGTCGACCCGGCCGAGGTGCCCTCCGCCGTGCTCGGCGCGCTCGGCATGCGCGAGACGGCGCTGATCGGCACGGCGAACCGGCTGCTGCCCGAGCAGGCCGACGCGCTGGACCGGCTGGTCGCCGCCCTGGCGCGCAAACGCCTGCTGTTGCTGCTGGACAACTGCGAGCACCTGCTCGACGCGGCGGCCCGGCTCGCCGACCGGGTGCTGGCGGGCTGCCCCGGCGTGCGCGTGCTGGCCACCAGCCGCGAACCCCTCGGCATCACCGGCGAGGCGCTGTGGCCGGTGCCGCCGCTGGAGCCGCCGCCCCCCGACGCCGGCGCCGCCGAGGCGATGACCTACCCGGCCGTCCGGCTGCTGGCCGACCGCGCCGCCGCCGTACGTCCCGGCTTCACGGTGACCGGCGCCAACGCCCCCCACGTGACGCGCATCTGCCGGGCGCTGGACGGCATGCCGCTGGCGATCGAGCTGGCCGCCGCCCGGCTGCGCGCCATGACGCCCGCCCAGCTCGCCGCCCGCCTGGACGACCGCTTCCGGCTGCTCACCGGGGGCAGCCGCACCGCGCTGCCCCGCCACCAGACGCTGCGTTCGGTCGTCGAGTGGAGCTGGGAGCTGGTGTCGGACGCCGAGCGGGCGCTGTGGCGGCGGCTGGCGCTGTTCACCGGCGGCGCCACCCTCGAGAGCGCCGAGGCGGTCTGCGCGGGCGACGGCCTGGACCGCGCCGAGATCCTGGACGTGCTCACCGGCCTGGTCGGCAAGTCCCTGGTGTCCATGGTCGAACAGGACGGCGGCGAGCCCCGCTACGGCATGCTGGAGACCGTCCGCGCCTACGGGCTGGAGCGCCTGGCCGAGGCCGGTGAGGAGGGCCGGCTGCGCCGTGCGCACGCCGAGCACTTCCTGCGCCTGGCCGAGACCGCCGAGCCCCGCCTGTTCCGCCACGACCAGCTCGACTGGCTGGCGCGGCTGGCGGCCGAGCACGACAACACGCACGCCGCGCTGTACTGGGCGATCTCCGCGGGAGAGGCGGCCCTGGCGGTGCGGTTCTGCGCCGCGCTCGGCTGGTACTGGTTCCTGCGCGGCAACCTGAGCGAGCATGCCGACGCGCTGGAGGACGTGGCGCGGCTGCCCGGCCTGCCCACCGACCAGAGCACCGCGGTGGCCCTGGCGATGGGCGCCATGACGTCCCTGGACATGGTGGACAACTCCCGGGTCACGCAGTGGCTGCTGCGCGCCCGGGACATCTGCGAGCAGCTCGGCGAGGAGCCGTCGCATCCGGTGCTGCGGCTGATGCTGGCGACCCTGGAGCTGCACCTGTCAGGCTGGAACCCCGACCGGTTCCCCGCGATCGAGTCGCTGATGGACGACCCGGACCCCTGGGTGCGCGGCGTCGCCCGCTTCGCCCGCGTGCAGATGGGCATGGGCTTCGGCCTCACCGAGGGGCTGGAGGAGCACGTGGAGCAGTCCATCGCCGAGTTCCGCGCGATCGGCGACCGGTGGGGCCTGTCGTTCGTGCTGACGGCGCGGGCGGAGCTGCAGGCGCGCCGGGGCAGGGGCCGCGAGGCCGTCGCGACGCTGGAGCAGTCCATGGAGCTCAGCGAGGCGCTCGGCGGCGGCACGGCCATGCGGCTGCACGCCACGCTGGCGCTGGCGCGCCAGGTGTTCCTGCTCGGCGACCGCGCCCGTGCCGAGGAACTGCTGACGGCCGCCCTCCGCGAGACCGAGCGCACGGGCGCCAAGGAGGGGACGGGCCTCGTCCAGCAGCAGCTGGCCGAGCTCCTGCGCCGGGCCGGGGAGCCGGAGGAGGCGTCGCGCCGCCTGGCCCGCGCCGAGGACCTGCTGGCCCGACACTCGCACGGCCTGCTGCGGGCGCTCGTGCTGACCTCCCGCGCGTTCCTGGACCTGGCCCGGGGGGACGCCGAGCGGGCCCGGCCCCGTCTGGAGAAGGCCCTGCGCGAGGGGGTGGAGGCGTTCGACCACATGGCGGTCGCCGCCGCGCTGGTGGCGATGGCGCACGTCGCGCTCGCCGATGACGACCCCGAACGCGCCGCCGTGCTGATCGGCACCGCCGACGCGCTGCGCGGCATGCCCGACCTGTCGTTCCCCGAGTCGCTGGCCGCCGAGCGCGCCGCCCGCGCGGCCCTCGGCGACGCGGCGTACACCGCCGCCTACCGGCGCGGCCGCGAGCGGACCTTCGGCGACGTGCTCAGCGAGTTCGGCATTCCGCGCCCACCCGCCCCCGAGGACGTCCTGCCGCCGCCCTCCGACGGGCATCCCGGCGCCTGAGCCGGGCGGCGCGCTCGGCACGCGCCGCCCGGGGGAGCCGGACGCCCGGACCGCCTCAGACGCGGCGGCGCAGTTCCCGGATGGACAGCGGGGCGAAAATGATCATGAATGCCAGGCCCCACGCCACGGCGATCCAGGCGTGCGCCAGCACCGGACCGCCCACCAGCAGCCCGCGGATCGACTCCACCAGCTGCGTCAGCGGGTTGTTGCGCATCACGAACGCCAGCCAGTCCGGGGTGCCCGGGGACAGCCGGATGAACGCGGTGCTCAGGAACGTGAACGGGAAGATGATCGTGAAACCGAAGATCTGCACCTTCTCCGGCTCGTTGACCTTGACCCCGACGTACACCGAGATCCAGGTGAACAGCAGCGCGAACAGAAGGATCAGCCCGAACGCCGCGAGCAGGCCGAGCGGCCCGGTCTCGAGCCGGAACCCGATGGCGAACCCGACCAGCAGCAGGACCAGCATCGACCACGCCTGCTTGACGGTGTCGGCGATGATCCGGCCGACCAGGGGGGCGCCGCGCGAGATCGGCAGGCTGCGGAACCGGTCGTACACTCCCTTGGTGATGTCCACGTTCAGGCCGTATCCGGTGGTCATCCCGGCGAACAGGGCGTTCTGCGCGATGATGCCGGGGATCACGATGGGCAGGTAGGCCTCGACGCTGCCCGCCATCGGCGGGCCGAACACGTAGGCGAACAGCAGCACGAACATGATGGGCTGGATGGACAGGTCCAGCAGCTCCATCGGGTTGTGCTTGATCTGCACCAGGTTCCGCCAGGCCAGGGTGGCCACGTGGCGGACGGTGGCGCCGGCGGTCACCCGCCGGGTCGGCGCGGGACGGCCCAGCCCGCCCGCCGCGGCCGTCGCGGCACTCACACTCATACGGTGTCCCCCGTTCGCCTCCGCGGCGCTTTTTTGGCGCCGCCTTCCCTCCTCGCAGGCTCGTCAGTCCAGGCGGCGCCGCGCCGCTGCGGCTCACTCATACGGTGGCTCCTTCGTTCTCGGGCAGCTCGCCGGACGCCTTCTCCACCTCGTCGGTGTGGTGGCCGGTCAGGGCGAAGAACACCTCGTCCAGGCTGGACTTGCGCAGCGACAGCTCGCCGACGGTGACGCCCGCGTCGTCCAGGCGGCGCACCACCGCGGGCATGACCGCCGGGTCGGTGACCGGGACGGACACCAGCCCGTCGCGCACCTCGGGGGAGTCGCCGGTCAGCTCGGCGACGACCCGCGCCACGGTGACGTGGTCGGCCTCGTGCACCGGCCGCACCTCCAGCACCTGGCCGCCGGCCTGCGCCTTCAGCTCGTCCGAGCTGCCGTGCGCGATGACCGTGCCGCGGTCGATGACGATGATGTCCTCGGCGAGCTGGTCGGCCTCCTCCAGGTACTGGGTGGTCAGCAGCACGGTGACGCCGTCGTCGGCCAGGCCGCGCACGATGTCCCACAGGCCGCCGCGGCTGCGCGGGTCCAGGCCGGTGGTGGGCTCGTCCAGGAACAGGATCTGCGGCCGCCCGACCAGGCTGGCGGCCAGGTCGAGCCGGCGGCGCATGCCGCCGGAGTAGGTCTTGGCGGCGCGCTCGGCCGCGTCGGTCAGCTCGAAGCGCTCCAGCAGCTCGGCGGCGCGCGCCTTGGCCTGGCGGCGCGGCAGGCCCAGCAGCCGCCCGATCAGCACCAGGTTCTCGGTGCCGGTGAGCATCTCGTCGACGGCGGCGTACTGCCCGGTCAGGCCGATGAGCTGGCGCACCTGGTGCGCCTGCCGGACCACGTCGAAGCCGCCGACCTCGGCGGTGCCGGCCGTGGGTTCGAGCAGCGTGGCCAGGATCCGGGTGGTGGTGGTCTTGCCGGCGCCGTTGGGGCCGAGCACCCCGAGCACGGTGCCGGGTTCGACGGTGAACGAGACGCCGGCCAGGGCCTGCGTCTCGCCGAACCGCTTCACCAGGCCGTCGGCCCGGATGGCGTGGGTCATGAGGGAACTCCTCGCTCCTTCGTCAGCCGATAGGGGTCGGTCAGCGAATCGGGCGGCGGTCACCGGCTCGCCGGGGATGGTCGTTCGCCGGCCGTCCGGCCGCGGTGGCGACGGGACAAACTAGGCGCTGTCCGGTGCGCCGCGCATCCAGTTTTCCCGCCGTTGCTGACGGCACGCTGGCAGCGCGGCGGCGTCCGGGACCACCGTCGCACACGGGGCTGACAGAACGCTGAGATCGCCGTCACGGCCGCGGACTCCGCCGGCGGGTGCCGGCGCCGTGCGCTGGTGAGACGCCGGGGGCCATAAACTCGGGGACGTGACGACGGTGCGGCGCACCCACGAGCCCGACGGCGGGACGCCGCACCCGCCGCGGTTGCGGCCGCCCGCGCACCGGGTGGCGCGCCGCGCCATGGCGCACTGGGCGATCGAGTCGACCCTGCTGTGGGGCCTGGCCTCGGGGCTGGCCTGGGGCGTGGCCGCCTTCGTCGACGAATGGGACGGCACGCGCCGCTGGGACGGCCTGCTCGGCTGGCTCGGCGAACGGGCCTGGTGGCTGCCGGTCGTGGTGGTCGCCGCCGGGGTGCTCATGACGGCCGTCACGCCGGTGTGGCGCTACCGGGTGCACCGCTGGGAGGTGAGCGCCGACGTCGTCTACACCCGGACCGGCTGGTTCAGCCGCGAGTGGCTGCTGGTCCCGGTGAGCCGCATCCAGACCGTCGACACCGAGCAGGGCTGGATCGAACGGCTGCTGGGCCTGGCCACCATCGAGATCAACACCGCCTCGCACGCGGGGTCGTCCGAGGTGGCGGGGCTGCCGGTGGACGTGGCGGCGCGGCTGGCCGAACAGCTCGCCCACCGGGCGCACGACCTGCGCGACGACGCGACGTGACCACGCGCGACGAGGACCGGGACGCCGCCGCTGCCGCCGCCGCGCGGCCGCACGCGGCACGGCTGCATCCGCTGACGTTCGTCGTTGGCGCCGTCCGCGAGCTGATCGCCCTGCTGGCGGCCGGCGCGGCCGGGCTCGCCGTGGGCGGGCTGTCCACGGCGTTCTTCTTCACCCTGGCGGGGCTGGCGTTCGGGCTGCTGGTGCACGTGGCCGGCTGGGCGACGTTCACCTACACCCTGTACGACGACCGCCTGGAGTTGCGCCGGGCCCTCGTCGGCCGTTCGGTCAAGACGATCCCGCGTGACCGCATCCGCGGCGTCGACATCAGCGCGGCGCTTCCGCACCGGCTGCTGAGACTGGCCATCGTGCACATCGACGCGGGCGCGGACGGGGGAGAGGGCGTGCTGAACGCCGTCTCCCGCCAGGAGGCCGAACGGCTGCGCCGCCTCCTGCTGACCGCGCACACCGTGTCCCCGGAGGAACCGGTGCGCGCGCCGCAACGCGTACTGGCGCGGATGCGTCCCCGCTGGTTCCTGTACGCGCCGTTGAGCGGCGCCTACCTGCTGACGCCGTTCGCGCTCGCGGGAAGCTTCCTGGGAACGCTCTACAACCTCGGGGACGACCTGGGGCTCATCACGCGCGAACGCGTCGAGAACGTGGGCCACGACGTGGTGGGCCTGCCCACGGCCGTGGTCGTCACCGTGGCGGTGCTGTTCGTCCTGGCCATGCCGGTGATGTCGGTGGTGGCGTTCGCCTTGTTCAACTGGGATTTCACCGTGTACGAGCGCCACGGCTCCGTGGTGGCCCAACGCGGACTGGTCACGCGCCGCAGCGTGTCCCTGGAACGGCGCCGCCTGCGCGGGGTGGAACTGACCGACAACCCGTTCGAACGCCTCACCCGGGTGACGCGCCTGGGCGCCCTGGTGACGGGCCTGGGGGACGCGTCGCATCGCGGCCGTTTGCTGCCCGCCTCCCCGCGTCCGTTCGCCGTGGACCTGGCGGAACGGGTGCTCGGCTCCACCCCCGCCCCGCTGGTGGGGCATCCGCCAGCGGCGCGCGGCCGCCGCGTCGTGCGTGCCACGGCGCCCCCGCTCGGGCTGGCGGCGCTGGCGCTGCTGGCGGGCCGGCCCACGGTCGCCTACGGCTGTGTCGTGCTGGCCCTGCTGGGCATACCGCTGGGCCTGGACCGTTACCGGCAGTTGGGGCACGCCACGGACGAGGCCCGTCTCACCGTACGGTCGGGTTCGCTGCGGCGCCGCCAGGTGGTCGTCGAGCACGGCGCCGTGGTCGGCTGGCGGATCCGGCAGACGCTGTTCCAGCGCAGGCTCAGGCTGTCGACGCTCGTCGTCGCCGTCGGGGCCGGGGACGGCGCCTGCCCCGCCATCGACATGGCGCACGACGACGCCGTGGCGTTCGCCGCCCGCATCACCCCCGAGTGGGTCGCCCCCTTCCTGGAGGACGACCCCAGGCTGGACGACGACCCCGGCGCCGAACGCTAGCGCGCGGCCGGATGTGGCCGCGCCGCCCGGCCGGGGGCCGCTCAGTCGGGGCGGCGGGCGCCGAACATGATCTCGTCCCAGGACGGCACGGACGCGCGCTTGCCCTTGGCGCGGCGGCGGTTGCGCGCGGGCCGCTGCGGCGCCGGGGCGTCGCCCGCGGGCGTTCCGGTGCCGGGCTTGTCCACCTGGGCGGCGGGCATGGCGGCGCGTCCCGCCGACTTCTTCTTGGCCGCGGGACGTGCGGGCTGGTGCGCGGGACGCTGCGGCGGGGCCGGCTTGGGCGCGGCTGCGGCGGGTGCGGCGGGCTCCTGGGGCGGGGCCGCCGGTTCCGGCTCGGCGGCTGCGGCGGGGGCCTCCGCTGGAATCTCGGCTGGCGGCTCGGCAGGGGTCTCGGCCTGCGGCTCCTCGGCTGCGGCGGAAGGCTCGGGCTCGGCGGGCTCGGCCGGTTCGTTCTTCGGCGTGTCGGCCTGCGCGGCCTCGGCCTCCTCCGGTTGCGGCGCCTCCTCGGCCTCCTGGGCCTCGGCCTCGTCATCAGTCGCGGCCTCGGTGGCGGTCTCGGTGGCGGCCTCCGCCGCAGCGGGCTGAGGTTCGGCCTCGGCGGGCTCGTCCTGCGGCTCCTCGGCGTCGGCGGCCTCGGAGTCCTCGGCGTGCTCGGAAGCCTCGGCGGCCTCGGCGGCGGGCTGCTCCTCCTCCGGCCGGGGTTCCGGCTCGGCGGTGGCGGCCTCGGGCGCCTCCTGCGCCCCGGCGTCGGCCGCCTCGTCCTCCTGAGGCGGCTCCTGCGGCTCCTGAGGCGCCTCCTGGGCGGGCGCGGGGGACGCGGCGAGGGCGCCCTCGCCCGGCGGCGACGCGGCGGCGGCCGGCTCCTCACGCGGCGGCGGGACGGACGCCTCGCGCGGCGGCGCGGCCGGAGCCTCGGGCAGGGACAGCGGCTGCGGACGCGGCTCGACGATCCGCGTCGGCACGGCGGCCCGCAGCGGCGGTTCGGCGGGCGGCTCGTACCCGGCGGGAATGCCGCGCGCCGCCGGGCCGGGCACCGGCGCCGGGCCGAGGCCGAACTCGCGCGCGTCGCTGACGACCTTCATCGCGGGACGGCGCGGCACCAGCGGCGTGACGGTGTCGCCGAGCGAGTCGTCCTCGTCGTCCCAGTCCACGGCGGTCAGCCGCGCGGCGACCTCGTCCAGCGGCGACACGTGCCGGCGCCGCGGGTCGAACACCCACTCGGCGGCGTGCGGACGGCCGTTCTCGAAGAACGACAGGCGCACCCGCCAGGTGTTGTCCTCGCACTTCCAGGAGTCCCACTCGACGTCCTCGAGGTCCACGCCGCCCCGGCCGAGGCGCTCCTCGACGGTCTCGCCCAGCGGCGGCCCGGGAGTGGACTCGCCCGGCCGGCGCACCGCGACCCGCTGGGCCTGCTGGGCCATGTACTCGCGTTCCTGCAGGACCGGACCCTCGAACCAGCGGACGCGTTCCACCGGGATCCCGGCGGACTCGGCGATCTCCTCCGCCGTCTCGCCGGACCGGATGCGAGCCTGGATCTCCTTGGGGCGCAAGGGACTCTCCACTTCGATCTCGAACTGGCCGAGGCGGGAGAAGTGCCCACGGACCGCTGCGCGCAGCCGATCGTCGACGGGCAGGGTGAACCGGGTGCCTCGGCCCGCGGTGGCCAGGACGAGGTACGTACCGTCCTCGCTGACCGCGACGAGGCGCAGCTCCTGCATGCGTGTCCTTCCTGCCCTTCCTGACGGCACTGAGGGCGCATGCGTGCCCTTCCCCCGGAATCCCGAGTCTCTCTTTCGGACACACCTGCTGCCAGCACCGTACCCGGCATGTCCGAACATCGCCGCTCTCGAAGCCCTCTTCACGAGGCTGAAGAGGGCACCTGACCTAGCTTGCCCGTGCGACGGTCCGGCCGGGGGCGCCCTGCCTGATTCTTGTGGATCCTTTTCCACACTGTGCCCGATGCGAGCCCGCGGCTCCAGTCCCGCCGCACGCGTCGCGTCCCGGCGCGGCAGTTGCGATCGTCACGTCCGTGTCTGGAACACCCGCAGAGTGCCGTTAGTTTCGGTTTGCGGGACTTTACCGGGTTTGTGTGGGACGAATTTTTAGGGGGAAGCGCGTCGATGCAGCGACGGCTGCCGGATGTCAGTACCACCCAGCTCATCGCGAGCGGTGTCGCCACATTGGCCGCCGCCTGGGGAGCGTCGTACCTGGGCGTGTACGGGACGATCCTCGGCGCTGCCTTCATGAGCGTGGCGTCCACGGCGGGCACCGCGGTCTGCAAGTACTACCTCGACCAGGGCAAGGAACAGCTCCAGGAGAAGAACGAGGAGACCGCGCGGGAGGCGGTGCGGGAGGCCACCAGCGCCGACCCCACGCGCACCGTGGTCTGGCCCGAGGGACTGCACCCCGCGGACCCGGCGCTGCTCGTCAGCGACCCCGGCGCCACACGCCCGGACCTGAGCACGCGCCCGTCCGACCCCAACGCGACTCGCCTTGACCCGGGCGCCCTGTACCCGCCGGGCGGGTCGGACCCCAACGCCACACGTATCGACGTCCCGGTGCCGCACGCCGTGGCCGACCCCACGCAGGCCGTGGCCGGCACCCTCGTCGACGAGGCGGGGGATGAGGCCGTCAGGGCAGCCGCATGGCGGACCGCGTTCGACGCCACGGTCCTGTGGGCCCGGCAGCGCTGGAAGGTGCTTCTGCTGTCGTCGGCGGTCGTGTTCGCCATCGTCATGGGAGGCATCAGCCTCTACGAGTGGCAGACCGGAAAGCCGATCGGGAACAGCGCCGAGAAGGGCACGACCCTCAACCACGTGTTCGGCGGCGGCAGCGCGAGCGGCGACGGCGGCGGAAGCGACGTCACGCCCACGCCCGCCACGTCCGACCAGGACACCGACAGCCCGTCCACTCCGTCCACCGGCCCGTCCACCGACCCCACGCAACAGGCGTCCTCCGAGCCGGGCCCCACGCCCACCACGAGCGTCCCGCAGGTGCCGTCGTCCCGCCCGACGACGTCCACGCCGTCCCGCACGCCCACCCAGGCTCCGCCCAGCACACCCGGCGGCGGCCAGGAGGATCCCGGCGGCGGCCAAGACGACACCGACACCGGCCCGAACCCCGACTCGACCCCGCGTTGACCGCGAGCCGGGATCAGTCGCCGAAGACGCGGCGGGTGTAGGGGTTGGCGAAGCGGCGGTCGGGGTCGAGGTCGTCGCGCAGGGCGACGAAGTCGTTGAAGCGCGGATAGACCGTCTCCAGATAGGCGGCGTCGCGGGTGTGGAGTTTGCCCCAATGGGGGCGGCCGCCGACCGCGGTCATCAGTTCCTCGACGCCCTGGAAGTACTCCTCGTGCCGGTCGCGGTGGTAGACGTGCACGGCGATGAACGCGGTGGGGCGGTCGTGGGCCATCGACAGCCACGCGTCCTCGGGCGGCAGCAGGCGCACCTCGATCGGGAAGCTGATGCGCCAGTCCCGCTTGTCGAACAGGGCGCGCAGCTCGCGCAGCGTCGGCAGGAGCACCTCGCGTGGGATCGCGTACTCCTGCTCCTTGAAACGCACCGTGCGCGGGCTGGTGAAGACCTTGTACGAGGTGTCGCTGTAGGTGCGCGCCCCCAGTGCCTTGGCCGACACGGCGTTGAGGCGCGGGGTGACGGCCGGCGCGCGGTGCGTGACGCGGTTCAGGACCCCGAACACGGTGTTGGACAGGAACTGGTCGTCCAGCCAGTACCGCAGTTTCGGCACGGGCTTGGCCGGGCCCTCGACGCGGTTGTTGCGCTTGGTCAGGCACCCGTCGGTGTGCGGGAACCAGTAGAACTCGAAGTGCTCGTTGGCCTCGGCGAACTCGTCCGTGCGCGCCAGCACTTCGTCCCAGCGCATCGGCTGCTCCTGCGCGCGCAGCAGGAAGCGGGGGACGGTGCGCCAGGTGATGGCGGTGACGATGCCGAGCGTGCCCAGGCCCGCGCGCGCGGCGTCGAACAGGTCGGGACGTTCGTCGGGGGAGCAGGTGACCACGCTGCCGTCGGCGAGCACCAGTTCCAGCGCGGCGACCTGGGAGACGAGCCCGGCGGCGTCGCGGCCGGTGCCGTGCGTGGCGGTCTGCAGGGCGCCCGCCACGGTCTGCTCCTGGATGTCCCCCATGTTGGCCAGAGCCAGCCCGTGCTCGTCCAGAAGCATGTTCAGGGCGTGCAGGGGCAGTCCCGCCTCGACGGTGACCAGCCGGGTGGCGGTGTCGACGGAGCGGACGGCTCTGAGGCGGTCGGGGCGCAGCAGGACGCCCTCGGCCACGGCCGCCCCGGTGAAGGAGTGGCCGGTGCCGGTCATCCGGACGGTGCGGCCCTCGTCGGCGGCCGCGCGGACCGCGGCGGCGACCTCGCCGGTGTCGCGGGGGGCAAGGACGCGCCAGGGGACGGCGCGCTGGTTGCCCGCCCAGTTCCACCAGGTCTGCGTGCTCGTGGGGGACATGGCAGGACTCTACTCGTCCCGCCGTTCATGAGGAAAGTTCATGTTTACGGTTAGCCGGTGCGCAGGCGCCGCGTCCCGGCCAGCCCCACGGCCGCCGCCGCCAGCGCGGCGACCAGCGGCACCAGGAACGCGGTGTCGGCCCCGTGCGCGTCCACGACCCGGCCCGCGATCGACGACCCGAACGCCAGCCCCACCCCGACCATCGTCGACACCATCGCCAGGCCCTCGGTCAGCTGGTGCGGCGGCACCAGCCGCTCCACCAGCCCGTATCCCGGGATCACCGTCGGGGAGATCGCCAGCCCGGAGAAGAACACCACGGCCATCATCAGGTACAGATCGCCGACCAGCACGGGCGGCACCAGGCCCACGGCCAGCAGCACCAGCCCCACGCGGAAACGCCGGTCCAGGCGGCTCTCCCAGGCCCGCGCCCCGTACCACAGCGCGGCCACGCCGCTGCCCAGCGCGTAGCAGCCCAGCAGCACCCCGGCCAGCGCCTTGTGCCCCTCCTCCTCGGCGAACGCGACCCCGCTGACGTCGATCGCCGCGAACACCACGCCCAGCATCAGGAACACCGGCGCCAGCACCATGAGCGCCGGGTTGCCGAACAGCGCGCCGCCCCGATCCGCCTCGCGCGGCCGCGGCGGCGGCTCGGTGGCCCGCTGCACCGCCAGCGCCAGGCAGCCCACCAGGGTGAACGCGGCGGCCGCGCCCAGCCCGGCCGCCGGGTGCACGCCCGTGGCCAGCGCCGTGACCAGCAGCGGACCCACCACGAAGATCGTCTCGTCGACCACCGACTCGAACGAGAACGCCGCGTTCAGCCGCGCGGGACGCTGCCGCAGCACGTGCGACCAGCGCGCCCGCACCCAGGCGCCCAGCGACGGCTGCGTCACCCCCGCCAGCGCGGCGGCCGGGAACAGCGTCCAGGTGGCCAGCGCGAACTCGGCGCACAGGATCAGCGCGGCGAACCCGGCGGCGTTGGCCAGCGCCAGCGGAACCAGCACCCGGTGCTGCCCGTGCCGGTCGGCGAACCGGGCGCTCACCGGCCCGCCGGCCGCGTACGCCAGCGACATCGTCGCCGACACCGCGCCCGCGACGCCGTACGAACCGGTGACCGCCGACACCAGCAGGACCACGCCGATCCCCACCATGGACATCGACATGCGACCGACCAGGCCCGCGGCGACGAACAGCCGGGCCCCGGGAACGGCGAGCAGCTCCCGGTACGCGTTGGCCAACCCTGGACCCCTCTCCCCGCCCGGGCGAACTCCCGGGTAACCTCGACCCCTCCGGCCCCCCACGTCGCACCGGAGCGCGCGGCGGCGCACCGCCGCCTCCCCGTGCCGCGACCCGTGAAGTGATCCCGAGGTCAGAACGTGATCACGCTACCTGGACGTAACAACCGAAAAGACCCGGTAACCAAGCCGTAGCGACTCTCGTTGGGAATGGTTGTGGCTTCCTCCCCACCCCCGCACGCCCCCACCCGGCCGCAACGCACCGAGCAGGCGAACACGTCGCAGAAGGCCGAGAGGGCCCGTGCGGCGACGCCTCACCCCCCACGCGGCCGCCGCCGTGGGCTGACGGTCGCCGTGGCCGGCATCGCCGTGCTGTGCGCCGGGAACCTCGGAGGCGGCGTCTACGTCGCGCTGAACGCCGACGACGAACGCGGCACGTCCCGGAACGCCGCGTCGCGCACCCAGAGCCCGCCGACCGGCGTCCCCGGCGGCCCGGTCGCCAACGTCGCCGACGAACGCCAGGTCGCCCCGCTGCGGCGCGTCGTCCCCCCGGACGTGCTGGCCGTGTCACGGGGCGGCCCGATCGGCCGGGCCGAGATCGCCAGGATCGGGAAGCTGCGCCGGGTGCAGGACGTCATCGCGGTGGCGGGCGGGGCGGTGCAGTTGCAGGGACGCGGGATCAACACCTTCGCCGTCGACCCGTCGCAGTTCCGGTCCTGGACGCCGCCGGGCACCGCCAAGCGCAACGAGCTGTGGGAGGCGCTGGCCGCCGGCCGGTTCGTGGTCTCCACCGCGGCGGCCGACCAGCTGCGCCTCGCCCAGGGCACGCGCTACCCGGTGGTGGCTCGCACCGTTCCGCAACTGGAGATGGGCGGGTCGGGCACCCTGGGGCTGCCCGGCATCGACATGCTGGTCGACAGGAAGACCGGCACCGACATGGGCCTGGTGCCCAACGTCGCGGTCATGGTCAACGCACCCGGCGTGGACACGGCGAAACTCGCGGGCTCGGTGAAGAGGATCCTGGGGCGCGACGCCGACGTGGTGAACCTGCACGAGCGGCGCTACCAGGCCCCCGCCGAGGCGGGCGGACGCCCCGGCAGCTACCTGGACCTCTACAAGGAGGCCGCCCGCAGCTGCCCCGGCCTGTCCTGGACGGTCCTCGCCGCCATCGGCCAGGTCGAGAGCGACCACGGCCGCAACGCCGGCCGCTCCAGCGCGGGGGCGCTCGGCCCCATGCAGTTCCTGCCGTCCACGTGGCGCTCCTACGGCGTGGACGGGGACGGCGACGGCAAGGCCGACATCATGAACCCCTACGACGCCATCCCCGCCGCCTCCCGCTACCTGTGCGCCCACGGCGGGGGCAAGGGCGGACGGCAGCTCTACAAGGCGATCTGGGCCTACAACCACGCCGACTGGTACGTCCAGAAGGTCCTGAACCTGGCCAGGGCCTACGCCGTGCGGTACGACTAAGGCCTCGCCCCGTCACCGGGGGGCCGCCGGACGTTCACCCCGGGGGCGCGCACGGCATCGGGACGCGGCTGGTTGGATGGAACCATGACCGCGTTCGGAGCGAGCCGATAAGTGACAGCGCCTATGAGTGACTACGACGCGTTGCTCCTGGTGTCGTTCGGGGGGCCCGAGGGACCCGACGACGTGATGCCGTTCCTGGAGAACGTCACCCGCGGCCGGAACGTCCCCCGGGAGCGCCTGGAACACGTCGCCGAGCACTACCACCTGTTCGGGGGCGTCAGCCCCATCAACGAGCAGTGCCGGCGGCTGAAGGCGGCCATCGAGGCCGACCTGGCCGCGCACTCCATCGACCTGCCGGTGTACTGGGGCAACCGGAACTGGACGCCGTACCTGGCCGACACGGTCCGCCAGATGGCGGCCGACGGCGTACGGCGCGCCGCCGCGTTCGTCACCTCCGCCTACAGCGGCTACTCGACGCACCAGCAGTACCTGGAGGACATCGCCCGGGCACGCGACGAGGTGCCGGGAGCCCCGCAGATCGACAAGCTGCCGGTGTACTGCCGCCGCCCCGGGTTCGTCGACCCGTTCGTGGACGGGGTGCGCGACGCCCTGACGCGGCTGCCGCGGGACGCCCGCCTGGTGTTCACCGCGCACAGCGTGCCGCTGGCGCAGCCCGGCCGCGAGGCCTACGTCGCCGAGCTGGAGGACGTCGCGGCGACCGTCGCCGACCGGGCCGCGCCCGGCCGCCCGTGGGCGCTGGTCTACCAGAGCCGCAGCGGCCCGCCCGCCCAGCCGTGGCTGGAGCCCGACGTCTGCGACCACCTGGACAAGCTGGCGAGCGAGGGCGTCGGCGCGGTGGCGGTCGTGCCGATCGGGTTCGTCTCCGACCACATGGAGGTCAAGTACGACCTGGACGTCGAGGCGGCGGACAAGGCGGCCGCGCTGGGCCTGCGCTTCGAGCGCGTCCCGACGCCCGGCGCCGACCCGCGCTTCGCCGCGCTGGCCCGCGAGCTGATCACCGAGCCGGCCGGCGGGACCGCCCCGGCTGCGGGCCGCTGACGGCCGCCGGGCGACGACGAGATCACGATGAGGGGGATGAGGGTGCGCAGCCTGCCCGAGGAGCTGCTCGAACTGGCGGTGGCCGTGGCCCGCGAGGCGGGCCGGATGCTGGTCGACAAGCGTCCGGCCGAGGGGCCGGACGTGGTGCAGACCAAGTCGAGCCCGACCGACGTGGTCACGCAGATGGACCGGGCCGCCGAGAAGCTGATCATCGACCGGATCCGGGAGGAGCGGCCCGACGACGGCTTCCTCGGCGAGGAGGGCGGCACCCGGGCCGGCGGCAGCGCCGTCCGCTGGGTGATCGACCCCATCGACGGCACCGTCAACTACCTGTACGACCTGCCCGACTGGGGGGTCAGCGTGGCCGCCGAGGTGGACGGCGAGGTCGTCGCGGGCGCGGTCGACATGCCGCGCCGCGGCGAGACCTACACGGCGGCGCGCGGCGGCGGCGCCCTGCTGCACACCGCCACCGGAACCCGCGAGCTGCGCTGCAACACCGGGGTCCCGCTGAACCGGGCGCTGGTGGCCACCGGGTTCGGGTACGAGGCGCGGCGCCGCGCCCGCCAGGCCGAGGTGCTCACCGGGGTGCTGCCGAACGTGCGCGACATCCGCCGGGGCGGCTCGTGCAGCGTGGACCTGTGCTCGCTGGCCGCCGGACGGGTCGACGCGTACTACGAACGCGGCGTCCAGGCGTGGGACGTCGCCGCGGGCGCGCTGGTCGTGCGGGAGGCGGGCGGCCGCGTCGACGGCCTGAACGGCGCCCCCGCGGGCCCCGAACTGGTCATCGCGGCCGCGCCGGGCCTGTGGGAGGAGCTGCACGACCTGCTGGCCCCGCTGGACCCCGCCCGCGACTGAACCTCCGGCGGGGCGTCACAGACCCTGTGGAGGTCCCAGGTCCGTGTGGGGGTTCCAGGGGGTCGTCTCCCTGGGAGAGAAGGCGGGGAGCAGCGGCCCACGCTTTCCGTGGGCACACTGCTCCCAGGTCCGTGTGGGGGTTCCAGGGGGTCGTCCCCCTGGGAGAGAAGGCGGGGAGCAGCGGCCCACGCTTTCCGTGGGCACACTGCTCCCAGCTCTCCGCGCGTTAGTCGCAGCGGGACGGCTCGAGGCCGATGTCGTGGTTCGCTGCGATCCGGCGCAGTTCTTTGATCTCCTCCTGGCGGATGTCGACCAGGTAGGTGTCGCCGACGGCGTGGGCGTGACGCAGCGACTCGTACGCGTCGTCGAGCCGCTGCTGGATCGCACGTGACAACTCGCCCATGGACCTCCTCCCGGGAACAGGCCACCCTTACCCACACCTACGCTTGAAATAAACCTGTTTCGGGATGAAATTTTCACTGCAACCTCACATACCCCCCAGTGCGCCGCTGACCAGGGAACTTACCGGCGTCTTACGGTGGACGTGGGATACCTGATGCCGTGGCCGGGCCGTAGGCCGAGGAGGAGACGAAGTGCGTGTTCTGGTCGTCGAGGACGAGCGGGTCCTCGCGGACGCGATCGCCACCGGGCTGCGCCGTGAGGCGCTCGCCGTGGACGTCGCCTACGACGGCGCGGGCGCGCTCGACCGGGCCGGGGTCAACGAGTACGACGTGATCGTGCTCGACCGCGACCTGCCCAGGGTGCACGGCGACGAGGTCTGCAAGCGGCTGGTCGCCCGCCGCTACCCCGCCCGCATCATCATGCTCACCGCCGCGGGGGAGCTGGACGACAAGGTCGAGGGCCTGTCCATCGGCGCCGACGACTACCTGGCCAAGCCGTTCGCGTTCGTCGAGCTGATCGCCCGGGTGCGGGCCCTCGGGCGGCGCGCCGCCGCCCCGCTGCCGCCGGTGCTGGAGCGCGCCGGGATCACCCTGGACCCGGCCCGCCGCGAGGTGCAGCGCGACGGCCGCACGGTCGACCTGACCCGTAAGGAGTTCGCGGTGCTGGAGGTGCTGCTCAGCGCGGACGGCGCGGTGGTCAGCTCCGAGCAGCTGCTGGAGAAGGCATGGGACGAGCACATCGACCCGTTCACCAACGTGGTGCGGGTCACGATGATGACACTGCGCAAGAAGCTGGGGGACCCGCCGATCATCGAGACGGTCCCGGGAGTGGGGTACCGCCTGTGACCCGGCCCTCCGGATCCCAGAACGCGACCGGCGACGCCCCGCCGCCCGCCGACGTCCAGCCGGCCGCGACGCGTCCCGGCCCCGTCCCCGGCGGATGGCAGGGGAGCGGGCAGGGCGGATGGCACGGCTCCACCGGGCCCAACCCGCTGCCGCTCGGCGGCAGGGGCGGCGGCCGCGGCGGCGCGTCCTTCGGCGCCGACGTGCGCGCGCTGCCGAGCCGGGTGAGCGTGCGGCTGCGCCTGACCGTGCTGTACGGGCTGCTGTTCTTCATGGCCGGGGCGCTGCTGCTGTTCGTGACCTACTTCCTGGTCGGCTCGATCCTCAACTCGGTGTTCCCGCGCGGCTATGTGATCTACACGCCGTCCGGGCCGCCGCTGGACCCGGAGGTGCTCAAGGAGCTCACCATGAAGCGGCTGGTCAGCCGGTCGCTGGTGGCGCTGGCCGGGGTCGGGATCATCGCCCTGGTGCTGGGCTACTTCGTCGCCGACCGGGCGCTCAGCCCGCTGCAGAAGGTGACCGCGACCGCGCGGCGCCTGTCGGAGAGCACCCTGCACGAGCGCATCGCGCTGGAGGGCCCCGACGACGAGATCAAGGAGCTGGCCGACACCTTCGACGCGATGCTGGAGCGGCTCGGGCAGGCGTTCGACTCCCAGCGCCGGTTCGTCGCCAACGCCTCGCACGAGCTGCGCACCCCCCTGGCGATCAACCGGACGCTGCTGGAGGTGGCGCTCGGCGACCCCGAGGCGTCCGACGACCTGAAGACGGTGGGCCGCACGCTGCTGGCGACCAACGCCCGGCACGAACGGCTGATCGAGGGTCTGCTGCTGCTGGCCCGCAGCGAACGCCAGCTCACCACCCGCACCCCCGTGAACCTGGCCGAGGTCGCCGCCACCGTGCTGGAGACGCACGGCAAGCGCGAGCACGACAACGACGTCACCGTCCACCCCGAGCTGACCACGGGCACGACGCTGGGCGATCCGGTGCTGCTGGAGCACCTGGTGTCCAACCTGGTCGACAACGCCGTCAAGCACAACGCCGACGGCGGCGAGGTCTGGGTGCGCACCGGCGTGCTGGACGGGTACGCCACCGTGCAGGTGGAGAACACCGGCCCGGTCGTGCCCGCCTACGAGGTGGACCGCCTGTTCGAGCCGTTCCGCAGGCTCAACGCCGACCGGGTCGAGTCGGCCAAGGGCGCCGGGCTGGGGCTGTCGATCGTGCGCTCGGTGGTGCTGGCCCACCGCGGCACGGTGTACGCCGCGCCGCGCACGGGCGGCGGCCTCATCGTGACGGTGCGCCTGCCGCTCGGCTGACCGGCCCCGCCCGCGACGGCCCCGTTTCCGCGGCGGGGCCTATGGCCGAGACGGGGCCCGCTACTTGCGGGCGGCGGTGGCCACGGTCGGGTCGCCGTCGGGGTCGAGGCCCAGGCCGGTGAACCTGTCGGACACCAGGGCCCCGTCCATGTCCGTCAGCACCGGGATGATGGCCATGTCGTCCAGGGCGCGCTTCTCGGAGGCCAGCATGCCGCGCGTGCGGCTGGCCTCGTCGCGGGTGGTGATGGCCCTGGCCAGGGTGGCGTCGAACGTCGCGTCCTTCCAGCCGCCGTAGTTGGTCCGGCCGTTGTCGGCGGTGGCGATCTGGTCGCCGCCCAGCAGCGGCTGCAGCATCGTGTACGCCGACGGGTAGTCGGGCTGCCAGCCCAGCGCGATCAGGCCCTCGGCGTCCTTGGCCGTGATCTCCTTGGTGAACTGCCGGTAGTCCTCGATCGGGACGGCCCGCAGGGTCACCTCCCAGCCCAGCACCTGCTTGAGCTGCTCGGCGACCGCCTGCGTCCAGACCCGGTAGGTGCCGGTCTCGCGGAAATAGATGTTCAGTTCGGTGCCCGGCCCCAGCCCCGCCGCCTCGGCCAGGCGCCTGGCCTCAGCGGTGTTCTGGCGCTCGCACGCCGGGCAGCGGCCGCTCTCCGCGAACCCGGGGACGGCGGGCGACACCAGCCCGATCGCCGGGCGGCCGAGCCCGTGCATCGCGGTGTCGCCGATCCGCTTGCGGTCGAGCGCGTACGAGACGGCCTGGCGCGCCCGGCGGTCGCGCATCGGCCCGCGCGTGGTGATCGGGATCAGCAGCCGCTGGGACATGGCGGGGCGGACCTGGAGGTTCCGCTCGGTCCGGGCCGAACGCGTCGTGTCGGTGCCGACGGGGATCCAGTCGACCGAGCCCGCCGCGAACGAGGAGATCCGCAGCGCCGGGTTCGCCGACAACTGCACCCGCACGCCGTCGAGTTTCGTCCTGCCGAACGCCCACCGTTCGTTGCGGACCAGAACCGCCTCCTGGTTCGCCCGGTAGGACTGCAGCTTGAACGGGCCGTTGCCGATCGGGTTGAGGTTGTAGGACCGGTTGTCCTGCTTGCCCGCGTCCTTCGGCGCCGGCGCGAAGACGGGGTCGGCCAGGCGCTCGTCGAACTCGCAGTCGGCCCCGTCGAGCTCCACCTGCAGCAGGTTGCCCGACGCCCGCACGCCCTCGAAGGTCTGCGACCGGCCCCCCGACACCGCCACGTACCCCTTGATGCCGGACATCAGGAACCCGTTGGCCTGAACGCTCCTGGCGTTACGGGCCCAGCCGCGGGCGAACGCCTCGGCGTCCACCGGCTCCCCGTCGGAGAACGTGGTGCCCGGCTTGATCTCGATCTTCCACTGGCGGCACGCGTCGTCGGGGGTGATGCTGCGGGCCAGGCGCAGCCGGCTCGTGCCGTCCCGGGTGACCTCGGTGAGCCCGGTGAACAGCTGCTTGGACAGGAAGCGCTCGGTGCCGAGCCCGGCGTGGGAGGGGTCGATCTCGCCGTTGGTGGACGTCGGCGTGGCCAGCGCCAGCCGCGCCTCGCCGCCCTCCTGGGGCGCCGGGGGCCGGTTCTCGTCGCCGTTCATCTGCGTGAGGACCACGCTCGCGCCGACGACCAGCGCGACGAGCGCCGCGCCGCCGCCCGCGGCCAGCACGCCGATGCCGCGCCGCCGGGACCGGCCGCCGGAGCCGCCTGGGGACGTCGCCGACGGCAGCTGCTGCCAGGAGGGATGGGCGACCGGGCCGTTGCCCGGCCGGCCGGGCGCGGGCGGCGGCGTCCACGCACCGCCCGGCGTGCCCGGTGCCCGCGGCCCCGGACCCGCCGGAGCGCCTTGCGGGAACCCCTGCGGCAGCGCAGGCGGCGCGAAGGCGCCCTGCGCGGGCTGAGGCGTCGCCTGCGGGCCGCCCGGAGCGTACGCGGAGTCCGGCGGCGCCAGGCCCAGACGGGTGTCGGTGGCGGCCGCCTCGGCGCCCTGGTTGAGCATCGCGGCCGGCGCCTCGGGCGCCGCCTCGGCGGCGGGCCCCGGCAGGCTGCCGGCCAGCACCAGCAGCTGCATCAGCACCTGCTGCGACGACGGCCGCGCGGCCGGGTCCTTGCTCAGGCAACGGGCGACCAGGCCGCGCAGCGGCTCGGTCAGCGCGCCCAGGTCCGGCGGCAGGTTGAGGATGCGGTGCATGACCGCGGGGATGGAGTCCTGGCCGAACGCGGCATGGCCGGAGGCGGCGTACACCATCGTGGCGCCCCAGGCCCACACGTCGGCCTGCGGGCCGATGCGGCCGCCGGTGATCTGCTCGGGCGCCATGTAGGCGGGGGTGCCGACAGCGGTGCTGGACATGGTGCCGGTGGCGTCCAGCGCCCGGGCGATCCCGAAGTCGATCACGCGCGGCCCGTCCGGGGCGACCAGCACGTTGGCGGGCTTGAAGTCGCGGTGCACCACCCCGGCCTGGTGGATGGCGGCCAGCGCGGTCATCGTGCCGATCGCCAGCCGGTCCAGGTCGCCGCCCGAACGCGGACCCTTGGTGGCCAGCACCTTCGACAGCGACGGCCCGTCGATGTACTCGCTGACGATGTAGGGCCGGTCGCCCTCCACGTCGGCGTCCAGGATGCGCGCGGTGCAGAACGGCGACACCCGCCGCGCCACCTGGAGTTCGGCGGCGAACCGGGACCGGGCCTTGGCGTCGCCGCTGAACCGGGCGTGCAGCAGCTTGATCGCCACACGGTCGCCGCCGTCGCCCTCGGCCAGGTACACCGAGCCCTGGCCGCCCTCGCCGAGCAGCCCCGTCAGCCGGTAGGCGCCCAGCCGTTCGGGATCGCCCGGGCGCAGCGGGGCGATTTCCGCCATCGCGGACCTACTGCCGGAACACGGTGCCGTACGCCGCCGCGTTGTCGCTGGTGTCCGACGTCTCGCGCCACTCCCAGCGCAGGTACACGCCGGTCGACGACGGCTGGAACGTCACGTAGCCCGCCGCGCACTCGGTCGCCGACTGCCCGCTGATGGGCGACTCCCGGTAGACGATCTTGCTGTCGGTGCTGATGCTGCGCTGCAGCGACAGCATGGTGCGGCAGGTGTTCGAGCCGTTGCTGTAGGTGTAGGTGGCGTTGCCCGCGCTGCGGATCAGGAAGAACCGGGTCTGGAAGGTGGTGCGTCCCGAGCCCGCGCCGGGCTGGTACCCGGTGCCGGTGTAGGTGCCGGTGATGCCGTTCTCGGCGCTGATCGACGCCGACGAGCTCGGCGACGGCAGCGAGTAGGTCGGCGGCGTGTAGGTCGGCGTCGGGTCCGGGTCGTCGTCACCGCTGGACGCCAGCGCCACGATCACCACCACCACGACCACCAGCAGCACCAGCACCACGCAGCCGACACCGATGATCACCGGCGCGGACGACGAGGACGACCGGGGGGCGGGCGGCGGGTAAGGCCCTCCCGGCCCCTGCGGCCGGGGCGGCGCCCCCGGGCCGGCGGCCGGCTGGTACATCGGCATCGGCGGCGGGGTGATCGGCTGCGGCGGCGGCGTGGTCGGCCCCGCGTGCCCGGGCCCCGCGTTCATCGGCATCGGCGGCGGCGTGATCGGCTGCGGCGGCGGGCTGTGCCGCGGCGGGGCGGGCGGCACCGGCGGCGGCGCCGGCAGCTGCGCGGCGATCCGGGTGCCCTGGTCCAGCAGGTCCTGGCGGCCCGCCGCCGCGCCCGACGGCGCCGCGCCCACGTGCCCCAGCAGGTTCAGCAGCAGCTGCGCCGCCGGGGGACGCAGCCCCGCGTCCTTGGACAGGCAGCGGCCCACCAGGTCGCGCAGCGGCCCGGCGGGCAGCGCCGACAGGTCGGGATCGTCGTTGAGGATCCGGTTGATGATCACCGGCAGCGTGTCGGCCTCGAAGGGCGACTGGCCGGTGGCCGCGAACACCATCGTCGCGCCCCAGGCGAAGATGTCGACCGCGGGCGTCAGCGGCGCCCCGGTGAGCTGCTCGGGCGCCAGGTAGCCGGGGGTGCCCACCACCATGCCGGTGGCGGTGACGGCGCTCTCCTGGGAGTTGACGGTGCGGGCGATGCCGAAGTCGACCACCCGCGGGCCGTCCGGCGCCAGCATGACGTTGTTGGGCTTGAAGTCGCGGTGCACGATGCCGGCCTCGTGGATGGCCGCCAGCGCGGTCGCGGTGCCGATCGCCAGCCGCTCCAGCTCCTCCGGCCCGCGCGGGCCGTTGTGCGCCACCACGTCGTGCAGGGACGGGCCGTCGATGAACTCGCTGACCACGTACGGCTGGTCGCCGTGCAGATCGGCCTCCAGCACCCGGGCGGTGCAGAACGGCTCGACCTTCTGCGCGGCCGACACCTCCCGGGTGAAGCGGGCCCGCGCGGACGGGTCGCCGGCCATCGCGGCGTGCAGCAGCTTGACCGCCACGTACTCGCCGCCCGGGGCGCGGCCGAGGAAGACCGACCCCTGTCCGCCCGCGCCGAGGCGCCCGACGACCTCGTACCGTCCCAGTACCCGGGGATCGCCTGGCTCCAGGGGAGCGGCATCCGGCATCTGACCCTCCAGTGACCCGCAGTGATGTGCCGCGTGGTGAACGCCGGCCCCGTACCGGCCCTCCCGACGGTGGCCGGGCGGCCCGCGACGCGGCGCGCCCCAACCTCGGCGGGCACGATATCGCGTTAGGTCAGACGTTTCACCGCAGCTTCCGGTTCGCTCCGGACCGATCAAGATGCCACGTCCGGCGCGGACGGCCGGACACGGCCGCGCGCCGCGCGGTGCGGCCGGTGCGCACAAGCCCTACGGGACAGGTATGATCCGGCCGCCGCGGGGTGCCCCGCCGGGGGTCCCGGTACTGATGGACGCCGTGACGCCCGGCCGGACATGTGACCGACGACACACATATGGGATCGATCCCGGTGACCGGTGTCACGACTGGGACCGGTCGCGTCTTGCGTGTCAGGGGTCACTACCCGTGACAGAATTTCCCGCCCGGATCGGGCACAAGACGAGTCCCCCGAGCGTTAGATCCGCGCGACGGGGCGCATAAAGGACTGAGGGGGATGGAGATAGAAGATGGCGACCGACTACGACAGCCCGCGTAAGACAGACGACGAACTGGGCGAGGACAGCCTGCAGGAGCTCCAGGCCCGCCGCGCCGACAAGGCCGCGAGCATCATCGACGAGGACCTGGACGCCGGCGAGGTCGCCGAGCTTCCCGGTGCCGACCTGTCGAACGAGGAGCTCACCTTCCGGGTGGTGCCGCGCCAGGCCGACGAGTTCACCTGCAGCCGGTGCTTCCTGGTGCACCACCGCAGCCAGCTGGCCACCGAGAAGAACGGCCAGCCCGTCTGCCGCGAGTGCGCCGCCTGAGGTGTTCCGGCGGCGTGATGGGCAGGAGCGGCCGGTGACGGGAGACCGCGGGCGCGAGCACGACGACGATCGCGCGGCGCACGAGGCGCCGCGCGACGACGCCGTCGCGCCGAGCGACGGGGCGGCCGTCCCGCCGGGCGACCCGGATGGCGGCGGCGAGGCCGCCGGGCCGGGCGACCGCGCCCCCGTCCGGCCGGGCGAGGCCGGTGCCGAGCGCGCCACCGACTCCTCCGCCGAGATCGGCACGCTGATCGGCCGCCTGTCGGCCGACGAGGACATGGACGGCGAGACCCGCGGCCGCCTGCTGGCGCGGCTGACCCACCTGCTGGCGGGCAGCGTGCGCAGGGCGGGTGCCGCGGGTCTGGCGCGCGGCCGGCTGCTGGCCGACGCGCTCACCGCGGCGGCGCCGCACATCCCCGTCCGCGACCTGGAGACCCTGCGCGCCCACCACAGGGGGCTGGAGGGCGAGGAACTGGCCGACAGCCTGGTCCGGGTGGCGTGCAACGCCACCACGGCGGTGGGCGCGGCCGGCGGCGCGCTGGCCGCGGTCGAGTTCGCCGCCCCGCCCCTGCTGCTCACCGCCCCCGCACAGCTGGCCGCCGAGACGCTCGTGGTCGCGGCGATCGAGGTCAAGCTGATCGCCGAACTGCACGAGGTGTACGGGCTGCGCGTGCAGGGCTCGGGCGCCACGCGGGCCGCGGCGTTCCTGACCGCCTGGGGCAGGCAGCGCGGCATCCATCCCATGGAGAGCGGGTCGTTCACCAACGCGCTGGGCTCGGCCGCCAAGGTGGCCCTGCGCAAACGGCTGATGCGCTCCTTCGGCCGCAGCATGAGCACGCTGGGGCCGTTCCTCACCGGCGCCGCCGCCGGGGCCGCCCTCAACCGGACCGCCACCAGGCGTGTCGCCGAGGCCGTGCGCGCCGACCTGCGACGCCACACCCCCGCCCAGCCGCCCGCGTCGCCGTTCACGCGGTCCGTGCCGCCCCCGCGGGCCGGGCTGGACGCCCCCGCCCGGCAGGCGGCGGACGACGGCTCCCCCGGCCGGTTGCCGCCGCCCGGCCCCGCGCCCGGCTCCGGGCAGCTCCCGCCGCCCGCTCCGCCTCCGCCCGGCGACTGACCCCCTCCCCGCCGGGCCGGCCCGCCGAGGCTGGTGACCGAACGGGCCGACCCTGGTCGTGATGCGGTGGTTCCCGCCATCGGCCGCCGCACCGCCAGGGTCCACGGCCCGGTCGGCGCCGCCGTTGACCGGCCGGGCGCCGCCGCTGACCGGTAGGGCGGCGCCTGTGACCGGCCGGGCCGGAGCCGCGGGCCGCGGGCCGGTCAGACGAACTCCAGTTCCCCCTTCACCGAGTCGCGTCCGGCCAGCCACATTCCCAGCGCCTCCCGCGTGCCGCGCACCTCCGGGCCCCGCCCCACGGGACGGTGGCCGTCGGTGGGCACGAGGCGGTGGCGCAGCACGCGACGGTTCAGCCACAGGCTCAGCTGCAGCCCCTCACGGAAGATGGCGGTGGCGACCGTGTCGGGCACGGTCCGTTCGTGGCCCAGTCCGCGCAGGACGTCCTGGTGGTGCATGCCGAGGTCGCCGAGCAGGAACGCGGCGCCGGCGCGGCTGGTGACGCTGGGCCGGTCGGCCCAGTGCGCGGCCCACTCCATCAGCCGGTCCCGCGACAGCCGGCGGGCGCGTTCGACCTGGGCCTGGTTGGCGGCGTTGATGCGCGGGCCGTGCGGCAGGTAGGACGCCAGAGGGTAGTCCAGCAAGATCACGTGGGCGAGGACGTCGCGAGGCGCCCACCGGGAGCACAGCGTCCGCCCCGACTGGAACTCCTCGTCCGACAGCTCCGCCATCGTCTCGATCATCCTGCGGCGCTCGGCGCGCAGTTCGTCCTCGTGCGGGAAGCTGATCGCGTCCAGAAAAGGCATCGTGGCCGGTCCCTTCCGACGGTGCGGGACCGACCACGATACGCGGGCGCTGGACCCCCTATCCAATAGGGGTGCGTCAGACGTCCACCTTCAGGTGGGAGGGCAGCTCGCCGGTGCCCTTGGCCCACTGCCGCGCCGCGGCCCGGGTGGCCAGCAGCCGGGCCACCTCCATGCCCACGCCCATGATCACGGCCCAGCCGACGGCCTCGCTCAGCGCGACCTCGGGGGACTCGGGATTGGTCGGCGGCTCCTTGCCGGTGGTCTTCTTCCAGGCCAGCGTGATCACCTTTCTGGCGGCGAAGCCGCCGGCGAAGGCGGCGGCCCCCGCCACGATCCGCCAGCCGATGTCGCCCTTCTCGGCCATGCTCGTCCTCCCGTTGTCCTGACTCGCCCCGACGCTACCGGAAGCCCCCTACCGGGCACGGGAAGTCCGTCCTGCGACCGGGAGCGTCCCCCGGGACGGGGCGTTAATTCACGCGCGGACCAGCGGCGTTGTTCCTACCATTGGTGCATGACCGGACAGCCGCGCATCCCCGACGTTCCCGCCAGGCCCTCACTGGACGGCCTGGAGGACAAGTGGGTACGCCGCTGGGACGCCGACGGCGTCTACCGGTTCGACCGCGACCGCCCCCGCGACGAGGTCTACGCGATCGACACCCCGCCGCCCACCGTCAGCGGGTCCCTGCACGTCGGCCACGTCTTCTCCTACACCCACACCGACACGATCGCGCGGTACCAGCGCATGCGCGGCCGCGCGGTGTTCTACCCGATGGGGTGGGACGACAACGGCCTGCCCACCGAACGCCGCGTCCAGAACCACTTCGGGGTGCGCTGCGAGCCCTCGCTGCCGTACGAGCCCGACTTCGAGCCGCCCGCCGAGCCCGACCCCCGCCGCCCGATCCCGGTCAGCCGCCGCAACTTCATCGAGCTGTGCGAGCGGCTCACCGCGATCGACGAGCGGGTGTTCGAGGAGGTCTGGCGCCGGGTCGGCCTGTCGGTCGACTGGAGCCTGCTCTACACCACCATCGGCGACCGCGCCCGCGCCGCGTCGCAGCGCGCCTTCCTGCGCAACCTGGCGCGCGGCGAGGCCTACCGGGCCGAGGCCCCCACGCTGTGGGACGTCACGTTCCGCACCGCCGTCGCGCAGGCCGAACTGGAGGACCGCGACCACCCCGGCGAGTTCCACCGCCTGCGCTTCCACGGCGGCGACCGGCCCGTGTACGTGGAGACGACGCGTCCCGAACTGCTGCCCGCCTGCGTCGCGCTGGTCGCGCACCCCGACGACGAGCGCTACCGGGAGCTGTTCGGGGGCACCGTCCGCACGCCGGTCTTCGGCGTCGAGGTCCCCGTCGTGGCGCACCGGCTGGCCGACCCCGGCAAGGGCTCGGGCATCGCGATGATCTGCACGTTCGGCGACGTCACCGACGTCACCTGGTGGCGCGAGCTCGACCTGCCCACCCGGGCGATCATCGGGTGGGACGGCCGGCTGGCCGCCGACCCGCCGGCCGGGGTGCCCGCCGCGCCGTACGCCCGGCTGGCGGGCCGCACGGTCGCCGCGGCCAGGCAGGAGATCGTCGGGATGCTGCGCGAGTCCGGCGACCTGGACGGCGAGCCGCGCCGCGTCGTGCGCCCGGTCAAGTTCTACGAGCGGGGCACCCGGCCGCTGGAGATCGTCACGACCCGGCAGTGGTACCTGCGCAACGGCGGCCGCGACGCGGCGCTGCGCGAGCGGCTGCTGGCACGCGGCCGGGAGCTGAACTGGCATCCGCCGCACATGCGCGTCCGCTACGAGAACTGGGTCGAGGGGCTCGCCGGCGACTGGCTGGTCTCCCGGCAGCGGTTCTTCGGCGTGCCGGTCCCCGTCTGGTATCCGCTGGACGGCGACGGCGAGCCCGTCCCCGGCGAGGTGATCACGCCGCCCGAGGACGCCCTGCCGGTCGACCCGTCCGCCCAGGCCCCGCCCGGCTACACCGAGGACCAGCGGGGGAAGCCCGGGGGCTTCGCCGGCGATCCGGACGTCATGGACACCTGGGCCACCTCCTCGCTCACCCCGCAGATCGCCGGCGGCTGGGAGGACGACCCGGAGCTGTTCGCCCGCGTCTTCCCCTACGACCTGCGCCCGCAGGCGCACGAGATCATCCGTACCTGGCTGTTCTCCACGGTCGTGCGCGCGCATCTGGAGCACGACTCGCTGCCGTGGACCGACACCACGCTGTCGGGCTGGATCCTGGACCCGGACCGCAAGAAGATGTCCAAGTCCAAGGGCAACGTCGTCACGCCCCTGGGGCTGCTGGAGCAGCACGGGTCGGACGCGGTGCGCTACTGGGCGGCGAGCGGGCGCCTGGGCACCGACACCGCGTTCGACACCGGCCAGATCAAGGTGGGCCGCCGCCTCGCCATCAAGATCCTCAACGCGTCCCGGTTCGTGCTGGGCCTGGGCGAGCCGGGCGGGCACGCCGTGAGCGAGCCGCTCGACCTGGCGATGCTGGCCGCGCTCGCCGACGTCGTCGAGGACGCCACCGCCGCGTTCGAGGACCACGACTACACCCGCGCGCTGGAGCGCACCGAGCGCTTCTTCTGGGAGTTCTGCGACGACTACCTGGAGCTGGTCAAGGCCCGCGCCTACGGTGACGGCGCCGCGGCCGGGTCCGCGCGCGCGGCGCTGCGCACCGCCCTGTCGGTGCTGCTGCGGCTGTTCGCGCCGATCCTGCCGTTCGTGACCGAGGAGGTCTGGTCGTGGTGGCGGGACGGGTCGGTGCACCGCGCCGCCTGGCCGGTCGCCGCCGAGCTGCCCGGGGGCGGCGACCCGTCGGTCCTGGCGGCCACCGCCGCGGCGCTGCGGCAGATCCGCAAGGCCAAGTCGGAGGCCAAGGCGTCCATGCGCGCCGACGTGGCCCGCGCGGTCGTGCGCGGTGCCGCCGCGTCCGCGATCGCCGCCGCCGACCTGGCCGCCGCGGGCCGCATCGCCGACCTGACCGTCGAGGACGGCACCTCCCCCCTCACCGTCGACGTCGACCTGGCCCCCGCTCCTTGACCCGCGCCGCACGGGGTACACCGAATGGCGTTCCGTTTCGGAGGGGCACGCGCTAGCGTAAGTGAGCGCTGACAACCTTGGGAGGAGCCGCCCTGTGACGGACCTGCAGGAGTACGGCCGCCGGGCGCGTGCCTGGCTGGAGGCCAACACCCGCGAGCTGCCGCCCGATCCGGACCTGGCCACGGCCCGCGCGTTCATGGCGCGGCTGTACGACGCGGGGTACTCGGGCATCACCTGGCCCGCCGCGTACGGCGGGCAGGGCCTGTCGGCGGCCGAGGAGCGGGCCTTCCAGCAGGCCGCCCGCGACTTCACGCTGCCGATCGGGGTGTTCGGCATCGGCCTCGGCATGTGCGGGCCGACGATCCTGTCGCTCGGTACCGAGGAGCAGAAACGGCGTCACCTGCCGCCGCTGCTGCGCGGCGAGGAGATCTGGTGCCAGCTGTTCTCCGAGCCGGGCGCCGGGTCGGACGTGGCGTCGCTGCAGACCCGGGCCGTCCGCGACGGCGACGGCTGGGTCGTCAACGGGCAGAAGGTGTGGACGTCGGTGGCGCGGCAGGCCGACTTCGGGCTGCTCATCGCGCGGACGGACCCGGACGCCACCAAGCACCGGGGCATCACGATGTTCATCGTGGACATGCACGACCCCGGCGTGACCGTCCGGCCGCTGCGCGACATGACCGGCGAGGCGCACTTCAACGAGGTGTACTTCGACGACGTGCGGGTCCCCGCCGACCGGGTGGTGGGGGAGGTGAACGGCGGCTGGCAGGCGGCCGTCACCACGCTGCTGCACGAGCGGGTGTCCATCGGGATGGGCGCCGCCCGCACCGAACGGCCCGCCTCGTTCGACGCGATGTCGGCGGCGGCGCGCGACCGGGGGCTGCTCGCCGACCCGGCCGTCCGCGACCTGCTCGTCGACCTGTACGTGCGGGAACGGGCGTTCGACCTGTTCAGCGCGCGGCTGTCGCAGGAGGTCAAGGCCGGGATCGACCCGGGGGCGCGCGGGTCGGTCGCCAAGCTGCTGCTGGCCGAGCTGACGCTGTCGGCCGCCGACACGGCCAGTGAGATCCTCGGCCCGGAGACGGTCGCCTACGCCGGGCCCGGCGAGGGCAGGATCGCGCGGGCGCTGTCGTGGGCGCCCGGCATGGCGCTGGGCGGCGGCACCAACGAGATCATGCGCAACATCATCGGGGACCGGGTGCTGGGGCTGCCGCGCGAGCCGCAGGTGGACCGGGACGTGCCGTTCCGCGAGCTGAAGGTCGGCACGCAGGCGAAGGTGGCGGGCCGATGAGGCTGATCCCGTCCGAGGAGCAGAGGGAACTGGCGGCGTCGGTGCGGGCGTTCCTGGCCGACACCGCGCCGATGGCCCGCGTCCGCGAGATCGCCGAGTCCGACGAGCCCTACGACCGGGACGTGTGGCGGCGGATGACCGGAGAGCTGGGCCTGGCCGGGCTGGCGATCCCCGAGGCGTACGGCGGCGCGGGCGCGGGGCACGCCGAGGTCGCCGTGGTCATGGAGGAACTGGGCGCCGCCCTCACCCCCGCCCCCTATCTCGCCTCGGCCGTCCTGGCGGCGAACGTGCTGCTCGCGGCGGGGGACGAGCAGGCCGCCAAGGACCTGCTGCCGGGCATCGCGAGCGGGCAGACGATCGCCACGTTCGCCGTGCCGCAGCCCGGTGAACGACTGCCGTCGTGGGACGGGCGGGGGCTGACCGGCACCCTGCCGCGCGTCCTCGACGGCGCCGACGCCGACCTGATCATCATCGCGGCCGAGGCCGACGGCGCCACCGCGCTGTTCGCCGTCGAGGGCGGCGAGCGGACGCCGCTGACGACGCTCGACCTCACCCGCCCGCAGGCCCGCGTCGACCTCGCCGGCACACCCGGGCGCCGCATCGCCGCGGCCGACGCCGACGCCGCGATCGGCCGCGCCCTGGACCTGGCCGCGGTCGCGCTGGCCGCCGAGCAGCTCGGCGGCATGCGCCGCTGCCTGGACACGATCGTCGAGTACGCCAAGCTGCGCGTGCAGTTCGGCCGGTACGTGGGGTCGTTCCAGGGCGTCAAGCACCGGCTGGCCGACATGCACTGCACGCTGGAGCAGGCCGAGTCGATCGTCCGGTACGCGGCGTGGACGGCCGACGAAGACCCCGAGGAGCTGCCCGTGGCGGCGGCGCTCGCCCAGGCGTTCCTCGGCCCGGCGTACTTCCGCGTCGCCAAGGACCACCTGCTGCTGCACGGCGGCATCGGCTTCACCTGGGAGCACGACGCGCACCTGTACTACAAGCGCGCCAAGACCGACGAGCTGCTGCTGGGCGCGCCCCGCGACCACCGCTCCCGGCTCGCCGGACGCCTCGGCCTGCTGCCCTGAACGCCGCTCAGTACGTGAACGGCAGGTGCTTGATCCCGTTGATGAAGTTGGAGTAGAGCCGGTCGGGCTCCCCGGCGGCGCGGATGCCGGGGAGCCGCCCGAACAGCTCCCGGAACATCACGGTGATCTCGCGGCGGGCCAGGTTGGCGCCCAGGCAGAAGTGCGGTCCGGGCCCGCCGAAGCCGACGTGCGGGTTGGGGGACCGGGTGATGTCGAAGACGTCCGGGTTCGCGAAGACCGTCTCGTCGCGGTTGGCGGAGTTGTAGAACAGCAGCACCTTGTCGCCCGCGCGGAAGCGGTGACCGTTCAGCTCGTGGTCGCGGGTGAGCGTGCGGCGGAACTGGATGACCGGGGTGGCCATCCGCACGATCTCCTCCACCGCGCCGCCGATGCGGCCCTCGAAGTCCTCCAGCAGCAGGGCCCGCTGCCCGGGGTTGTCGGTGAGCAGCTTCAGCCCGTGCGCGATGGCGTTGCGGGTCGTCTCGTTGCCCGCCACCACGAGCAGGATGAAGAACGAGCCGATCTCCTGGTCGGTCAGCGCCTCCCCGTCGACGTTCGCCCGGACCAGCGCGGAGACGAGGTCGTCGCCGGGGTCGCGGCGGCGCCGCCGGGCCAGCTTCATGGCCAGGTGGTTCAGCTCGTACCCGGCGGTCATCACCTTGGCGAGGCCGTACAGGACGCCGGTGCGGGTGATGCCGTCGCGGGCGAACCGGCGTCCGCCGGTGTACTCGGGATCGCCCAGGCCGAGGATGATGTTCGTCCGGTCGTACACCATGGGCCGGTCGTGCTCGGGGATGCCCATCATGTCGCAGATCACCCGGACCGGGAGCCGGGCGGCGACGTCGGTGACGAAGTCCCCCGGTCCGTCGGCCAGCACGTCGTCGACGATGCGGACGGCCTCGGCCCGCAGGTCCTCCTCCAGCTTGGCCAGGACGCGGGGGGTGAACGCCCGCGACACGATGCGGCGCAGCCGCGCGTGCCGCGGGTCGTCCATGTTGATCATCGAGCCGAAGTAGCGGGCCAGGTAGCCGGGCAGGTCGGCGATGCTGTTGGAGCACGGCTCGCTGCTGAAGATCTCGGGCGCCCGGCTGGCCGCCACCACGTCGGCGTGCCGCACCAGCGCGTGGTAGCCGGGCCCGGTGCGGATGAACGGCAGCTTCAGCTCGGGGAAGAACGCCGGATGCTCGCGGGCGCGCAGGGCGGCGAACGCGGCCTCCCGCTCGTGCGGCGGGCGGGACCAGAAGTTCAGGTCCGACAGGTCGATGTCGCGTGCCGTGCGCGCCGTGGTCGCCGCCATGACCGCATCCCTCGATCAGAATGATGTTCGGTTTCCATGGAAACCCGCGCCCGGTGAGGCGTCAAGCCATGACGATCCGGCGGCGCAGCACGGCGCGCTCGGCGGCCGTCCAGGTCGTGGACGCCAACAGGTACACCCCGGCGGCCAGCGGCAGGAACGCCGCCACCACGACCGTGCCGAACGGCAGCAGCCGCAGCGGCCCTTCGGCGTGCCGGGACGTCCACCACGCCACGGCCGCCAGCAGCGTGAACAGCCCGAGGAACACCAGCGACGGCGGCGCGAGGATCCCGGCGCCCCCGGCGACGCCGATCCAGTTCTGGCCGAGCGGAGTGCCCAGCAGGGTGTGCGCCAGAAGCAGGTTCTGGTGCCCGTTCACGGTGGCCGACACGAACAGCCGGTACATCACGGCGAGCACCGGCATCTGCGCGAGCGCCGGCCCGATTCCGGCGAACGGCGACGCGCCCTCCTCGGCGTACAGCGCCTGCAGTTCGCGGCGCAGCCGCATGGGGTCCTTGCCGTGCCTGTCCCGCAGTGCCTTGATCTTGGGCAGCAGCCGGACGCGGGCCCGTTCCCCGCGCGCCTGCGCGACGGCCAGCGGCACGAGCAGCCCCCGGACGAGCACGGTGACGACGACGATCGCCGCCGCCACGGACGGCCCGTCGCCCAGGAAGCCCAGCGCGTCCGCCGTGGCGGTGACCAGATCATGGGCGAGCGACACCGGAGCGTCGAGAACGAACATGAGTGAAAGCCCTTCGGGAGTCGGAGATCAGCGGATCGAGGTCGCGATCTCCGCCCCGGGGGCTCTGGGACGGGGCCGTCCCGCCGCGTCCGGGTCGCGCTGCGGCAGGAAGGCCGTGCGGAGCGTCCGTTCCCGCAGCGTCGTGCGGACCCGTGCGGGCGACACGCGCGGCTCCGCCCGGACGGCCGCGGTCGCCGCGACGGCCACCAGCAGCCCGGCCAGCGCGAAGGCCAGCGCCGCGCCCTGCCCGCCGTCGGCGGTCACCAGCGAGGACAGCAGCGTCAGGAGTGGCGCCCAGATCCACGCGATCTCGTGCACGTCCGGCCCCTCCTGCGAACAAACCCGCTCATTCCGACGCCCCATCCCGCCCGATGGTTCCCGCTCCGTCGCCCCGCGCGCCGTCGTTCCCGCCGAGTGCTCTAGCCGAGATAGAGCCATGTGAGGGCGGTGAGCGCGGCCAGGGCGGTCGTCTTGACCAGGACCGGGAGGCGGAGGGCGATGAGGGCGGCGCGGGAGGGGGAGCGGGACAGATAGGTGAGGGCGGCGCTGAGGGCGCGGCCCGCGCCGAAGGCCGCCCCGGTCAGCAGCGTCGCCGCCGGGCCCTGGTGGCTGAGCGGCAGGCCGAGCGCCAGCACGTACGGGGTGGTCGCCGGCACGTAGGTGCGGACGCCCGTCCCGAGTTCGAAGCCGAACTGGAGCGCGCCCGCGCGAAGGCGGCCGAGGAGCACCTCCTGCGGGATCTGGCGGGCGTTCTGCGGCAGCCGCAGCGACACCAGCCCCAAGTCACGGGCCGCACCCAGGGCCGCGATCACCAGGATCGCGGCCGTGCGCCCGGGCGGCGGCAGGGGCGCCGCCAGGCCGGACAGCAGCCACACCACCGCCGCGCTGAGCGTCCCCCCGAGCACAAGACCGAGGGTGAAGACGGCGAGGACCTCGCCCTGCCGTACCGGAGCCCGCCAACCTGGCGAGAACAGCGTCGACTCGCTGTTACGCGTTCAGACCGAGCCCGACAGCGCGTACCCGGCCAGCGCGCCCACCGACGCCCAGCACAGGACGGTCGCGTCCCGCGCCGCCGCGGCCACCGCGAGCAGTGCCAGCGCGGCGACCGGCAGGAGCGGCTCGGTCAGGCCGCGACGCAACCGCCCGGTCGCGGCGGGCGCGTCCGAGGCGACCGTCATTTCTTCACCCAGTCGAAGTCGTCGTCGTCCCACTCGACGTCGGGCACGGGGGCCTCCTTCGGGGAGGGGGTGGTGCGGCACGACATCGCCTTACGGCAGATGGTCCTGTACCAGTTGCCGCGCCTGGACTTCTTCCAGCCGTCGTGGCACCGCCAGGTGACGCCGCCGCTGCAGTTGCCGCACTTGCCGGCGTACGCCCACAGCCAGCCGTCGTACCCGCCGCCGTAGCACTGGTTGGGACGCAGCTTGTACTTGCCCGGGTGGGACGCGCCCGACTTGTGAAAGCCCTTGTGCCCGCCGCTGGTACGGCAGCAGGTCGGGCACACCAGGCTCGGCCCGCAGCCGGGGGAGCAGTTGTGGTCGTGCGCGTAGGAGGGGCAGCGCGGATAGATGTCGTAGTAGCCGGCCAGGCTGAAACCGGCGGCCAGGGCCTGCCGGGCGGGCGGGAACACGCCGAGCGCGTGCAGCCCGGCGGTCGCCCCGGCGGCGGCCAGCCCCGCCAGCAGCCCGCGCCGCCCGAGCAGGGGCGGGCGCTCGCCGGGCACGCGGCGGCGGACGCGTCCGGCGCCCGGCGGGCGGGGGCCGCGCAGGGGCGGCACGTCCTCCAGGCTGATCACCGTGCCGCCTCCCGCGCCGCCAGCTCGCGCAGGGCCTCGGGTGAGCCCACGGGTTCGGCGGCGCGCACGTGCCCGGTGTCGTCCACGAGCACCGCGAACGGCGTGGCGGGGATGCGGTACGCGGCGAACAGGCCGTCGTGCTCGTCGGCCAGGACGGTCGCCGCGGCCGGCGCCGCGTCGGCCGGCGCCGGGCCGGAGAAGATCGCCCGAACCGGGCGGCCGAGCGTCCCGGCGGCCGCCAGGACCTGCGCGCACACGCCGCAGTCGCGGTCCAGGAACAGCAGCAGGCCGGGGCCGAGGCGGTCGAACCCGGGCGCGGGCGACCCCGGGGCGGGGCCGAGCGGCGTGGTGCGCGGGGCGCCCCGGCCCAGGGCGTGCACCTGCCGGACGAGCCCGGCCACCACCAGGGCCAGCAGAAGCAGCGCCGCCCACGTCACCAGCAGCGCACTGGTCTCGAAGCTCATCCGGCCGGGCTCCTCTCCCGCTCCTGCGCCATGGCGGGCGGAAGCGACCACAGCAGCACCGCCCACACCAGCCCCATGGCGACGACGATCAACGACTCGGCCGGGGGACGGGAGGCGGGCGGCCCCCAGACGGCACCGGCCAGCGCCAGGACCGCCAGCGCGCCCGCGCGGACGGCGACCCAGCCGGTCATGGGCGTCGAGGCGTCTCCCGCGCACCCGCAGGGCACCGCGTGCGGGCGGGTCCTCGCCACGTGCGTCCCATAGAGCGCGTAGGCCCCCAGCAGGACGGCGGCCAGAGCGAGGCAGGCGCGCAGCAGATCGTCCAGGCCCAGCAGCAGCCCCGCCGCGGCCCCCGCGCCGGTGACCGCCTCCGCCGCCACCGCCAGCGCCGCCACCGGCCGCACCAGCGGACCCGGCACCGTCCCGTGCGCCCGGACCGCAGCGACGAGCACCCCGGGACGCCGCGCGTGCCCCCACAGCGAGACGGCCAGCACCACCGGAACCGTGACCGCCGCGATCCCGGCCGCCAGCCCGGCCGTCACCGGACCGCCTCGACCGCCAGCCCGGCCAGCCGTCCGGGGATCCGCTCGGCCAGATGCTCCTCCGGCAGCACCGTGACCAGCAGCGACCGCAGCGCCAGCAGGAAGTACAGGCCCTGCCCGGGCACGGTGTCCTGGAACAGCTCCCCGCCCGCGACCGACGCGCCCCGCCACGGCGGCAGGCGCCGCCGGGTCCGCGCGTCCAGCGCGGTGATCTCCAGCAGCCCGAGACCCGGCACCTCCTTCACCAGCATGGCGTCGGTGATGGCGGAGGCCGCCGGTGACGACGGGACCGAGGACTCGCGGCGGCGGGCGCGGCCGCGCGGCACGGCGATGATCCCGTCGTCGTGCTCGGTGAGCCGCAGCGCGTCGAAGAACGCCACCGCGTCGGCCGGGCGCGCGTGGTACAGGTGCGTGAACACCGCGTGGCGGCGTCCCTCCCATATCGCGGCCAGCACCGGCTCGCGCACGCCGGTGCCGGGGTCGCGGGTCGCGGTGCGGCCCGTGCGCAGCCGTCCGCCCTGGATGCGGAACTCCTGGTCGAGCCGCCGCACGCCGATGTCCTCGGCCCAGGCCAGCGCGTCGGCGCGGGTGCCGGCGGAGAACTCGTGCAGCCGGTCGGCGACGGCGACCCGCGCCACCGAGGTGACCGGACGGCCCAGGTCGTGCCGGCCCGACAGCCGGACCCGGACGCCGTCGAGCGACCGGTGGACGGCGACCTGGCGCCTCACTGCGGCCCCCTCTCCCGCGACCACGGAAGCGAAACACGACGAAAGTGACACTACGCGATCGAGGCGTCACACGGTGCAATGTCCCCGGAAGTGGTCATCAGGCTGTAGGTAAAGTCCTTTCGGCGTTCCGGCGCGGCGTGCTCGGCACCGTTCACCGCGCCGCCCTCGGTACGCTCGGACGGTTCCCGGCGGCGCCCGACCGACCAGCGAGGTGACTTCGTGAGCAAGGTGGACGTGCTCATCCAGCGGCTCGACCCCGACCTGCCGCTGCCCGCGTACGCCCATCCCGGAGACGCCGGCGCCGACCTGGTCGCCGCGGTCGACGTCGAACTGGCCCCCGGAGAGCGCGCGATGGTGCCCACCGGCATGGCGATCGCGCTGCCGGACGGCTATGCCGCGTTCATTCACCCGCGTTCCGGTTTGGGCGCTAGGTTGGGGGTGACCATTGTGAACGCACCGGGTACGGTCGATGCCGGCTATCGCGGTGAGATCAAGGTGACCCTGCTGAACACCGACCCACGCGCCACCGTCCGGCTGCGGCGCGGCGACCGCATCGCCCAGATGGTCGTGCAGCGGGTCGAACACGCGGTCTTCCACGAGGTCGCCCAGCTTCCCGGGTCCGCCCGTGGGGACAACGGTTTCGGCTCCACGGGCGGGTTCGCGGATAATCGGTACGGTAACGAAGGAGCGTGAGTCGTGGCTTTTGGACGTCGCCGGCAGGCCGACAAGCCCGCCGAGGAGCCCGAGCGGACAGCCGACGAGCGGGCGGAGGCGGCGGACGCCGAGACCGAGGCCGAGACCGAGGCTCCCGCGCAGGAGGCCCTCTCCGACAGCGGGCCGTGGGACTCCCAGGACTCCTACCCCGAGATGCAGCGGCTGGACTTCGGGTCCCTGCTGGTCCCCGTGGCGCAGGGGCTGGGTTTCCAGGTGAACTTCGAGGCGACCCAGGTCGACGAGGAGGGCAACCCGCTGGACGCCCGGCCGGTCGCGGTGCTCGTCCAGTACGGCGAGAGCGCCATGCAGTTGCAGGCCTTCGCCGCGCCCAAGCGCAGCGGCATCTGGGACGACGTGCGCCGTGAGACCGCCACGGACATCCAGGAACAGGCCAACGGCCAGGTCCAGGAGGGCGAGGGCCCGTTCGGTCCCGAGATGGTGGCCATGGTGCCCGCCGCGCTGACCGAGGAGGTCCTGGCGGAGATGCCGCAGGAGGTGCGCGAGCAGATCCCTCAGGAGTTCATCGACCAGGGCTGGGCGCCGCAGCTGATCCGCTTCCTGGGCGTCGACGGGCCGCGCTGGTTCCTGCAGGCCGTGGTGCAGGGCGCCGCGGTGCAGGACGAGGAGCAGTGGCAGGTCCTGGAGGACGTGCTGCGCAACGTGGTGGTGATCCGCGGCGAGCACCCCATGCCCCCGCGCGAGCTGCTGGAGCTGCGCGTTCCCAAGGAGTTCAACGAGGCCGACGAGCAGGAGCAGGAGGAGGAGAAGGTGCAGACCTTCGACCCCTTCGAACGCGGCCCGGAGATCACCGAGGTCCGCTGACCCCGCCGTCGCCCGCGGATCGGCCCCCGCGGCCCCCGCGGGCGGAGCAGGACCGGGCCCATCGACCATGGGCCCGTCCTGCGCTCAGCCGTCCTGCGCTCAGCCGTCCTGCGGGGTGGCGGACGCGGGCAGCAGCCGCCCGAGCAGGTCGGACACGGTGATGGCGCCGATCAGGCGGGCCCGCCCGCGCTCGTGGCCGTCCACGACCGCCACCACCGGGCTGTGCGCGTCGGCCATCAGCGCGGCGATCTCCATCGCCTGCGCGTCGCCGGGCACCACCGGCAGGTGCGGCGCCCTCTCGGGGATCAGCACGTCCCGCACCTTCCGGCCGCCGAGCCGCTGGCACATGCGGTCGGCGTGGCCCTCGTCGTAGACGCGGGCCAGGGTCGGGTCGTCCTGGACATAGCGCGGGACGACGAACCGCAGGATCTGCGACCCGGGCAGCACCGCCACCGGGTGCTCCTCGTCGTCCACCACGATCAGCCCGGGCAGTCGCTGCTCGGCCAGCATCCGGGCCGCCTCCAGCGCGTCGGCGTCCAGCCGCGTGACGGGGAAGGGCCTCGCCAGTTCATGAGCCTGCACAACCTGGACGGTACTCCGCCGTGGCGGAGTCGGCACGGGGCGCTCCGATCATCCAGACTGGGGCCGGACCGGCCGTGTGGAGGAAAGGGAGGCGTGCGGTGCCGCAGAGCGGTGACGAGCCCGCGGACGTGATCGAGGCGGGGACGGATGACGAGCGCGACGGGCGGCGCGGCGGCCCGCTCGCGCGCCTGTTCGGCGGGCGGTCCCGCCCGGCCGTCGCCGTCGCCGCCGCGATCGTCGTGCTGGGGGTGATGGCGTTCGCCGCGCTGACCCGCGACGGTGACCGGACGTCCGACCGCGCCGACGGGCAGGCCGGCATTCCCGAGGTGGAGGCGCCCTCGTCCCCGAGCCCCAACCCCACCCCGACGGTGACGTGGGCCGGGCCCACCCCGCCGCCCGCCGACCCCGCCCTGTTCAAGGGCAGCGACAACGCGCCGGTCACGATCGTGGAGTTCGGCGACTTCCAGTGCCCCAAGTGCGGCACGTTCGCCCGCCGCACCAAGCCCGAGCTGACCCGCCGCTACATCGACACCGGGGTGGTCCGGCTGATCTGGCGCGACTTCCCCACGTTCGGCAAGGAGTCCATGCGGGCGGCGGTGGCGTCCCGCGCGGCGGCCCGGCAGGGCCGGTTCTGGCAGTTCCACGACGCGCTGTACGCGCGGCAGCCCCGCATGAACAGCGGCGAGATCGACGACGCGTTCCTGCGCGACGTGGCCCGCCGCGCCGGACTGGACCTGGCCCGCTTCGACGCCGACCGCCGCGACAAGAAGGTCCGCGGGGCCGTCGAGGACGACTTCGCGTTCGGCCAGCGGCTCGGCGTCCCCGGCACCCCGGCGTTCCTGATCAACGGCGAGCCGTTCTTCGGCGCGCAGCCGCTGTCGGCGTTCGAGCAGGCCATCCAGAAGGCCCGCGCCGCCCGCTGACCCGCGCGGCCGTCACAGGCGCGAGGGCCGGACGGGGTGTTTCAGCGCGCTGCCCGCCCGCCACACCGACCACGGAAGCTGCCAGTACCCCCAGCCGTTGTGCCACTCCAGGGGACGGTCGGTGCCGAGGATGGTGACGACGTCGCCCCGCAGCGACTGCCCGTAGAACCAGCGGGCGAACTCCGGGGAGGCGTTCACGCACCCGTGGCTGACGTTCGCCCGCCCCTGCGAGCGGACCGACCAGGGCGCGGAGTGGACGTACTCGCCGCTGGAGGAGATCTGCACCGCGTGGCGGACCGTCTTCTTGTAGTAGCGGGGGTCCTTGCGGTCGGTGACGCCCATCCACGCCGACGACATCACCACCGGGTCGGCCTTGCCCATGGTCAGGTGGACGCCGCTGGTGGTGGTGTACTTGCGGACCCCGCCCTTGCCCGCGCTGATCCCCGCCCACCGCACGGCACGGCCGTTCACCCGCACGGTCATGCGGTGCCGCGGCACGTCCACGGTGCTGATCCGGGACGGGCCCACGTGGAAGCCGGTCGCGTGGTCGGACCTGCCGTACACGCCCGGCGCCGCCCGCACCCCCGCGGTGTGCGCCACCAGCGCCACCCGCTGCCCGGCGGGCCAGAACCGGCGCGGCCGGAACACCACCTGGCGGCCGTCCAGCCAGCGCCACGCGCCCGGCACGGGACGGCTCATGCGCAGCTCCAGGGACCGCTCCACGGCCGCGCGGTCGAGCACCGGCCGGTCGAAGACGACGATGACCGGCATGCCGACCCCGACCGCCTCGCCCGCGCGGGGCGTCACGTCGGCGATCCCGAACGTGGCCTGGGGGCGCAGCGTGCTGAACCGGGCGGTCGCGGCCGTGGGGCGGTCCCGTTCGACGCCGGCGGAGTCGACGGTGTAGGCGGTGCCGGGACGCAGCGTCCAGCGCGTCCGCCAGGTGCGGCGGTCGCGCGACATGCGTCCGGGCGCGCGGGTGCCGTCGGCGGCGCGCACGACGACGCGGCGCAGCGTCCCGCGCCGCGCGGTGACCACGACCCGGCGGTCGGGCCGCACCCCGCGCGTCCCGTGCGCGGGCGTGATCAGGATGGGCGGCGGCACGGACGGCGCGGCCGCCGCCCCGAACGCGCGGGCCGCCCGTCCGTCCCCGCCGGTCTCGTCTCCACCTCCGCCGCACGTGGCCAGGGCGGTGAGGGCGGCCGCGAGCGTCGCGGCCGCGCCCCCGGCCGTCCAGTTCCTCCAAGTCGGTGCGTTGCCCCTGCGCAGCATCCTGTCCCCGTACCGTCTGCCGTGACCTGCGATGAGAATCCCTCCGTGGCGATCCGCCTACCGAGGGTGACGTCCACCAAAAACTAGACGTCGAGCGGCCCGGGCGGGGGGAGGCCGCCGAAGTCGCGCGTCTCGATTGGGTGACGGAACGGGCCGCCGCGCCGCGGCACCGGCGCCGCCCGCCCGACTCGTCGAACGTCGCCCCGGTTTCCACGGGTTCACCCCTGTCACCCCCGACAGTTCCTCCTTGGGATGCCTTACGCTTCGAACATGGACGAGGTGCCGGCCGACACGCGGGCCGAGACACGCAGGACCCCCGAGTCCGACCGCGGACGCGGCGGACTGCGACGCTTCCTGCGCCGCATGACGTCGAGCAAGGCCGAGATGGAGGCCGAGGAGCTGCAGAAGACCAGCGGGGCGGAGGGCGCCACCCCCATCACCGCCTGCGCGGCGCGCAAGCGCGCCTGCGTGGCGGGTACGCTACGTACGGTGACCCTGCGGCCCCGTGGCGGAGCGCCGGCCCTGGAGGCCGAGCTCTACGACGGCACCGACGTGATCAACCTGGTCTGGCTGGGCCGCCGCAAGATCGCCGGGATCGACCCGGGGCGGCGGCTGCGCGCCGAGGGCCTGGTGAGCGTGCAGGACGGTCGCAAGGTCATGTTCAACCCCCGCTACGAGCTGCGTGGGTCCGCGTGACCGTGCCGCGGGCGGGGGCGACCCGGTGAACGAGCGCGAGGCGAACGGGGGCGGCGTGGCCGCGGACGACGAGAGCGCGACCGGCGGGGCGGGGACCTCCGCCCCGGCGGCCGGCGAGGGCACGGCGCGTGGCGAGGGCGCCGCGCACGACACGGTCGAGGCGGCGGTGCGGGCGCAGCTGTCCAAGGCCCTGGGCGGCGTCCGCGGCATGATCGAGGCCGCCGTGCCCACCATCGCCTTCACCACCGCCTACGTGGCGAGCAAGGACGTCAAGCTGGCCGCGAGCATCGGGGTGGGCGCGGCGGTGCTGCTGCTCGTCGTGCGGATCGCGCAGCGCTCCACGCCGCAGTTCGTGCTCAACAGCCTGGTGGGCATCGCGATCGCGGCGTTCTTCGCGCTGCGCTCGGGCCGGGCCGAGGACGCGTTCGTCCCCGGCATCCTGCTCAACGCCGCCTACGCGGTCGGCATGATCTTCTCGATCGCGGTGCGCTGGCCGGTGGTGGGGTTCATCATCGGCTCGGTCACCGGCGACCCCACCGGCTGGCGGTCCGACCCGGGCGTGGTGCGGCTGTGCACGCGGCTGACCTGGCTGCTGGCGGTGCCCAACGTGCTGCGCGTGGCCGTGCAGTACCCGATCTACCTGGCCGACGGCGACCAGAGCGCCCTGCTGGGCCCCGCCAAGATCGTGATGGGGTGGCCGCTCCAGGTCGCCGCCCTGGCCACCATGGTCTGGCTGCTCGCCCGCGGCCGCACCCCCCTCACCCCGCCCCGTCCCTCCGCTTAGGCCAAGCGCGCCGAGGAGCACAGGGGCGGTGTGCCCGCGGAGAGCGCGGGCCGTTTGCTCCTCGTGATTTCGCCCAGGGGGACCCCCTGGAACCCCCGAGGAGCACAGGGGCGGTGTGCCCGTAGAGCGCGGGCCGTTGCTCCTCGTCATTTCGCGCAGGGGAGCGACCCCCTGGAACCCCCGTGTTGCCCTGCGGGCGCTCGGCGCCCGCAGGGCGGGGTCAGCGGGCGCCGAGGAGTTCGGCGAGTTCCTCTTCCACGTCCTGGCTGGCGACGAACATCAGCTCGTCGCCCGGTTCGAGGGTGTCGTCGCCGCTGGGGACCAGCACGCGGCCCTCCCGCAGGATCGCCACCAGCGCGGTGTCGCGCGGCCAGGACACCGAGCCGACGCGCTCGCCGCCCAGCGGGGCGTCCTCGGGCAGCGTCAGCTCGACCAGGTTGGCCTCGCCCTGCCGGAACGTCATCAGCCGGACCAGGTCGCCGACGCTGACCGCCTCCTCGACCAGGGCCGACAGCAGCCGCGGCGTCGAGACCGCCACGTCCACGCCCCACGACTCGTTGAACAGCCACTCGTTCTTGGGGTGGTTGATACGGGCCACCACGCGCGGCACCCCGTACTCGGTCTTGGCCAGCAGCGACACCACCAGGTTGACCTTGTCGTCCCCGGAGGCGGCGACGACGACCTGGCAGCGTTCCAGCGCCGCGTCGTCCAGCGAGGCGATCTCGCAGGCGTCGGCCAGCAGCCACTCGGCCCGCGGCACCGTCTCCACCTTGATGGCGCGCGGGCTCTTGTCGATGAGCAGCACCTCGTGGCCGTTCTCCAGCAGCTCCTGGGCGATGGAACGGCCCACCGCCCCGGCTCCGGCGATCGCGACCCGCATCACACGTCCTCCTCGCTGCGCGTGGCCACCGCCGCGTTGACCCGCTCCAGGTCGTCGGCGCGGGTCATGATGTGGACGATGTCGCCGTCCTGGATCACGGTGTCGGCCTCGGGCACCAGGGCCTCGCCCATCCGTGACAGAAATGCCACCCGCGTGCGGGCGGCCTCTTCCAGTGCGGCCACCTTGTCGCCGACCCAGGCGGGGCCGAGGTCCAGTTCGGCCAGCACGACCTCGCCGGTCGGGTCCCGCCACAGCGGCTCGGCGCCCTCGGGCAGCAGCCGGCGCAGGATCTGGTCGGCCGTCCACCGCACGGTCGCGACCGTCGGGATGCCGAGCCGCTGGTACACCTCGGCGCGGCGCGGGTCGTAGATGCGGGCGACGACGTTGTCGACGCCGAAGGTCTCCCTGGCCACCCGGGCGGAGATGATGTTGGAGTTGTCGCCGCTGCTGACCGCCACGAAGGCCGACGCCTGCTCGATCCCCGCCTCGGCGATGACGTCGCGGTCGAACCCGAACCCGGTGATGCGCCGGCCCTTGAAGCCGCTGCGCAACCGGCGGAACGCCTCGGGATTCTGGTCGATGATGGCCACCGAGTGGCCCTTGTCCTCCAGGATGTGGGCGAGCGTCGACCCCACCCGCCCGCAGCCCATGATCACGATATGCACGGCCGTTCCTTCTCCGGTTACCCCCAGGATCGGTCCCGCTCGGACGATCCATGCCGGGCTGCAAAACTACACATCCGCCCAGGCAAGTACTACCCAACCGGGCGGACCTCCAGCCACCGGAACGCCCGGGACGGGCCGGTGCGAACGGCGCGGCACCGGCGGCTAGAGTCTCATCCGTGTCGAAGGCTTCCGACCTCGTCAAGCGGCTGGTCGTTGGCAGGGCCCTGCGCAGCACGCAGCTGCACGAACAGCTGCTGCCCAAGCGCATCGCGCTGCCGATCTTCGCCAGCGACCCGCTGTCCTCGGTCGCGTACGCGCCGCAGGAACTGCTCATGATGCTGGCGGTCGCCGGAGCGTCATTCTACGCCTACGGGCCGTGGATCGCCCTGGCGATCGTCTTCCTGATGGCGGTCGTCGTCGCGTCGTACCGGCAGAACGTCCACGCCTACCCCAGCGGCGGCGGCGACTACGAGGTCGCCACCGTCAACCTGGGGCCCAACGCCGGGCTCACCGTGGCCAGTGCCCTGCTGGTCGACTACGTGCTGACCGTCGCGGTGTCGGTGTCGTCGGGGGTGGACAACATCGGCTCGGCCGTCCCGATCATCGGGGAGAACCCGGTGATCGCCGCGCTGGCCATCATCACGCTGCTGACCGTGATGAACCTGCGGGGCGTCCGCGAGTCCGGGACGTTCTTCGCGATCCCCACCTACGCGTTCGTCGTCGGCGTGCTGTGCATGGTCGTCTACGGGCTGTTCCGGCTGGGCGTGCTCGGCGACCACCTGCGCGCGCCGACCGCCGACCTGGAGGTGCGCGCCGAGCAGAGCGACCTGGCCGGGTTCGCCGTGCTGTTCCTGCTGCTGCGGGCGTTCTCGTCCGGCTGCGCCGCGCTGACCGGCGTGGAGGCGATCAGCAACGGGGTGCCGGCGTTCCGCAAGCCCAAGAGCCGCAACGCCGCCACCACGCTGCTGATGATGGGCATGATCGCGGTCACCATGTTCTGCGGCGTGATCGTGCTGGCGCTGGAGTCGCACGTGCGGGTGGCCGAGAACCCCGCCCACGACCTGCTGCGCAACGGGCAGCCGGTGGGGGCCGGCTACATCCAGGAGCCGATCCTCACCCAGGTCGCCTCGGCGGTGTTCGGCGGCGACTCGCTGCCGTTCTTCTACATCGCGGTGGTCACCGCGCTGATCCTGTTCCTGGCCGCCAACACCGCCTACAACGGCTTCCCGGTGCTCGGCTCGATCCTGGCGCGCGACGGCTACCTGCCGCGCCAGCTGCACACCCGCGGCGACCGGCTGGCGTTCAGCAACGGCATCATCATCCTGGCGACCATGGCCGGGCTGCTGGTGTACGCCTTCCAGGCCGAGGTCACCAAGCTGATCCAGCTCTACATCGTGGGCGTGTTCGTGTCGTTCACGCTCAGCCAGATCGGCATGGTGCGGCACTGGAACCGGCACCTGGTCACCGAGACCGACCCGGCCAAGCGCCGGCACATGAAGCGCTCGCGGATCATCAACGCGGTCGGCGGCTCCACGACCGGGTTCGTGCTGGTGGTCGTGCTGCTGACCAAGTTCACGCACGGCGCGTGGATCGTGTGCATCGCCATGCCGGTGCTGTTCCTGATCATGAAGGGCATCCGGCGGCACTACGACCGGGTGCGCGAGGAGCTGACCCCCACCGGCGAGGACGTGGCGCTGCCCGCCCGCAACCACGCGATCGTGCTGGTGTCCAAGCTGCACAAGCCGACGCTGCGGGCGCTGGCGTACGCGCGGGCGACCCGGCCCTCCACCCTGGAGGCGGTCACCGTGGCCGTCGACTCGGAGGAGTCGCAGCGGCTTCAGGGCGAGTGGGACGCCCTCGACCTGCCCGTCCCGCTGAAGATCCTGGACTCGCCGTACCGGGAGGTCACCCGGCCGGTGCTGGAGTACGTCAAGAGCGTGCGGCGCAAGAGCCCGCGCGACGTGGTGACGGTGTTCCTGCCCGAGTACGTGGTGGGGCACTGGTGGGAGCACCTGCTGCACAACCAGAGCGCGCTGCGGCTCAAGGGGCGGCTGCTGTTCGTGCCGGGCGTGATGGTGACCAGCGTGCCGTGGCAGCTGGCCTCGTCCGACCGGCTCAAGGGGCGCCCGGAGCCGCCCGGCCCGGGGTCGGTGCGGCGGCCGTACCGCGAGGCCCCGCGAGGGGACGGGCTGCACGCCGGCGGCGGTATCGTGTCCAAGCGTGACTGATCTGGGGGCGGACCCGGGCATGGACCCGGAAGCGGACGAACTCCTCGAACTGGAAGTGGGCGGCGTCGGCAACGGCGGCGTCTGCGTGGCCCGCCACGAGGGGCGGGTGGTGTTCGTCCGGCACGCCCTGCCGGGGGAGCGCGTGCGGGCGCGGGTGACCGAGCGCACCAAGCGGTTCATGCGCGCCGACGCCGTGGACATCCTGGAGGCGTCCCCCGACCGGGTGCAGGCGCCGTGCCCGTTCGCCGGGCCGGGCCGCTGCGGCGGCTGCGACTGGCAGCACGCGTCGCTGCCCGCGCAGCGCCGGCTCAAGGCCGCCGTCGTGGAGGAGCAGCTGCGGCGGGTGGCGGGCATCGAACGCACGGTCGTCGTCGAGGAGCTGCCGCACGCGCCGGACGGCCTGGGCTGGCGCACGCGGGTGCAGTTCGCCGTCCGCCGCGACGGCGCCGTCGGCCTGCACCGGCACCGTTCCCACGACATCGAGCCGATCGACGAGTGCCTGATCGCCCACCCCGGGGTCGAGGTGATGGGCATCGAGCGCAAGCCCTGGCGCGGCGCCGCGTCCGTCGAGGGCGTCGTGTCCGCCGCGACCGGTGACCGGGTGGTGGTCGTCCGCGGCGGCGCGAAGGCGCGCGTGCCCCGCCTGGACGTGCCCGTCCGGCTGGTGCGCGGCCGTCCCGCGCCCGGGACGCAGATCCCGTACGTGCGCGAGGAGGTGTCCGGGCGCCTGTTCCAGGTCAGCGGCAGCGGCTTCTGGCAGGTGCACCCGGGCGCCGCGCAGGTGCTCACCGACGCGGTGATGGACGCCCTGCAGCCCCGGCCCGGGGAGATCGCCCTCGACCTGTACAGCGGCGCCGGGCTGTTCGCCGCCGCCCTCGGCGAACGCGTCGGCCCGGACGGGCTGGTGGTGGCCGTCGAGTCCGACGCCCAGGCCGTCCGGGACGCCAAGTTCAACCTGCGCGACCTGCCCCAGGTGGCCGTCGAGCGCGGCCAGGTCGCCGACGTGATCGCCGAGCTGGAGTTCGGCCGTGCCGACGGCGGCTCCGACCGCGCCCAGCCCAAGCGCGGCGACCACCGGCGCGGCGCCCGGGTGCGGGGCGCCGACGTTATCGTCCTGGACCCGCCCCGTGCCGGGGCGGGTCGCGAGGTGGTCGAGCACGTCGCCCGCCTGGGCGGCCGCCGGATCGCCTACGTCTCGTGCGACCCGGCCACCCTGGCCCGCGACCTGTCCTACTTCGCCGACCGCGGCTGGACGCTGGCGAACCTGCGCGCCTTCGACGCCTTCCCCATGACCCACCATGTGGAGATCCTGGCGGTGCTGACCAGGGGCTAGAGCGCGGCCGGGTTGGGCCGGCTCTGGGCAGGCCTGGGTCAGGCGTGGGTGAGGCGGAGCTTGGACTGGCGGTGGCCGGTCCGGTCCCAGTCGTCCATGGGCCGGGCGGACAGGCCGTGCCGGGCGGCGAGCGCGACGAGCGTGCCGGTGCGGTAGTAGAAGTCCTCCCGCAGGACGTGGTGCTCCTCGCCGTCGGTGCGGTTGAAGGTGAAGTCGAAGAAGCCGCCCGGGGCCAGCACTCGCCCCACGTTCGCCAGGCACTCCTCGATGACCTGGACGGGGGAGTGGGAGAACACGCTGTGGGCGTGCACGACGGTGAAGTAGGCCGCGGGCAGGAACTCCAGGCGCAGGTCGCGCACCAGTGTCAGGTGCGGTAGGCGGTCCTGCAGCCCGTCCCGGACGATGGTGTCCTGGGCGGCCAGCAGGATGTCGGGGGAGATGTCCACCCCGTAATAGTGGCCGGGCTCCAGGAACCGGACGAACAGCCGTCCCGCGCGCAGGTTGCCGCAGCCGATCTCCAGCATCCGGTCGCCGGGGGACAGCCCGTGCCCGGTCAGGTAGTCGAACTGGAGCCTGCCGAGCCGCTCCCAGTGCTCGGGCGACGGCGTGCCGACCGCGCCGTTCGGGCTGCGCGCCGCGTCCGAGCGCATCACGGCCCGGTAGTAGCTCACGTGGTCGCGGGCCCGCGTCCGCAGCCAGGCGTCGCGGGCCAGCCTGCGCGCGTACGGCACGACGCGCCGCGGATTGCGGACGGCGTATCCCACCTTGTACGACAGGCGGGCGCGATTCTTGGCCTCCATGGGCAGAGCATGCCCAACCCGGACGAAACGGAACGCCCGGAGCGTCCGCCGTCGTGCCGCACGCGATGCGACACCGCGGCCGTCAGCGGCCGAGGAGGGCGACGGCGGCGCCCACCACGGTCGAGGCGACGGCCGCCAGCAGGGACAGCAGCGCCACGGTGTGGCGGAAGCGGTTGTCCAGATGGCCGCGGGTCACCTGCTCGCGTTCGATGGCGACCAGCCGGTCGCCGAGCTCCTCCAGCAGCCGCGCCTGGTCCTCGGCGCGGCGCTCCTGCACGTCGGCGCGCTGGTGCAGCAGCGCCATCCGGCCCTCCAACCCGGCCAGCCGGACGTCGACGCCGCGGCGCAGTTCGGCCAGTGCCAGTTCCATGGTGATCGGTCCAGTGATCGGTCCGTCGTCGGTCACGTCGAACCCGCCCCTTCGTTGGTGTTCGTGCGGGCCGCGCCGGGGACCGGGTCTGTGCCGGGGGACCGGAGACGCGCGTCTCGGCGGACCCGTCTCCACACTAGGAACCTATCGGTAACACTGCAAGAAGGAACCGGTAATTAATGGAAAGGATGATGAAGAAAACCTTCGCCGTTCGGTTACTGGATGTTCCTGAATGTTTCCGTCATGCTGAAACGCATGGGTGGTGAGCTGGACCGGGGTCGGGTCGCCAAGTACGTGGTGGCCCGCCGGGGAGCGCTCGGCCTGACGCAGGAGCGCCTGGCCGAACGCGCGGGGGTCACCGTCAAGACGGTCTACAACCTGGAGTCGGCCGAGCGCTGGCCGCAGGCGCGCACCCGCGCCGCCATCGAGGAGGCGCTGGAGTGGCGGCCGGGCGACCTGGTGCGCATCGCCGAGGGCGGCGAGCCGGCCCCGGGCCGGGACGGGACGCCGGACGAGATGGCCGTGGCGCTGCGCGAGCTGGAGGAGCTCAACGCCTACTTCGCCGACCTGCAGGCCGACTCGGGGGACAAGCGCCGGATGGCCCTGGCCTTCCTGCGCGCCCTGTACGGGGAGCCGGAGGGGCGCTGACCGGCGGCTCCGCCCGGGATTTTCCGTGATCTGAAAAGATTTCCGGAACTGACCGGTTGTTGCGCCCCTGACAGCCGGGCACACTGGGGGTGCCGGTTCAGGTCAGGATCCTCCGGCCTGGGCCCTCCCCGCGGTGAAGGAAGTGGTCGCCCATGCGCGCAGTCGGACGCGCGTCGGCTGTCCGGTGCGCCCTTTTCCGGTATGCGCTCGCCCGGTATGCGCTCGTCCGGTGCGCGCTCGCCGCCGCGGCGGCCGGCGCGGGGGCCGCCGCCGTCGCCGTGCCGCTGCGCGGCCTCGCCGAGGTGCTGCTGATCGCGGTGAACGCCGCGCTGGCCGTCGTGGTCCTGGGCACGGGGCTGTGGACGGTCCGGCTCGCGCGGGAGCTGCGCGAGGGGCAGGCCGAGCTGATCCGCCACGTCGAGCTGCAGACGCGCGTGCTGCACAACGCCGCCCGGCTCGCCGCCGCGGCCGCCCGCTCCGACGAGCGCGGCCCGGGTGTCGGCCCGGGCGCCGGCCCGCAGGGGCCGGACGTCACGCTGCCCGAGCCGCGACGTCCGCCGGACGAGCGGTAGGCCCCCCACGTGACCGGGCGCGGCGCGGACGCCCGGTCACGTGCGCCAGAAGAGCAGTTTCGCGCTGCCGCCGGTGACGGCGGCCTCGGCGCCGCCGTGCTGGACGACCTGGAAGCGCACCCGGTGGCCGTCGTTGACGGTGTCGGCCGACACCCCGTACAGCACGTTGGTCTCGTCGCCGGAGGACACGAAGTCCTGCACCGGTCCGACGTCGAACCGCGCGGTGTCGCCGGCGTCGACCTCGATCAGCCGCGCCTGGACGCGCGTGCCCGCCGGGACGCCGCGCAGCCTCACCGCCGCGGTGAGGCTGTACCGGGCGGGGCCGTTGAGCAGGCTCGGGCCGCCCTCGTCGGCGTGCTGGTGCTCGCTGTCGGCGTACTCCCTGTCCCACCGGATCGTCGTCCACGTGCCGGGGGCGAGCGTCTGCTCGCCGGTGACGCCGACGGACACGTAGTCGGGCATGTCGTCCTCCCCGGGCGAGACGCCGACGCGCCACTGCCCGTAGTCGTCCTTCATGGCGCGGTCGTAGTCGACGCCCACACCGTTGATCTTGTGGTCGTTGGAGTACTGCTGGATGTGGGCGCGCGCGTCCCACTTCCCGCCCGACCAGGCGTAGGTCTGCCACGCCCAGCGGGCCTTGCCCGCGTCCAGCGCGCGCTTGGTGGGGCCGTAGCCCGCGTACAGGCCGACCCGGTCGCGGCCGATCACCGACGCCGCGCCGTCCAGGTAGGCGTTGACGGCGGCCTGCTGGCTCGCGGACGCGTCGAAGTCGACGGCGAAGTAGATCGGCCGGTCCTCGGGCATGCCGCAGTTCGCGGCCTGCTTGGCGGCGTCCCGGGCGTCGGCGGCGCCGCCCGAGCGGCCCGACAGCGCCCGCCGCGCCGTGGTCTCCCACACGACGACGAGCCACAGGCCGGCCCGCGACAGCTGGTCGGCCTCGGCCCGGGTCAGGTTCTTGCCCGAGGTGTCGTGCGACAGGTAGCGGCACACGAACCTGGCCCCGGCCTTCTTCAGGGCGTCCGGGCCCGGACGCCCCCAGGCGTAGTCGACGCCGAACACGCTCATGCTCACTCCACGTGGCGACAGCGGTCGTTGTGTAGTCGATTCAACCTGCCCAGATGGGGCGTCCGCAGAGAATCGCTCATATTTCGGGGCGTCCTGGCCGCCTCGACAGGCCGACCGTTACTTGACGAAAGGTTGACGTGACCGCCGGTGCGACACGCCGCCGCCGCGCTAGTAACTCGTCCGGGCCCCGGCTACAACTGATCTGCTCTGATCGGCCGGGGTCACGGGGGGACCATCATGATCGAGAAGGTGGGCGTGCGCGCCGTCGCGCGCGGCCTCGTCGTACCGCTGACCGCGGTGCCGCTGCTGGCGACGGCCCAGGCGGCCGGGCCCGCGGGCGCCGCCGAGACGCGGCCCTGGCCGCCCACGGGCACCGCGACGTCGGCCTGGCCGCCCGGCGTGTACGGCGCGCCGTCGCTCGCGGGGTCCCGCGGCGGCAGGTCCAAGGCGGCCCGGGGGATCATCATCACCACGGCCGCTCCGCGGGGGCCGCTGCTGCCGGGACGCACCTACAGCTGGCCGTTCGCCGTGACCAACAAGAACCGCAAGCGGGTCGGCCCGCTGGTGCTGCGGATGCGGATGTCCAGGCCGCTGATCTACGTGTCCGGGCAGCGTCACTGCGCGTTCGGCCGCGGTGTGGCGGCCTGCCGGCTCGGGACGCTCAGGCCGGAGCAGACGGTCGTGGGCGTGCTGACCGCCCGGGTCGCCCGGACGGCCAGGCCGGGCCAGGCGGTCGGCGGCAGGCTCACGGTGACGTGGGGACGGCCGTCCACGGTCAGCCACGCGTTCCCGCTGGTGAAGGTCGCCCGGACCGCCGACCTGTCGGTGCTCCACCGGGCGTCGGCCCGCGTCCGCTCCGGCCGGGCCATCACCTACCTGGTGCGGGTGCACAACGCGGGGCCGTCGCCGGCGCGGGGCGTCGTCGTCGCGGCCAGGGTGCCGGGCGGCCGCAGGAACGTGGTGCGGATGGTGCGCGGAGGCTGCCGCCGCCACGAGTACTTCCTGATGTGCCACCTCGGGACGATCGCGCCCGGAGGGGACAGGACGCTCCGCTACAGGCTCATGCCGCGCCGCGCCGGCTGGGGGCCGCGTCCGGGTGCCGTGGTGCGCTCCGGCGCCAAGGTCACCGCGTCGACCCCCGACCTCAACCTCCGCAACAACGCCGCCGTCGCCGCCACCAGGGTCCTGCCCGCGCGCCGCGGCCCGTGGTGACCGCCTCGCCGCGATCTCGCCGTCCGCGCTGACCGTGCCCCGGTTTCCGGGGCCCGGTGGCGTGCGCAGTGTCGGTTTGGTACCAGGATGGACCCATGCGTCTTCGGATCTTCACCGAGCCCCAGCAGGGGGCGAGCTACGAGACACTGCTGTCGGTGGCCAAGGCCACCGAGGACCTGGGGTTCGACGCCTTTTTCCGCTCGGACCACTATCTGAAGATGGGCGAGGTGACCGGGGAGCCGGGCCCGACCGACGCCTGGATCACGCTGGCCGCGCTGGCCCGCGAGACGTCCCGGATCCGGCTGGGCACGCTGATGACCGCGGCCACGTTCCGCTACCCGGGGCCGCTGGCCATCGCGGTGGCGCAGGTCGACCAGATGAGCGGCGGCCGGGTGGACTTCGGCATCGGCACCGGCTGGTTCGACGCCGAGCACACCGCCTACGGCATCCCGTTCCCGAGCCTGAAGGAGCGGTTCGACCGGCTGGAGGAGCAGCTCGAGATCATCACCGGGCTGTGGCGGACCCCCGCCGGTGAGACCTACTCCTTCGAGGGCAGCCACTACGCGCTGACCGACTCCCCGGCGCTGCCCAAGCCGGCCCGGCCGGACGGCCCGCCGATCCTGCTCGGCGGTCTCGGCGCCAAGCGCACCCCGCGGCTGGCGGCCCGGTACGCCGACGAGTTCAACGTGCCGTTCGCCAAGGTGGACGACACCGGTGCCGCCTACGAGCGGGTCCGCGCGGCCTGCCGGGAGGCGGGACGGACCAGGCCGATGGTGTACTCGGCCGCCCAGGTGGTGTGCGTCGGCCGCGACGAGGCCGAGATCAGGCGGCGGGCCGACGCGATCGGCCGCCAGGTGCCGGAGCTGCGCGAGAACGGCCTGGCCGGCACGCCCGGCGAGGTCGTCGACAAGCTCGGCAGGCTCGGTGAGATCGGCACCGAGTGCGTCTACCTCCAGGTCCTCGACCTCGGCGACCTGGAGCACCTGGAGCTGATCGCCGCCGAGGTCCTCGGCAAGGTCTGACACCCCGTGCCGTCACGGGCCGCCGCCCCGCGCCGCCGAGCGGCGCGGGGCGGCGCGGGGCGGCGGCCCGTCCCGTGTCAGGCGGTCGCCGGGACGACCGGGTCGGCGGTGCCGCCGCCGGGTGCGTCCTCCTGCGGGCGGGCGTGCCGGGGGAGCAGGAAGGTCACCAGGAACGTCAGCCCGAGCATCCCGACCACGACCCACAGCGTCACGGTCATCGCGTCGCTGAAGCCCTCCTTGGCCGAGCGTTCCGCGGCCGTGCCGACCGCCTGGCGGACGGCGGGGGCCGAGGCCGGAGCGGCGGACGCGGCCGCCGTCACGTCGCGTTCCAGCCGGACGCAGGATTCGGGGACCCCGGCGCCGTCCTCGGCCGAGGCGCGGTCGCGTCCGCAGGCGCGCAGGTCGTCGACGATGAGGTCGCGTTGCGGGGCGGCGACGGAGGCGGCGGCGAGCCGGTCGCGCAGGGCGGGCGCGGCGTGCTCGGCCTCGGTGGCGACCTGCCCGCCGAGCAGGCCGAAGAAGACGGTGCCGAGCACGGCGGCGCCGAGCGCGCTGCCGAACTGCTGGACGGCGGTGAGCGTGCCGCTCGCGGACCCGGTCTCGTGCGGCTCCACGCCCGACACCACGATGTCGAAGAACGGGGCCATCAGCAGGCCCATGCCGATGCCGCAGACGAGCAGGGCGGGGGTGAGCTGCCACGGCCCGACCCCGGTGCCCGCGATGTTCAGGGTGAGCGCGACGGCGGCGACCCCGGCGGCCATGATGGCGGTGCCGCCGTGGATGACGGGGCGTCCGAACCGCTGCACGGCCTGCGCGACGCCGAACCCGGCGATGATGCCGAGCGACCACGGCACCTGGGACAGCCCCGCCTTCAGCGGCGAGTAGCCGAGCCCCATCTGCAGATAGAGGCTGAACACCAGCGCGAAGCCGGTCATGCCGGCGAAGAACACGACGCCGACCAGCAGCCCGGCGGTGAAGCCCCGCTTGCGGAACAGGCCCGGGATGACCAGCGGGTCGCGGCCCGCGCGCTGGCGGCGCGTCTCGTACCAGGAGAAGACGCCGAACACCGCGACCGACAGGGCGAGCAGCGCGAAGATCCAGGCGGGCCAGTCCAGCTCGCGGCCCTGGACGAGCGGGTAGACCAGCAGGCCCGCGCCGAGCGCCGCCAGCGCCGCGCCGGGCAGGTCCAGGCGCGTGGTGTCCCCGCCGCCGTCCCGGGGCAGGTAGCGCAGGCCCGCCAGGACGGCCGCCAGGCCCAGCGGCAGGTTGATCAGGAAGATCATGCGCCAGCCGGTGCCGAACAGGTCGGCGCCGGTCAGCCAGCCCGCCAGCACCGGACCGCCCACCGACGACAGCCCCATGACCGGGCCGAAGGCGGCGAACGCCGTGCCGACCTCCTTCGGCGGGAACATCCGCTTGATCATGCCGAGGCCCTGCGGCAGCATCAGCGCGCCGAACAGGCCCTGGGCGACCCGCGAGCCGACCAGCATGCCGGGCGACTGGGCGAGCCCGCACAGCAGCGAGGCCGCGGTGAAGCCGGCCGCGCCGACCAGGAACATGCGGCGGCGCCCGTACAGGTCGCCGAGCCGCCCGCCGGTGATCAGGCCGATCGCCATGGCCAGCGTGTAGCCGGCGGTCAGCCACTGGACGGTGCCGGCCGAGCCGCCGAGGTCGGCGCGGATGGTGGGCGCCGCGATCGCGGTGATCAGCGCGTCCAGCATGTCCATGATCTCGCCGGCGAGGATCACTATCAGGGCCGCCCAGCGCCACCGGTAGGCGGGGGCGGCGTCCGTGTGGGACATCGATTCTCCAGAGGGGTTCGGGGGCGGGGGGAGCCACCCGCGAAGAACACTGTTCGTCGTTACGAACACTGTTCTATGCTGGGAACGTCGTTCGTGTCAAGTACGCTGTTCGTCATCTGTGGAGACGAGGGGCGGCCGCAATCTCTCTCCGATAGAGAAGATATATCGCGTTAGCGGCCCGTCAAGATGTATCGCGAAAACGGGAGGTTCCGTGTCGGACACCGGCGCCCCGGAGATGCCCGCACCACCGTGGCGCAGCAGGCGCAGGCCGGCCGCGCCGCCGCGCCAGCCGCTCAGCCAGGAGCGCATCGTCGACGTCGCGTTGCGTCTGCTGGACGCCGAGGGGCTGGAGGCGGTCAGCATGCGCCGCGTCGCGCAGGAGCTGGGCACCGGCCCGGCCTCGCTCTACGCGCACGTCGCCAACAAGGACGAGCTGTTCGAACTGATGCGGGAACGGGTCGCGGGGGAGGTGCGCCTCCCCGAGCCGGACCCGGCGCGCTGGAGTGAGCAGATCCGGGAGACGGCCCGGGAGATGCACCGGGTGCTGAGCGCGCACGCCGACATCGCCCGCGTGTCGATGGCCACCATCCCCACCGGGCCCAACGCGATGCGCATCGGCGAGGGACTGCTGTCGATCATGCTGGCGGGCGGAGTGCCGCCCCAGATCGCGGCCTGGACGATCGACCAGATCTCGTTGTACGTGACGGCCCACGTGTACGAGGGCTCGCTGCACCTGGCCCGCCAGCGCGCCAGCGGCGAGAGCGTCGAGGAGTACATGACGGGGTTCCTCGGCCAGGTCCGCGACTACTTCGCCAGCCTGCCGCCCGACCGGTTCCCCAGCATGGTGCGGCACGTCGGGGAGCTGATGAACGGCGACGGCGACGACCGGTTCGAGTTCGGCCTCGACCTGCTGATCCGCGGCCTGGAGTCCTACGTCGGCGCCCGCCCGGCCGGCGCCGGCCCCTGACGCGGACGTCAGGCGGTCAGGGGCGCGAGGACGCGTTCGAAGGCGACCTGGCGGGGCGCGCCCTTGGCCGTGTCCCACACGGCGAACACCACGTGGTCGAAGCGTCCGGCGAACTCGCCGCCCGCGGCCAGCGGCTCGGCGAACGCCTGGGCGACCTCGGCCGGGTCGTTGCGGAACACGCCGCAGCCCCACGCGCCCAGCACCAGCCTCCGGTGGCCGTGGTGCGCCGCCACCGCGAGGATCTTGCGGGCGCGCAGACGCAGCACCTCGGGGATCCGCGCGGCCACCCGCTCGTCGCGGATCGCGCCGCGGTTGGGCGCCGGGGAGGTGAGGAACGCGACGTCGTACGGCTCCTCCAGCAGCCGCCCGGCGTCGTCGCGGAACACCGGGACGTCCGGGGAGTAGATCATGTGGTCGCTGTAGAGCAGGTCGCCCTGGGCGCGGTGGAAGTCGTAGTACTCGCGGGCGGCCGTCAGCGAGGCGTACAGCGCCGACGAGCGGGCGAGCCCCTCCTCCTGGGCGTGCGCGCCGTTGAGGAAGCCGCCGCCGGGGTTCTTGGCGGACGCGAAGTTGAGCGCCAGCGGCGTGTGACCGGGTTCGCGCAGGCGGCGGGCGGCCGCGAGGGTGGTCTCCCCGGTCACCTCGACGCGCGTGCCGCCGCCCGTCCCGGCCGCGGGCGCGTCCGGCAGCCGGGCGAGCAGCCCGTCGAGCTCGGCGGGGCGGTGCAGCACGGTGCCGCGCACCGCGGCCTCGATCCGATCGGCGACGGCCACGGTACGGCCGGACGGCGCGGTATAGTCGCCGCGCTCGATGATGGCCACGGTCTGCTGGGCGGTCTGCCGCCGGGGATGTCTGCTCATGGCGGCACGAGTCTGCCGGGGCGGGGCGGACGCCGCCAACCGGTTTTCCCCGCCTTGATCAGCGATAAGTCGTGATTTTGCAACATTTAGGGTGCTTTCTGGCATCCTGGGCGGGCCATGGAGCCACCAAGATCACGAAGCGTGCCGTCCCCGCCGGACACCCGCGAACCCGGCATCGACCCAGGCGCCCGCGGCGTCCCCGCGGCCTTCGACGAACAGCTCGAACAGTCGCTGGGAGCCGGACGGCGGCGCCGCGCCGGCACGATCGCCCTGGGCGCCCTCGCCACGCTGCTGGTCACGGCGGCCATCGTCGGCATCGGCGCGTTCGTCTTCCAGGGCGGGCTGATGGGCGGCGGCGCCTCCAGCGCCCACGTGCGGAAGACGACCGCCCCGCCCGCCACCGGCGACGCGCGGCCCCGCATGGAGGCCGAGCCGTCGGCCCCGCCCAGCATCAAGCCCACGCGCGAGACGTACATACCGAAACGCGGCACCGGCAAGTTCTCCCGCCCCAAGGGCGCGAACAAGACGGTCGGGCGCGGCGGACGCCTCATGCGCTACATGGTCGAGGTGGAGGGCGGCCTGCGGCAGGACCCCACGGAGTTCGCCCGCAGCGTCGACCGCATCCTGGCGGACCCGCGCGGCTGGACCGCCGCGGGACGGGTGTCGTTCCGCCGCGTGGACTCCGCCCCCTACGACTTCGTGGTGCGCCTGGCCTCACCCGGCACCACCGACAAGCTGTGCGCCGCCTACGGCCTGGACACCGAGGGCAAGGTGAACTGCGCCGGAGGCAAGGAGGTCGTGGTCAACCTGCGGCGCTGGCTGCTGCTCACCCCCTACTACAAGGGCAAGCCGGACGACTACCACGCGCTGACCATCAACCACGAGGTCGGCCACCGGCTCGGGTACGACCACGTCACCTGCCCTGGCAAGGGCCGTCCCGCGCCCGTCATGCAGCAGCAGATCTTCGGGCTGAAGGGCTGCGTCATCAACCCCTGGCCCTACGACCGCAAGGGCCGCTACATCACCGGCCCGTCGGTGCCCTGACCCGAAAACCCGTGGGGCCGGACGACGGGGCTCCGCCACACTGGCACGGTGCTTCTGACGATCACCACGACGATGGCGCCCGCCACGGACCTCGGCTACCTGCTGCACAAGCACCCCGACCGCGCGCAGGCGTTCGAGCAGTCCTTCGGCACCGCGCACGTCTTCTACCCCGACGCCGGCGAGCGGCGTTGCACCGCCGCGCTGCTGCTGGACGTCGACCCGGTGAAGCTGGTGCGCACGCGCGGCAAGGGCACCCCGGACTTCTCCCTCGGCCAGTACGTCAACGACCGCCCCTACGCGGCGTCGTCCCTGCTGGCGTCCGCCATGGCCAACGTGTTCCGCAGCGCGATGCGGGGCCGCTGCGACTCGCGTCCCGAACTGGCCGCCGGGCGGCTGCCGCTGGAGATCCGGCTGCCCGCCCTGCCGTGCCGGGGCGGCGCGGAACGGGCCGAACGCTGCTTCGCGCCGCTCGGCTGGAACGTCGAGGCCGTCCCGCTGCCCCTGGACCCCGGGTTCCCCGAGTGGGGCGACTCGCGCTACGTGTCCCTCACGCTGACCGGCGAGCTGCGGCTCGCCGACGCCCTCAACCAGGTCTACGTGCTGCTGCCCGTGCTGGACGACGCCAAGCACTACTGGATCGCCCCCGACGAGGTCGACAAGCTCGTCCGCGCCGGCGAGGGCTGGCTGGCCTCCCACCCCGACCGGGCCGCGATCACCCGCCGGTATCTGGCCGGCCGGCGCGGGCTGGTACGGGCCGCGCTGGGCCGGCTCGCCGACGCCGACGACGCCCCCGAGGACGCCCTCGACCGCGACCCGATCGAGGAGGAGCCGCCCGCCGCCGACCCCACCGCCGCCGAGCCGGGCGCCCCCGAGCCGGACGACGCGGCCGGGGCCGCCGCGCCGCCGGTGCCGCTGGCCGAGCGCAGGATGCAGGCGGTGCTGGAGACCCTGCACGCCGAACGCGCCCCGCGCGTCATCGACCTGGGCTGCGGCACCGGCCGCCTGCTGGCGCGGCTCAAGCAGGACCGCTACTTCGAGAAGATCACCGGGGTGGACGTCTCGCACCGCGCCGTGCAGATCATGCACCGCCGCGGCCTGCCCGACGAGCACGGCCCCGACCGCGAACCGCGCGTCGAGGTGTTCCAGGGCGCGCTCACCTACGCCGACGAGCGGTTCGCCGGGTACGACGCGGCCGTGCTCATGGAGGTGATCGAGCACGTCGACCCGCCCCGGCTGCCCGCCGTCGAGCAGGTGGTGTTCGGCGGGGCGCGGCCGCGGCTGGTCATCGTCACCACCCCGAACGTGGAGTACAACGTGCGCTACGAGGGCCTGGCGCCGGGCGCCGCGCGCCACCCCGACCACCGGTTCGAATGGACGCGCGCCGAGTTCGCGTCCTGGGCCGGCCGGGTCGCCGAGACGTTCGGCTACCAGGTGCGGTACGTCCCGGTGGGCGACGACGACCCGCAGGTCGGCCCGCCGACCCAGATGGCGGTGTTCTCGCTCGGCGCGGGGACCGCGGCGCGGAAGACGAACGGGGGAGACGCGTGACCGAGATCAGGGTTCCCGAGATGGGGCTGGTGGTGCTGGTCGGCGTGTCCGGCTCGGGCAAGTCGCACTTCGCGGCCCGGCACTTCAGGCCCACCCAGGTGGTGTCGTCGGACTACTGCCGGGGCGTGGTCGCCGACGACGAGAACGACCAGTCCGCCTCCGGCGACGCGTTCGACCTGCTGCACTACATCGTCCGCAAGCGGCTGCGGCGCGGGCTGCTGACCGTCGTGGACGCCACCAACGTCCAGCAGAAGTCGCGCGAGCAGCTCGTCCGCATCGCCAAGGAGCACGACGTGCTGTCGGTGGCGATCGTGTTCGACGTGCCCGAGCAGGTCGCGGTCGAACGCAACGCCGCGCGCGCCGACCGGCGGCTGCCCGACCACGTCGTCCCGCGGCAGCGCCGCGAGCTGCGGCGCGGCCTGCGCTCGCTCGGCCGCGAGTTCAAACGCGTGTACGTCCTGCGCGACGTCGCCGAGATCGACGCGGCGACCATCGTCCACGAGAAGGCCTGGACCGACAAACGTGAGCTGACCGGCCCGTTCGACGTCATCGGCGACGTGCACGGCTGCCGCGCCGAACTGGAGGACCTGCTCGGCGACCTCGGCTACCAGATCGAGCGCGACCCGCTCGGCCGGGCCGCCGGCGCCCGCCACCCCGGCGGCCGCACCGCCGTGTTCGTCGGCGACCTGGTCGACCGCGGCCCGGACACGCCCGGAGTGCTGCGCCTGGTCATGGGCATGGTCGAGGCCGGCACGGCCCTGTGCGTGTCCGGCAACCACGAGGCCAAGCTGGTGCGGGCACTGCGCGGCCGCAAGGTGCGGGTCGCCCACGGGCTCGCCGAGTCGCTGGAGCAGCTCGCCGCCGAACCCGACGACTTCCGCGCCGCCGCGCTGGCGTTCATGGACGGCCTGATCAGCCACTACGTGCTCGACGAGGGACGACTCGTCGTGGCGCACGCCGGGCTCAAGGAGTCCTACCACGGCCGGGCGTCCGGGCGGGTGCGGTCGTTCGCGCTGTACGGCGACACCACCGGCGAGACCGACGAGTACGGACTGCCCGTCCGCTACCCGTGGGCCAGGGACTACCGGGGCAAGGCCATGGTCGTGTACGGGCACACGCCCGTGCCCGAACCCGAGTGGATCAACAACACCATCTGCCTGGACACCGGCGTGGTGTTCGGCGGGAAGCTGACCGCGCTGCGCTACCCCGAACGGGAACTGGTGCAGCGTCCGGCGCGCCGGGTCTGGTACGAGCCGGTGCGCCCGCTGCACCCCGGCCCGGGCCACGCCGCCCCGGGCGGGCACCGCGAGAACACGGCGCTGAAGATCGAGGACGTGCTCGGCAACGGCGGCGTGGAGACCCGGCTCATGGGCCGCGTCGCCGTCCGTGAGGAGAACGCGCTGACCGCGCTGGAGGTGATGAGCCGGTTCGCGGTCGACCCGCGCTGGCTGGTCTACCTGCCGCCGACGATGGCGCCGTCCGCCACCTCCGCGCTGCCCGGCTTCCTGGAACACCCGGCCGAGGCGCTGGCCGCGTACCGCGACGCGGGCCTGAACCGCGTCATCTGCCAGGAGAAGCACATGGGCTCGCGCGCCGTCGCGGTCGTCTGCCGGGACGCGTCGGTGGCCGCCGCCCGGTTCGGCGTGGACGACGGCACGACCGGCGCCGTCTACACCCGCACCGGACGGGCGTTCTTCAACGATCCCGCGCTGACCGGCGCGCTCCTGGACCGGCTGCGCACCGCGATCGGCGCCGCCGGGCTGTGGGACGAGCTGCGGACCGGCTGGCTGGTGCTCGACTGCGAGCTGCTGCCCTGGTCGGCCAAGGCCATGGAGCTGATCAGGACCCAGTACGCGGCGACCGGCGCGGCCGCGCGGGCCGCCCTGCCGGCCGCCGCCGAGGCGCTCGCCCGCGCGTCCGCGCGCGGCCTGGACGTCGCTGACCTGCGTGGACGCGTCGACCGGCGGCTCGCCAACGCCGCGCTGTTCCGCGACGCCTACGCCCGCTACTGCTGGACGGTGGACGGCTTGGACGGCATGCGGCTGGCCCCGTTCCAGATCCTGGCGGGCGAGGGCCGCGCCTGGGCCACGGCCCGTGAGCACGACTGGCACATGCGGATCGCGGCCCGGCTCGCCGAGGCCGACCCGTCCGGACTGCTCCTGGCGACCGAGTCGCGCGTCGTCGACCTGGCCTCGCCGGAGTCGGAGAGGGACGTCACCGGCTGGTGGGAGGGGCACACCGGACGCGGCGGCGAGGGCATGGTCGTCAAGCCGCTCGGGCCGTTCCCGGAGGACCGGAAGATCCAGCCCGGGATCAAGTGCCGGGGCCGGGAGTACCTGAGGATCATCTACGGACCGGACTACACCGAGCCGGGCACCCTGGAGCGGCTGCGGGGGCGGTCGCTCGGCCGCAAGCGCTCGCTGGCGATGCGCGAGCACGCCCTCGGCGTGGAGGCGCTCGACCGGCTCACCTCGGGAGAGCCGATGTGGCGGATCCACCAGGCGGTGTTCGCCGTCCTCGCCCTGGAGTCCGAACCCGTCGACCCCCGCCTGTAGGCCGGGGGCGTCCGCCGCGCGGCAGGGCGGCGCGCCGATGCCTCGGGTGTCGGCACGCCGCCGGGACGAGACGTCCGCTCAGGTCGTGAACAGCATGTGGAACAGGCCGCCGTGGTGCGGGCGGTGGTAGTGCCCGCCACCGTGGTGATGGTGGTGCACCTGCCCGGGCGCACCCCACGCCGGCGCGGCCGGGGCCGCGGGCGGCGGGGCGGCGTGGGCCTGGCCCTCCAGGCGGCTCAGCGCCTCCAGTTCCCCGTAGTCGAGGAAGATCCCGCGGCAGTTGTCGCATTGCTCGATGTGGACGCCGCTACGGGTGTAGGTGCGCATCACGCCGTGACACTTGGGGCAGTGCATCGCCTCATCGTCCTTCCGTAAAAATCCCCAGGTGGGCTAAATGTAGGGCAGCTCGAACGCTACGTCATTCCTGGTCCCGCCTCGGAGATGCGCCTGCAGGTGTCGACGAGCGCCCGCTCGGGCCCGTCGAGCGGACGGCCGTCCGCCCGCGCCGATATGACGCACGTGGCGGCGATCTGGATCGCCAGAGTTCGCGCGGGCAGGTCCAGGGCCCGCCACGGGTCGCCGTCCGCGGGCACCGCCGGGCCCCCGGCCTCCCGGTAGGCGCTCAGGAGACGGGCCCAGTCGCCGGGCGGCAGCACCCCCGCCGAGAACAGCGCCGCGGGCCGCGCCAGGTCCCAGGCGGGGTCGCCGCGTCCCAGGTCCTCCACGTCGATGAGCCGCCAGCCGCCCTCCCCGGTGCGCACCATCTGCCCCAGATGCCAGTCCCCGTGGATCAGCCGGTGCGGCGTGGCGCCCTCCGCGCCGCGGTCGTCTCCCCCCGCGCGGATCCACGACGGGAGGGTGGCGAACGCCCGGCGCACCTCGGCGGCCTCCGGACCGTCCGGCAGGCGCCGCACCAGCCGCCCCACCCGGGCGGGACGCCCCCACCGCGGCGCGTCGGCCGGAACCGGACACGTGTGCAGCGCGGCCAGCAGCCGGCCGGCCTCCTCCCACGGCACCGCGTCCGGGCTGACCGGCTCCCCGTACGGCCACACGGTCACCACCCGGCCGTCCACCCGCAGCGGCCCGTCCAGCGGAGGCAGCAGCAGCGCCGGCAGCGACGCCGCCACCCGCATCCGCCGCTCCAGCGGCGGCCCGCCGTCACGGTCCGCCTGGTGCGCCTTGACGACCACGTCACCGACCCGCACCACCAGCACCCCGTGCCGGTCGTACAGCACCACCGCCTCGTCGCCGCCCGCGGCCCGGGCACGGCCGACCTCGGCGAGCCGCTCGAACAACGCCGGAGACGACGAATGGGGGGAACGGGCGACGGGGGGACGCATCCGCTCAGTCAACCACTCACCAGGAGGTCCCGGGCGAGAACTTCCGGGTCAGCGGGTGGCGGCGGCGTCGCGCAACTGCCGGCGGACCACCTTGCCCAGGACGTTGCGCGGCAGATCCTGACGGGGCCGGAACTCGGCCGGCACCTTGTAGTGCGACAGGTACCTCGCGCAGTGGCGGCGCAGCTCCTCCGCCGAGAACGGGTAGGCGGGGTGCTCGACGACGTAGGCGACGACGCGTTCGCCGCGCCGCTCGTCCGGCAGGCCGACGACCGCGCAGTCGAACACCGCCAGATGGCGGCGCAGGACCTGCTCCACCTCGCCGGGGAAGACGCTGAACCCGCTCACCTTGATCATGTCCTGGCGGCGTTCCAGCAGCGTGATCCAGCCGTCCGGGCTCATCACCGCGATGTCGCCGGTGCGCAGCCAGCCCTTGGACAGCACGCGCGCGGTGGCCAGCGGCTGGTTCCAGTACCCCGCGAACACCTGGGGGCCGCGCACCACCAGCTCGCCCGGCTCGCCCGGCGGCAGCGGCCGGGTCGGGTCCCCGTGGTCGACGATCACCGCGTCGGTCAGCGGCAGCGGCAGGCCCACGGTGTCGTTGCGGGCGCCGCCGCCGAGCGGGTTGGCGGTCAGCGCGGGCGACGCCTCCGTCTGCCCGTACGCCTGGATCAGCCGGCCGGCGTGCCCCAGCGCGTCCAGCCGCCCCAGCGTCGCGGCGGTCAGCGGGCTGCCGCCCGACAGCAGGATCCGCACCGGGTCCAGGTCGGACGGGCGGAACCGCGGACTGTCGAGCAGTTGGTCGTACAGCGTCGGCACGCCCGGGAACACGGTGGGACGGTGCCGCCGCAGCGCCCGCACCACCCGCTCGCCGTCGAACCGGGGCAGCAGCACGACCGAGCCCGCCTTCAGCACCGGCGCCACCAGGCAGCTGATCATGCCGAACGTGTGGAAGAGCGGCAGCACGGCCAGGGTGACCTCGCCGCCGTCGGTGACCTCCACGTCCCAGGCGTGCTGCTGGCAGGCGTTGGCGACCAGGTTGCGGTGGGTGAGCATGGCGCCCTTGGGACGCGCCTCGGTGCCGCCGGTGTAGGCGATGACGGCCAGGTGCCGCGACGGGTCGAGCCGGAACTGCCGCACGCGCCGGTCCGCCGGCCGCTGCAGCTCGGCGAACGGCACCACGCCCGGCCCCGCGGGAACCTCGGCGGTCAGCGCCGCGCGGCGCCGCCGGGCCTCCGGCAGCGGCAGCCGCAGCGCCGCCCGCGCCGCCGGGGGCAGCGCGTCCCCGATCGAGGTGACGATCAGGTGCTCCAGCGGCGCGGCGTCCCGTGCGGCCCGCACCGCCGGGAGGGAACGATCCAGCACCACCGCGGCGCGCGGCGCGCAGTCGGCGAGCTGGTGGCGCAGCTCCTCCGCGGTGGACAGCGGGTTGTGCGGCACCGCGATCGCGCCGCGCCGCAGCACCCCGAAGAACGCGATGACCAGCTGCGGGCAGTTCGGCAGCACCAGCGCGACCCGGTCGCCGGGCTGCACGCCGAGCCGGTGCAGCCCGGCGGCGAACCGGTCCACGGCCTCGCGCAGCTCCCGGTAGCGGATCCGGGCGCCGTGGAAGATCAGGGCGGGCCGCCGCGGATGCCGCGCGGCGGCGTCGTCCAGCAGCCGGGGCACGGCGACGTCCGGGATCGTCGGCTCGGCCGGCACCCCTGGCTGGTACCACCGCAACCACGGCCGCTCTCTGTGTGACGACTGCCACATATCCGTGGATTCAACCACCTGTCATGCCGGCGTGTCCGCCCACTCGCACATCGTCCCCGCGCCGCCCGAAGGCCCGCGCCCGCCGGGGCGGCGCGTCCCCGGCCCGGCGCGTCCCGGGCCATGATGGGAGGGAACGGCGACGACAGCAGCGAGGTGACCATGACGCCTGAACCGGCGGTGCGCCGGGTGTCCTCCCGCGTGGTCTACGAGAACCGGTGGATGACCGTCCGCGAGGACCTCGTCCAGCGGCTCGACGGGTCGCGCGGCATCTACGGGGTCATCGAGAAGGACGACTACGCCCTGGTCATCCCGGCGGAGCGGGACGGGTTCCACATGGTCGAGGAGTACCGCTACCCGATCGGGCGGCGGACGTGGAACTTCCCGCAGGGCTCCCACCCGGACCACCGCGGCGGCGACCCCGAGGCGCTGGCCCGGCGGGAGCTGGCCGAGGAGACCGGGCTGCGCGCCGGCACGATGACGCCGCTGGGCCGCCTGCACAGCTCGCACGGCACCAGCAGCCAGGGCGTCCACGTGTTCCTGGCGACCGGGCTGACACCGGGCGAGCACGCGCGCGAGCCGGAGGAGCAGGACATGCGGCAGCGGTTCGTGACCCGCGCCGAGTTCAAGCGCCTGGTCCGGGCGGGCGAGATCACCGACGACGCCACCGTGGCCGCATACGCCCTGCTCCTGCTGCACGAGGAGAACGCGCCGGGCTAACCCTGCTCGTCGAGGAGCCGCCGCACCAGGTCGGCGAACGCCTCGTCGCTGAGCAGGCTCGCCCTCGCGTTCTCCTTGTCGATCTCGACGCGGACCGGGCGCAGGTCGGGCACGCCGCCGCCCGCCAGCGCCGCCGCCTCGTCCAGCGCCTCGTAGGCACCCGGACGCCACCAGTAGACCTGCGGGGTGAGCGCCTTCTCGCCGACCTCCACGTGCCGGGCGGCCAGCGCCTGCACGGCCTCCAGCGCGGAGAAGATCTGCGTCTGCCCGATCGGGTGGACGAGCAGCAGCTCGGGGATCGGGAAGGCCACCAGCGCCCCGTGCGGCGACGCGGCCGGGTCGACATAGCGCTTCAGCACGTGCATGTGCGCGCCGACGTAGCGGTGCTCGCCGCTGATGTGCGTCAGCGGCACCCCGTACAGCTCGCGCGTCATGATGTGGTGCGGCTCCCCGTCCACCGACCGCGCCAGCGCCCGCGCGAACGCCTCGTCGGCGCTCGTGCCGCCCAGCGCGGACTTCTGCAGGGGCGAGATGGAGTCGGGATAGTCGACGACCACGGACTCCAGCAGGCCGGGCGCCAGCGGCCGGACGACCAGCGTGTCCCAGACCTCCTGCGGCAGGGCGTCCTCGGTGTAGATCCGCACGCGCAGGTCGTCGGCGGGCAGCGCGTCCTCGCGCACCGCCTGGCGCAGCTCGGCGTCGCGGCGCAGGTTCTTCTCCATCTGCTCGACGAACTCGGCGGCGATGCCGGGCAGCGCCGCCATCGAGTTGCGCCCGGCGTGCCGGCGCCACTCCTGGACGTCGCCCTTCACCTGCGTGCCGTCCGGCAGAGTGACGGCGACGGTGGCGGCGTCGGGAAGGATCGCCTCGTAGCCGCGGTCGGCGAACGCCTTGAGCAGCGCGCGGCCCAGCACGTCGGGCTCGGTCATGTTCTCTCCGTGGGGACATATAGGCATGAAGGCTGACTCGGGGTTCGACTCCCCAACCGCCCCACTGGTTCACGGCGACCGCACCGACGCCCACGCCCCTCCGCCCGCCGAGCCCGCCCGCCCCCGCGTCCCCGCGCACGGGATAAACGTCCCTGAGCGCTTCCTTAAGCCCGCCCCAATATGTGGATCTTGTTGGGCTGCAGGTCAGGGGAGTGATTCACGTTCGGATTAAGGTCCGGGGAGCCATTCTGGGAGCCACGCCTACGCGGACTTGGTTGTCTTGCTTCCGAAGATGTCGTTCATGTGCTCGGCGCCGTCGCGGATCTCCGGCCTGAGCTGGTGGCGGTACACCGTCTCCGTGATCTTGGTGTCCTTGTGTCCGACGAGGAGACTGATCTTCTCGATCGGCACGCCGTGGTCGCTCATGATGGAGACGAACGTGTGGCGGAGTTCGCGGGGACACCACTCTTTGGCGTTGAGCCCTGCGGCCTTGAGGATCTTGCGGAACCACCAGCGAACCGACGGAGCGTCGTAGGGCGCTCCGTTCTCGCGGCAGAACACGAGGTCGTGATCCGCGTACTCCTCGCCAGCACGCAGGCGCTCTGCGGCTTGCCTCGTACGGAGGCTTCTGAGGGCCTCCACGGCGAGATCAGGCATCCCGAGCCCCCGACGGCTTAGCCGCGTCTTGGTCTCGTCCTTGTGCCGCTGAGCGCGTAGGACGTAGAGCGTCGCGGAGTCGAGATCCACGGCGCTCCACTGGAGTTTGCGCAACTCCTCTGGCCGTAGTCCCGTCGTGATCGCGAGGATCACGTACGCGCCCAGTCGATGTTCTGGGTTGCTGGCCTCCTTGAGCACGCTCTTGGCTTCCTCAAGGACGTCCTGCATCCTCGATGGCGCCGTTGAGATCATGATGCCGAACGAAAGCCGGCTGCATCGCTGCCGCGGTCACTGGCCACCACTCCGGGACCTGCTGATAGCACGCGGCCACCTGATGCGCTACACCGACGCCGCGCGACTCCGCCTGCGCCAATGACCACACCCAACCGAGTACGCGTCTCCGCCGGCATCACAGACACGCGTTGCGAGCGCCGAACCTGCCGTTCCCGGCGATGATCTCAGTCCACATCAACGACAGATCGATCAACCGCACCTACGGGATGTGCTGGCTGCATTGGCGCACCCTCGTGGCCCTACACGCAAACGGAGGCGCGTCAGTGCAGTACGACGACAACGCCGTTGCCCTGATCTCCCAGGCGAACTAGCGCCGACCAAGCAACTCCACACAGCAAGTGGCGGGTAGGCCGGCACCCACGGCCTACCCGCCACTTGCTCTTCGCCCGCTCAGAGAGCGGCGAACGCGCTCGGACCCATCACAAAGTCAGGGTCGATCTGCTGTGACAGATCCACTCCGACGCTGCGGTTCCCCCAGCTCTCAGCCGTCTTGAGGTGGAACTCGACGGCCTGCCGGGTGAACTTCGCCCAGTCCTTCGGACGCGCGTCGACCTCCTTCTGAAGCCGCCGCAGTACCTCACGCGCGGACGCGTCGAGCGCCTCCAGTTCGAACGGGCGCCCCTGCTCCATGGCGCGCACGGCCGGCAGGTGCCCGATGCACGTGAGCAGATCGTCTCCCACGTGCTGGCGCAGGAAGGCCATGTCGTCGTTGGACTGGATCTTGTTGCCCACGACCGCGATGTTGATCCCGTAGTCGCCCGCGTAGTCGGTGTACTGCCGGTAGACGGCCACACCCTTCCTCGTCGGCTCGACCACCAGGAACATGACGTCGAACCGCGTGAACAGACCAGAGGCGAACGTGTCGGCCCCTGCGGTCATGTCCGCGACGACGTACTCCCCAGGACCGTCGACGAGGTGGTTGAGGTACAGCTCGACCGCCCCGGTCTTGCCGTGGTAGCAGGACACCCCAAGGTCATCCTCGTCGAACTGCCCCGTAGCCATGAACGTCACGCCACCGACGTCCCGCGCTAGGGCATGGATCGGGTCGTCACCTCCGATGCGCAGGAGCCGAGAGCCACGCTCTGGAGGCGTCGTCTTGACCATCTCGGCCGCAGAGGCGATCCGCGGGTTGTCCCCGCGAAGGTAGTCCTTGATCTCCGTGAGGTGCGCCCCGAGCGCCGGCACGCCTGCCGCATCCTCCTCACCCATGCCGATCGCGACGCCGAGATGCTGGTTGATGTCAGCGTCGATCGCGACGACCGGTACACCCTCGGCCGCCAGGTGCCGGATGAACAGCGAAGACAGCGTGGTCTTGCCGCTCCCACCCTTGCCCACGAACGCAACCTTCACGAAACCTCCCAAAGTGGCGATGAAAACCGTTGTCACTCTATGGTGTCGATGGACAAGAGATCGAAGCAAGCGGAACGCGCAACGTGAGTCGTCCCGCGGTGCCGGACTGTCTGGCTGCCGGAGGTGGAGGGTGTTGACACATTCCGGACCCCTATATAGAGTCCCGATATGGGCAGCCAACCACGCATGACGTTGGCAACTCAAAGCGTGCTCAAGGTTTTCTTGGATGACCCAAGGGAGCCGAGATATGGCTTTGATATTGCTAAAGAGGCAAAATTGGCAACAGGCTCGCTTTATCCAATACTGTCCCGACTGGAGCAAGTTGGCTGGGTAACTTCCTGGTGGGAGGACATCGATACATCGATGGAAGCCCGACCGCGCCGTCGCTACTATCAACTCACGCCCCACGGTGAAGTGGCCGCAAGCGATGCCCTGAGGTCTGCATTGAAGCGCATGACGCCGAAAGCTTGGCGAATTTCTCCAGAGGCGACATGAACACTGCGTTTTGGTTGGGAATTCTTCTGGGTGCGGTTGCCTCTCTGATCGTGGCTGAACTTGCTGATGTGAGTGCATGGATTGCACCTAAGATCGTGCGTCGTGCAGGCAAGTCAGTATCCGTAGAATTCAGAGACAGGTACGTTGAAGAGTGGGCAGCTGAGTTGCAGGCGTATGATGGACTCAAGCTTATAAAACTTTCGAAGGCCATCCATATATGGATGAATCGGCGAAAGTTGAGAATGGTATTGGAAGGTTCGTCTCAGCGCCTCCCTGAATACTTGCGCACAATTTGGATTGCTCGCAAAATGGTTGCTCCCTTCGATTTTCTTCGAGCATATGCAAAAGGGGTTGGAGATCCTCTCCCGGAATTGCTTTGTAGTGTCTATTTTCACCACACCTTCCTTCCGTTTAGTGGGTTGATTGATCTCCAAGGCGGCCCCCATCTGTTTCGTGATAATAGTATTAGGATCAAGCCTCCCGTGAGGGGGTATATTCTCTGGATTCATGATTATCCTGTGAGGTGGTGTTATCAGGTTCGCCTGTTTGTTCTGCTTTGTAGATGCGAACCTTCCATTCGAGGGATTTTGCGCGCTTATGCGTGGTGTAAGTTGCCTCGCGCGCGTGCCGTAAATCTTTCAGATTTGTGAACTTTTATTCTTGTGGTTGATAATCCCGGTGCCAGATATGCAATGGTAGGGATTCGAGATTTCGGCATCGATGTACTCGAACGTTTGCCTGCGGCGATTATGGTCGGGACACAGGACGTGCAGCATCCTCCACCGACGGAAGCGGCTTCCTGGTCCCGAGGTCGTTGACCTTGGCCGTCAGGACGGATTCGCGTTGATCTTGAGGGTCTTGGTTGGTCTCCATGGCCCAGGGGCGAGGGGGGAGCCAGTCCCGGGAGCCAAGGCTTGTCGACCTCAGTCGACACGGCTCGACTGTCCCGGGACGGCTCCTCTGGTGGCCCTCCTTAGTTTGTGCAGGTGAGTGGGCTCCCAGAACGACGGAGCCGGACGGGGCCGGACGTGGTGGGGATAAAGCCTCCTGAGCGCTTCCTTAAGCCCGCCATAAGAGGATCGCCGGGGGTGGCGGGAGATGCGAGGTTCTGGGTGTGGCACTGCGAACCGGCAAGAGCGCGGGCCAGATGGCGCCCGCCCCCATGCACGAGCCCGCCGCGCGGGCGTTCCGGTCGCTGTCGTGGGCGCACCGGGAGATCCTGACCGAGACGTACTTCCGCAGGCGGTCGGTCAACGAGGCGGCCGCGTCGCTCGGGCTTCCGGTGGAGGTCGTCAAGGCCCGCGTCTATCACGCCCTCCGAGCGCTGCGGGAAGCGTGCGAAGCCCCCGGCTGAGACGATCCGCGGACCGGCGCGGGGCGCCCGCGGGGAACCGCCCGCGCCCCGCGCCGGCCATTCGCGCCGCCGCCGGATTCGGCGGCCTGGAAAACGTCTTGCACGCTCGGGAACAATTGCGGCAACCTGATTGTCGTACCAAGCGAGACCGAGAACGGAAGGAGCCGGCGATGCGGCGTCACAGTAGCCGAATGCGCAGCCTGTCCGGTCTTGGCAGCGGACGCGGCGGGACGTGACGGCACCGTCCTGACCTGCGCACCGCCTGGCGACCGGAGTTCGCACAGGCGGTTTTCTCATTTTCTCGGAGGGTTGGCCGAGTGGTAAGGCAGCGGCTTGCTAAGCCGTCGTCAGGGTCCCCCCTGCGCGAGTTCGAATCTCGCACCCTCCGCCCCCGGCGGATAGGAACGCTGGCGCGTTCGGCGGTCTCTTGACGTCCTCCCCTCCCGTAGGGAGGGAATTCCAACCCTCACGGGCTGGGTTTCCTGTTTCGCTGACGACCGCCTCAGCGGGGAGAAGCCCTGTTGAGGTCTTACATCGTCTCCGCAGACTGTCACCGCCCGCCCGGCGGCCAAAAGGTTCTTCGCGGCGTTGACATCCCGGTCATGGCGCGTTCCGCAGCCGACGCACGTCCAGGCACGAACGTCCAGAGGTAGTTCCCCGGCCAAGACGCCGCAGGCCGAGCACAGCTTCGAGGACGGGTACCAGCGGTCGACCACCACCAGATTCCGCCCGTACCATGCGGCCTTGTACTCCAACATCGTCCGGAATTTCCGCCAAGCCGCATCCGAGATCGCACGCGCCAGACGGTGATTCTTGACCATGTTCCGAACAGCCAGATCCTCGATCACAAGCGTTTGGTTCTCACGCACGAGCCGAGTCGACAATTTGTGCAGCACATCTCGGCGCCGATCGGCGATCCGAGCATGGATGCGCGCTACCCTGCGCGCGGCTTTCGCGCGGTTCGCGCTGCCCTTGGTCTTGCGGGCCAGGGCACGTTGCGCGCGGGCCAGCCGGTCCATGTCCCGACGCCCGTGTCGGGGGTTGGCCACCTTCTCCCCAGTGGAAAGGGCGACCAAGTGGTCCAACCCGGCATCGATCCCAACCGCCCCTGTGGCCGGAGGCAACGTCTGCGCGGCGGTCTCAACCAGCAATGACACGAACCACCGGCCGGCGCTGTCGCGTGAGACGGTCACCGTGGTCGGCTCCGCCCCGTCCGGCAGGGGACGTGACCACACGATGTGCAGCGGCTCGGCCATCTTCGCCAGCGTTAGTTCGCCGTTGCGCCAGCGAAACGCCGCACGGGTGTACTCGGCCGATGCTCTGGACTTCTTGCGGCTTTTGAACCGCGGATAGCCTGCATGTTTGTTCCAGAAAGCGATGAAGGCGGCATTCAGGTGCCGCAGCGCCTGCTGCAATGGCACCGACGACACCTCCTTCAGATATGCCAGTTCGGGAGTCTTCTTCCACGCTGTGAGCATGGCTGAGGTGGCGTTATAGCCCACCCGCTCCCGCCGTAGCGTCCACGCCTCGCTACGGGCGTGCAACGCCAGGTTGTAGACCTTGCGCACGCACCCGAATGTGCGCGACAACGCAGTAGCCTGCTCCTCGGTCGGGTAGAAGCGGTACAGGTACGCCCGCTTCACATGCTTGGCCACCACGACCCTCAAGCTAACACTGTCTGTGCTGAAGTGAGCACGATTGGTGAAAATCGCGGGTAAGGGTGCCGAGACATTGCTGGCGGCGTCCGGCGGGTGGGGCGGCCGGTAGTGGACGGGGGGTGGTCGCGGGGGACGGAGGGGCTTAGGTTGCCTGCGATGAGAGGGGAACGCACGGTCCGCTGAGCTGTTGCCCACCCCGGAGGCGAGATGAGTCGCTCCCCGTCCCGTTCCCTGCCCGGCCGCCGGGCGAAGACCGCCGTGCTGGCGGCGGCGCTGCTGGCGTTCACCGGCGCCGGTGCCGCCGTCCCCGCGGCGGCGCAGACCGCCCGTCCCGCGACGGGCCCCGGCTACCTCGACGCGCGGCGGCCCGTGCGCGACCGCGTCGAGGACCTGCTGTCCCGGATGACGCTGGACGAGAAGATCGGCCAGATGACGCAGGCCGAACGCGGCAGCGTCACCCCCGACGACGTCACCCGCCACCGCATCGGGTCGGTGCTGTCGGGCGGCGGGTCGACGCCCACCCCCAACACGGCCGAGGCGTGGGCGGACATGTACGACGGGTTCCAGCGCGCCGCGCTGGCCACCCCCCGGCGCATCCCGATGATCTACGGCGTGGACGCCGTGCACGGCCACAACAACCTGGTCGGTGCGACGATCTTCCCGCACAACATCGGGCTCGGCGCCACCCGCGACCCGGACTTGGTGCGCGAGGTCGGCCGCGCCACCGCCGAGGAGGTCGCGGCCACCGGCGTCGACTGGACGTTCGCGCCGTGCCTGTGCGTGGCCCGTGACGACCGGTGGGGCCGCACGTACGAGTCGTTCGGCGAGGTCCCCGAGCTGCCCGCCGCCATGTCGGTGATCGTGGACGGGTTCCAGGGCAGGCGGCTGGACGGCCCCGCGTCGATCCTGGCCACGGCCAAGCACTACGTCGGCGACGGCGGCACCGCCGGCGGCGACGACCAGGGCGACACCCGGATCTCCGAGGCCGAGCTGCGCCGGATCCACCTGCCGCCGTTCCGGGCGGCGGTGCGGCGCGGCGTCGGCTCGGTGATGATCTCCTTCAGCTCGTGGAACGGCGTGAAGCTGCACGGGCACCGCTACCTGGTCACCGACGTGCTGAAGAAGGAGCTCGGCTTCACCGGCTTCGTCGTCTCCGACTGGAACGGCATCGACCAGATCGACGGGCGGCCCGGGTTCACCCCGCAGGAGGTCGCCACCGCCATCAACGCCGGGATCGACATGGTCATGGTGCCGCAGGACTGGCGCCGCTTCATCGACACGCTGCGCGGCGAGGTGCAGGCCGGGCACGTGTCCATGGCCCGCATCGACGACGCCAACCGGCGCATCCTCACCAAGAAGTTCGAGCTGGGCCTGTTCGAGCGGCCGTTCACCGACCGCCGCCTCCTGCGCACGGTCGGCAGCGACCGGCACCGCGCGCTGGCCCGCCGCGCCGTGGCCGAGTCGCAGGTGCTGCTGAAGAACGACGGCGGCGTGCTGCCGCTCGCCCGGAACAACAACAAGATCTTCGTGGCGGGCAGGGCCGCCGACGACATCGGCATCCAGAGCGGCGGCTGGACGATCACCTGGCAGGGCTCGCCGGGGAACATCACGCCCGGCACCACGATCCTGCAGGGCATCCGGCAGACGGCCGGGCCGTCCACCACCGTGGACTACAGCCGGGACGGCTCGGGCATCGACGGCTCCTACCGGGCGGCGGTCGCCGTCGTCGGCGAGCTGCCGTACGCCGAGGGCGAGGGCGACCGTCCCGACGGCATGGGGCTGGACGCCGGCGACCTGGCGACGATCGAGCGGCTGCGCGCCTCCGGCGTCCCGGTGATCGTCGTGCTGGTGTCCGGACGGCCGCTGGACGTCGCCGCGCAGCTGCCGGGCTGGAACGCGCTGGTGGCGTCCTGGCTGCCGGGCACCGAGGGACGCGGCGTCGCCGACGTGCTGTTCGGCGTCACCAGGCCGACCGGCAGGCTTCCGATGACGTGGATGCGAAGTGCCGACCAGCAGCCGATCAACCACGGGGACGGCAAGAAGCCGCTGTTCCCGTACGGCTACGGCCTCACCTACCGACGGTAACGTGGGCGGGTGCCGCCCGCAGCCTTCCTGCCGAGCCGCCGCGGCGTCCTGCGTCTGGGCGCCGCGGCGGCCGCGGCCGCGCTGGCGGCGGGCTGCTCGGACGGCTCCGGCGGCGGACGGCGGCGGCTGGTCCTGGCGGGCGGCCCGACCGACGGCCAGTACGAGCCGTTCGCGCGGCGGCTGGCCCAGGAGCTGCGGCGCCGCGTCAGCGGCCTGACCGTCGACGTGCTGACCACCTCGGCCAGCGTGGAGAACCTGCGGATGCTCGCGGCGGGCCGCGCCGACCTGGCGCTCGCGCTGAGCGACAGCGCCGCCGACGCCGTGGCGGGGCACGGCGCGTTCCGCGCGCCCCTGCCGGTGACCGCGCTGGCCCGCATCTACCTCAACTACACGCACCTGGTGGTGGCCGAGGACTCGCCGGTGCGGCGCGTCACCGACCTGGCGGGACGCCGCGTGTCGCTGGGCGCGGAGGGGTCGGGCACGGCCGTGGTGGGGGAGCGGGTGCTGGAGGCGGCCAAGCCGCCGCGTCCCGTCCGGGCCGTCAGGCTGGGCCTGGCCGAGTCGTGCGCGGCGCTGGCGGGCGGCGACGTGGAGGCCTTCTTCTGGTCCGGGGGCGTGCCGACCAAGGCGATCGCCGACCTGGCCGCCCGCACGCCGGTGCGGCTGGTGCCGCTGGACGGGCTGATCCTGGCGCTGCGCCGTGCGCACGGCCCGACGTACGTGGGGGTGTCGGTGCCCGCGGGGACGTACCGGCAGGCCGCGGAGGTGCCGACGGTGGGGGTGCCGAGCTATCTGGTGGCGCGCCGCGACCTGTCGCCCGGCCTGGCCGAGACGGTGACGCGCGTGATGTTCCACGCCCGCGACCGCCTGCCGGGGCCCGAGGTGCCCGGCAGCTACCTGGACGAGCGGTACGCGATCGGCACCGGCACCGTGCCGCTGCACCCGGGCGCCGTCCGTTACTACCGCTCCGTCTACGGCTGACCGAACGCGTCGAGCGGCAGGCGCAGCTCGACGACCAGGCCGTGCGGGTCGGCGGGCCGCAGCGCGAGGGTTCCGCCGCCCGCGCGGGCCAGCTCGTCGGCGATGGCGAGGCCGAGTCCGCTGCCCTCGACGTTGCCGTGGCGGGGCGACCGCCAGAACCGGCGCCGCGCGGCCTCCAGTTCGTCCGGGTCCAGGCCGGGGCCGTCGTCGGCGACGCGCAGCACGGCCGCGCCGTCGCAGGCCGACAGCGACACGGTGACGTGCCCGCCGTCCGGCACGAACTTGATCGCGTTGTCGATGGCGATGTCGGCGACGCGTCCGGCGGTGTCGGGCGGGCAGTGCGCCGTGAGGCGTTCCGGCAGGTCGGCGCGCAGGCCGACGGTACGGGCCGCGGCGACCTCGCCCCAGGCGTCGAGCCGGGGCGCCAGCTCGGCGACCAGGTCGACCGGCCCGGCCGCCGCCGCGCCCCTGCCGGACTCCAGGCGGGCCAGGGTGAGCAGGTCCTCCAGCATCGCGTCCAGCCGGTCGACCTCCTCCAGGGCCTGCCGGTGCTCGTCCGCGCCGGTGTCGCGCAGGTGCGGCTGCAGGTTCTCCAGCCGCAGCGACAGCACGGCCAGCGGTGTGCGCAGCTCGTGGGAGGCGTCGGCGACGAAGGCGCGCTGGCGTTCCAGCGCCGCCGACACCGCGTCGGCCATGGCGTTGAACCGCTCCTCCAGGCGGCGCAGCTCCGACGGGCCCGGCCCGCCGACGGCGGCGCGGGCGTGCATGCGGCCCGCCGCGATCGCCTCGGTGGCGGCGTCCAGTTCGGCCACCGGACGCAGCGTCCAGCGGGTCAGCCGCCGTGCCGCCACCACGGCGAGGGTGAACGCGGCGGCAGCGGCGGCGGCCAGGGTCAGCCACACCAGCGCGATGTCGCGGCGGGCGTCGATGGTCGGCGCCTCGACCAGCACCATGCCGACGACCTGGGCGTCGCGCCCGGCGGGCTCGGCCACCACCACGCGGTCGGGGCCGAACGGGGTGACCAGCGGCAGCCGCTCGGTCGTGCGCCCGGCCAGGGCGCGCCGCACCGCCACGGCGGCGGGCGGGTCCACGGTGCCGGAGCGGATCAGCACGGCGCGCGAGTCGTCGCGGACCTCCACGCCCGCCCCGTACAGGGAGGCGTACCGGCGCACCTCGCTGACGAGCACGGAGGTGTCGCCCTCGCGGACGGCCTGGTCGGTCAGCTCGGCCAGGCGGGTGGCGTCGGCGCGCCGGTCCAGCAGCAGCACGCCCGTGCGCTGCTGGGCGTACGCCCAGGCCAGCGGCAGTGCCAGCGCGAGCACCAGCCCGCCGATCAGCGCCAGGTAGGTCAGCAGCAGACGGCGGCGCATCAGTCCTCGACGCCCAGCCGGTAGCCGGTGCCGCGCAGCGTGCGCACCAGCCCCGGCCGGCCGGTCTTGGCCCGGATTCCGGCGATGTGCACGTCCAGCGACCGGGACGCCGCCAGGAACGCGTCGCCCCACACCGCGTCCAGGATCTCCTCGCGGCTGCGCACCACGCCCGGCTCGCGCGCCAGCAGCGCCAGCACGTCGAACTCGCGGCGGGTCAGGGTGACGGGGGCGCCGGCCACGGTGATCTCGCGGGCACGCAGGTCGATCCGCACGTCCCCGGCCTGGACGATCTCGGGTGCGGAGGCGGCCGGGTCGGCGGGCGCGGGGGGCCGGCCGGGCGGCGGGACGGAGCGGCGGGCCACCGCGTCCATCCGCGCCAGCAGCTCCATGATCCGGAACGGTTTGATCAGGTAGTCGTCGGCCCCGGCGCGCAGGCCGCGCAGCACGGCCCGCTCCTCGGTGCGCGCGGTGATCACGATGACCGGCACGGCCGACACCCGGCGCAGCCGCCGCAGCATGTCCAGGCCGTCCATGTCGGGCAGGCCGAGGTCCAGCAGGACGAAGTCGCAGCGGTCCTTCAGCCGCAGCCCGTCGTCGGCCCGCACGACCCGCTCGACGCGGTGGCCGCGCCCGGCCAGGGCCGTGGTGAGCGCGTCGGCGAGCCGGTCGTCGTCCTCGACCAACAGCACCCGCATGCCCACCCCGTCCGGCACAGACCTACCCTTGCCCCTTCCCGGAGCAAGGGTAGGTGCTCGCAGGCCGGCTTCGCGCCAGGTCAGCCGCGGCCCGCCAGTTCGGCGGCAGGGGCCTTGTCGGCGCGGGACAGGACGGCGTGCCGCGTCTCGCGCATCGTCACGTACACGACCAGCGACACCGCCGCGCAGCCCGAGACGTACCAGTAGAACCCGGACTCGATGCCGCCCTGCTTGAACCACAGCGCCACGTACTCGGCGGTCCCGCCGAACATGGCGTTGGCCAGCGCGTACGGCAGCGCCACGCCGAGCGCCCGCACGTGGGTGGGGAACAGTTCGGCCTTGACCACCGCGTTGATCGAGGTGTAGCCGGTGACGATGACCAGGCCGCCCAGCATCAGCGCCAGCGCGGGCCAGAACCCGCTGACGTCCCGCAGCGCCGTCATGATCGGCACGGTGCCCAGCATGGACCCCACGCCGAAGGAGATCAGCAGCGGCCGGCGGCCGATCCGGTCCGACAGCGCTCCGGCGGCGGGCTGCAGGAGCATGAACACCGTCAGCGCGCAGAAGCTGACCAGCGTGGCGTCGTCCTTGCTCATGCCCGCGGTGTTGGACAGGTACTTGGTCAGGTAGGTGGTGTAGGTGTAGTACGCCACCGTGCCGCCCATGGTCAGGGCGATGACCAGCGCGAACTCCCGGCGGTGCCGGAACAGGCCGCGCAGCGTGCCGCGTTCGGCGGGTTCGGCGGCGTCCTCCTCGGCCTCGTAGGCCTCGGTCTCCAGCAGGTTGCGGCGCAGGTAGAACACCACCGCCGCGCCCAGCGCGCCGACGATGAACGGGATCCGCCAGCCCCAGGAGTGCAGCGTGTCCTCCGACATGGTCCGCTGCAGCAGGATCTGCAGGCCGAGCCCGCAGAGCTGGCCGGCGGTCATCGACACGTACTGGAAGCTGGAGAAGAAGCCGCGCCGCCCGGGGGTGGACGCCTCGGTCAGGTACGTGGCGCTGGCCGCGTACTCGCCGCCGACCGACAGGCCCTGCAGCAGCCGCGCCACCAGCAGCACCACGGCGCCGAAGTAGCCGACGGTGTCGTAGGTGGGCGCGATGGCGATCAGCAGCGCGCTGACCGACATCAGCGTGACCGTGGCGGTCAGCGCGGCCTTGCGGCCGCGCCGGTCGCCGAGGCGCCCCAGCAGCCAGCCGCCGACCGGGCGCATGAAGAACCCGACGGCGAAGATGCCCATCGTGTTGAGCAGCTGCGCGGTCGAGTTCCCCTTGGGGAAGAACGAGGCCGCGAAGTAGACGGCGAAGCTGGAGTAGACGAACCAGTCGTACCACTCGACCAGGTTGCCGATCGAACCGCCGACCAGCGCCTTCCACGGGCGCCGAACGGGCCGGGACGGCGTGCCGCCGGACAACGTCGTCGTCACCGGGCACCTCCTCGCATCACGGGACGGGAACGGGGTGACCTGCGTCACCGCAGGCCCCCGAAGCGTCACCGATCCGCCGAACCCCGTTCAAGAACGAAGCCCCAGATCTAACGTCCGCTTAACAAAGAGGACATCCGCGCCGCCCTGGGCAGGCTCACGCGGGCTCAGGCCGCGCCCAGAGTCTGGGACAGGACGTCGTCCAGGGGCGTGGGCTTGAGCCCGAACGCCTCCTCCATCGCCGACGAGTCGACCAGGAACGGGCGGTGCGACATGTGCGTCGTCTCCCACAGCTCGTTCCAGAACGGGTCGCCCAGCCCGAGCAGGGCCAGCTCCCGGTCGGTCATCTGCTCCAGGTGCGGCGCGGGCGCCCCGGCGAGCTCGGCCAGCCGGGCGGCGACCTCGCGCACCGGGTGGTGGATTGCTCGGGCCCGGCGCCGCTGCGGCTGACGATCCGCACGCGGTCCCCGGACTCGGCGAGGCGGCGGGCGGTGGCGACGGCGGTTCCGCCGCGGCCGACGATGACGTGCAAGGACACGTGACTCCTCCGGAACACGGTCGGCGGCCGGGAAGATCCGGCCGCGTCGATCACTTGTCCTTCACGATGCGGCCTGCGCGGACGGTCCGGCAGGCATGCGATCGCCGACGATCCGGAGGTTCTGGCCATGCCCGACGGCCCTCACCGCATCGTGTTCGTGCTCGTACCGCCCGTGATGGCGTTCGACGTGTCGATCGCGCGGATGGTGTTCGGCGCCCTTCCCGATCGCTACCGCGTCGTGCAGAGCGCGGCCGAGCCGGGGCCGGTGGAGGACGCGCACGCCCGGATCAGCCCCCGGACCCTGACCCGGCGCTTCCACGCCGAGACGGGACAGAGCCCCTTGCAGTGGCTGCTGCACCACCAGATCGAACGGGCCCGGGAGCTGCTGGAGACCACCGACCTGGGCATGGACCAGGTCGCGTACCGCAGCGGGCTCGGCAGCGCCGACTCGCTGCGGGCGCACTTCGTCAGGCGCGTGGGGACGACCCCGCGCGCCTACCGCCTGCGCAGTCAGCGGGTGAAGACGCCCAGCGCGTCGTAGACGTGCCAGGAGCCGACCTGCTTGTCGATGGTCAGCGCGTTCTCGCCCGTGCGCAGCGCGGAGCGGGGCAGTTCCAGCTCCACGTAGGACGGCTTGAGCGGGGTGCCGGGCAGCGTCGCGTCGCCTTCCAGGGAGCCGCGGGTGCCGCCGTTCTCCAGCTTGACGTCCCGCACGGGGGTGCCGTTCAGCCCGAGGTTGATCGTGCCGGGGATGGACGCGTGCGTGTCCAGCAGCCAGATCGCCAGCCACACCTCGCCGTCCGGCACCGCGTCCAGCGCGAAGCGGAACGTGGTGCGGGTCGACTTGGGGTTGCCCGCCCAGGAGTCGGACGGCCCCGGCTGGATGTACGACCAGTCGGTCTTCGGGTCGCTCCTGCCGTGGGTGAAGTCCACGCCGCCCGGGAAGCGGGTGCGGTACTGGGCGTAGCCGTTGGGCGCCAGGGCCAGTTCCAGCGACTTGTGGTCGAACGTCCCGACGGTCGCCAGCGGCGTGCCCGACACGGTGACGGATTCGGTGCTGTGCGCGGCGATCTCCTCGGAGGGGCGGCTGCGGTTCCCGGCCGCGTCCACCACCACGACGCGGTAGTACCAGTCCTGGCGCCGGCCGCCCATGCGGTCGTGCAGGAAGCTGGTGTAGACGGTCTTACCGAGCAGAGTGTCGGGCCCGATCGCGAAGCCCTTGGTCCGCGACCCGTAGACGGCGTAGTGGTCGACGAGCGGCTTGTACGCCTCGCCCTCCCAGGTCAGGCGGATCCGGCCGATCTCGCCGGCGGCGCGCGGGCGGCGCACCGGCTTCGGCCGGGGGCCGGACGCGGCGGAGGCCTCGGCGGCGGACGGGGCGAACACGAGCGCGGCGGGGACGGCGGCGGCGCCGATGCCGAGCGCGGTGCGTCGAGCGACGTTTCCCTGGCTGCTCACGGGCTCACACCTCCCGGTTCAGGCCGGGACGTCCGGCCTCGGTGACGAATCGGGCCGCGGTCGCGACGGGCGCGCCGGGGCGGCTGACGTAGGCGACGGTCCTGTACTCCGACGTCAGCGTCTTCGGGGTCAGGGTGCAGCTCACGTAGCCGCGGCGGGCGTTGTAGAGCTTGACGTGCGGGTTGCTCAGCCACAGCGGGCCGGTGGAGTCGGTCTCGCCGCCGTCGCCGTCGGAGCCGATGGACCCGGTCACCAGCTCGGTGCCGATCGTGGCCGACCCCGGGTCCTTCCAGTCGGCCTTCAGCTCGGCGGCCACGTGCCGGTGGATGTCGCCGGACAGCACCACCGGGTTGGCGATGCCGTGCCGCCGGAACGCGGCGAACAGCCGGTCCCGGTTGGCGGGGAAGCCGTCCCACATGTCGTTGCTGTAGAGCTCGCCGGCACCGGTGTCGCGGTCGATCTGGGCCATGACGACGCCGCTGCCCAGCAGGTTCCACACCGCGTCGGAGCGGCGCAGCCCGTCGTACAGCCACCTCTCCTGCTCGGCGCCCAGGATGGAGCGGCGCGGGTCCAGGCGTTCGGGGGAGTTGTCGATGACGGCCCCGGCCGGATAGGTGTCGCGGTACTGCCGGTTGTCCAGCATGTCGATCTGCGCGAGCCGTCCCCAGTGCCGCCGGTGGTAGAGCGCCATGGCGGGGCCGTCCGGCAGCATCGCGCCGCGCAGCGGCAGGTGCTCGTAGAACGCCCGGTAGGCCACGGCGCGGCGGCGCAGGAAGTCGGCGGGCGGCACGCCGGTCTCCGACCAGTCGCCGGCGTGGTTGTTCTGCACCTCGTGGTCGTCGGTGGTGAACAGCCACGGGGCGAGGGCGTGCACGGCCTGCAGGTGCTCGTCGGTCTTGAACAGCGCGTACCGCAGCCGGTGCTGCTCCAGCGTGTTGATCTCCACGCCGTGTTCGGGGCCGAGCGGCAGCGGCTCCTGGCGCCACCAGTTGCTCTTGGTGATGCCGTACTCGTAGATGTAGTCGCCGAGGAACAGGACCAGGTCCAGGTCCTCGGCGGCCATGTGCTGGTAGGCGGTGAAATGCCCGTGGTACCACGCCTGGCAGGACGCGGTGGCGAACCGCAGCCGCGCGGGGGTGGAGCGCGGGTCGGGCGCGGTGCGGGTCCGGCCGGCCGGGCTCAGCTCGCCACCCGCCCGGAACCGGTAGAAGTACTCGCGGCCGGGGCGCAGCCCGTGCACCTCGACGTGCACCGAGTGCGCCAGCTCGGGCGTGGCGATGGCCTGGCCGCGCTTGACCACGCGGGTGAACGCCTCGTCCTCGGCGACCTCGTACCGCACCGTGTAGGGGCGCGGCGGCATGCCGCCGTGGCCGTCGGCCTCCAGCGGCCGGGGCGCCAGGCGCGTCCACAGCACGAACCCGTCCGGCTGCGGGTCGCCGGACGCGATGCCGAGGCCGAACGGGTCGGCGGGGACCTTGCCGCCGACGGTCTCGTCGGCGGCGGCGTGGCCGGTGCCGACCGCGAACGCGGCGGCGCTCACGCCGGTGAGCGTCAGGAACGACCGGCGCCCGGCGGCGGGCAGGGATGAGCTCATGCGCGGCTCCAGAGTGGGGGGATGGCCGTGAACGGCCTGACCAGGCACGATTAATGAAAGAGGGTTGCGAATGAAGGGCGATCGGGAGATGACGTCCCGCTCAACGGGAGGTGATCACTTGAGGCCGCCGGAGGTGAGCCCGGCCACGATGCGGCGCTGGAACAGCAGGACCACGACCACCAGCGGGACGGTCACGATCACCCCGGCCGCCATCTGGGTGCCGAACGGCTGGTCGTAGCCGTGCTGGCCGGTGAACTGGGCGACGATCACGTTGGCGGTCTTCATCCGCTGCTCGTTGACCATGCTCACCGCGATCAGGTACTCGTTCCAGGCCACCACGAACGTTATGATCGCGGTGGTGAACACGCCCGGCGCGGCCAGCGGCATGATGATCTTGCGGAACGCCTGGCCGGGGGTGCAGCCGTCCACCATGGCCGCCTTCTCCAGTTCGAACGGCAGCCGGCGGAAGAACGAGGTCAGGTTCCACACCGCCAGCGGCAGCGCGAACGACAGGTTCGGCACCACCATGGCCTGGTAGGTGTTGATCCAGCCGATGTCGGTGAACAGCCGCAGCAGCGGGACGATCAGCAGGCTGCCGGGGAACATCGAGGTCGACACCACCAGCGCCAGCACCAGCCGCTTGAACCGGAACCGCAGCCGGGCCAGCGCGTACGCCGCCGACACCCCGACGACCAGGGTGAGCACGGTGGTCGTCCCGGCGACGATCACGCTGTTGCCCAGCGCCCGCCAGAACCCGTTGCCCGGCTCGAACGCCGCCCGGTAGTTCTCCAGCGACACCGGGCTCGGGATCGGCGACCTGTCCAGGATGTCGCCGCTGCGGCGCAGGCTGGACACCACCATCCAGTAGAACGGGGCCAGGCAGAACACCGCCACCAGCACCGGCGACAGCCGGTCGGCGAGCCGCCTCATCGCGCCTCCTCCCCGTCGTCGCCGATCACGTCCGCGCCCAGCAGCCGCACGAACACGTACGCGGCCACCGCGATGTACAGGAACAGGACGGTCGCGACCGCCGCCGCGGGCCCGTACCGCAGGTTCATCGCCTCGTCCCAGGCCAGCTGCGACAGCGTCTCCACCGACGGCTTGCGGGTGCCGACCAGCACCTGCGGCAGGTCGAACATGCGCAGCGCGTCCATCATCCGGAACATCACCGCCACCAGCAGCGTCGGCTTGACCAGCGGCAGCGTGATCGACACGAACCGCTGCCAGGCCCCGGCGCCGTCCACCCGGGCCGCCTCGTACACCTCGTCGGGGACGATCTGCAGCCCGGCCAGCACCAGCAGCGCCACGAACGGCGCGGTCTTCCAGGTGTCGGCGACGATCACGGCGAGGCGGGCGGCGCCGCCGTCGGCGGTCCACAGCACCTCCCGGCCGAGCACCGCGTTGGCCACCCCGTCCGCGGAGAAGATCCACCGCCACAGCAGCGCGGAGATCGCGGTGGGGATCGCCCACGGCACCAGCACGCTGGCGCGGAACAGCCCGCGGCCGCGGAACGCCCGGTGCATCAGCAGCGCCATCGCCAGGCCCAGCACGGTCTCGATCGCCACGGTGACGACGGTGAACAGCGTGGTGTTGGCCATCGCGGTCCAGAACCGGTCGCTCAGCGGGCCGGTCAGCAGCGCGGTGTAGTTGTCCAGTCCGCTGAACCGCTCGGCCTCCACCACGAGCCCGTCGGCGTCCAGTTCCTCGCGGGTGGTGTGCAGGGAGTCCCACACGGCGGCCACGATCGGGAAGGCGATGACGACGGCCAGCACCGCGAAGGTGGGGGAGAGCAGGAGCGCGGCGAGCCGCCCCTGCCCGTCTCCCGTACGGCGGCGCGGGCGGCGCCGGCCCCGGCCGGGCCCCTCGTGGCCTTGGGGAGAAGGCCCGGCCGGAGACGTGCCCGACGGCGGCGCCGCCTGCCCGCGGCGCGCGTCGGTGGTGGTGTGGCCCATGGTGCTCAGTCGGCGAGGCCGGACAGGGCGTTCTGCAGGTCGGCCGCGGCCTGGTCGACCGTCTTCTTACCGGTGACGGCGGCGGTGACCTGGTCCTGGATCGCGGCGGTCACCTCGCTGTAGCGGACCGCGACGGGCCGCGGCCTGGCCGCGTCCAGGCTCTTCTTCAGCACCGGCAGGTACGGGTACTGCTTGATCATCGCGGCGTCGTCGTACAGCGCCGAGCGCGACAGCGGGAACGACTGCTCCTTGCCGTACTCGCGCTGCACGTCCAGGCTCACGATGTAGGCGATGAAGTCGCGCGCGGTGGCCTGGTGCTTGGAGAACGCCGACACCGCCAGGTTGTTGCCGCCCAGCGTGCCCGAGCCGAGCCCGTCCTTGCCGGGCAGCGGCGCCACGTCGAACTTGCCGTTCACCTTGGACGTGCCGTCCTCGGCGGACGCCAGCGCGTACACGTACGCCCAGTTGCGGTGGAAGACCAGCTTGCCGTCCTGGAACGCGCGCCGCCCCTCCTCCTCCTTGAACGTGACGGCCTTGGAGGGGATCACGCCCTGCTTGTAGGAGTCCACCAGGAACCGCAGCCCGTCCTTGGCCTGCGGGGTGTTCACCTGCGGCTTGCCGTTGGCGTCGAACACCTGCCCGCCCGCCGACTGCACGGCCTCGGAGTAGTTGACGGTCAGGCCCTCGAACTTGTCGAGCTGGCCCGCGTAACAGTCGACGCCCTTGCCCTCGGGCGTGCGGCCGACCTTGTCGCAGGCGTCCCGCAGCTGCGCCCAGGTGGTCGGCGGCTCCTTCACGCCCGCCGCCGACAGCAGGTCCTTGCGGTAGTAGAGGATGCCGGTGCCGGTCAGCCACGGCGCCGCGTACAGCTTCCCCCGGTACATCCCGGTCTGCAGCGCGGCCGGGACGAACGAGCCGGTGTCCAGCTTCTCCTGCGCCAGCGGCAGCACCCAGCGGCGCGCGGCGAACTCGGCGGTCCACACCGCGTCCAGCCGGATCACGTCGTAGGCGTCCGACTTGATCTGCGCGTTCTGCACCAGCTGCTGGCGCGTCTGGTCGCCGTCCTCCGGAAGCTCGATGATGCGCACCTGCTCCTTGGGGTGCGCGGCGTTCCACTTGCCGACCAGCTTCTGGATCGTTCCGGTGAGGTCCTTGCCGGTGGCGAACGTGATGTTCCCCCGGCCCTCGTTGGTGGACGGCGCCGACGACCCGCCGTCGCCGTCCCCGCCGCACGCGCCCAGCGCCAGGGTCAGGGACAGCGCCCCCGCCACACCGCCCGCCCAGCGTCGTCTCGTCGTCATCGGTTCGCTCTCCCTAGATCACGTTCCACACGTCACGTTCCACAGGTCACGTCGCACGCGGGTCGATCTCCACGACGGTCCCGGTGCGCCGCGCCCGCTCGGCCGCCCACACCACCCGGTGCGACGCCAGGCTCTCGCGGGCGTCGCTGGTGAGCGGGGTGTGGTCGCCGTCGGCGAGCGCGGCGATGAACGCGTCGGCCAGCGCGGCGTCGGCCTCGTCGTGCCGTCCGTCCTCGGCCCGGTTCGCCTCGCCGGTGTCGTAGGTCTCCACCTCGCCGGTGACGAAGTCGCGCAGCGAGATCCGAACGCCGTCGCCCTCGATGCAGCCGGCGGTGCCGAAGATCCGGGTCTGCCGCTGGGCGTACGGGGAGAAGGCGGTCACCGTGAACGAGGCGGTCGCCCCGGAGGGGAACTCCATGTTCACCACCTGGTGGTCGACCACGTCGTTGTCGCAGGCGTACACGCAGCGCCCGTAGGGGCCCTCGCGCAGCGCCCGCAGGACGCCCTGCTCGGTGAGGTCCTGCGTCACCGCGCCGAGCGGCCAGGTCTCCCGGTCGGGGTCGCCGAGGCAGGAGAGGTACAGGCGGGTCGCCGAGTAGGGGCACCGCTTCTCCACGGGGCAGTCCACGCAGCGGTCCGCGGCGCCCTCGGGCCGGTTCTCGGGACGGAAGTGCGACAGCCGCCCGAACGAACCCACCCGGGACGGGATCTCGCCCATCACGTGGACGAGCCAGTCGACGTCGTGGCAGGACTTGGTCAGCAGCATGGGGCCGGACTCGTCCTCGCGCCGCCAGTTGCCGCGCACGTAGGAGTGGGCGTGGTGCCACCAGCCGACCGGCTCCAGGTGCTGCACGCTGATCGGGGTGCCGATCCGGCCGCTCTCGACCAGCTCTCTGATCATCCGGGTGTAGGGCGTATAACGGAGCACGTGACACACGGCCAGCATCGAGCCGCTCCGCTCGACGGCCTCCAGCACCCGGACCGCGTCGGCCTCGCTGGTGGCCATCGGCTTCTCCAGCAGGATGTGGTAGCCCAGTGCGGCGAACCGCACCGCGGGCTCGGCGTGCTCGGCGTCCTGCGTCGCGATGATCACGCCGTCGGCGACGCGGCCGGCGGCGGCCAGGTCCCGCCAGTCGGCGAAGGCGCGCTCGGGCGGGATGCCGTGCCGCTCGGCGAACCGGCGGCGGCGCTCCGGGTCCGGCTCGGCCACCGCGACCACCCGGGCCCGCCCGGTCTCCAGGGCCCGCCGGGCGTAGGTGGCGCCCCGCAGACCCGCCCCCGCAACCGCGAGCGTGGGCCCCGTCCTCTGCATGCCTCGTGCCTCCTGACCTGGACCCGCGCCGCGCACGGCGCACGCCGGCGGCCGCCCGTCCGGACCGTCCCGGCCGCGCTCCGCGACTTACGCAAGGTCATTTCGTAAGAAGTTTTGCAATAATGTCCTCGGTCCGCCGACCCCTGTCAAGAGGTGCCGTGTCCCAATCCGCCCATCCCGGCCGGCCCGGCGGCTCGCCGGGCGATCCCGCCCGTCCGGCCGCGACCGGCCGCCCCGCGGGCGCGCCCCTGCACGGGGGCGACCCGTCGGTGCTGCGCCGGCTCAACTCCGCCGCCGTCCTGCGCGCCCTGCGCGACGGCGGCGAGCCCACGCTCAGCGAGCTGGCCAAGCGGGTCGGGCTGTCGCGCCCCACCACCGAGGGCGTCCTCGGCGAGCTGGCCGAGCGCGGCCTGGTGGCCGAGGTGGCGCCCCGCGCCGGGCACGGCCTGGGGCGTCCGGCGCGGCGCTACCGGTTCCGCGGCGAGGCCGGGTACGCGCTGGGCGTGGAGATCGACGCGCACTGGACCCAGATGTTCCTGGCCGACCTGACCGGCCGGGTCGTCGGCTCGCACCGGCTGGACCTGGACGTGTCGCTGGCCGCGTCCGACCGCCTGGCCGCGGTGCGCGCCGCCGTCAAGACGTGCCTGGCCGAGGCGGGCGTCGCGCGGTCGCTGCTGTGGGCGGTCGGCGTCGGCACCCCCGGTGTCATCGACCCGGACGGCACCATCGCGTTCTGCACCGTCGTGCCCGGCTGGCAGGGGCTCGGCCTGGGCCGCGAGCTGGGCCGCTCGTTCAGCTGCCCGGTCCTGGTGGAGAACGACGCCAACCTGGCGGTGATGGCCGAACGCTGGCGCGGCGTGGCCCGCGACGTCGACGACGTGGTGGCCGTGCAGGCGGGCCTGCACACCGGCGCCGGCGCGATCCTCGGCGGCCGGCTGCACCGGGGCCGCTGGGGCGCGGCGGCCGAGGTCGGCATGCTGCCCGAGCTGGGCTGGCGCGACACCACCGCCGGGTTGATCGGCGAGTCCCATCCCGAGATCGGCACCGGCCGCGCCGCCGAACGCGTGCTGACCGCCGCCGCGCAGGGCGACCCGCGCGCCGCCGCCCTGGTGCGGCAGCTGGCCCGCCGCATGGCCAGGGGCGTGGCCGTCATGGTGCTCGCGCTCGACCCCGAGATGGTCGTGGTGGGCGGCGCCCTGGCCGGCGACCGCCTGGTCGCCGAGCTGCGCGAGCAGGTGCGGCCGCTGACCCTGAGCCCGACCCGCATCGAGGTCTCCACCCTCGGCGACGAGGCGGTCGGCCTCGGCGCGGTCCGGCTGGCCCTCGACCGCATCGACGAGGACCTCTTCCGCATCGACTGACCGGATTCCGGCCCGCCTGTTTCCGGCGCGGGGGAGGGGGCGCAACCCGGTCGCCTGGCGAATTCCGCCACGTCCCGGTGACATCTGTGGCGTCTGTCGCCACACTCCGGCACGTTCGTTGACGTGATCACCCGCGGCGCCTAGCGTCCCAGAACGAGGGCTTCACCTCATCCGTCAGAACGCCGTTTCGGGCGTTGTCAGGGGGCTGCGCCCGGCCAGAGGAGGCACCGCGACCCATGCCCCCACCCCTGCTCCCACCCCTGGGCACCCTCGTCCGCTCCCGACTGCTGCTCGTCCTGGCCGTCGTGCTCGCCGCCACCGGGCTGGCGACCGTCCCGGCCGCCGCGCGCAGCGCACCGTCCGGGCCGCCGCCCGACGTCTACACCTACCTCGACGACCCCCAGATGACCGCCGAGGGGCAGGAGCCCCCGCACTCGGTGCTGCGCCCGTACGACGACCGCGACGACGCCGCCGCCTCGCGCGGGTCGCGATGGGAGCGCTCACTCGACGGGGAGTGGCGCCTCGCCATGGCCGACCGTCCCGCCGAGGTCCCCGAGGGCTTCTACCGCGAGGGGTACGACACCTCCCGCTGGACCAAGGTGAAGGTGCCGCACACCTGGCAGAGCGACCGGCTCGACCACCCGATCTTCCGCAACATCCCCACCGAGATGGTGCCGGACGACCCGCCCCGCACGCCCAAGGACGTCAACCCGACGGGCGCGTACGTGAAGCGCTTCGACGTTCCCTCAAGCTGGGACGGCCGCCGCGTCTTCCTGCGGTTCGAGGGCGTCACCAGCGCCTACCTCCTGTGGGTGAACGGCCGGTACGTCGGCTACGACCAGGGCGGCTACACGCCCGCCGAGTTCGACGTCACCGACCACGTGCGCAAGGGCGCCAACACCGTCGCCGTCCAGGTGCACCGGTGGAGCTCCGGGTCGTACCTGGAGGACGTCGACCAGTGGCGTTACAGCGGCATCTTCCGGTCGGTGTGGGCCTACTCCACGCCCAAGACCTACGTGCGCGACGCCTACGTCACCACCGACCTGGACGCCTCGTACCGCGACGCCACCCTCAACGCCACGCTGACACTCGCCAGCAAGCAGGGCGAGCAGGGCGAGCACACCGTCAAGGCCACCCTCGTCGACCCCCGGGGCCGCCGCGTGCAGACCTTCTCCGGGACGACGACGGTCACCGGCGACACCGCGACGCTCAAGCTCAGCGCGCCCGTCGCCGACCCCGCCAAGTGGACCGACGAGACACCGAACCTCTACACGCTCGTCCTGGAACTGGCCGGGCCCGACGGCCGCGTCACGCACACCACCAGCGAGACGATCGGCTTCCGCGAGATCGAGGTCAGGAACCGGCAGCTGCTGGTCAACGGCAGGCGGATCCTCATCAAGGGCGTCAACCGCCCCGAGACCGACCCCGACACCGGACGCCACCAGACCCGCGAGCGGATGGACGCGGACGTCGCGCTGATGAAGCGGCTCAACATCAACGCGATCCGCACCGCGCACTACCCGTCCGACCCGTACCTGTACGACCTGGCCGACCGGCGCGGCGTCTGGATCGACGACGAGGTCGACATCGAGACCCACAACTGGGAGAACTGCAACCGGGCCGCGCCCAACGACTGCCTGGCCGACCGTCCCGAATGGCAGAAGGCGTTCGCGGAGCGCTTCCAGGCGATGGTCGCCCGCGACAAGAACCACCCCAGCGTGCTGATGTGGGACACCGGCAACGAGGCCGGGCTCGGCGTCGCGCACACCAGGATGGCCGAGTACGCCACCGCGACCGACCCGACGCGGCCGCTGTACCACCAGTCCAACTCGCCCGACGGGGACGCGCCGTTCGCGCACGTGTGGGGGCCGCGCTACCCGACCCCGGCGCGGCTGGAGCAGCAGGCGAACTCCACCACCAAGCCGATCATCATGGGGGAGTACGCCCACGCGATGGGCAACAGCCTCGGCAACTTCCGCGAGTTCTGGGAGGTCGTCCGCAAGTATCCGCAGGTGCAGGGCGGCTTCATCTGGGACTGGGCGGAGGCCAACATGCGGCACCCCCTGACCACCACGCCCGACTCGTCCGGGAACAAGATAAAGAGTTGGCTGCAGGGCATCCCGAAGGTCGTCGACGGACATGAGGGGAAAGCGCTTTACTTCTCCGGCCTGGATGACTTCGTCGAGGTCTACCGGGATCGCCGGCTCGACATCACCGGCACCGCCGTCACCCTGGACGCGTGGGTCAAGCCGGTGCGGCCCTGGACCGGCGACTTCACGATGATCGCCAAGGGCGACCACCAGTGGGCGCTGAAGATGAGCAACGAGAACACCCTGGAGTTCTTCGTGCACAGCGGCACGTGGCGCACCGTCCGCGCGCCCGTCCCCGCCGACTGGTACGACCGCTGGCACCGCGTCACCGGCACCTACGACGGCACCGCCGTCCGCCTCTACGTGGACGGACGCGAGGCCGCGCGGGTCCCGTTCACCGGGGCCGTCGACTGGTCGTCAGCCGACCTGAACATCGCCCGCAACCCCGAGACCATGCAGGACAACGACCACGGCCGGTTCGCCAAGGGCACCATCGACCAGGTCCGCGTCTACCCCCGCGCCCTGACGGCCGAGGAGCTGGCGTCCGGCGCCGACCCGAAGAAGGACGCGGCGCTGGCGCTCGACTTCGACCAGTTCGACACCACAGGCTCGTTCCTGTCCAACGGGCAGAGCCTGTCGGGCGTCGACGGCCTGGTCGGCTCCGACCGCTTCGTCCAGCCCGAGACCGCCCAGCTCGCCTGGGTGCACTCGCCGATCCGCATCACCCGCTCCGGCGAGACCGTCACCGTGGCCAGCGAGCGGACCTTCGCCGGCACCTCCGACCTGGAACTGCGCTGGCGCTACACCGAGGGCGACCGGGTGCTGCGCTCCGGCCGCGAGCCGCTGAGGCTCGACCCGGGCGGCTCGACGCGGGCGTCCATCCCGGCGCCGCCCGCCAACCCGTCCGACACCGAACGGTGGCTGACCGTCGAGGCCGTCCTGAAGGACCGCGAGTGGTACGCGAGGCCCGGCCACGTCGTCGGGTTCGGTCAGTTCCCGGCGGGCGGGACGAAGGTGCCGCACGTCCGCAGGCCCGCCACCGGAACCGTCGAGACCGCCCAGAACGACAAGGAGGTCATCGTCACCGGACGCGACTTCCGGTACGTCTTCGACAAGGCCGAGGGCACCCTGACCTCGATGCGGTACAAGGGCACCGAGCTCGTCGAGACGGGCCCCGAACTGGACGTGTGGCGTCCCCCGATCAGCAACGAGACCTACACGTGGGGCAACGCCGAAGGCGAGAACTGGCGCCGCGCGGGCCTCGACCGCCTCGTCACGACGCCGACGTCCGTCACCGCCACGCCCGGCGCCACGGCCAGGGTGCAGATCACCAGCCGCGCCCAGGCGCCCGGCCACAACGCCTGGTTCGACCAGACCACCACCTACACGGTGGACGGCTCGGGCCAGATCGAGCTGAGCCACCACGTCAGTCCCCAGGGCGACGCGCGCACCCTGCCCTACCTGGCCCGCGTCGGCTACACGGTGAAGACGCCCGAACGCTTCGAACGCTTCGCCTGGTACGGACGCGGCCCCGTGGAGAACTACAACGACCGCAAGGACGGCACCCCCATGGGCGTGTGGTCCACCACGGCGGACGAGCAGTACGTCGACTACTACCGGCCTCAGGACCACGGCAACCACGACGACGTGCGCTGGGCCATGCTGTCCGACGGCCGCGCGGGGCTGCTGGTGGGCGGCGACCTGGAGGTCAGCGTCACCCCGTACGACGACCTGGACCGCGCCCTGTACCCGTTCGCGCTCAAACGCAACCCGGGGTGGAACACCCTGCACGTCAACCACGCCGTCACCGGCGTGGGCGACACCCCCAACCCGGTCCGCCCCGAGTACCAGGTGCGCCCTGACCGCGACTACACCTACACCACGATCCTGCGTCCCCTGACCCCCAAGGAGGCCCGCACCGGCACCTTGAACTGACCCCTCGCCGACCGGCCGGCCGGGCCCCTTCACGGGACCCGGCCGGCCGCACGCGAGAATTCCCTTTTCGGCGGCATTTCCGACTTGCGGCCGAAAGTCATGTGAAACGCGGCCGGGTGTTTTTCAGGTGATCACTCGATGGGCGGGGTGGGACGGTTCTCGGGATGCAGGAGGCGGGGCGCGGCGGGGCCGAGATGCCTGCGGACGATCCGCTCCCAGCGGCCGTCCCGGATCATCTGGTTCAGCGTCCGGTTGATCAACGCGCGGTCGGCCGGATCGCCCTTGCGCATGCCGATGCCGTACTTCTCGCGGTGGCTGGAGAACGGCTGGCCGAGCAGCCGCACCCGGCCCCGGTAGCGCGGGTCGCGGGCGAATCCCGCCAGGATCGAGTCGTCGGTGGACATCGCGTCGACGGTGCCGTCCAGCAGCAGGGGGAGGCAGTCGCCGAAGCCGTCGACGAGGCGCAGGTGCCGCCTGGCCCACGCGTTGCCGATGTCCTGGGACCCGCCGAACCGGATGGCCAGCCGCAGCGGTGAGCTGGAGCCCTGCGCCCCGCAGGTGATCTTGTCCTTGAGGTCGTCCAGCCCCGTGATGCTCTGGTCGTCCGAGCGGATCAGGGTGTCCTGCGCCGAGATCAGGTAGGGCCCGGCGAAGTCGATCACCTTCAGGCGTTCCTCGCTGATGGAGTAGCTGGCGATCACCAGGTCGACGCCGCCGTTCAGCAGCAGCCGCTCGCGGTTGCCGGAGACGACGGGCTGGAAGACCGGCTCGACGCGCAGCGCCTTGGCGATCTCGGTCGCGATGTCGACGTCCAGCCCGGTGCACTGGCTGCCCGCCGCGTTGCACAGCCCGATGCCCGGCTGGTCGGCCTTGATGCCGACGCGCAGCGCCCGGTTCATCGCGTACAGCGGGCCGTGGGACGCGCTGGGCACGGGCTCGGGCGTGGCCTGGCGGCACGCGGCGGCGGTGAACAGGGGCAGCAGCGCGGCGACGGCGGCCAGGCGGAAAACGGAGCGGTGCGGCATCGTGGTCCTCGTTCAGCCGGGCGCCGTCGCCCGCGACCCCGCCGGGTCCAGGCGAAGCGTGCACTGGGGGTCGGTGACCAGGCGGGTGACGACCAGGCGCAGCTCCCGGCCGCCGAGTCCGCCGAGGCGCACCACCTGGGTGATGTCGGTCTGCCCGGGACGGGAGGTGAACGAGGGCAGCGGCCGCCCGTCGGCCTCGGCGTGCGCGGTGATCCGCATCCCGAACGTGCAGGCCGAGACGGGGTCGGTGGGGGTCACGGTGAGCCGGACGCGCAGCGTCCAGTCGGTGCCCGCCGGCAGGCCCCGGCTGAGGGTGAACACCGGGCGCTGGGACGCGGTGACCTCCTGGGCGGGCGCGGCGAACTCGACCGTGTGGGCCGGCGGACCGGCGAGGAGCAGCCGGTCGGCCGCGACGCCGGCGAACGCCGCGAGACCGGCCGAGGCCATGGCCAGGGCCGCCGCCCGCCTCCGCAGCCGGTCGGCGCGCCGGCGCGCCTCGTCCCGCTCGTCCCGTGCTTGTTGCCGTGCCCGCGCCTCCTCCCGCGCCCTGGCCGTGGCCTCGTCCGCCCTGGCCGTGGCCTCGTCCGCCCGGGCCGTGGCTTCGTCGGCCCGGGCCGCGGCGTCGTCGGCCCTGGCCCTGGCCTCGTCGAGCAGCTTCTCGGCCTGCCGCGCCCGTTCCAGCGCCTGGTCGCGTTCGGTCAGCAGGCCGGAGAGGTCGGCGGGCGCGGGCTCCTCGGCCCGCACGCTGGCGCCGGCGTGGACGCCGGCCTGGCGCAGCTGCTCCAGCGCGGTGGTCAGATAGCCCCAGACGGTCAGCGACCCGTCCCCGATGTCGGGCTCCTGCCCCTGGTCGGCCTGCCGCCACCATTCCAGCCACGACCTGCGGGTCCCGTACTCTCCGGCGGCGAAACCGTCCGGGTCGTTCTCCGCCAGGAACTCCAGGAGCACGGCGACGCACACCTCGACGCGGCGCCGCGGCGGCGTCCGGCCCGCCGGGAACTTCCCGGAGACCAGCTCGCCGATCCGCTGCCCGCCCGCCTTGGCCCGGCGGCCGTCGGTGCGGGCCAGGCCGCTCTGCTCGACGTCGTTCTTCCGGGCGACCAGGGTGGTCAGCCGCTCCCGGTCCGCGCCTCCCGGGCTTTCCCGCAGCCGCGACTCGGCCTGCTGGCCCTCCGCCATCCAGTCGCACAGCCGCCGTTCCAGCTGCGCGTGCGACACGCCGTGGGAGTTCACCGCCAGATCCAGCGCGCGCAGCATCGCGATGAAACGCACCGTCGACGGCTTGATCTCCCGTTTCGGCCTGGGCACGGCCGCCAGCACCTCCCGACCCCTCCCGGATTTCCCGATCATTGGGAAACCCCGGGAATCATTACCTGCCTGGGAGGATAACCGGGAGTACTCGGATGTGGCGGGAACATCTCGTCCGGCAGGCCGAATGTGCACAAGTAAGTAGAACGGCGGGAGATCATGTGGAACGCATGAGGCGTCCGCCGCCGTCGCGTCGCTATTGACGGATAACGGCGTCCATATTCGGGGAAGCGCGTCCGGATGTGTAAGGGGATTGCTCTCCCCCCGCGCGGGACCGGCGGACTAACGTCGCATTCGACGGCGAGATCAGGCACGGGCGATCCCCTGACGACCTGACCGAAACAGCCGGGCGACGACCCGCCATCGCGGGCCCGGCCCCGGCGGCCGCGCGGCGCACCGGATCCGCACGCCGCGCCACCGGCTCTTCCTGAGGACCCGGCGGACGGAGGGCCGTCGCCGCCTCCGGCGCCGCCGCGCCCCGGCGGACGACGCCGGCCCGGCACGCGGCGGCCCCCGCCCGCCCAGGGGCAATCTCGCAGGCAGGAGGTCGACTCCATGACTTACGAACAACCCCCGGCGTACCAGCCCATGCCGGCGCACCGGAACGACGCCGACGTGTCCGGCACGTACTGCCCCATCCTGTTCTTCGACGTGGCGAGCTTCGGCCGTCCCGACCGTGACGCCGACATCCAGCTGGCCGTGCGGCGCGGGCTCTACCAGATCGTCTTCGGCGCCCTCGACCGCGTCGCCGTGCCCCGCACCGTCTACTACCGGCAGGACCACGGCGACGGCGTGCTCGCCGTCCTCCCGCCCACCGTCCCCGCCCGCGCCCTCGCCGAGGGCCTGCCGATCTGGCTGCACCTGGAGATCCGGCGGCACAACAAGTGCGCCAGCCCCGCCGCCCGCATCCAGTTGCGCGGCGCCCTGCACATCGGCCCGGTGTACCGGGACGAGCAGGGCGTCAGCGGCCGCGCCCTGATCCACGCCGCCCGGCTCATCGACGCCCCGCCCGTCCGGCGCGCCCTGGCCGACTCGTGCGCCGACCTGGTGTTCGCCGCCTCCGACCGGGTGTACGACGAGGTGATCCGCCATCACCCGACGCCGGTCGACGTCGAGTACCGCGAGTTCGCCGCACGGGTGAAGGAGGACGAGTTCACCGCGTGGCTCACCGTCCTCGGCCGCCACGCGGACCCCCTCCAGGAGACCCGGCCGCCGCTGCGCGCCGTCCCCGACCACCCCTGATCTCCGGGATGCGGACGTCGTCGGCGCGGCGCGTTGAGTGCCCGGGACGCCGGCTGATACGGCATGGGGGAAGATGTCGGCGTGCTGCTGTAGCGTCTCGGGGGAGACGGGACGCGGCGAGACGGGAGTGGCATGAGCGCACAGCCTGAGGGGCCCGGCCGGGCCGGGCGGGTGCGGCCGGTCCCGCGCACGATCAAGGCCATCGGCGAGGCGCTGACCAGGGAGAAACGCGCCAGGTTCTACGGCGAGGTGCTGACCGCCGAGCAGGGCCCCGAGCTGGACGGCGTGCTGGAGCGCTGGTGGATGGACGCCGTCCTCGACCAGGTGCCCGGCCGACGGCGCCGCCACGCCGACGGGGTGGCGGGGCGCAACCTCGTACCGCTGCCGGAGCCGCGCGGCGAATCCGAACGGTGACCGCGCCCCGGCGCGGCTGGACCGTCTTCTGCACCGAGGACGCCGCGGGGGAGATCGAGGCGATGCCGACCCCGCTGCACGACACGGTGGTCGAGCACTTCAAGGATCTCGCGCGGCGCGGCGGCGCCGCCATCGACGGGGGACGGCCGCCGCCGGGGCACTCCATGGACGGCGACGCCGTGGCCTACAGCGCGACCGTGCCCGGCCACCCCGTGATCTACGAGTACGTCGTCCTGGACGACATCCGCGAGTTCCGCATCACCACCATCGCCTGGCTCCCGTGACCCGCCGCCGGTCACCGCGGGGGACCGGGCGGCGGCCTTGCCGCGGTGCGGACTTCACCCGATCCGGCGCAGGGTGAGCAGGCCGCCGATTCCCGGGACGACGGAGCGCCATCTGGCCCCCGGTACGGCGGTCTCCGGGGTCAGCCAGGTGGCCGCGATGACGGCGAGGTAGGCCGTGCCGTGCAGCGGGCCGACGAGGGAGCTGATCGCCTCGGTGTGCACGGTGACCAGGTTGGCCAGCAGGACCGCCAGCGAGACCGCCTCGGCGGCGGCGATCCGCAGCGCGCGCACGGCGGTCACGCTCCCGTGGTGGAGCCGGGCCGCACGATCATCAGCACGACGACGACCGCCCACAGCAGGTTGAAGATCCCGGTGGCCATCGCCAGCCGCGCGGCGCCCCGCGCGGCGGTCGCGTCCGCGGCCTCTCCCTCCACGGCCAGCAGGCGTCGCTGGACGGGCAGGATGACCGCCGCGAGCAGGACCGCGGCGATCGCGGTGAGGACGATCGAGACGACCAGCCAGGCGTCGGTGAGGACGCCCATCTGGGCGCCGGTGGCCAGCCCGAAGGCCGGCACCGCGACGCCGACGACGGTGTAGCCGCGGCAGATCCGGTGCAGGAACGCGGTCACCCCCGGCGAGCGTTCGCCGGCGGCCGCCTCGCGGGCGTAGCGGGGGAACAGCGAGGCGGCGACGGCGACCGGCCCGATGGTCAGGATCGCCGCGAGGACGTGCACCGACAGCAGCAGTTTGGTCACTGCGCTTCCCTTTCAGTAGGGCATCTACGTATTGGCTACCAATACATAGCACGCCTACACGTCGAGCTGTAGGCTGCCTACCTATGAAGGGCGACGCGGTACGGGGACACCTGGACGGACTGCTGCTGGCCGTGCTGGAGTCCGGCCCGCTCCACGGCTACGCGATCATCGCCGCCGTCCAGGAGCGCAGCGGCGGAGCGCTGGAGCTGCGCACGGGCACGATGTATCCCGCGCTGAACCGGCTGGAGCGGCTGGGGCTGCTGCGCAGCAGCTGGCAGTCGGTCGGCGAACGGCGCCGACGCTGCTACGAGCTCACCGACGCGGGACGGCGCACCCTGGCCGAGGAGCGCACGGCGTGGGACGAGTTCACCAGGGCGATCGGCGCGGTGCTGAACCCGGCGCCCGCTCCGGGACGGGCCACGTGATCGACACCGTGACGGACGAGCACGGACCCGATCCGGTCGAGGAATACGTCGCGTCCCTGGCGGCGATACTGCGCGGACCCGCCCGCGCCAAGAACCGGATGGTCCAGGAGATCCGCGACGGCCTCACCGACGCGGCCGACGCCCACGCCGGCGAGGGGATGCCGCGGCGGCGCGCCGTCCGCGAGGCGGTGCGCGAGTTCGGCACCCCCGAGGAGATCGCGCCGAGCTGCCAGCGCGAGCTGACCATCGCGCAGGCCCGGCACACCGCCCGCGTGGTGGCCCTCACCGTGCCGTGCCTGCTCGCCTGCTGGTACCTGCTGCGCAGCGGCGGCCCCGGGGACGGCTGGCAACCGCCCCGCGCGGTGCAGATGCTGGCGGCCCAGCTGGCGGGCGTCGCGACCGGCGCGGCGCTGCCGGCGGCCGCGACGCTGGCGGTCACCGGCGTCCTCGCCCGGCGCCTGCCCACGCCGCACCGGCTGCTCGTCGCGGTGGCGTGGGCGGGGACCACGGCCGCCGTGGTGATGGGCGTCGCCGCGATGGCGCTCGCCGTCGCGTCGCTGCTGGCCGCCGACTGGCCGCTCGTCGCCCTCGCGGGCGTGCTCGCCGCCGCCTCCCATGCCGCGGTCGCCTCGTCCGCCCGCGCCTGCCGCCAGTGCGTCCGCCTGGCCCCCGCCTGACCGGCCACGTCGAGACGCCGGCGACGCCCGCGGTGAACGGGTCAGGCGGGGAAGGCCGGGCTGGGGAGGCCCTGGCCGGCGTCGGGCAGGACGAACAGGGAACCGGCGTGGGCGTCGTCGGCGGGTGCGCCGACGGTGGCGGTGGTGATGTAGAGGTCGCGCAGGCCGGGGCCGCCGAACGCGCACGCCGTGGTCTGGCGGGCGGGTACCTCGACGGCGCGGTCCAGCACCCCGGCGGGGGTGTAGCGCAGGACGCGGCCGCCGCCCCACAACGCCACCCACACGCACCCGTCCGCGTCCACGGTCAGGCCGTCGGGCAGGCCGGGGACGTGGGCGAACACGCGGCGGTCGTCGCCCTGGAACACGTCGACGCGGCGCGTCGGCGTGTCCACGTAGTACATCAGGCGGCCGTCGGGGCTCCAGGCGAGGCCGTTGCTGACGGTCACGTCGTTCAGGACGGTGGTGACCTTCCCCTCGGGCGTCACACGGCGCAGGCGCCCCCCGCCGGGGGCCTCGTCGTAGCGCATGGTGCCCGCCCACAGGACGCCGTCGGGGGCGACGGCGGCGTCGTTGCCCCGGCAGCCGTCCTCGGGCCATTCGGCCAGCCAGCGGAACGAGCCGTCCGGCGCGTACAGGCCGACGCCGTCGCGCAGGTTGACGACCAGGCCGCCCGAGGCGCGCGGCTTGGCGGCGCCGACGTGCTGCGGGGTGGGCCGGACGGTGTCCGTGCCGGTGGACGGGTCGTAGGCGTGCACCTCGGAGGCGAGGATGTCCACCCACAGCAGGCGGCCGGCGGCGGGGTCCCAGGTGGGGCCCTCGCCCAGCGCGGCGCGCCGGGCGAGGGCGATCTCGACGTCTGTCATCGGGTGGAGAAGGAGTAGACGGTGGTGGTGTCGTAGCTCTGGCTGGGCCGCAGCACCGTGGACGGGAACCGCGGCTGGTTGGGGGAGTCCGGGAAGTGCTGCGTCTCCAGGCAGAAGCCGTCGCCCTGCCGGTAGGCGCGGCCGCCGGTGCCGACCAGGCGGCCGGTCAGGAAGTTGCCGGAGTAGAACTGGACGCCCGGCTCGGTGGTGCGCACGTCCATGACCCGGCCGGACACCGGCTCGGTGACGCGGGCGGCGTGCCGCAGTCCCCGGCCGTCCAGGACGAAGTTGTGGTCGTAGCCGCGGCCGATCACCAGCTGCGGGTGGCCGTCCCGGATGCGCTCGCCGATCGTGTGCGGGCGGGTGAAGTCGAACGGGGTGCCGCGCACGGACGCCAGCTCCCCGGTGGGGATCAGCGTCGAGTCGACCGGCGTGTACCGGCCGGCGTTGATCTGGAGGCTGTGGTCGAGGACGCTGCCGGAGCCCTCACCGGCCAGGTTGAAGTAGGTGTGGTTGGTCAGGTTGACGACGGTGGGTTTGTCGGTCGTCGCCCGGTAGCCGATGCGCAGCTCGTTCTTGGGCGTGACGGTGTAGGTGACGGTCGTCTCCAGCGTGCCCGGGTAGCCCTCCTCGCCGTCCCGGCTGGTGTAGGACAGCCGCAGCGACACCTCGTCGCCGTCGCGGGCGGGTGCGGCCCTCCAGACCTTCTCGTCGAAGCCCTTGTCGCCGCCGTGCAGGCTGTTGTCCCCGTCGTTGGCGCCGAGCCGGTACGTCTTGCCGTCCAGCGTGAAGCGGGCCTTGCCGATGCGGTTGCCGTACCGGCCGATGAGGGCGCCGAAGTAGGGGTTCTCGTCCTGGTACGTCGGCGACAGGTAGCCCGCCAGGCTGCCGAAGCCCAGGGCGACGTTGCCGGTGCGGCCGCGCCGGTCGGGCACCTCCAGCGACTGGACGATCCCGCCGTAGGTCAGCACGCGCACGGTCATGCCGCGGCCGTTGGACAGCGTGTACCGCTCGACCGCCGTGCCGTCCGGCAGCTTCCCGAACGGCTCCTTGGTGATCTTCGGGGCGGTGCGCGCCGGGGCGGCGGCGCCGGGGGACGCCGACGCCGGGCCCGTCGCCGCCACCAGGGCGGCGACCAGCAGTGAGGCCCCCGTGAGGGGCGGAAGGAACCTCATGACTCTCCTCTCAGGTGATGCGTTGACCCCCCGAGGACATGGATCCGGCGCCGCGGCTCCGGCGGCGCCGCGCGGTGCGGGCGCGGCTAGCGCAGCAGCGGGCTGCCGGAGCGGCGCTTGGTCCAGACGTCGAACGCGACGGCCGCCAGCAGCACCAGGCCCTTGACGAGCATCACCCGCTCGCTCGGCGCGCCCATCAGCGACATCCCGTTGTTGATCACGCCCATGATCAGGCCGCCGGTGATCGCGCCGACCACCTTGCCGACGCCGCCCTGCACGGCCGCGCCGCCGATGAACGCCGCCGCGATGGCGTCCAGCTCGAAGGTGTTGCCCGCGGTCGGGCCCGCCTGGTTGAGCCGCCCGGCGAAGATCACCCCGGCCAGCGCGGCCAGCACGCCCATGTTCACGAAAAGCCAGAACACGATCGACTTGACCTTGACGCCGGACAGCTGCGCCGCCTGCAGGTTGCCGCCGACCGCGTAGATGCGGCGGCCGAACACCGTCCGGGTGGTCAGCACCGTGTAGCCCAGCACCAGCGCCGCCAGCAGCACCAGCACCCACGGCAGGTTGTGGAAGCGGGCCAGCTGCACGGTCACCGCCATGATCAGCGCACCGGCGGCGGCGATCTTCAGCACGAACACCGGGAACGGGTCGACCGTCTGCCGGTAGCCCAGGCGCGCCGTGCGGGTGCGCCACTGCGCCACCGCCAGCCCGGCGACGACGCCGATCCCGACCAGCAGGCTGAACAGGTCAGCGCCGCCCAGCACACCGAGCCCGATGTTGCCGAGGTAACCCTCGGTGAACCCGTTGGACAGCGTGCGGACCTCGTCGGGGAACGGGCCGATGCCCTGGTTGCCCAGCACGGTCAGGGTCAGCGCGCGGAACAGCAGCATCCCCGCCAGCGTCACGATGAACGACGGGATGCCGAAGTAGGCGATCCAGTAGCCCTGCCAGGCCCCGATCGCGGCGCCCGCGGCCAGCGTGAGCAGCAGCGCCAGCGGCCACGCCACGTCGTGGTTGACCATCAGCACGGCCGCGATCCCGCCGGTCACGCCGACCACCGATCCCACCGACAGGTCGATGTGCCCGGAGATGATGATCAGGATCATCCCGATCGCCAGGATCAGGATGTAGGAGTTCTGCACGATGATGTTGGAGATGTTCTGCGGCTGCAGCAGGTCCCCGCCGGTCAGCACCGTGAACAGCACGACGATCAGGGCGAAGGCGATGTAGATGCCGCTCTGCCGGACGTTGATCGTCAGCTGGGACAGCGGCCTGCCGTTGCCGGGCCCGGACGCCGCCGGGCCGGTCTTGCTCGCGGCTGCGCCGGCGTCGGCGCTCGCGGGCGCGGTGCGGCTCATCCCTGCCCCCCGCTCGCCTCCGGGGCGCCGGGAAGGCGCCGCCTTCCCTCCTCGCTCGTCCCTCGCTCGTCAGTCCAGGCGACGCCGCGCCCCTCCGGCTCGCTCATTGAACCGTCTCCTGTTCCTTGTCCTTGGTCATCAGGTACATGAGGCGTTCCTGGGTGGCCTCCGCGCGCGGCACCTCACCGGTGATCCGGCCCGCCGCCATCGTGTAGACGCGGTCGCACATGCCCAGCAGCTCGGGCAGCTCGGAGGAGATCAGCAGGATCGCCTTGCCCTCTCCGGCCAGCCGGTTGATGATCGAGTAGATCTCGTACTTGGCGCCCACGTCGATGCCGCGGGTCGGCTCGTCCAGGATCAGCACGTCCGGATCGGTGAAGATCCACTTGGACAGCACGACCTTCTGCTGGTTGCCGCCGCTGAGCTTGCCGGTGACCGCGCCGACGTCCGGCGCCTTGATGTTCATGCTCGCGCGGAACTCGTCGGCGACCCGGTACTCCTCGTTGCCGTCCACCCAGCCGCGGCTGGCCAGGCGCGACAGCCCGGCGGCCGAGACGTTGCGCTTGATGTCCTCGATCAGGTTGAGGCCGTAGCGCTTGCGGTCCTCGGTGGCGTAGGCGATGCCGTGCCGGATGGCGTCCCGCACCGTGCGCACGTCGATCTGCCGGCCGTCCTTCAGGACGCGCCCGGACGTGCCGACCCCGTACGAGCGGCCGAACACGCTCATCGCCAGCTCGGTGCGGCCCGCGCCCATCAGTCCCGCCAGCCCGACGATCTCGCCGCGGCGCAGCGTCAGCGACGCCCCGTCCACCACCTTGCGGTCGTGCTGGGACGGGCTGTGCACCGTCCAGTCCTCGATCCGCAGCACCTCCTCCCCGATCCGCGGTTCCCGCGGCGGGTAGCGGTGCTCCAGGTCGCGGCCCACCATCCCGGTGATGATCCGGTCCTCGGTGACGTCGTCGGCGGCGGCGTCCAGCGTCTCGATCATCCGCCCGTCGCGCAGGATGCTGATCGAGTCGGCGATCGCCAGCACCTCGTTGAGCTTGTGCGAGATGATCACGCTGGTGATGCCGTCGTCGCGCAGGCCGCGCACCAGGTCCAGCAGGTGCGCGGAGTCCTCGTCGTTGAGCGCGGCCGTGGGCTCGTCCAGGATCAGCAGCTTCACCCGCTTGGACAGCGCCTTGGCGATCTCGACGAGCTGCTGCTTGCCCACGCCGAGATCGGCGATCGGGGTGACCGGGTTCTCCGGCAGCCCCACCCGCTCCAGCAGCTCGGCGGCCTCGTGGTTGGTGTGGTTCCAGTCGATGAACCCGCCGAGCAGGCCGCGCCGGCGGGCGCGCTCGTTGCCGAGGAAGATGTTCTCGGCGATCGACAGCTGCGGGCACAGCGCCAGCTCCTGGTGGATGATGACGATCCCGCGGTCCTCGCTGTCGCGGATGCCGGAGAACCGGCACGGCTCGCCGTCGAAGAGGATCTCTCCGTCGTACGAGCCGTGCGGGTACACCCCCGACAGCACCTTCATCAGCGTGGACTTGCCCGCGCCGTTCTCCCCGCAGATCGCGTGGATCTCACCGCGCCGCACCGTCAGGTCGACGCCGGTGAGGGCGTTGACGCCGGGGAACGTCTTGGTGATGCCGTGCATCCGGAGGATGTCGTCGGTCATGTCGGTGTCCTGTCGGTCGCGCCGGTCACTTCAGGCCGACTTTGTCCGCGGTGTAGTAGCCGGTGTCGACCAGCGCCGTCTTGACGTTGTCCTTGGTGACGATGACCGGCTCCAGCAGCTGGGACGGCACCACCTTGTTGCCGTTGTTGTAGTCCTTGGTGTTGTTCACCGTCGGCTTGCCGCCCTTGAGCACGGTGTCGGCCATCTTCACGGTCTCGGCCGCCAGCTGCCGGGTGTCCTTGAAGATCGTGGAGTACTGCTCGCCGCCCAGGATCGACTTCACCGAGGCGACCTCGGCGTCCTGCCCGGTCACGATCGGGTACGGCTGGCCGGAGGTGCCGTAGCCGTTGCTCTTGAGCGCCGACAGGATGCCGATGGACAGCCCGTCGTACGGCGACAGCACGCCGTTCACCTTGGCGCCGTCGCGGTAGGCGTTGGTGAGCAGGTCCTCCATGCGCTTCTGCGCGGTGGCCGGGTCCCAGCGCAGGATCGCGATGGTCTTGAAGTCGGTCTGGCCGCTCTTGACCTTCAGCACGCCCCTGTCGATGTACGGCTTGAGCACCGACATGGCGCCGTTGTAGAAGAACGTGGCGTTGTTGTCGTCGGGCGAGCCGGCGAACAGCTCGATGTTGAACGGGCCCTTGGCGGTGCCCTCCGAGCCGTCGGCGTTCTTGACCTTCAGCCCCACCAGCAGCGAGGTCGCCTGCTGCACGCCGACCTTGTAGTTGTCGAACGTGGCGTAGTAGTCGACGTTCGGGCTGTTGCGGATCAGCCGGTCGTAGGCGATGACCTTGATGCCGTTGTCGGCGGCCTGCTGCAGCTGGGTGGTCAGCGTGGTCCCGTCGATGGAGGCGACGACCAGCAGCTTGGCGCCCTTGGTGATCTGGTTCTCCAGCTGGTTGACCTGCGTGGGGATGTTGTCCTCGGCGTACTGCAGGTCGACCTTGTAGCCGAGCTTCTCCAGCCCCTTCTTGAGGTTGTCGCCGTCGGCGATCCAGCGCTCGGACGAGCGGGTCGGCATGGTGACGCCGATCAGCGCGCCGGAGTTGTCGGCGGACCTGGCCTCCTTGTCGATCGTCTTCTCGCTGGACCCGCAGGCGGCCAGCGACGCGGTGAGGGCGAAGGCGGAGAGGACCGTAGCGATGCGCCCGATTCTCATGGGTTACTCCTCCGGGGTGGGGGGCCGCCCGTCGCGCCGGATGCGCGCGGAGCGGTGCTCGGGGGGTGGGGTCGGGGGAGGGCGGGTCTCAGGGGGCAGGAGTCAGGGGGCGGTGAGTGACGCGGCGGCGCCGGTGACCGGGAACCGCTCCAGCGGCCCCGGGTCCCGGGAGCCGAGGGGCGACATCCCGGCGTCGGCACCGAGCCGGGCGAGGGTGTCGAGGACCAGGCGGCCGCGCCGCACCCGCTCCCGGCCGCTCTCCACCGCCAGCGGCAGCAGGTGACGGCCGACCGGGTAGATCGGGGCGGCGTTGCGCAGCCCGAACTTCAGATAGATGGGGGCGCCGCAGCGGATCAGCTCCGCCGCGTCGTACAGGCGGACGAACCCGCCGAGGTCGTCGGGCGCCTCGACGTAGAAGTCCATGGGCGCGGCGCTGAGCGCGCGGATCTCGGCGATCTGCGCGAGCGTCAGGTCGCTGGGTACGTTGACCGAGTCGGCGCCCAGGTGCTCCCACACCTGGTAGGACGCCGGGTTCACCGGCCCCACCAGCGCCGACACCTTGAACGTGACGTCGGCGGGCAGGCGCCCGGCGGCGCGCATGCGGTGCAGCGTCCACAGCACGCCCTCGTCGGCGACCAGCAGCGACGGCACGCCGAGCGCGACGGCCCGCTCGGCCTCCTCCACGCACTGGGCGAGCTGGTCGCGGCCCCGGGCGCGCGGCCCCGCCGTCGGGTAGGTGCGCGCCCCGCCGCCCGCCTCCCACGAGCCGCGCGGGCCGAGGAACAGGCACAGCTCGATGTTCCGTTCGCGGCAGGCGGCGACCATCTCGGAGATCTCGGCGTCGGTCAGCATCCACACGCCCGAGCCCTGGCTGATGCGGTGCAGCGGCACGTCCAGGCGCTCGCTCTCGTCCAGCACCGCCGCCAGCACGGCCGGTCCCTCGCACGACGGCAGCTCGGTGCGCCACGCGCCGCCGTCGGGGAAGGCGCGGGCCGAGCCCGGCACGGTCTCGGGACGCGCCGGGAAGCCCAGCTCGCCGAGCGCGTGCTCGCCGGGCAGCCGCGGGCGGGCGTCGGGTCCGTCCATCGGGGGGTTCACCTCTGCAAATGCTCGAAAGCGGACATCGGACGTGTCATTCGGCGTGTCATCGGGCGTGTCATTCGGTGTCGGGGCGGAGCAGCACCTTGCCCGCGCCGGGCGACGCGCTCAGCGCGAGCGCCTTCTCGAACTCGGCCAGCGGCAGCTCGTGGGTGACCAGGCCGGCGGGCCGCAGCACGCCGGTGTCGAACGCGCGCACCGCGTACGCCCAGTCGGCCGGGCCCGCGCCGAACACCGTGTGCAGGGTGAGGGCGCGGGTGACCAGCAGCGCGGTCGGCACGGCGTCGGACGGGTCGCCGGGAATGCCGGTGACCACCACCCGCCCGCCGCGGCGGGCCAGCGCCACCGCCGCGTGCGCGGTGCCGGGCGCGCCCGCCGTCTCCACGACCACGTCGTAGGCCTCCTCGGCGGCCTCGCCCGGCCGGTAGAAGACGGTGGCGCCCGCCGACAGCGCGGGCTCGCCGCGTTCGGCGCGCGGGTCGATCGCCGCCAGCCCGGACGGGGACGCGGCCGCCAGCAGCTGCAGCGCCAGCATGCCGAGCGTGCCGGCGCCGACCACCGCGGCCGTCTCGCCGGGCCGCAGCGCCGCGTGCCGGACCGCCGCGGCGATCACCGCGGCCGGTTCCAGCAGGGCCGCGGCGCGCAGGTCGGCACCGGGCGCCAGCACGTGCAGCAGCCGCGCGGGCACCACCAGGTGGTCGGCGAACGCGCCCGGACGGGTGAACCCGGTCTCGTCGTACCCGGCCGCGCACAGATTCGGCGCGCCGTTGCGGCACGGCCCGCACACCAGGCAGCCGCGATACCCCTCGCCGACGACCCGGGCGCCGACGAGCGCCTCGTCCACGTCCGGGCCGACCCCCGCGACCGTGCCCGACCACTCGTGGCCGGGGACGATCGGGTAGGCGCAGAAGCCGGCCGGGCGGGCGCCGTCGAACAGCTCGCGGTCGCTGCCGCACAGCCCGGCCGCGGCCACCCGGACCAGCGCCTCGCCCGGTCCGGGCTCGGGGGCGTCGCCGACGAGCAGGCGCGAGCGGCCCGGCTCGTCGACCACCAGCGATCTGCTCATCGGCGCGCCTTCTGCGAGTCGGGGCCGGTGCCCCGGCGCAGGTGCCAGTCCTCGGCGAACAGGTCGAAGTCGGCGTGCTGGCGGGGGAACTCGGCGACCGCGTCCAGGTCGAGCTCGACGCCCAGCCCTGGCCTGTCCGGCAGCGGGAAGTAGCCGTCGACCACCTCGGGCGCGCCGGTCGCCACCTTCTTGATCGGGGCGTCGGCGAAGTCGTTGAAGTGCTCCAGGATCTTGAAGTTGGGCACGCAGACGCCCAGCTGCAGGGTCGCCGCGGTGAGCACCGGCCCGCCCACGTTGTGCGGCGCGACCTGCACGTAGTGCGTCTCGGCGGTGGCGGCCAGCTTGCGCACCTCGGCGATGCCGCCGAAGTGGCCCACGTCCGGCTGCACGATGTCGGCCGCCTGCAGCTCGAACAGCTCGCGGAACTCGAACCGGTCGTGGATGCGCTCGCCGGTGGCGATCGGCAGCCCGGTGTGCGCGGAGACCTTGGCCAGGGCCTTGAGGTTCTCCGGCGGGGTGGGCTCCTCCAGCCAGCTCGGCGCGTACGGCTCCAGCAGCCCGGCCAGCCGGATCGCGGTCGCGGGGGAGAAGCGTCCGTGCATCTCCACCAGCAGTTCGCACTCGGGGCCGATGGCGTCGCGCACCGCCTCCACCAGCGCGATCGACCGCATCGTCTCCTCGTGGTCGAGTTCCATGCGGCCCGCGCCGAACGGGTCGAGCTTGAGCGCCCGGTAGCCGCGGTCGACGACCTTCTTGGCGGCGGCGTGGAACTCGTCGGGGGACCGGTCGACGGTGTACCAGCCGTTGGCGTACGCCTTGACGCGGTCGCGGACCCGGCCGCCCAGCAGCCGCCAGACCGGCTGGCCGAGGGCCTTGCCGACGATGTCCCAGCACGCCATCTCGACGCAGGCGATGCCGGACATCACGATCTCACCGGCCCGGCCGTAGTCGCCGTACTTCATCCGGTGGACCAGATCCTCCAGGTCGAAGGGGTCGGTGCCGACGATGTGCCGGCGTTCGGCCTCGGCCAGGTAGCCCAGCAGGGCGTCGGTGTGGCCGAGCATGCGGGTCTCGCCCACTCCGGTGAGGCCCTCGTCGGTGTGAACGGTCACGAACGTCAGGTTCCGCCACGGGGTGCCCACGACATGGGTCCCGATCTTGGTGATGCGCACGGCCTGTCTTCCTGTGTCTCGGCGATCTTGGTCAAGCGCTTGCTGGTGGTAGCGCTAACATCATGCCCGGCACCGGTCTCCCGTTCGTCGCGTCGTTCCTCGTCAGCGCCCCGGCGGCGCGGCGGTGCTCTCCCGGACCACCAGCTCGGGCTCCACGGTGCGGCGCGGGAAGCCCTTGCCCTCCGGCGGCGGGGTCCCGTCGATGCGTTCCAGCAGGAGCTGGAACGCGTGCCGTCCCACCTCGCCGAACGGCTGGCGGACGCTGGTCAGCGGGGGCGCGAAGTAGGGCGCCTCCGGCACGTCGTCGAAGCCCACCACGCTCACCTCCTCGGGGACGCGCCGGCCCGCCTCGCGCAGCGCGCGCAGCAGGCCGAGCGCCATGGGGTCGTTGGCGGCGAACACCGCGGTCACGTCCGGGTCGGCGGCCAGCCGCCGGCCCTGCTCGTAGCCGGACCGGGCGCTCCAGTCGCCGCCCAGCGGCTCGGGCGCCTCCCGGCCGTGCTCGGCCAGCACCGCGCGCCAGCCGTCGACGCGCGCGCTGGCGTCGATCCAGTCGGCCGGCCCGGCGATGTGCCACACCGTCTCGTGGCCGAGGCTGAGCAGGTGCCGCACGACCCGCACCGCGCCCGCCCGGTGGTCCACCACCGTCACCGGCGCCGGCACGTCGTCGCCCACGCCCACCACGACCACCGGGAAGTCCGGCGGCAGCCGCCGCAGCCCCTCGGCCGCCGACTGGTGCGGCGCGATGATCACGACGCCGTCCACCGACTGCCCGCGCAGCCGCTCCACCCCGTCCTCGATGGCGCGCGGGGTCAGCGTGCTCAGGCTGGCGATGTTGACCGAGTACTCGGCGGCGCGGGCCGCCCGCTCGATGCTGTAGAGCATGGACGCCGGCCCGTACAGGGTGGTGTCGAAGCTGACCACGCCCAGCACCCCGGACCGCCCGGTGGCCAGCACGCGCGCGGCGGAGTTGGGCCGGTAGTCCAGCTCCCGCATGGCCGCCAGCACCCTGGCCCGGGTCTGCGGCCGCACCTTCTCGGGGGAGTTGAGCACCCGCGACACCGTCATGGCCGACACGCCCGCCAGGGCTGCCACGTCCTCCATCACCGCGGCGCGGGACCGGGCGGGCGGGGGTGTGGCGGCGGTCACGTGACCTCCTTCACGTCGGCGTGCCCTGAATGTTTGCGCTAACGAAACGAACTGTCAATACCCCTGAAAAAACCGGTGATAGCGCGAACATCCGGACGCGGAGGGTCACGGCGCGAGGGGCGCGGCGAACGACCAGCCCGCGGCCAGCAGCCCGTCGACGGCCGCGACGGCGCGGGCCAGGCGTTCCTCGTGCGTCCCGGTCGCCACCACATGCGGCAGGCCGCGCCGCTCAAGCTCATCACGGAAGCGCCCCGACATCCACCCGCGTATCCGCTCGCCGTCACGCCAGCCGTCCTGCTCGAACGGGACGCCGTCGGTGTCGGTGAGGATCCACAGGTGGTGGTGCGGCGGCCGTTCGTGCAGCCTTTCCACGTCCGGCGCGGGCGACCCCAGGTAGCGCTCGTGCCACAGCGCGGTGGCGAACGCGTCGGTGTCGCACACCAGCAGCGGCGAGCCCGCGCGGGCCGCCGCGTCCTCCAGCGCCAGCTGACGCTCGGCGATCTCGGTGAACTCCGCGGACTCCCAGGTCAGATCGTCCAGCCACAGCCCGGGGTCGGCGGCGGCGCGGCGCGCCGCCGCCAGCTTCTCCTCGCAGTACGTGCGCCCGTACTCGGGCACCCACCGCGTCGCCGCCCACACGCCGCCGCGCCCGGCGTAGTGCGCCGCCAGCGCGCGCGCCAGCGTGGTGGTGCCGGACGACTCCGCGCCCACCACCACGACCCGGCGCGCCAGGTACGCCCGGACCGGCGGCGCGAGCCACGGCCACGCGGCGACCGGGTCCTCGCGGACGGCGGTGCCGCTGACCGGGAGGCGCTCGCGTGGCGGGTCCACCGGGACGTGGACGGCGCCGAAACGGCGCGCCAGCTCGTCCCCGTACGCCTCGGAGGAGAACACCGCGTCGACCGGGGGAGCGTCCGGTTCCAGCGCCAGCCCGGAGCGGAAGGCGTCGACGTGCAGCGCCCAGACCTCGTCCGACCCGTAGTCGATCTCGGCGTCGTCCACCACCGGCGCCACCCGCACGTGCGGCTGCGGATGCGTCTCCCGCAACCACGCCGTGCGCAGCGCCAGCGGGATGCTCTCCACGGTCGACGCGGCCACGACCACGGTGAGCCGCGCGCACGCCGCCGCCGCGGTGTCGATCAGATGGTGATGGCCGGCGTGCGGCGGATAGAACTTGCCGATCACCAGCCCGTGCCCGAACGTCATGCCGTGCCCGGGACGGCCCGCGCGGTCCTCCAGTCGCGCTGCCAGGAGGCCAGCCCCGCCACGCACAGCGACAGGAACACCACGTACAGGGCGCTGGTGAGCTTGAGGTCCTTGTACCAGTACAGCGGGATGTACACCAGGTCGGCGGCGATCCAGATCCACCACGACTCCAGCAGCTTGCGCGACTGCCCGTACACCGCCATCAGCGACAGCGCGGTCGTGAGCGCGTCCCAGAACGGCACCGTCGAGTCGGTCCAGGCGGTGAGCACCCACACCAGCAGCGCCGTGCCCGCCGCGCCCGCCGCCAGCAGGGCGACCCACTCCTCGCGGGACGTGCGGGTGACCGGCAGCGCGTCGCGGCCCTCCCCGCCGTACAGCCACATCCACCAGCCGTACGCCTGCAACCCCACGTAGACGATCTGCAGCCCGGCGTCGGCGTACAGCCCGCCGTCCAGGAACACCAGCCCGAGCAGGACCACGTTGGCGATGCCGATCGGCCAGTTGAGGATGTTCTGCCGGACGACCAGCCACACGTTGACCGCGCCGGTGGCGAAGCCCAGCAGCTCGGCCCACGTGGTGGGCACCGAGCCCAGATGGAACGCGGGCTCCAGCAACGGCCCCAGCGGAACGTGCACGGTCACGGCGCCTCCCTGGCGATTCAAATGGTCGCGACGACGATAATGCGCGGCGCCCGTTCCGGTGAACACGATGATCGTCACACACGTCGAAACCGGCATGAGCGATGACGGCGGGGCGCCCGTGGAGACGATCAGCAGGCCGGAGGCGGCCGCCGGGCGGGCCGGTGGACGCCGGTGGTGGGTGAGCGCCGTGTTGTGGGCGGCGTGGGCGCCGTTCGCGGTGTGGGCCGTCCTGCGGTGGGGCGGCTGGCAACCCGCGTTCAGGTGGGGGCAGCTGGTGGCCTTCACCCCGTACGTGGCCGCCGCCTCACCCGTCGTGCCGGTGCTCGCGTTCGTGCTCCGCCGCCGGTGGACGGCGGTGGCCGGGGTCCTGGTCGCGTGCGCGTTCGCGGTGGCCGTGGTGCCGCGCGCCGTGCCCGACGGAGACCCGGGCGCGCGCGGCCCGGTGGTGCGTGTGCTCGCCGCCAACGTGCTGTACGGGCGGGCGTCCCCCCAGCACGTCGTGGACCTGGCGCGACGCACCCGCGCCGACGTGCTCACGGTCCAGGAGCTGACGCCCCAGGCGATGGCCGCGCTCGACCGGGCGGGCCTGGCACGGGTGCTGCCGCACAGGGTGGTCGCACCGCTCCCGGGCGGGGCGGGCTCGGGGCTGTACTCGCGTTTCCCGCTCAGCGGCCGGTCGGCGATCACCGTCGGGTTCCGCCAGGTCAGGGCCGTGGTCCAGGTGCCGGGCGGGCCGCCGGTGGAGGTCGTGTCGGTGCATCCGTGCGCGCCGGTCCATCCCGGACTGGCGCGCTGCTGGCGGGACGGGCTGCGCGCGCTGCCCCGGGCGTCCGAACGGGGCCCGGTGCGCGTCCTGGCCGGGGACTTCAACGCCACGCTCGACCACGCCGAGCTGCGGCGGCTGTTGCGCTCCGGCTACCGGGACGCGGCCGACGCCACCGGCGACGGCCTGCGGTGGACCTGGCCGGCGATCGGCCCGCATCCGCCCGGAATGCCGCCCGTGACGCTGGACCATGTGCTGGCCGACGAGCGCGTCGGGGTGCGTGCGTCGGGCGTCCACCGCGTGCCGGGCACCGACCACCGGGCGGTGTCGGCGGTGCTCGTGCTGCCGCCCCGGTGACCGCCCGCGGCGCGGCCGCCGTCCAAAGCGAGCACATTGGCCGTTCTTCGGAAGACGGCGCGATATTCGGTGGGGCAGGCGAAAGTTTCGCATGCCGGCGAAACTTTCGCCGTCTCCGAAACTTTCGCCGTTTCCCGAAAGTTTCGGAGACATCTTTCCGGAGTAATGTGAGCCAGCGTACCGGCGCTTTGCGGGCGTAATGAGCAGGAAAGTTTCAGCGCCCTGTTGACGTATTTGGCGGCGGAATTCAGAATGAGCCTCCCCGGGTAGGGCCGGTCCGTTTCGGAGCCCGGGTGTTCCCGCCCCCACCCCGTTCCAGAAGGGAACGCACATGAAGAGAGGCGTCATCCGAAACGCGCTCGCGACAGGCGTCGCGGGCGTCCTGGCGATGGGCGTCGCGGCGGCGTTGTCCTCGTCCGCCGACGCGGCGGCGAGCACGCTCGGCGAGGCGGCCGCGCAGAGCGGCCGCTACTTCGGCGCCGCGGTCGCCGCCAACCACCTCGGCGAGTCCCAGTACGTCACCGTGCTCAACCGCGAGTTCAACTCCGTCACCCCCGAGAACGAGATGAAATGGGACGCCACCGAGCCGTCCCGGGGATCGTTCAGCTTCGGCAACGCCGACCGCATCGTCAGCCACGCGCAGGGCCGCGGCATGAAGATCCGCGGGCACACGCTGGTGTGGCATTCGCAGCTGCCCGGCTGGGTGAGCGGCCTGTCGTCGGCGAACGACGTGCGTTCGGCGATGAACAACCACATCAACCAGGTGATGGGCCACTACCGGGGCAAGATCCATTCCTGGGACGTGGTGAACGAGGCGTTCCAGGACGGCGGCAGCGGCGCACGGCGCCAGTCGGTCTTCCAGCAGCGCCTCGGCGACGGGTACATCGAGGAGGCGTTCCGCACCGCCCGCGCCGCCGACTCCGGCGCCAAACTCTGCTACAACGACTACAACATCGACGACGCCAACGCCGCCAAGACCCGGGCCGTCTACAACATGGTCCGCGACTTCAAGTCGCGCGGGGTGCCGATCGACTGCGTGGGCCTGCAGTCGCACTTCAACTCCCAGTCCCCCGTGCCGTCCAACTACCAGCAGAACATCCAGCAGTTCGCCGCGCTCGGGGTGGACGTGCAGATCACCGAGCTGGACATCGAGGGCTCCGGCAGCGCGCAGGCCGACAACTACCGCCGGGTCGTGCAGGCGTGCCTGGCGGTGTCCCGCTGCACGGGCATCACCGTGTGGGGCATCCCGGACCACTACTCCTGGCGCTCCAGCGGCACCCCGCTGCTGTTCGACAGGAACTACAACAAGAAGCCCGCCTACGACGCCGTCCTGGCGGCCCTGAACGGCTCCACCGGAAACCCGCCCGGCGGCGGCGACCCCACCACGCCGCCCGGCGAAAGCTGCACTGCGACGATCAGCGCCGGCCAGCAGTGGAGCGACCGCTTCAACCTGTCGGTCGCGGTGTCGGGAACGAGCAACTGGGTCGTCACGGTCCGCGTGCAGAGCCCACAGAAGGTCATCGCGACCTGGAACGGTTCCCCCACCTGGGACTCCAGCGGCAACGTGATGACGATGCGGCCCAACGGCAACGGCAACACCTTCGGCTTCACCATCCAGCACAACGGCAACTGGAACTGGCCGTCGGTGAGCTGCGCGGTCGGCTGACCCACCGCACCAGGGAGAACGGACGCCGATGAGCGAGAACATCGCACGCCGGTACGCGCGGGCCGTCGCCGTCCTCGGCGCCGGGCTGGCGGTGGCCGCCACGACGGCCGCCACCGCCGGCCCGGCCACCGCCGGGACGGTCGCCGACTGCGCCGCCGGGTACGTGGGGCTGACGTTCGACGACGGCCCCAATCCGAGCAACACCACCACGCTGCTGAACGCGCTGCGGACCAACGGCCTGCGCGCCACGATGTTCAACATCGGGCAGAACGCGCAGAACAACCCGGCCCTGGTCCGGGCGCAGCGGGACGCGGGCATGTGGGTCGGCAACCACACCTACACCCACCCGCATCTCGGGCAGATGAGCGACCCGCAGATCCAGTCCGAGCTGCAGCGCACCCAGCAGGCCGTCCAGCAGGCCACCGGCACCGCGCCGGTGCTGTTCCGGCCGCCGTACGGCGAGACCAACGCCACGGTGGCGGGCGTCGCGCGGAGGCTCGGCCTCACCCAGGTGCTGTGGGACGTCGACTCCCGCGACTGGGCGGGCGCGAGCACCGCGCAGATCGTCCAGGTGGCCGCGCAACTGCGGAACGGCCAGGTCATCCTCATGCACGACGCGTACGCGACCACGGTCGCGGCGATCCCGCAGATCGCCGCGAACCTGCGCGGCCGCGGCCTGTGCGCCGGGATGATCTCGCCGTCCACCGGCCGGGCCGTGGCCCCGGCCTGACCCCGGGCCGGAGTCCGGCCCCCGCCCGGCTCCGGGACGCCGCCGGCACGCGGGTGACTCTCGGGGAGGCGTGCCCGCGGCGGTCCCGGAAACGAGGATCGCCTGACCCCTCGGCCCCGGGGTCAGGCGATCCTCTCGCGTCCGTCCGTCAGGCGACGATCAGCAGCGGGTTCTCCAGCAGCTCGACCAGGCGGGCGAGGAAGCGGGCGCCCGTCGCGCCGTCGCAGGCGCGGTGGTCCACCGACAGCGTCACCGCCATGCGCTTGCCCGGCACGATCTGCCCGTCGCGCACCACCGGCTCGTCCCGCACCGCGCCGACCGCCAGGATCGCGGCCTCCGGCGGGTTGATGACGGCCGAGAAGCTGTCCACGCCGAACATGCCCAGGTTGCTGACGCTGAACGTGCCGCCGCTCATCTCCTGCGGGGTCAGCCTGCCCTCGCGGGCCCGGCCCGCCAGCTCGCGGGTCTCGGCGCCGATCTGCGAGACGCTCTTGCGGTCGGCGTCCCGGATCACCGGGACGACCAGGCCGTCGTCCACCGCCACCGCGACGCCGACGTGCACCCGCTTGTGCACCAGCAGGTTCTCCTCGGTGAACGACACGTTCACCTCGGGGAACTCGCGCAGCGCGGTGGCGCACGCCTTGACCACCAGGTCGTTCACGCTGACCTTGGCGGGGGCCAGCGCCTCGTTCAGCGTGGCGCGGAACTCCACCAGCTTGGCCGCGTCCACCTCGCGGTTGAGGTAGAAGTGCGGCGCGTTGCGCTTGCTCTCGGTGAGCCTGCGGGCCGCGACCTTGCGGAACCGGTTGAGCGGGACGACCTCGACGTCCTCGCTGTCGGCCTGCGGCCCGGCCTGGGCGGGCGCCGCCTGCTGCGCGGCCGCCGGGGCGGCCTGCTGGGCGGGGGCCTGCTGCGCCGGGGCCTGCGCGGTCCCGCCCGCGCGGATCGCGGCCTCGATGTCGGCGCGGACGATCCGGCCGCCCGGACCGCTGCCCGACAGCGTGGCCAGGTCGATGCCGTGGTCGCGGGCCAGCCTGCGCGCCAGCGGCGAGGACGGCGGACGCTTGGACTGCGCCGCCGGGGCCTCCGCGCGCGCCGGCGCGGCGGCGGGCCGCTCGGCCTCCGGCTCCGGCTCGGCCGCGGCGGCGGGCTTCGCGGGCTCGGGCGCGGGCTCGGCGGCGGGTTCAGGCGCGGGCTCGGCGGCGGGCGCCGAGCCGCCGGCCGGGACGAGCACGGCGATCGGCGCGCCGATCGTGGCGGTCTGCCCCTCCTCGACGAGGATCTTCTCGAGCACGCCGGCCTCGTACGCCTCGTACTCCATGATCGCCTTGTCGGTCTCGATGTCGCACAGGACGTCGCCGACGGCGATCTCGTCTCCCGGCTTCTTGTGCCAGGAGCTGATCACGCCCTCCTCCATGGTGTCGGACAGGCGCGGCATGAGGATGTCGGTCATCGAGCGGTCTCCAGGGACAGGCGGCCGGTCGCGCGCAGCGTTTCGCGGACGGCGGTGACGAGGGAGTCGGCCGACGGCAGCGCGGCCAGCTCCAGCGGCTTGGCGTAGGGGAGCGGCACCTCGGCCATCGCCACCCGCCGCACGGGGGCGTCCAGCCAGTCGAAGGCGCCCTCCTGGATGGTCGCGGCGATCTCGGCGCCGATCCCGTAGGTCAGCCAGTCGTCCTCGGCGATCACCGCGCAGCCGGTGCGGCGCACCGACTCCACGATCGTCTCCCGGTCCAGCGGCCGCAGGCTGCGCAGGTCGACGACCTCGGCGGAGATCCCGTCGGCGGCCAGCTTCTCGGCGACCTCCAGCGCGACGTGCGCCATCCGCGAGTAGCCGACGATGGTGATGTCGGTGCCCGGACGGGTCACCGCGGCCCGGCCGATCTCGGCGGGCTCGACCTCGGCGATGTCGTCGGGCACCTCGCCCTTGGTGTTGTAGAGGGCCAGGTTCTCCAGGAACAGCACCGGGTCGTCGTCGCGGATCGCGGCCTTGAGCATGGCCGACGCCTCCAGCGGCGTGCTGGGCGCCACCACCTTCAGGCCCGGGACGAACGAGTAGTACAGCTCGACGTTCTGCGAGTGGGTGGCGCCGAGCTGCTGCCCGCCGCCGCCCGGGGTGCGGATGACCAGCGGCACGCTGCACTGGCCGCCGAACATCCCGTAGATCTTGGCGGCGTGGTTGACGATCTGGTCCAGCGCCAGCAGCGAGAAGTTGATCGTCATGATCTCCACGACCGGCCGCAGGCCGAGCATGGCAGCGCCGATCGCGGCGCCGACGAAGCCCTCCTCGGCGATCGGGGTGTCGCGCACCCGGCGCTCCCCGAACTCCTTGAGCAGTCCCTCGGTGATCTTGTAGGAGCCCTCGAAGACGCCGATCTCCTCACCCATCAGGAACACGTTCTCGTCGCGGAGCATCTCCGCGCGCAGCGTGTCCCGGAGGGCCTGGCGGTAGGTGACGGTTGCCATCGGTCGGGTCTCCTCAGGAGCGGAACACGGGGTCGGCGGGCAGGCGGCGCAGCTCGCCCGGGACGGGCGTGGCGTAGGTGTAGTCGAACAGCGTGGACACGTCCGGGTGCGGGCTGTCGTCGGCGAACGCGGCGGCGTCCTCCACCTCGGCGGTCACCTCGGCGTCGAGCTTGTCGCGCGCCTCGGCGTCCAGGATCCCGGCCTCCTCCAGCTCCAGCGCCATCCTGGCGAGGGGGTCGGCGGCCTTGAGGGCCTCCTTCTCCTCGCTGGAGCGGTAGCGGGCCGGGTCGACGACCGAGTGGCCGCGCAGCCGGGGGCTGGTCGTCTCCAGCAGGTAGGGCTTGCTCTCGGCGCGGGCGCGCTCGACGGCGATCCGGGCGGCCTCGCGGACGGCCAGCACGTCGGTGCCGTCGACCCGGGCCGACTCCATCCGGTAGGCGGCGCCGCGCCGCCACAGCTCGGGCTCGGCCGCCGACTTCTCCACGGTCGTCCCCATGCCGAGCCCGTTGTTGATCACAACGAAGATCACCGGGAGGTTCCACAGCGCGGCGATGTTCAGCGACTCGTGGAACGCCCCGATCGCGGCGGTGCCGTCGCCCATGTGGCACATGACGACCTCGTCGCCGCCCTTGTAGGACACCGCCAGCCCGGCGCCGGTGGCCAGCGGGAGCTGCCCGCCGACGATGCCGTACCCGCCGAGCAGCCGCGTCTTGACGTCGAACATGTGCATCGAGCCGCCCCACCCCTTGGACACGCCGGTGGTGCGCCCGTACAGCTCGGCCATGACGCTGCGCGCGTCGATGCCCTTGGCCAGGGCGTAGCCGTGCTCGCGGTAGTTGGTGAACAGGTAGTCGGTGGGACGCAGCGCCGCCATCAGCCCGACGATGGTGGCCTCCTCGCCCAGGTTGAGGTGGCAGTAGCCACCGATCTTGGCCTGGGTGTAGGCGCGGGCGGCGCGCTCCTCGAACCGGCGGATGAGCAGCATCTGCCGGTAGTAGGCGACCAGCGTCTCGGCGTCGGCGTGCGCGCCGCCGGCGGTGCCCGCGGGCGCCACCGCGCTCGTGGCGCCCTCGGCGTCCGCGGCGCCGGCGCCCGCGTCCTGGGCGGTGGCCTCGGACACGGCGCCGGACGCGCCCTTGCCCTGGCCCGCGGCACCGCGCGTCCGCCGGGAGCGGGTGGCCTTGGTGGTCTCAGCCATCGGCGTTCTACCTCCGTCGGGGAGCGTGCCGCGGGGTCGCCGCGGCGCTTCACCGATCATCATTGATCAATGATCGATCATACCGGCACATTGCCCGAAAGGGGACCCCCGGAACGTCGCGGACCAGCGGGGACGCCCGCCGGGACGCCGAAGAACCGAGATCCCCGGTACCGAAGGGGCTGCCGGCCCGCCGTGCCCCCGTGGCCGAGCCCGCTTCTGCCGGCCCGCCGGAGACCGCCGCCGAGCCCCCGCAACCCGTCTCCGACGCCGACGGACTCCTCGTGATGGTCATCACGCACATCGGCGCCCGCCGCGTCCACTCCTGCGAATTACTAGCCCAAAACCGGGCGAACCGCCTCGCCGTCGTGACGTCCGGCGCGGCGTCCGCCCAGGCGGCCGAAAGGTCTGGACCACCGGCCCATCTACCATTGCTTCCGTGAACTCACCGTCCACCGCGACCTCGGGCCCGGCGCTGCGGCGCACGGGGCTGGCCGACCAGATCCGCGAGTTCATCGTCGAGGGCATCAGCGCCGGCCGCTGGCAGCCCGGCGAGAGGATCGTCGAACGGCGCATCGCCACCGAGCTGGGCGTCAGCCAGGGCCCGGTGCGGGAGGCCCTGCGCCAGCTGGAGGCGCTGCGGCTGATCGAGTCGCTGCCCAACCGCGGCGCGCGCGTGCGCCCGTTCACCGAGCGCGACATGGTGGAGATCTTCCCCGTGCGGGCCGGGCTGGAGCGCACCGCCGTCGAACTGGCCCTGCCCCGCCTGGCCGACCGGCTGGACGTGCTGGAGAAGGAGAACAGGCGCCTGGCCGAGGCCGCCGAGTCCGGCGACCTGGACGCCCAGATCCGCCTCAGCATCGGCTTCCACCGCGTGGTCGTGGAGTCGTCGGGCAACCGGCTGCTGATGTCGGTGTGGGAGTCGCTCGGCATCGAACTGTGGACGACGCTGTCGCTCCGCCTGCACGAGACCGAGATCTACTCCAAGTCCGCCGAGCACGCCGCCCTGATCGAGGCGTTCCGCCGTCAGGACCCCGAGGCCCCGCGCATGCTCCACGACCACGTCATGAACTACGCCCCCCACAGCACTCCGTAGCCCCCGCCCCGCTCACCGGCGTTACCCGTCCCGGGCCGCAGCCGACGTGAGTGCCACCAAGACGCCCCTCGGCCCCATCGCCCGCGTCGCGCCACCAATCCCCTCAGCACCCTCCCCGCCGCCTCCTGCACAACCATCCGCACCACCACACACCCCCGAGCTTCCACGACGGCGCATGCCTGTCCCCCCGTCTGGACCCGCCGAGCGGAAGGCACGGTTCCCGCCGCACAACCTCGCGAATCAGCGCACGGCGACCGCCGGCGCCGCTTCGCCATCAGCCGGTCGCGGCGCCACCCGAAACACCACCACATGGCACCGGGTTCCGCACGGCGCAACCCTGTCCGCCCGGTTTGAATCAATGGATTTGACCGGTTGCTCGGCATCGCAGATCGCCACCGCGGACGGCCGGTGTGCTCTCGGCGGCGTCCGTACCGCACGTCGGCCGGGTCGCGGCGTCGACCGGCACCGGGTCTGTCCAGTTAACGGTGTAACTGGATCTTGTTCGGGTTAGTTTCGGGCTGCGGCCAAGCGGCCTTCGAAGGCGATGTCGAAGGCGTTCAGG
>NZ_JBEYTB010000010.1:0-319730 GCF_040642915.1 Actinomadura sp. NPDC047616
CGCTGGAACAACTCCCATAGCTCGTCAGGAACCAGTCGCTCAGTGAAGCTCGCCACGCCTGATCAAACGAGTGATCGCCAATCAAGACACGGTCTTAGCGGGGCGCAGCAAACCAAAGACCCTGCCGGTTAGCCACCGGGGAGCGAAGGGGGCCGCCCGCAGGAAACACGCCCCCCGGAACAGGGCGGAGCACAGTGCAGGCCTGCCGGTCAGCCACGGGAGGGCGAAGGGGGCGCCATCAGCGCACACGCCACCCGCAACAGGACCCAGCGGAGTGCAGGGTGCCGGTTTGGTTCTGCCCGCAGACGCAGGATCATTCAGGCGATCAGCTCCGCCCGGCGCACGCCAACGACTCAATCGTCTTGCGAGCCGTCAGCCCACCCGCTCAAGGACCTGCACTCGCCCGCCGTCCATACCGCGACCTCACCACCATGCACACCGGTACGAAATCAGGCGGACGGTGGCGCGCAGAAGTACGGACGTGCTGGTGCTCCTCACTGACCTTCCTAAATTCCCGAAGGTTCAAGACAACCGTGCACAGGACTTCAAAAACGACATTTCCTGCGATCGTCGAGCGACGGTCTGAGGCTCAGGGCGCTGACCGGCCGACTCCCGAAAGGTTGCCGTGCCACCGAAGCTGTCACACGCCAAGGCCGGGCGTCATCGTCTCCTCCTGGAAGCGCATCGAAAGGCCGCCGCACTGCCGGACGGCGAGATGCCGGAGATCCAGCCGGGCCCGGCAGCGCGGTCTGTAGGCAGACGACATCGTCACCGCCGCGGTGAGAACCGTCCCGCGACAGGACCGATGCGGCGAATTCGACGTGCTGGCGGAACCGCTGCGACAAGCTCAAGCCGCCCGCCCGGCCAGGCCGAGATCGAGCTGCAGCTGCGCGCTTGGCCGCCGCCCCTGCGCCCGCCGACCAGGCACCACGCCCGGGGCGCCCTAAAGGGCCTTAACACGTTGTCGGAACCCGCCATGCAGCGCACCCAACTCCCCACCGACGCCGCTCTGCCAGACTGGCACCCTCCGCCGCGTCCGGGAACGGTCCGGCGCGGTTGCTGCGCGCGACCGAGCTCCGGGCGGAGACCGCCCACCGGTTCCTGCCAGGCGGTCCAGCCCGCGTCACTGTCCCACCCCCGCCCCGTAGCGGCCTGCCTGACGGCGCTTGCCGATCAGATCGCCCTCGCCAGAACCCGTTAGCCTGACGGACGGACGCCCCTTGTACCCCTTCGCGGCCGACGGGCGGCGCTGCACTCCGCTCCGCCTCTGGTTCCGGCCGGGCTGCTACCAAGCGCCCGATGCGATCGCGAACTGGCTTCCGCGACGACCGGGCGGCCCCGCTACTGTGGAGCGGCCCCGCCGCCACCTTCCGCGAACCACTGCGACGGCCGGGGCCAACAGCCGCCCGGCCAGGGTTGTTAACAGCCGTCCAGCCGAGGACCAGTGGCCTGGTGGTGGCGCCGCGCCGGTCGATTGCTCGATCGTTGCCCGCCTTCGGGTCGACGGGTGGGAGCACATGCCCACTGGGCGTCTGACCAGCAAGCCCCAGCGCTGGACTGGAAGGCCGAACGACACCCGGTCCGCGGAAAGGAGAACCGATGGGTGTTGCAGCCGACGTGGATGCTCTGCTGCGGCTGATGCCGCCGCCGGAGGACGGCGGCAGGGCCGTCGACTGGGATCGGATGGCACAGTCCTGGGGCCGACCGTTCCCGCCTGACTACCGGCGGTTCATGGAGGTGTACGGAGCCGGAGTCGTCCAGGACTTTCTGGTGGTCCTCGCGCCGCAGCCGAAAGCACCGCTGCCCGAGGCGGGCTGGGACGGGATGGTCGAGGAGACGGGAAACGCCGAGGACACCTGGGCGGACGCCTACAAGACCCCCGAACTGGAGGGCACGTCGCCCCGGCTGATCGCCTGGGGGGCCGCCGCCAGCGCCGACATGATGTGCTGGGACGCCTCCGGGGAGGATCCGGCCGCGTGGCCGGTCCTGGTTTTCAACCGCGGGAAGATGCAGTTCAGTCGCTACGAGTGCGGGATGGCGGAGTTCCTCACCCGGTTGCTGCGGGGCGATTTCCCCGAGTGCCCGCTGGGAGACGTCACCCTGTGGGAACGGGGAGAGGCGGCCTTCGAGAAGCTGGGGTAACCCGCCGCTCGTAAACAGTGAACGGAAGGCCCGGATCGGTCGCGGCCTGGGCCTCCTGCCTCGTCCGGGCGCAGCACCGGCGCCGACTCACTCCCCCACGTCCACATCGCAGTGGGACCGGCCACTCGCCGCCGCAGAAGCAGGGCCGGTTTCGCCATCATGGCGGCCAGACCGGCCAGGACACCTGAGACGTCATCAACTGGCCGGACTGACGGAGTCATCGCCGAAGGAGACGGCGCGGCCTGGACGGCTATGCCCAGGCCCACGTCCGCCTCGATCTCGAGGGCACCTGGCGCCGCGTCGACCCGCTGCAAGAGCTGCCCCGATAGGTCGACCCGTCACCGACCAACGCCGTTCCCCCTCTCGCCGAAGCGCTGCGGGACTGGAGAGGACGGTCGAACAAACCCGATGACGCGGGGAGCCCGCTACCGCCGCTAAGGCTGCTTGTCAGCCCACACGAGCGTCCACCTGCGGACCGTCAGCCGCCGCTCGTCGGTGAGAAGATCGCCGGACGATCGGGGATCATCAGTCGCCGGGCCGGTCGCCCCCTGTCAGTCCGAGTGCCAGGCCGTGTCGCCCGCCGCGATAGCCACCGAGTGCCGCATCCAGCACCCCATCCGTGCCGATCTCCGACGACCGCGGTCAACAGTCCGATGGCGACTCCCGGGGGCGAGCACAACGCCGGCACGGAGTACACCGTCAAGCGGCCCGCAACAACCTCCGCCGCCGCTCCACGGGGCCGTCCTTGGCGTGTCCCATCAACCACCAAGCCGGGGCCGCAGCACAACGCCGGTTCCGCCGCTCGCCCCCCGAACACGATCAAGCAGCGGGGAAACCGCTACCTCGTGGTGCGCCGACCTGTCATTCATGAGCAGCAGCCATGACATCCTTCCCCAACTCCCCCGCGGCTCCGCGGAGGCAACCGCACTACGCGCCCCCGCCCCCCCAGGCTCGTTTTGAGCAGTGCGGCACTGGGGCGGTTGCTCGCCGCATCAGGTCCGGACGACAGCCGTGTAAAGGCCCCTCGTCGGTGGCGGCCAGGAGGATGCCGTCCGCGGTGAAGGCCAAGTCGTTGACCATGCCGGGAAAAGCGATGCGGTGACAGGAGGCGGGGTGGGCAGCGTCCCAGGCCAGCAGCAGACATGGATCGTTGGGCACGTCTGCGGCCACGAGCAGGCGGCCCGCCACGGTGGCGGCCGCCACCTGTTCGGGCAGATCGGGTGTCTGCAGCGCGGTGACGCGCCTGCCGTCGAGCCGGCACTCCAGCACGCCGGGGTACTCCGGCCGAATCAGCGAGGCGCCGTCCGGTCCGTCAACCGCCGCGGCCCGCCGGCAGCCCGGGGACGGGAAGCTGGTGATCTCCTCGCCCCGTTCGATGTCCCAGACTGCGAGGTAGTAGGCGTCCACGACGTCCACGGTGCCGTCGTCCCACTCATCGATCTGTTCGGTGTCGCACATCAGGCCGATCAGCGGGCCGGTCAGGTGCAGGATCCAGCGGTCGAGCCCGGCCCAATGGCCGAGCCACACACCGAAGACGGCACGCTGGTCCCCGGTGAAGGCGTCCCAGACGACGACCTCGGCGTCAACGGGCCCGAAGACGGCGACGACGGCCGCTGTGCCACAGTGCACGGCCAGCCCGACCGACACCGGCGGCTTGGGGCGCTTGGGATCGATGGTGATCTCAGTTCCGGTACCCAGGTGACGGACGCGCAGGCATTGGCGGTCTGCCCAGGCCACCAGCGGCGCGTCACCACCTGGGCCGGGCAGGACATCGAACGCCCAGCTCGACCGGTCGGAGGGGAAGGACAGGATCGGCGGGCCGACGGGCGATCCAGACGGCACGTGCCATGTTCGTCCCGTGTTCTGGGACTGCGCGCGCTGGGACGTGAACGCCAATGGCTCCTCACGGGTGGTGGCAACGCCGTCGAACACCCCGGGCGCCAGCAGGTTTGCGGTCACGGCTTCTGACACGTGACGCAGGCTAGGGCACATGCGCGCCCCGTACCGCATATTCAATCTCCGTCACTACGGGCCCGCAGGGCATCCTGCAGGCGGGAGAAGCACAAAGTCATCCACGACCGAATCCGGGAGCCGAGACATCCACTCGCGGGCATCGCGTTCGATCAACGGCAGGAATTTCTCCGCAGGTCAGCGCTGCGGAACGCGCGAGCCACCAGCGCGCGCCGCACCGCGTACTCGCGCCCGCCGAGTTGCACGATGGTGCGCCCGTACACCTGGGAGGGGTGAACTCGATGCGGCCGGGCTGAGTAGCGGCACCGCCAGGCCCGCTCACGGTGCGGACGGGACGACTCGTGGTCACCAACGACTCCTTCACCCGTGAAGCCCGTCGCCGAGCGATGCAGTTCCGCATGCCCCTGGTCAACCGGAGCCGGATGGCGCCACGGGACCTCCTGCGGCGTGTCAGCCTGTCAAAAGATGTTTGAGCTGGTCAGTCGGTAATGCGACCACTGCTGTCGACTGTTGTGCCGTATTGAACAACCCACGCCCTTTACAATGTAGATCAACAAGGGGCGGGCCAGTCTCGACGCGGCGCGGCAGGTGATGAAGCCCCTCCGGTCCACGCCACGGTCATCGATGCGCTCGGACGCGCACTCGACGTGCTCGGCGATCGCCTCGTGGTGGTGAGGTCATCGGCGGCGAATGACGCCGGCCAGGCTTCGGTGGCCGGTCCGAGAGCCTTCTCGCTGTGCACGAAGTCAGCGAAGTCGCCGCTGCCGTACGCGCCTGCTGGGCCTCAGTGTTCTCCCCACGCGCCATCGACGGCCGGGATGCCTCCCGCCGCAGCGACCAGCCGCCCAACGATCCTCTAATGGCCGTCATCGTCCAACGTCATCTGAACGCCGAGGTATCCGGGATCATGTTCACACCCGCGGACCCCGGCGACACGACGGAGATTGAGGCGTCCTGGGGCCTCGGCCCAGCATCGTCGGGGGCACGGTCTCCCCTGACGCCTACCGCATCACTGAAGGCGGGACGGTTACGGGCACCGTCGCGGACGAACGGACCCGCCTCGACCGGCACGGCACGAAGCTCGTCACCCGCAACGTGCCCACCCGTATGCGGAACCGCCCGGCGAGCGACGCCACGACCGCGACCCGGCTCGCCGAGCTGGGCAAGGAGATCATTGCCGCCCTCGGCGGACGCAGAAACATCGAGTGGGCGATCTTCGACGGCCGCATCTGGGTCTGCAAGTACGGCCGGTCACCGCCGCACTCCCACCGCCACGGCCGCCCTCCGCCAGCGCACGCTCACCGGAACGCCTGGCAGCCGCAGGACCGTGCAAGGGTGGGATCGGTGGCGACTGAGCTCCTCGTGAACTCCGTCACTGGTTGGTCTTGATCATGAGTGACAGCGGTGTGCCCATCGAGGCCATCGCCGATCTCGTCGGGCACGTGGGCACCGCTGTGACAGAGAAAGTGTACCGGCATCAGCTCAGACCGATGATCAACGAGGGGCCGAGGCCATGGCCGCCGTCTCCGGGCGGCGACAAGTCAGCGAGGTCCGCTGACGGTGGCTCACCGTTTGGCTCCTGAGACCAACCAAGATCAGAAAAAGGTCCCGGAGTGATCTCCGAGACCTTCCGAGCTGGTGGGACCGGGTGGGCGATACTGGGTTCGAACCAGTGACCTCTTCGGTGTGAACGAAGCGCTCTCCCACTGAGCTAATCGCCCCGGCGGTTCTGCCTTGCGGCGTTCCCGACGACCGAAAGACTAGCGCATGTTGGGGGTTGTTCGCGCATCGGAGCGGAGATCAGCCGGGCGGATGAGGGCGCGGGGGCGCGGCCGGCGGGGTGGGAGGAAGGCGGCGCCCCTGGTCAGCGGGGGTGGCGGCTGAGCGCGGGAGGTGTCCGAGGGCGCCAGGAAGATCGCGAAGCGGGCCGGGAGCACGGGCCGGAATGGGGGGCTCGGCGTGAGGGGGCTGGGGGCGCCGGGCTGGGGTGGGCGGCAGGTGGAGCTGGCCCGGGTGGAGAGAGGGGGTGAGCGGGGTCAGGCGGACGCTGGGGGTTACTGCCAGGGGGTCAGGTCTTTGACGTTCCAGGGGAGGTTGAAGCCGTAGACCGTCAGGTAGGCGATCACGGCGGCGCCGGCGAGGATGCCGCCGATGACCGCCAGGATGGTGTTGCGGCGTTTGGTGCGGGGGTCGAGCGCCTTCTCCTTGGCGCGCTCGGCGGCCTGGCGGGCGTGGTGCAGGGCGCGCTGGGCCCAGGCGAACTCGGTGGCCAGGATGGCCAGGCCGACGACGATGCCCAGGATGCCCGGTCCGGGGGTCACCATCATCACCAGGCCCCCGAGGAGGACCGTGGCGCCGACGGTGAAGACCCCGATGCGCCACGTGGTGTGGAGCAGCGGGTTGCGGCGGATGAACGCCCGGAACCGCACGAAGCCCCCCGGCTTCTCCTCCACCCCCTCCACAGGCGGGGGCGGGACGTCCTTTTCCTGGTTAATTGCCATCTTATTACCCTAGGACACAATGACGGTCGTCTCGGCCCGCAGAACCCAATTCGGCAATCATTAACGCGTCCTCCATCGTCGCAGATCCGCGCCGACACCGTCCGGGCACCGCGCCCGGGGGCTCCATGATCCGTTTTTGCCCAGGTCAGGGGCTTGGTCACGGAGCGTGAGGTGAGTCACACGCAGCTGCGGGAACGGAATGTTCCCCCGCGCTCACTCAGTTACGCGTCATAGATCGCGGGGATGTCCGTGGGTGGAGTGAACTCCGACCGGGAACGCCCGCGTGCGAGCGGGACCGACGTCCGAAGGAATGGCCATGAACAGCAGTACCACCGTCTCGGCCGAGCTGGGCCTCCGACTCGTCGTCCCCGACCGCACGACCGTGCCCCTGCTGGCCGGGCTGGAGTACGCGGCCGACGACCCGTACGCCATCCGCATGGCCTTCCATGTCGGCGACGGCGAGCCGGTGGAATGGATCTTCGCTCGGGAGCTGCTGACGGTGGGCATCGTGCGGCGGGCGGGCGACGGCGACGTGGAGGTGTGGCCCGCCGGGCCGGACGAGGACGACGGCACGCTGAACCTGGCGCTGTCCTCGCCTTTCGGAAACGCGCGGTTCCTGGTGCCCCTGTCCCCTTTGGCCGACTTCCTCCACCGCACCTACAAGGTGGTCCCGGCGGGACGGGAGCCGGAGTTCATCGACATCGACGCCGAGCTGGAGAACCTGCTGTGGTCGTCGTGACCGGTCACTGGCTCAGCCGGGCGATGTGCCGCATCTTGTTCATGGCGTCCAGCGCCGCCACCTTGTAGGACTCGGCCAGCGTCGGATAGTTGAACACCGCGTTGACCAGGTAGTCCACGGTTCCCCCGCAGCCCATGACGGTCTGTCCGATGTGCACCAGCTCGGTGGCCCCCGTACCGAAGACGTGCACCCCCAGCAGCGACCGGTCCTCGGGCGAGACGAGCAGCTTGAGCATCCCGTAGGAGTCCCCGATGATCTGGCCGCGGGCCAGTTCCCGGTAGCGGGAGATCCCCACCTCGAACGGCACCTTGGCCTCGGTCAGCTCGTCCTCGGTGCGGCCGACGAAGCTGATCTCCGGGACGGTGTAGATCCCGATGGGCTGCAGCTCGTCCAGCCCGGACACCGGCTCGCCGCAGGCATGGTGCGCGGCCAGCCGTCCCTGTTCCATGGACGTGGCGGCCAGCGAGGGGAATCCGATCACGTCGCCGACGGCGTAGATGTGCGGGACCTCGGTGCGGTAGTCGCCGTCCACCGTGATGCGGCCGCGCGCGTCGGCGGTCAGCCCGGCGGCCGCCAGGTCGAGGTCGCCCGTCATGCCGTGCCGGCCCGCCGAGTACATCACGGTGTCGGCGGGGATCCGCTTGCCGCTTTCCAGCACGGTGATGGCGCCGTCCCGGCGGCGTTCCACCGAGGCGACGCTCTCGCGGAAGCGGAACGTCACGGCCAGGTCGCGCAGGTGGTACTTGAGCGCCTCGACGATCTCCAGGTCGCAGAACTCCAGCATCCGCTCGCGCCGCTCCACCACGGTGACCTTGGTGCCGAGCGCGGCGAACATCGAGGCGTACTCGATGCCGATCACCCCGGCGCCGACCACGACCATGGTCTCGGGGATGCGCTCCAGGCTGAGGATGCCGTCGGAGTCGATCACGGTGCGGTCGTCGAACTCGACGCTGTCGGGGCGGGCGGGACGGGTGCCCGTGGCGATGACGATCCTGTCGGCGGTGACCTTGTGCTCGCGGCCGTCGCCGTCGCTCACCCCGACGGTGTGGGGGTCGAGGAAGCGGCCCGTGCCGGACAGGACGGTGACGTGGTTGCGCGCCAGCTGGCTGCGGATCACGTCGACCTCGCGGCCGATGACGTGCTGGGTCCGCATGCCGAGGTCGGCGACCGTGATGTCCTCCTTGACCCGGTAGCTCTGCCCGTACAGCTCGCGCTGGTTGAGCCCGGTGAGGTAGAGGACCGCTTCGCGGAGGGTTTTGGACGGGATCGTCCCGGTGTTGATGCACACGCCGCCGAGCATGGTGCGCCGGTCGACGATCGCCACCCGCCGGCCCAGCTTGGCCGCGGCGATCGCGGCGCGCTGTCCCCCGGGTCCGGAGCCGAGCACCAGCAGATCGAAATCGCTCACGGCCCCCAGTGTGACGGGATGCCGGGCATCCCATAAGCCCTTCGCCGGGACGTTTCTGATCGTTTCGTGCGATGTCGTGGATGGACCGGAGGCGGCTCAGGACGCGGTCAGGCCCGCGACCAGGTCGTCCAGGCCCGCCTTGACGCGTTCGAGGCTCATGCCCCGGGTGCGGCGCTGGTGCCGGAACAGGTTGGCGGCCAGCGGGGCGAGCAGCGCGTCGGCGACGTAGGCGGCGTCGGCGGACGGGCGGATGCGCGTGATCAGCGTCTCCAGGTGCATCCGGTACAGCTCGTAGGAGCCGTCGTTGAACCGCGCGTCGGGCGAGTCGGACTCGGCCATGAGCAGCAGGTCCATCTGGTCCTCGGTGCGGTCGGCCAGGGCGTGCAGGAAGGCCCGGACGCGGTCGAGGGGGTCGGCGCCGGGGCCGAGCGGCGGCGGGCCCTGGAGGAAGGCGGCCTGGAATTCGCGTTCGCGGTCGTCGAGGACCGCGTAGAGCAGCCCGGCGCGGTCACGGAAGCGCCGGTAGACGGTGCCGACCCCGACGCCCGCCACGCGCGCCACCTCGTCCATCGACAGGGTCTCGACCCCGCGTGTGGCGATCAGGTCGGCCGCGGCGGCGAGGATCCTGCGGCGGTTCTGCGCCGCGTCGGCGCGTTCGGCTCGCCCGCCGCGCGGCGCGCGTTCCGCGTCGGGGCCGAGCAGGGGCAGCGCGCGACGGCCGGACGGCGGTGCGTCGCCTCGTCCCCGGGTGTCAGCCTCGCTCACCGGGCTTCCTCCTCCGCGCCTGCGGTGTCCCTCGGAGATTACCGGAAGGCCCTCCGGTTTCCGGGTTGTAACCGGAGAACCCTCCGGATATGGTGGCGGCGGATTAACCGGAGAAATCTCCGGTTATCCGGAGGGGAGGCACGACATGCCGGAGCTGACGGGACGGGCCGCGCTGGTGACGGGCGGCAGCCGGGGCATCGGCGCGGCGATCGCGCTGCGCCTGGCCCGCGAGGGCGCGGACGTGGCGATCACGTACGTGCGGGCGGCCGACCAGGCCCGTGAGGTGGTGGCCCGGATCGAGGCCGAGGGGCGCCGGGGCCTGGCCATCGCCGCCGACGCCGCCGACCCACCGGCCGTGGCGGCGGCGGTCGACCGGGCGGCCGAGGCGTTCGGACGGCTGGACGTGCTGGTCAACAACGCCGGCATCGCCCCGTACGGCCCGCTGGAGGAGGTGTCGGCCGAGCAGGTGGACCGGACCCTGGCGATCCACGTGCGCGCCGCGTTCGCGGCCGCGCAGGCCGCCGCCCGCCACCTGGGACCGGGCGGGCGGATCATCAGCATCGGCAGCAGCATGGCCGAGCGGGTGCCGTACCCGGGCTGGACGCTGTACGCGACGAGCAAGGCGGCGCTGGTCGGGCTCACCAAGGGGCTGGCCCGCGACCTGGGGCCGCGCGGCATCACCGCCAACGTGGTGCATCCCGGGTCGACCGACACCGAGATGAACCCCGCCGACTCCCCCGACGCGGAGTTCGAACGCGGTTTCAGCGCGCTCGGCCGGTACGGCCGTCCGGAGGAGATCGCCGCGATGGTGGCGCACCTGGCCGGGCCCGGCGGCGACTACGTGACGGGCGCGTCGATCGCCGTCGACGGCGGCTACGCGGCCTGACCCCCAATCCGGCGAACATTTCCGAAGGAGGAGCTTTCGTGGCCTGGTTGCTGCTGGTCGTGGCGGCGGCGATGGAACTGGTCTGGGCGACCGCGCTCAAGCAGTCGGACGGCCTGACCCGGCTGGGGCCGAGCCTGGTGGCGCTGCCGGTGAGCCTGCTCAGCGTCGTCGTGCTGTCGCTGGCGCTGCGGGAACTGCCGGTCGGCACCGCCTACGCGGTGTGGGTGGGCCTCGGCGCGTTCGGCGTCGCGGTCGCCGGCATCGTCGCGCTGGGCGAGAGCGTCAGCCTGCCGCGCCTGGCGTTCCTGGCGCTGATCCTCGTCGGCGTCATCGGGCTGCGGGCCGTCGACGGCTGAGCGAAACGCGCCAAGGGTGATCCTTTAACCCGGTCCGGCCTGGGCATGCTGTCAGCAGACGGTCGGTTGACGCACGGGAGCGGGGCAGGGGCAATGGGCATGGAACTGCTGGGCATCGACATCGGGGGCTCCGGCATCAAGGGCGCTCCCGTCGATCTCGACCGGGGCGTGCTCGCCGCCGAACGGCTGCGCGTCGACACCCCGCAACCGGCCGAACCGGAGCCGGTCGCGCGGGTGCTGGCCGGGATCGTCGACCATTTCGGGTGGACGGGCCCGGTCGGCGTCACGTTCCCCGGCGTGGTGATCGACGGGGTGACGCTGTCGGCGGCCAACGTGTCCAAGAAGTGGCTGGGCCTGAACGCGCGGGACCTGTTCGCCACGGCGACCGGACGCGACGTGACGGTGGTCAACGACGCCGACGCCGCGGGCATCGCCGAGATGCGGCACGGCGCCGGGCGCGGCGCGGACGGCACGGTGGTGGTGCTGACGCTCGGCACCGGGATCGGCAGCGCGCTGTTCACCGAGGGCGTGCTCGTGCCCAACACCGAGTTCGGTCATCTGGAGATCAACGGCAGGGAGGCCGAGGCGCGGGCGTCCGCCCGGGTCCGCGACGAGGAGGGGCTGAGCTGGGAGAAGTGGGCCCACCGGCTATCGCGGTACCTGCGCCATCTGGAGGCGTTGATCTCCCCGTCGCTGATCGTGCTGGGCGGCGGGGTGTCGAAGAAGTCCGACAAGTTCGTTCCGCTGCTCAAGGGGGTGCGGGCGCCGATCGTCCCCGCCGCCCTGGTGAACAACGCCGGGATCGTCGGTGCGGCGATGGCGGCCGCGGACGGCGCGGCCGCGGTGCGCCACCGCGGCCTCCAGATCGACCAGCCCGCCGCCTTCCACACCGCCCGGCAGGCCGCCCGGGACGATCACGCCGCGTCGTGAACCCGCAGGGTGGCGATCTCCCAGGGACGTAGCGGCAGGGACACCGCGCCGCCGTCGACGGGGAGCACCTCCCCGGGGCGTCCCCGCAGGTCGGCGCGTGTCGCCTCGCCGAACGCGCCGCGGACGACGGCCGTCGTGGGCGCCGGGTGCAGGGCGACGAGGCGCAGCTCGGTCCAGCCGTCGTCGCGTCGCCGCACGCTGGTCAGCGCGACGCCCTCCCCCTCGACCTCGATCCCGGTGCGCGGCTCGGGCAGCGGCGCGGCCTCGGGGCCGTAGCCGGCGGCGGTGAGCAGGTCGTGCCGGTAGGTCTCGGCGGCGGCCGCCACGTCAGGGCCGGGCCGCTCCCCCGCGTACGGCATGATCGCCATCTCGACGGTGCGTTCACCGCGGCACTGGGCGCGCGGTGTGGCGAGCTGGGGCCCGGCGGGCTGGTCGCGGTAGGCGTTGTGGTCGCGGGACAGGTAGCCGACGCAGCGCAGCAGCGTCAGCGCCAGCTCCCGCGTCTGCGGCCGCTCCCCCACGAGTTCGTACTCGGTGACGTGCTCCAGCAGGACGGCGAGCCCGCCGGCCGCCACGAAGCCGGACGCGGGGAAGGTCGGCACGGGCCGTTCGCCGCAGCCGCCCTCCGAGGTCGTCCCGCGTTCGACGACCGCGAACTGCCCCTCGGCGAACGACACGCCGGCCCGGCGGGGCAGCGGCAGGTGCAGGCGCACGCGATGGTCGTCGCAGCGGTTGTCGAACGAGATCCGCAGCCGTACGAACGGCTCGCCGGTGCGCAGCTCCACGCGGGTCGTGACGGTCACGTCCTCCGGCTCGCCGACGCGGCGGGCGTCGGCGGCGGGGTCGCCGGAGCGCGGCCAGCGGTAGGTCCGTTCGACGTCGACCGCGCCGACGATCGGGCCGTCGCACACCGGGCGGACGCGCGTCGCGACGGGGGTGTCCACCACGTGGTCGTGCCGGGGCGGGGCGTGGTTGTAGGTGTCGCCGAGGTCGCCGCCGTCCACGACGCGTCCGAGGCCGTCGATGACGTCGCCGTCGGGTGTGCGCATGGCGAAGGTGCCGTCGTCCGACACGTCCACCCGCAGCAGCCCGTTGTCGAGCACCGCGCCGTCGACGCGCACGGGCCGGCCGACAGAGGCCGAGCCGGCGGCGGGGGCCACGGAGACGTGGCCGAGCGGCGGCGCCTCCACCACCGCGGCGACGGTGCGGCGGGGCGCGGCCAGGACACGCACGCGCCACTGCCCGTCCGCGTCCCGCAGCGCCTCGCGGACGTCGGCGATGTCGAACGGCGTCTCCGAACGGCGCGCCACCTGGAACGTGAGCGTCCGCTCGGCCGGCGACACCGACCAGCCGGTGATCTCCTGCCCGAACAGCACCCGCCCGAACACCCGGTTGAGCACCATCGGCAGGTCTCCGGCCGGGTGGACGGCGTCGTCCAGCACCGTCGGCGCGGCGTCCAGCGTCTGCGCGGGCCACACCCGGCCGGACGCGTCCCGCAGCACGAGATCGCCCGATGCGCCGCCGGGCACCGGGACGTCCAGCACGACCACGCCCGCACGGCGCGCCGGGGACGGGTTGAACACCAGGTGCCCGCCGACCGGAACGGACGCGGCCAGTTCCGCCGTCACCATGTCGCAGACGGCACGGCCGATCTGCTCGGCCTCGGCCATGCGGGCGGCGACCTGCTCGGCGGTCTCGTCGCTGCCGCAGCCGGTCACCGAGTCGTGGCAGCTCACCTCGATCAGCCGCCGCCAGGCCATGGCCAGGAAGCGTTCGGCGTCCCCGGCGTACCAGAGCGCGGCCAAGGGCTCGGCGTAACGTTCGACGAGGCGTTCGGCGCGTCCCATCGCCTGTTTGAGATGCGCCCGCGCCGAGATCACACCCGGCAGGATGTTGGCGCGCGCGTGCGAGCGCAGTTCTCCGCGCACGCGCGGCAGGTCGCTGGTCGAGTCGTCCTGGGCGGCCAGGTATCCGGCGAGGGTGTCGAGCCGCATCGGCAGTTCCGCGGCCTCGATCTGGTCGGCGAGGTCGGCGGCGGGGGCGGTGTGGTCGGATCCGTACATCGCCAGCAGCGGACCGCCGTCGCGGCGCCACCGGCGCATGCGGTCGGCGAAGCCGGCGACGCGGCCGGGCAGCAGGCCGGGCTCGCCGAACAGCGTGGCGTCCTCGAACATCCCGGCGGCGTTGCCGTAGCCGCCCTCCGGCAGGTACTCGGTGCGGACGGCCGTGCCGTCCGGCGCCTCCCACGCGAACGCGTGGGACCGCACCCGCGCCGGGACGCCCCGCCACACGCACGCCCGCGTGATCCCGGCTCCGTGCAGGATCTGCGGTGTCTGCGCGCAATGACCGAACTGGTCGGGCAGGTAGCCGACCATCATCGCGCCGCCGAGCTCCTCCGCGCGGCGCAGGCCGAGTTCCAGGTTGCGGACGATGTTCTCGCCCGAGCACAGGAACTCGTCGTGCAGGATCTGCCAGGGGCCGACGGCCAGGCGTCCCGCGCGCACCAGCGCGGCGATCCTGTCGCGGTGCGCGGGGCGGACCTCCAGGTAGTCGTCCACGGCGGCCATCTGGCCGTCCAGCGTGAAGCACTGGCGCGGGTCGCGTTCCATCCGGTCGACGACCTCGTCCAGCAGCGCGACCAGGCGGAGCCGGAAGCGCTGGAACGGCAGGTACCACTCGCGGTCCCAGTGGGTGTGCGGGACGACGACCACCTCGGCGCCGGCGTCCGGGGGGTTCAGCCGCATAGGGCGATCACCTCGTTCTCGTACGACTCCAGGCGGTGCGTTCCGCCGGTGCGGGCGGGCAGCCGGACGCGGTCGCCCCGGATGACCGTGCGCGTCCCGTCCGGGCGGACGAGCACGGTGCCGTCCGCGTCGACGGCGATCAGGTCGTCGTCGACGCGCAGCAGCAGGGGCGCGCCGGGCGACGCCGACACCGCGGTGCGTCCGGCGGCCAGGGCGCCGAGTACGCCGTCGTCTCCGGCGAGCACCCAGGTGGTGGGCTCTCCGAGGACCTGGTGCTGCGCCGGGGAGTGGAAGTCGCTGCCGCCCACCGGGACGACGTCCGGTCGCCACAGGTCCGCCCAGGCCAGGGGGGCGCCCCAGCGGCGGTCCCACCACGACGAGTGCCAGATCTCCGCCAGGCGGGGCCGCGACGCGGGCGGCAGGGGCCGCAGCCAGGCGCAGTCGCCGCTGAGCGGATGGTTGATCGAGACCAGCCCGCCGCGTCCGGCCGCGAACGCGACCCAGTCGGCGGGCGGGCGCCGGAAGTCGACCCAGCCGGTGTGGCCGAAGACGTTGGCGTGCCCGCGGTCGGTCGTGACCTCCTGACCGGGCAGGAGCGTGATCCCCGCACGCGCGGCGGCCGCGGGCAGCTCGGCGTGGTGGCTGACGGTGTTGTGGTCGGTGACGGCCAGGAAGTCCAGGCCCCGGGCGGCGGCGCGGCGTGCCAGCTCGGGGACGGTGAGCGTGCCGTCGCTGTGGTGGGTGTGGGCGTGCAGGTCTCCGGCCAGCCAGCGCGTTCCGGCGGGCGCGGGCAGATCACGGCGTCGCGGCGGCCGTTGCGGCGGGCCGGGGTCGCCCGGCGCGGGCGGATCGGGCGGCGGGGTGCCGGACGCGACGGCGACCACCTCGTAGGGGACTCCCTCGGGCGGCACGCGGTGCAGGCCGAGCCACACGTGCCAGACGCCGGGCTCCGGCTCGCCCGGAAGGTAGCCGGGCGTCGCCCGGTCCGGCCCGATCACGAACTCGCGGCGCGCCCCGCCCGACCAGCCGCGAAACCCCGCCGGGCCGTGGCAGCCCAGATCGATGACGCCGCCCTCGTACGCCAGGGTGACCGTGAGGGAGGCCGTGCCGGGCGGCACCTCCACCGGCAGCTCGCGCAGGGCGGCCTCCAGCCGGTCTTCGAGCGTCCACCGTCCCCGGAACCGGGCCGTCGCCGTCATGTCGCCGCCGGTCTCGTCGCGGGGTCGGCGGCGGTGCGCTCGTTCACCAGCTCGCCGTCGCGGTACAGCAGGACGCGGCCGGGGCGGGGCACGGCCCAGCCCCGGTCGCCGGGCCGTGGCTCGTGCCCCTCCCCGACGACGACGTGCACGAGCGTCCCGGCCACGTCGAGCGTGACCAGGGACGCGACGCCCAGGTTCTCCACGACCGCCACCTGCCCGCAGAACGCGCCGTCCACCGGTGTCCCGGAGTAGTCCAGGTATTCGGGGCGTACCCCGTAGACGACCGGCTCCTCGTCGGCGACGCGGCCGCGCGCCTCGTCCGGCAGCGGCAGCGTGGCGCCGGCGGCGACGACCCGTTCCCCGCGCACCCGGGCGTCCAGCAGGTTCATGGGGGTCGAGCCGATGAACGAGGCGACGAACAGGTTGGCCGGGCGGCGGAACACCTCGGACGGCGTGCCGATCTGCCGGATCCGGCCTGCCTCCATGACCGCGATCCGGTCGGCCATCGCCAGCGCCTCCGCCTGGTCGTGGGTGACGAACACGGTGGTGACGCCCAGCTCTCCCTGGAGTTTCCTGAGGAACGTGCGGGCCTCCAGACGCAGCCGGGCGTCCAGGTTGGACAGCGGCTCGTCCAGCAGGAACACACGGGGCCGGGCCGCCATCGCCCGCGCCAGCGCCACCCGCTGCTGCTGCCCGCCCGACAGCTCCCCCGGCCGCCGCGCCAGCAGCCCGTCCAGTCCGAGGGCGGCGGCTACGTCGGCCGCGGCCGCGTGCCGTTGCTCCTGGGGGACCTTCTTGACGCGCATCGGGTAGGCGATGTTGTCGGTGACGGTCATGTGCGGGAAGAGGGCGTAGTCCTGGAAGACCATGCCCACGTCGCGGCGGCCCGGCGGCAGCCGCGTCACGTCGCGGTCGCCGATGCGGACGGTCCCGGACGTGGCGGACTCCAGCCCCGCGACCGTGCGCAGCAGCGTGGTCTTGCCGCAGCCGGACGGGCCGAGCAGCGCGAAGAACTCACCGTCGGCCACGGCCAGGTCCAGGGCGTCCAGCGCGCGGACCCCGCCGGGGAACACCTTGGTCAGCGCGCGCATGGTGATGGCGGCCATCAGCGCTTGATCCCTCCGTGGAAGCGGAACCCGTACCGGCGGCTGACGAACAGGAACATCACCACCACCGGCACCGCGTACAGCAGCGAGAACGTCGAGATCAGGGCCAGGTCGGGCTGGCCGCCCTCGGTGTAGAAGGTGTACATGATCACCGACGCGGGGGCCTTGTCCGGGTTTCTCAGCAGCAGGAACGGCATGAGGAAGTCGCCCCACACCTGCGCCACCGTCCACACCGCGACGGTGGCCAGGCCGGGCCTGATCACCGGGACCACCACGTCCCGCAGGACCCGCAGCGGGGAGGCGCCGAACACCCGCGCCGCCTCCTCGTAGGAGGCGGGCGTGGCGTCGGTGAAGTCCTTGAGGATGAAGATCGCCGCGGGCAGCAGGCCGCCGCTGAGCACCAGGATCACCCCCAGCCGCGAGTCGATCAGGTTCAGCTCGAAGGCCAGCAGGAAGATCGGCACCATCGCCGCCGTGCCGGTGATGATCGACGACAGCAGGAGCAGCACGTACAGCAGGGCGTCCCGGCCGGGCACCCGGACCCGGCTCAGCGCGTAGGCCGCCAGCGCCGCGCAGGTGACGACCACGACGGCGGTGCCCGCGGCCAGCAGCGCCGAGTTGCGCAGCGACGCCAGCGCGTACGGGTTGTCCAGCAGCACCCGGAAGTTGCGCAGGGTGAACTCCGGCAGCGAGGCGTTGATCTGCGGCTCGGCGTCGAACGGCGCGAACGCCAGCCACAGCAGCGGCAGCGAGAAGAAGCCCAGCACCAGGGACAGGAACGTCAGCAGGCCGATCCGGCGGAGCACGTCCCGTGCGGTCATGGCGCCCCCACCCGGCCGGCCCGTTCCCGGCCGGCGCTCTCCCGGCCGCGCAGCGTCCGCAGGTACACCAGCGCGATCACCAGGTTGATCAGCAGCATGACCAGGGAGACGGCGGCGCCGAAACCGAGCCGCCCGTCGCCGAGGGCGGTCCGGTAGACGTACACCGACATGATCTCCGAGCGGCCGTCGGGCCCGCCCGCGGTGATCAGGAACGGGGTGAAGTCGTTGAACGTCCACAGGCTGACCAGCAGCAGCCCGGTGAGCAGATGGCCGCGCACGCGCGGGAGCACCGCGTCCCGCAGCGTCTGCCAGGTGGACGCCCCCGCCAGCCGCGCCGTCTCCAGGTGGGACGGCGGCACGTTCCCCAGCGCCGCGCCGTACAGCATCATCGAGAACGCCGTGCCGCGCCAGATGTTGAACACGATGACGCAGGCCATCGGATGGTCCAGCAGCCAGGCGGTGCCGGGCGTGCCCAGCAGCGCGTTGAGGGTGCCGCCGTCGCGGTCCAGCAGCGCGATCCACAGGAACGCGATCACCGAGCCGGGCAGGATCCAGGCCAGCAGGATGACACCCTCCACCAGCCGCCGGAGGACACCGGTCCGCTCGCGCAGCACCCACGCGACGGCGAAGCCGAGCACGGTCTGCCCGATCACCGCCGAGCCCACGACGAACTGCAGCGTCAGCCACAGCGACCGGTGGAACCGCTCGTCGCCGACCGCGCCGGTGTAGTTGCCGACACCGACGAACCTCGGCTCGCTGGCGGCGACGCCCGTCAGGCGGTAGTCGGTCACGCCGAGGTACAGCGTCCACAGCGCCGGGAAGACCAGGAACACCGCGACCAGCACCAGCGCGGGCGCCGTGAACGCCGCCGCCCGCCCGCGGCCCAGGCCGGCGGCGTCGTCGCCGTGGCCGGTGCGGGCCGTGTCAGCGAGGGGCGATGCCGCCGGAGCCACCGACGATCCCCTCCAGTTTCCTGGCGTACCCGGCGGCGGCCCGGTCCGGCGACTCACCGGAGACCACGGCGGCCGTCGCCTCCTGCAACGCCGTCGACACCTGCGGATACACCGCGCTGCCGGGCCGGTAGGAAGTGATCGGCAGGATCCTGTCGGCGATGAACTTCAGCAGCGGGTCGCCGCGCAGGATCTCGGCGTTGACATCGGTCCGCGCGGTGATCTCCGGGGTGCCCGCGGTGCGCGCCCTGTGCATCTCCGGCGAGTTCATGAACGCCAGCAGCTCGAAGGCCTGCTGCGGGTACTTCGTGCTGGGGTTCAGCACGGTGACCGAGCCGCCCGACATGCTGACGAACGACTGGCCGCGCACGCCGCGTCCCGGCGCCACGGCCGGGAACATCGCCCACCCGACGGCCTCGTCGCGGTCCTTCATCTTCGCGATGCCGGTCCGCGGGTTGAGGACGTCGCGCCACAGGTAGTCGCCCTCGGCGATGATGCCGATCCGACCGGCGGCGAACTCGGCGAACGCCTTGTCGCGTCCCTTGGCCTCCTGCTGGAGCCGGGGGTCGCCCAGGCCCTCCCGGTAGATCGTCGAGTACAGCCCGAGGACCTGCCGCAACGCCTGCCCGCCGCCGGTCCACCGGCCGTCCGCGTAGATCTCCGCGCCCGCCCCGGCCAGCAGCGGCAGCACCCCCTGCATGGTGGTGGCCTCGCCCATGGCGGTCCCGGCGTTCAGCTGGACCGGTGTCACGCCGGGCAGCCTCTTCAGCGCACGCGCGGCGGTGAGGATGTCCGCCCAGCTCTTCGGCTGCCAGTCCGCGGGCAGCCCGGCCCGCGCGAACAGCTTCCTGTTGTAGAACAGCAGCCGCCCGTCGGTGGCCGCGGGGATGCCGTAGCGCCGGGCGTCGAACGACGCCAGGCGCTGCACCGCGCCGGGGATCGCGCTCCAGCCGTCCCAGGAGTCGGCCCTGCCGCCCACCACCTCGGCCAGCGGCCTGATGTACCCGGCCTGGGCGAACTCGCCGACCCAGATGCCGTCCAGGTCGATCAGGTCGGCCCCGGACCGCGCCTTGAGGTCCAGGGCCATCTTGGTCTTGTACGGCTCGTCGTCCACGCCGTACCCGCGGAAGGTCACCTTGGCGGTGACGCCCCGCGCCTTCTGCGCCGCCACGAACCGGGGGATCACCGTCCTGGTGATCCACTCGGCCTCTTCGGTGTTCTTGCCGCCCTCGATGGCGTTGCGGGTGATCGTCAGGGTGAAGCTCTTGGCGTCCGCGCCCCGGTCGGGGTCGCTCGACGTCCCGCCGCCGCCGCAGCCCGCGCCGGCCGCGCCCGCGAGCAGGGCGAACGCGGCCAGCGCTCCTATCCGCCGTCTGGAGAAGTCCACGGTGACCTCCTGTGAGCGTCACCGTTAACGTGACCCATGATTTCGATCACGTAAAGGGTCCGCGGCGTCACGGATCCATGAGCTCGGCGCTGCGCGCCGCGAACACCTCCTGAACCTTCGCGGTGATCGGGCCCGGCGCGGCGGGCAGCGCGGTGCCGTCCACGGCGCGGATCGGCTGCACGTCGCGGGTGGTGGAGACCAGGAACGCCTCCTCGGCCCGGTACAGGTCCTCCAGCGGGACGTCCTCCTCCTCGGCGCCGTGCCACTCCAGCACCAGCGCCCGCGTCACCCCCGCCAGGCACCCCGCCGACAGCGGCGGGGTGAGCAGCCGCCCGCCGCGCACCAGGAAGATGTTCGTGCCGGTGCCCTCGCACAGGTTCCCGGCGATGTTGCCGAAGATCGCCTCACCGCCGCCGCGTTCCTTGGCGTACGCCAGGGCCATCGCGTTCTCCGCGTACGAGGTGGTCTTGAGCCCGGACAGGGCGCCCCGCTCGTTGCGCGGCCACGGCACCACCGTGACGTCCGCGGTCGCCGGGAACGGCGTCTGCTGCGCGACGGCCACCACCGCGGTGGCCCCCTGGCCGCCGCGGTCGGACCCCAGCGGCCCCGGCCCGCTGGTGTAGGTGATGCGGACCCGCGCCAGCGGCCACTTCGGCGCGGCGTTGAGCACCTCCAGCGTGGCCTGCGCGAGCACGTCCTGGTCGGGCTCGGGCAGGCCCAGCCCGGCCGCCGAACGGGCCAGCCGCCGCAGGTGCCGGGTCAGCGCGAACGGCTCACCCCTGGTCGCCTTGACCGTCTCGAACACCCCGTCCCCGACCAGCACGCCGTGGTCGAAGACCGACAGGCGCGCCCGCTCAGGTTCGAGCAGTTCCCCGTTCACCCAGACCTTCGCCTGCTCGTTCGCCTGGCCTGTCGCTCGCTCCGCGGACACCGGAAGCCACCTCCAACAGCCGAGCCGCCTTCAGCTCGGTCTCCTGCCATTCACGTCGTGGATCGGACTCCCACGTGATGCCCGCCCCGGTGCCGAAACGCAGATGCCCGTCCTCCGCCCAGAAGGTCCGGATGCCCACCGCGAGGGCTCCACGCCGGGAGTCCGCGTCCACCCAGCCGACGGCCCCACAGTACGGGCCGCGTGGCACGGGTTCGAGCGCATCCAGCAAGCTCAACGCACTCGACTTGGGCGCGCCCGTCACCGAACCGGGAGGAAACGTGGCCTTCAGCAACTCCGGCCACCCCCGCCCCGGCGCCAGCCGGGCCCGCACCGTCGACACCAGGTGCACCAGCCCCGGATGTTCCTCGACGGCGCACAGATCCGGGACGGTCACGCTGCCGGTCTCCGCCACCCGGCCCAGGTCGTTGCGGACCAGATCGACGATCATGACGTTCTCGGCCCGGTCCTTGGGCAGCAGATCGTCCTCCGTGCGCCCGGTGCCCTTGATCGGCCGCGACTCGACGACACGCCCGTCCCTGGACAGGTAGAGCTCCGGCGACGCGCTGGCCACCTGGAGCCCCGGCACCCGGAGCGTCATCGCGTACGGGGCCGGGTTGCCCCTGGCCAGCCGCGTTCCCAGCCCCGCGATGTCGGCGTCCGCCGGCAGCGGCGCCGACAGGACCCGGCACAGGTTCGCCTGGTAGACGACACCGTCGGCGATGGCCTCGCGGATCGTCTGCACCCCGCGCACGTAGGCGTCCTCGTCCATCGACGAAACCCACCCCCGTACGCCCTTCCAGGTCCCCTCCGGATGGGGCGCGGGCCGCACGGTGTCGAACCGCGCGCACGTCACCTTTCCCTCGTAGGTGACGACGACCGCCCACCACCCGTGCGACTCCAGCGCGTACGGATCACTGGTCACGTCCCGGAGCCCGCTGGCCAGCATGCCGCCGACGTGCGCGAACGCGTCTTTCACAGGACGCACCCGAACACGTCCGCCAGCCCGCCGCGCCCCTGCCGGGTGATCTCCAGCGCACGCCGCGTCCGGCCCCGTTCGAACCAGCCCAGCTCGATCATCCGCGCCAGCAGCGCCGCCCCCAGGGCCCCGTTCAGGTGCGGGCGCCGCTCCGTCCAGTCCAGGCAGTGCCCGGCGAACTTCCTGCGCCCCTTCCTGAGCTCGGCGACGTCCAGCCCCACAAGCCCTAGGCGTTCGTCCCCCTTGGCGGTGACCTCGTAGACGCCGTCGCCCTCGATCAGGCCGCCGTCCATGAGGGAGGCGAACAACGCCACCCCGGCCACCCCCGCCAGATGGTCGTAGCACGACCTCGCCGTGTGCAGGCGCCGCGCGTCCCTGGACTGGTTCAGGCTCCTGGCTTCGAGGGGCGGGCTGATCCGGCTCAGGGCCTCCACCACCTGTGCGACGTCGGCCCCGCTGAGCCGGTAGTACCGGTGCCTGCCCTGCTTGACCACCGTCACCAGGCCGCCGTCCAGCAGCCTGGCCAGGTGCGCGCTGGCGGTCTGCGCGCTGACTCCCGCCACACGCGCCAGTTCCCCCGCCGCCAGCGGCCGCCCGTCCAGCAGGGCCGTCAGCATCGCCGCCCGCCCCCGGTCGGCCAGCAGCGCCGCGACCGGCGCGATGTCGCTGTCGTAAACGGACATGTCCCCACGCTATGCCCACCACGCTTCCACGCAGGTCGAAGCGTCGCCGGGCGTTCCGGCGTAATCCAGTTTGGGGAAGCGGCCCGGACACGCTAATGTTTTCCTCGTCGCCGCGAGGGGCCGAAGCCCCGAAGCGAGACAGGCGGAAGTGGCTCAGTTGGTAGAGCATCACCTTGCCAAGGTGAGGGTCGCGGGTTCGAATCCCGTCTTCCGCTCTGGGAGGCCACCAGGTCTCGTTCTGGTGGAGTGGCCGAGAGGCGAGGCAACGGCCTGCAAAGCCGTGTACACGGGTTCAAATCCCGTCTCCACCTCAGGCGCCGTACTTCCCCAGGAAGCACGGTCCCGGGCGATTAGCTCAGTGGGAGAGCGCTACCTTGACACGGTAGAGGTCACTGGTTCAATCCCAGTATCGCCCACCATCCCCCACCCCGGGCCAGATCCCAAGATCCGGCCCGGGGTTCCTGTTTTCTCGGCCTCCGGCGTCATGCACCGCCCGGAGCACCTACTGTGACCGGTGCACGCTTCCTCAGGAGGAACGGCGGCGGCGTATCTCGTCGCACGTCATGAGGTGGTCGGCGACGACCATTGCCGCCGCCAGTGACAGGCCGACAACCACCACGGCGATGAGCATGGCACCCGGCTACGGCCAGGGAGGCCAGTCCTGCCGGCACCACTGCCAGCCCGGCGGCGAGCAGCCACGCCGCGGCCGCCTCGGGGACGATGGGGCGCAGCGCGGCGGTCTCCTCGTCCCCGGCGCCGTGGCCGGTGAAGCGCTCGACCCGCCACCCGATCCGGTTCGGCGTGACCGTCGCGTTGGTCACACCCATGACGACCAAGATCAGCCCGAGTACCTCGTTCACGGCGACTCCCGCTCGGCCAGTGCGGCACCGCCGGCCCCGGCTGGGCGACCACTGTGTCCCACAGCGGCGCCATACGCGTGGGCGAGCACAGCGCCACGCCGGCTCCGCAGGACGCGCTGCCAGATGTGCTCGGCCTCGACCTCGGGCATGGCGCGCCCACGGCGACGGCGCTCGCGCCCTGGTGAGGCGAGGACATTCGGCATGCTCACTCCTGACGGTTCACCGCCATCCTCACGCGGCCCGCAACGTGGCGAATCCGAAGGCGGGGGTGTTCGCGTGTCAGGCTCTCGCCGTGGACACCATGCGCCATGCTCTGCCCACCGGCCGCAGGCCGTCAGGCGGGCCGTCGTGGGCTCGACGTGGTCATCTCTTCCTCTTCCTGTCCGGCATGATCGCCTCGGCCGCCGTCCTGGCGTTCGTCGGCCTCGGCGGAGCACCGGGCCCGGCGGCGCTCGTGGGGGGCCGGCGGTTGTCTGACCACCGCCCTGCGCTCGGCCACCCGCGGCATGCCATCACCGCTGACGATCTGTGCCTACCTCGGCGGGAAATTGGACTCTTGGACCGGCGCCCGTATCGGATGGCCGGGCGTGTGCGGCTTTGGCATTGCTCACCGCAACGGGGCCGATCCGCCACGCCAGGAAGCGGCCCGCGCCGGTCGGGCGCCGAAAAATCGAGGGAGTTGGGGCGAGAGCACGGCGATGGATCGCGCGGGATCGGCGGGATGACCGGAATCGGTTGATCATGGGCGGCCGGGTGCCGTATGCAGGCGGTGTGCCGTTCACCTTGAGTCATCCCGCCGCCGTCATTCCGCTGGCCCGTGGCCGGCTCGTGCCGTCGGCGCTGGTGGTCGGGTCCATGGTGCCGGACGTCCCGTACCTGTTCTCGATCGGCGCGTTCCGGGGGACGACGCATCGGCCGCTCGGCATCGTGACGATCGATCTCGTCCTCGGCATGGTGATCTTCGCCGCGTTCCACCTGCTCTGGAAGCGGCCGCTGGTCGCGTTGGCGCCACCGTGGCTGCGGACGCGCATGGCGCGACCGGCGGCTGCGTTCGAGTGGCGGACCGCCGTGGCCAGGGTGCCGTTCTCGATCCTGGTCGGGATTCTGACCCATGTGCTGTGGGACGCGTTCACCCACCGGTACCACGGATTCGCCGACGTCCTGCCCTGGCTGGTCACGACCTCTGTGGCGGGGCTCGAACTGTTCCGCTGGCTGCAGTACGCCAGCGGATTGATCGGCGGCGCGGTCGTCGTCCTGTGGACGCTGCGATGGCTGCGAGCAGCCGAGGTGGAGGAGGAAGAGCAAGTTCCCGGACTGTCCAGGCGCGGTGCGTGGACGGTGTGGGGCTGCCTGGCGGGCGCCGTGGGAATCGGCGGGGCGGTGGGCGCGGCCACGCTGTTCAATCAGGCGCCCGGTACCCCGTGGAACCTGCACGCGGGCATGGCCAGTGGCGCCGTCAGCTCGATCGGCGGTGCCCTCCTGGTGCTGACCGCCTACAGTCTCGTCTGGCTCGTCATGCCCTCCCGGCGATCGGCCTCGGTGCCGCCGGCGGGGCAGAGAACCGAAGGCGTGGGATGAAGTGCGTCGCCATCGCCGACTCGCCCGTTTCGCGGCGGCACCGTCCTCTGCCACCGTCTAGGTGTCGCTGGGGCGTCGCATGGGGCCCCACTTGCCCTTCTGCTCGGAGACGACGCGTTTGGCGTCGCCCAGTACGGACTCGTCGATCCAGGCGATGGGCCGGATGCAGCGCACCAGCGGTTCGTTGTCGGGACCGCGTCCCAGCTCCTCCCCCACCAGGATCCACGGCCTCACCCCAGGCCCCTTCTCGTGCTTGAGGTGCGAGTAGTCGTACAGCCGCCGGGCCACCCACACCACGAGCGGGCGCGGCGCCCACCACTCCTCGACCTTGAGGGGGTTGGCCGACAGGCCCGGCATCTCGACGCCGGTCAGTTCGTCGCGGCTGCTTCCCTCGGCGTCCGTCTCGGGGCCGCGCGACCACCGGACGAACAGCCGATCGTCCTTCTCGACCAGTCTCGCGAGCTCATCCAGGCTGGTTACGGTGGGCATCTCCTCCATTGGCCATGCCCTACCCAATCCCGGCCCCTCTCTGCCACTTCACCGCAGAATGGCCTGCGAGCCGGTCATCCGCGTTCGCAGTGGAGCCTCGACCGGCCCCACCGCTGTCGAGCCGGAAGCGGGCTGGTACATGATCCGTCCGTGGTGGGCGGCCGGCCCCCGCCACGGGGCCGGCCGCCCCGTGACGCCGGCTCCTCGCGGATCTGGCGTCAGAGCGCCTCGCCCAGGGCGTCGCCGTGCTGTGGCTGCGCTGTGGTCATCGTGACGACGCGCTTGGTCATTCCTTCGGCCGAGGGGTCGATGCCCCAGGAGAAGACGATCCGCGGGTGGATCCTGATGATCTCGGGGCTGAGGTAGGAGCCCGGGACGGCCTGCTCGGTCAGCACCTCGGCCCGGCCCCGGATCTCGATGCCGCGGACCGCCCACGGGTCGGTGGAGACCAGGTCGTCGATGACCAGGGAGACCTGGTCGTTGCGCCGAACGTTGCGGAACTTGCGGGTGTTGGCCAGGTTTCGGCCGTAGATATCGATGGTCCCGGTCTCTTCGTTGTACGCGAAACCGACCGGATTGTTCTGCGGATCTCCCTTGGGACCGACGGTGGCCAGCCGTCCCAGCCGCTGCGTGCTCAGATATTCGCGTTCGATCTCTGTCAGGCTCATGACTCCAGCGTGAAGGCTCAACCTAGGTTGAGGTCAAGCGCGGCCCGCCGGTCGGCCGCGATCGACCTCGGGTTCGGTCAGCCGCCGAAGGCGACGGATCGGGCGAGTTCGTCGGGTGCCGCTCGTAGGCGTCGCCGGAGGACGCACCCTCCGCTCGTTCGTCTGCGTCCCTCTCGTCCCCGCCCACGCCCAGCCAGGGCCGTACGCGCAGATCGACGCCTACATCCGCGACCGCATGAAGGCCACGCGCACCCCCGGGATCTCCTACGCCGTGGTCGGTCCCGGCGGGCCGGTCCACCAGCGTTCCTGGGGAACCGACGGGCGGGGTGAACGCGTGACGGCCGAAACCCCTTCCTGTGGGGTTCGATCGCCAAGCCCGTCGCGGCGACCGCCGTCATGACCCTCGTCCAGTCGGGACGGCTCCGCCTGGACGACCGAGTCGTCGATCACCTGCCGGGTTTCCGGTTCGGAGGCGCCTCGCACGCGTCCAAGGTGACCATCCGTCATCTGCTCGCGCAGACCACCGGCCTTCCCGAACCGGCAGGTTTCGAGGTCACCGACTGCTTCCGGTCCGGCTGCCCCTCCCCCGCCGAGCGCATCGGCGCCCTGGACGACGTGAAGCCGCTCGGTCCTCCCGGTATGAGGTACGCCTACACCAGCGCCAATTATCTGGTGCTCGCCGCCGTGGTGGAGGCGGTCACCAAGCGTCCCTTCGGCGACTACCTCCGGCAGGCGGTCCTCGGCCCGGCGGGCATGGACGGAGCCGTCACCGACGCGGTGTCGGCGAGGAGACGGAACCTGCCACCGGGCCACCAGCTCCTGTGGGGCATCCCGTCCGCGGTCGCCGACGGGATCGACGACCACGGCGCGAGTTACGGCTACCTGGGCGGCGACCTGGGCGACCTGGCCGCCTTCGCATCGCTCCAGTTGCGCAGGGGGAAGACCGTCGACGGCGGCACCGTCCTGACGTCCGACTCCGTGCGGCTGATGCGCGAGGAGGGGCGGCTCCAGCCCGCCGGCACGGGAACCGGCTACGGGCTGGGCTGGCGGATCGGCGGCGGCCTGGAGGCGCCGCTCGACACGGCCGTCTGGCACACGGGCGCCACCCCCGGCTACTCGGCGATGCTGTTCCTGCTGCCGCAGCGGAACATCGCCCTCGTCCTCCAGCAGAACATCTACGGGCTCCTGCACGACGGGGCGGTCATGGAGGTCGGCTTCGGTGCGGTCAGGCTGCTCACCGGCGGTCGGCCGCCCGCAGCCCAGCCGTCCGCTTCGACGTACTACGCCACGGTCTGGGGGGGTCAGTGTCCTGGCGCTGGCGATGATCCTGGCGGCCGGGCGCTCGGTCCTGCTCCTGCGCCGCCCGGCCGCGACCGCCGCACGTCTCCGGCTCGCCTTCGTGACGGCGGCATGGTGCGTGCTCGGCGCGTTGCCCGGTGCGGGGATGGTGTGGCTCGCGGAGTCGATGACCCTGCGGCAGGTGAGGACGTGGGTACCCGACGCCTTCCTCGCGCTCTGCGTCGCGGCGACCGCCGGCGCCGTCACCGTCGTCCTCCGGATCATGCTCGCCCTGCGTGCCGGCGGGCACTCGCGTTGACGACCTCGTGGCGGCGGAGAAGACGGGCCGATCTTGGTTTTCTGGAAGGCCGCCGGGAACAGAGAGGACCATGACCGCTGCCACCCATCGGCCCCGGGCGGATGCCGAGCCGGCCGACCTGCGCCTCCCCGGCATCGTGCTGGGCGTGGGTCTCGGCGGATTCGTCGACGGCATCCTGCTGCACCAGCTGCTGCAATGGCACCACATGCTCAGCAGCACCGACAGCGACAACATCGGCGTGAGGTTCTACAACCCGCGCACCCTGTCCGGTCTGCAGATGAACACGGTGTGGGACGGTCTCTTCCACGTCGTGTGCTGGCTGTCGGTGCTGATCGGGCTGGCCGTCCTGTACTCGCGGGTCACCCACCGGCGGCGCCGCGTCTGGACGTCCCGGGTGCTGTGGGGATGGATGCTGGTCGGCTGGGGACTGTTCAACCTCGTCGAAGGCATCATCGACCACCACGTTATGGGCATCCACCACGTGCAGACCGGTGCCTACCGGCTCTGGTGGGACATCGGATTCCTGGTGCTGGGCGCCGTGCTGGTGGCCGCCGGATACCTGCTGCAGCGCACCGGCACACCCTTCGTCCCCCAGCCGGGCCCCGAGCCGGGCGGTGCCGCCGGCAGGCCGCGGAGCGCCTGATGCACGACCACCCGATGCCCGCACCCGGCGGCGGAGCGTGGCAGGCCGTACCGGCGGTGGCCGCTGCCGTGCTGCCGGCGGTCGCCTACCTGCTGCTCGTGCGCCGCGCGGCCCGGTCGGGGCGCCGTCCGCCAGGGCGATGGCGCACGGCGGCCTTCCTCACCGGATGCGCTCTGCTGGCCGTGGCGCTGCTGCCTCCCGTCGCGCCGTTCGCGCACCGGGACTTCCGCGGCCACATGCTCCAGCACCTGCTGATCGGGATGTACGCGCCGCTGGCCCTGGTGCTGGGCGCTCCGATCACTCTCCTGCTGCGTGCGCTGCCCGTACGGCATGCCCGGCGGCTGACCGGTGTGCTGCGCAGCCGTCCGATGCGCTCGGTGGCCCACCCGGTCACGGCGCTGGCCCTGAGCACCGGGAGCCTGGCCGTTCTGTACTTCACACCTCTGTACGAGGCGACCACCGCCGATCCGGTCCTGCACTGGTCGCTGCACGCGCACTTCCTGCTGTCGGGGTGCCTGTTCGCCTGGGTCATCGCCGGTCCCGACCCCGCGCCGTCCCGCCCCGGCGTCCGGGCCCGGCTGGTGGTGCTCGGCGTGGCCATCGCCGCGCACGCCGTCATCGCACAGCTCATGTACGGCGGATTCCTCGTCGACGTGCACGCGCCCATCGCCGAGGTCCGCGGCGGCGCGGAGATCATGTACTACGGCGGGGACATCGCCGAGCTCCTGCTCGCCGCCGCCCTGGTCGCCACCTGGCGGCCCCGCGCCTCCTCTGACCGTGGAGTCCGCCGCCGCCCGGTCGACACCTCGCCCGCGTGAACCGCGCCGCCCCACGTCCCGGTGGCGCAGGACGTCAATCGCCATGGGCCCCTTCATTCGCGTCCTCGGCCTCAGCAGGCGGCCACGGCGGCGCCTGCCTGGTGTACCCCTGGGTCCCGGGGTAGGGGCCTGGAGCCGATGGCCGGGAACGTGGCCGGTCGGCGGCCGAGGGACTGGAGGGGGCATCGGTGCGGGAGCCCGAACTGGAGCGGCGGATCGAAGCGGCCTGGGAGAGGCTCGGGCTGGAGGAGCCGAGGCCGGGGCAGCGGGACGCGGTGTGCGCGCTGGCCAAGGAGGCCGACGCGCTGGTGGTGATGCCGACGGGCAGCGGGAAGTCGGCGGTCTACCAGGTGGCCGCCGCCGTCCTGGGCGGTCCCGCCCTGGTGGTGTCTCCGCTGATCTCCCTGCAGCGCGACCAGGTGCGGCAGCTGCGCGCCATGGGGCTGGAGGCGCACGTCCTGAACGCGACCACCGGTGCCCGCCGCCGCGAACAGGGCCTGGCCGCGTTGCGCGGCGACGGCACGGCCTTCGTGTTCATGGCTCCCGAACAGCTCGTACGGCAGGACGTGCGCGACGCGCTGCGGGAGTCGCCGCCCCGGCTGGTGGCCGTGGACGAGGCGCACTGCATTTCGGCCTGGGGGCACGACTTCCGTCCCGACTACCTGCGGATCGGCACGACGCTGGACGCGCTGCCGCGCCGTCCCGTGGTGGCCGCGCTCACCGCGACCGCCGCCCCGCCGGTGCGCGCCGAGATCGTCGAACGGCTGCGGATGCGCGATCCCGCCGAGGTCGTCCGCGGATTCGACCGCCCCGAGCTGCGCCTTTCGGTCCGAACGTTCCACGACGCCGAACGGCAACGCGAGGCGGTGCTGGCGACGGCGCGCGAGCTGCGCGGATCGGGCATCGTCTACACGGCGACCCGCAGGGACGCCTCCGAATACGCCGACGCGCTGGACGGCGCCGGCGCGTACCACGCCGGGCTGCGCCGCAAGGAACGCGACCAGGTGCAACGGGCGTTCATGGCCGGGGAGATCCGGATCGTGGTCGCCACCACCGCGTTCGGCATGGGCATCGACAAGCCCGACATCCGGTTCGTCCTGCACGCCAGGGTGCCGGACTCGCTCGACTCCTACTACCAGGAGATCGGACGGGCGGGCCGGGACGGCGACCCCGCCGAGGCGATCTGCTTCTATCGCGGCGAGGATCTGGCGCTGCCCCGCTTCTTCACCGGCGGCCTGCCCGACGAGGACACCCTGGCCGCCGTCTGCGACACGGTCGCGGACGGTCCGATCACCCGCCGGAACCTGGCCGAGCGCACCGGCCTGTCCGCCCGGCGGCTCACCGCGCTGCTCGATCTGCTCAACCGGGCCGGAGCGCTGCGCCTGCGGAAACGCATCGAGCCCGCGCCCGACGCGCCGCCCACGGCCCAGAACGTGGCCCGCGCGATGGAACTGGCCGAGGAACGCCGGTCCGTCGAACGCACCCGCATCGAGATGCTGCGCCGCTACTGCGAAATGACCGACTGCCGTGGCCGCTTCCTGCTGCGGTACTTCGGCGAGAACCGCGAGCGTCCCTGCGGGCACTGCGACATCTGCCAGGCGGGAGAGGCCGAACAGCTCGCCGAGAACGCCGCCTTCCCGATGGGCGCACGCGTCCGGCACCGTGAATGGGGGCCAGGAGTGATCGTCGGCGGCGAGCAGGACCGGATCACCGTCCTGTTCGACGAGGCCGGCTACAAGGAACTCCTGGTGGAACCCGTCCTCGACCAGGACCTCCTCACCCGCGAATGACCCCTCGGCCGACGCGGCGTCCCCCAGGCCTGCGGCGCCCGGCCGTGCGGTCTCGGCCGCTCGTGGGCGCACCGATCGGGTAGGACGGGAGGGTGGACGCTCGGCGCCGACTGATCACCTTCGGCCACGGCACCGCGGAGCCGGAGCGGATCGCGAGCCTGCTCGGCGGTGTCGGCGTACGGCTCCTCGTGGACATCCGCACCGCCCCCGGCAGCCGGCGCAACCCCCACGTGGCCCGCCGTGAGCTGGAACGCTGGCTGCCGGAACAGCGTGTCGGATACCGCTGGGACAAGCGCCTCGGGGGGTTTCGGCGGCCGCCGCCGGACTCCCCCGACCTGGCGTGGCGGCAAGAGATGTTCCGCGGATACGCCGCGCACATGCGCACCGGGGAATTCTCGGCCGCCGTGGACGATCTGGTGGCCGACATGGAGAAGGTGGGCGACGCCGTCGGCGCGGTGGCGGTGATGTGCAGCGAGAGCGTCTGGTGGCGCTGCCACCGGCGGCTGGTCGCCGACTTCCTCGTGCTCGTCCGTGACGTGCCCGTCGCCCACCTCATGCACGACGGGCGCCTGACCGACCACACTCCCTTCCCCGCTGCCCGTGTGCGACAGGACGGGTTGCTGGTGTACGACGGCGGCCAGTCCGCACTTCTCTGACCCCGTCGTCGCGGCCCGTTACGGCCGTCTCCGTTCACGGGTCGGTCTAAATGCGTGCTCGACCGATGTGGCGTCCGGGGATTTCAGGTGGCACGGACGGGTGCTTCCACGACGGCCGCGTCGTCTTCTGCGAATGGGCCGTCTTCGAACTCCGAGGACAGGACCCGCACGTTTCCGGTGGACGCCATCCGCGGGTCGGCTCCGGTGTCCGGATCACCGCCTGCCGTGGCCGTTCGCAGCGCCTTGCGGCCGCGCTCCCACAGCTCGACGTCGACGCCGCTGCTCAACTGGGACAACCACGGCCCCAGGGCCAGCAGGGCGAGCACCGACAGGGCGATCAGGACCGAGACCATGACAGCGTCCCCCAGCTCCTCGGTCGGCACGACCGACGAGATCAATCAGGATGAATGTGGCATCAGCCTAGATACCACGGCAAACCACCACTAATCGCCCATCCAGCGCGTCCGTGAAGTCCGAAAGCGGGGCCCGCCATCGGCGGCCGAGAGGAACTCGACTGATCGTCAGGAGTAGGCCAAGTGACGAATCACCGGGTCGGGCATGACCCGGCTGTCGGCAAACGTTCGGCCAGGTCGACCACGGTGCCCTGTGGCGCGGCCGGAGTCAGCCTCCGGCCTGAGAGCGGGAAGGCCGTGCGGCCTAGGCGGGGGCGCAGGTGGTGGGGAGGGGGCCGGAGCCGGTCGCGGTGAGACCGGCGGAGGCGGTGCCGCCCGTGGGGACGGCGGCGTTCCAGGAGGCGTTCGCGACGGTGACGGTGGTGCCGGAGCGGGTGAACGCGCCGTTCCAGGTGGAGCCGAGCGTCCAGGTGGAGGGAAGGTCGAAACGGGCGCGCCAGGCGGCCAGGGCGGGGCCCTCGTTGCGGATCGTGACGGTGGCCTGGAAGCCGCCCGGCCACTGGTTCGTGACCGTCAGGGTGCAGGTGACCTCGGCGGGCGGAGGGGTGGTGGGCGGCGTGGGCGGGGTGACGGTTCCGAGGGCGGAGGCCAGGGCCGGGTACCAGCGGTCGGAGATCTTCTGGTTGCCGGAGTCGTTGGGGTGCACCCCGTCGTAGGTGTCGGCGGAGGTGCTGAACCCGGTCCACTGGTCGACGACCGTGATCGGGGACGCGGCGGTGGAGTTGGCGGCGGCCCAGTCCGGGATGGCCCGGTTGAGGGCGACGAGGCGGTCGGCGCACTCGGCGCAGGTGGCCGGGTTCATCGGGATGAGCTGGGCGACGAGGATCTTCATCGCGGGGTTGCTCGCCCGCATCTGGCCGACCAGCGTGCTGTACGCGGCGAGGATCGTGCCGGTGGGGCGGTTGCTCCAGACGTCGTTGGTGCCGAAGTGCATCAGCACGATGTCCGGGCGGGTGGCCGGCAACCAGCCCGGCAGCAGGTTCTGGTCGGCCACGTTGGTGACCAGCGCGCCGCCGTGCCCTTCGTTGTCGCCGTCATGGGGCACCGAGCAGCCCTGTGCGGGGAGGGTGCCGACGAAGTCGACGTCGGTGTGGCCGGAGTTCTGGAGGCGGTTCCACAGCAGCGCGCGCCAGCAGCCCGGGGAGCCGGTGATCGAGTCGCCGAGCGGCATGACCCGCACGGCGGTGGCCGCCCGGGACGGGGCCGTCGGCAGCACCGCCGGCAACGCCAGCAGCGTCACGCCGGTCGCGAGCAGCGCCAGGAACCTGGCCATGACGACCTCCAGGACTGGGAGCGCTCCCATCCTGCGGAGGCGTTCGCGCGACCGTCAACGAACCGCCCCGCGGCCGCCCGTCTTTCATTGCTCGATCATTGTTCAAGCCTGAATCATCAGTGCGTTTGCCCTGGTCGTGCACATGCAAGTGGGAATGCACAGGCATAGGGTGGTGGCGGTAACCAGAGCGGTCCGACGCATAGTGATCTGCCGAGGCGAGGAATGGTTGTTGCGACGTCGGGCACCTCGACGAGGCGGCGACGCAGGTCCGGGCTCCCGGCCGAGGTGACGAGCTTTGTGGGACGTCGGCACGAGGTCGCCGAGATCAGGCGCCTGCTGGCGGGGTCACGGCTGGTCACCCTGACGGGGGCCGGAGGCGTGGGCAAGACGCGGCTGGCCATCCGGGTGGCGGCGACGCTGGAACGTGCCTTCGCCGACGGGGTGTGGCTGGTGGAACTGGCCGACCTGGAGAAGCCCGGGCTTCTGGCGCCGACCGTCATCCAGACCCTCGGCATCCGGGACCAGTCGGCCCGCCCGCCGGCGGAGGTGCTCGCCGGGCACCTTGCGGACCGGCGGACGCTGCTGGTCCTCGACAACTGCGAGCACCTGCTGCGGGAGTGCGCGATCCTGGCCGAGACGCTGCTGCGGGCGGCGCCCGAGCTGCGGATCCTGGCCACCAGCCGCCATGTGCTGGGGGTCGCCAGCGAGCAGGTCTTCCCCGTGCCGCCGCTGTCGCTGCCGGACCCGGGGCCGGACGGGGGCGGCCCGTCGGACGCGGTGCAGCTGTTCACCGAGCGCGCCCAGGCCGTGCTGCCGGGATTCGCGATCACCGACGACAACCGGGAGGCGGTGGAGCAGATCTGCCGGCGCCTGGACGGCCTGCCGCTGGGCATCGAGCTGGCGGCGGTGCGGCTGCGGGCGCTGTCGGTCCCCCAGGTGCTGAAACGGCTGGACGACCGGTTCCGGCTGCTCACCACGGGGTCGCCGGCGGCGCTGCCCCGGCACCAGACGCTGCGCGCGCTGATCGACTGGAGCTACGCGCTGTGCGGCGAGAAGGAGCGCACGCTGTGGGCACGGATCTCGGTCTTCAGCGGCGGCCTGGACCTGGAGGCGGCCGAGGCGGTGTGCACCGGCGACGGGATCGCCGCCGAGGAGGTCGTCGACCTGGTCGTCGGCCTGGTGGAGAAGTCGATCCTGATCCCCGAGGAGCATCCGGGCACGGTCCGGTACCGGATGCTGGAGACGCTCCGGCAGTACGGCCGCGAGTGCCTCGCCCGATCCGGGGAGGCCGAGCGGGTCGCGCTGCGGCACCGCGACCACTACCGGGATCTGGCGACCGAGGCGCGCGTCCGCCTGTTCGGCCCCGACCAGGTCCAGTGGCTCACCCGGCTGCAGCTCGAACACGCCAACCTGCGCACCGCCCTGGAGTACTGCTTCGCCCACCCGGGCGAGGCCGGGACGGGCCTGGGCATGGCCGCCGACCTGCTCTACCACTGGATCACCAGCTACTACCTGGCCGAGGGGCGCCGCTGGCTGGACCGGGCGCTGGCCGCCGACACCGCGCGGACCGAGGTCCGGGCACGTGCGCTGTGGGCCGACGGCTGGCTCGCCATCATCCAGGCCGACCCGGAGCCGGCCGAGGCGATGCTGCGGGAGAGCAAGGCCATCGGCGAGGAGCTGGGCTCGGACTCGGTGCTCGGCTACGTCGCGATCTTCTCCGGCATGATCGCCATGTGCCGCCGGGACCCCAAGACGGCGATCGCCCTGTACGAGGAGGCGCTGGCCCGGCACGGCGCCACCGGCGACCCGGTGGGCCTGTCCCTGGCGCTCGTCCGGCTCTCCCTCGCCTACTCGTTCCTGGGCGACTCGGCGCGCGCCGTCGCCATCGGCGAGGAGGGCCTGGCCGTGTGCGAGGCGCACGGCGAGGGCTGGCACAGGGCGTACACCTTGATGGCGCTGGGAATCGAGGTCTGGCGCCAGGGCGACACCCGCCGGGCCGCCGCGATGGAGCAGGAGAGCCTGCGGTTCAACCGTTCGCTCGACGATCCGCTCGGCATCGGGGTGAACCTGGAGGTGCTGGCCTGGATCGCGGCCGCCGAGCGGCAGTACCAGCGGGCGGCCCGGCTGCTGGGCATCGTGACGAAGGTGTGGAAGGCGGTCGGCGCCCCGCTGTCCGGTTACGGGCATCTGGTGCACTTCCACGACGAGTGCGAGGCCGCCACCCGCGAGGCCCTCGGCGCGCAGGCGTTCCTGGCGGCCGTCCAGCGGGGCGCGAGCCTTCCGTACGAGGCGGCGCTCGCCTACGCGCTGGAGGAGCGGGCCCCGGCGGCCGCCGCGTCGCAGAGCGCCGCGGAGATCTCGCCGCTGACGCCCCGCGAGACGGAGATCGCCGGTCTCGTCGCCCAGGGGATGAGCAACAAGGACATCGCGGCGACCCTGGTGATCGCCCAGCGCACCGTCGAGGGGCACATCGAGCACATCATGAACAAGCTCGGGTTCCGTTCCCGCGCCCAGATCGCCGCGTGGGTCAAGGACCGGGGCCACGCGTCCGGCGAGGGAACGCCGTCCGGGTGAGGGCCGAGATGGACGCGCGCGGCGACGTGGCCGGGAAGGGCCGGCCGGACGGCACATCCGGCCTCGTCGGACGCCGCCGGGAGATGGCCGAGGTGCGGCGGCTGCTGCCCCGGACGCGGCTGCTGACGCTGACCGGCGCGGGCGGGGTCGGCAAGAGCCGGCTGGCGGGGTGGGCGGCGTGCGCGCTGCACGACTGGTTCCCCGGCGGGGTGGAGCGCGTCGACCTCGCCACGGTGGAGGACGGCGCCCTCCTGGAACCGGCGGTGGCCACGGCGCTCGGGCTTCGTGACACCGGACGGCAGGCGATGCCCGTCCTGGTGGACCACCTGGCCGACAAACGGATGCTGCTCCTGCTCGACAACTGCGAGCACCTGCTGCGGCCCTGCGCCGCGCTGGTGGACAGGCTGCTGCGCGGCGCGCCGCGGCTGCGGATCCTCGTCACCAGCCGGCAGCGGCTGGGAGTGGCCGGGGAGCAGATCCTCCCGGTGCCCACGCTGCCCGTCCCGCAGCCCGACGCCGACGTCCGCGACGTCGCCCGGTGCGCGGCGGTACGCCTGTTCGCGCAGCGGGCGGCCGAGGCGCGGCCCGGGTTCGCGGTGGACGCGGGGAACGCCGCCGCCGTCGCCCGGCTGGCGCGGCGCCTGGACGGTCTGCCGCTGGCCATCGAGCTGGCCGCCGTACGGCTGCGCACGACGACCGTGGACGACCTGCTGCGCGGGCTGGACGATCGCCTCGACGCGCCGTCCCGCGGCGGCTCCGGCGCCCCGCCGCGGCACCGGACCCTCCGGGCGACCGTGGACTGGAGCTTCGAGCTGTGCTCGCCCGGCGAGCGGCGGTTGTGGTCACGGCTGGCGATCTTCCCCGGCGGGGTGGACCTGGAGACGGCCGAGGAGGTCTGCGCGGACGCCGGCATCGCCCCCGAGGAGGTGTTCGACCTGATCGCCGGGCTGGTGGACAAGTCCGTCGTGGTCGCCGACCCGACGGCGGGCGGGGTCCGCTACCGCATGCTCGACACGATCCGGGCCTACGGCCGCGAGCGGCTGCCGTGCGCCGACGAGCGCGTCCTGCACGGACGGTACCGCGACCACTACCGGCGGATGGCCGACCGGAACCGGGTCGATCGGCTCGTCCCCGACCAGCTCGACCGCTACCGGGCCGTGCGAGCCGAGCTGCCCAACGTGCGCACGGCGCTCGACCTGTGCTTCCGGCGGCCCGAGGACGCGCACGCGGGGCTGGACATCGCGTGCCCGCTGTGGGCGCACTGGATCCTGTCCGGCGCCGTCAAGGAGGGACGGCACTGGCTGGAACGGGGGCTGGGTCTCGCTCCGGGCACCGGCCGCGCCCGCGCGACGGCCCTGTGGTGCGCCGCCCTGATCGCCGTCCGGCAGGACGATCTCCCCGCGGTGGCGCCGCTGCTGGAGGAGTGCCGGGCGCTCGCCGAGCGGACCGGGGACGAGACGGTCCGCGCGCAGGCCGTCGAGATCTCCGGCATGGCCGCGCTGGCCACCGGGGACGGCCGGCGCGGATTCCCGCTGATGCTGGAGGCGCGCGACCTGCGCCGGGCCGCCGGCGACGTCCACGCCGTCGCCGTCAACCTGTACTACACCGCCGCGTTCGGCATGGCCGAGAGCCCGGGCAGCGCCGCCGACGTCGGGGCGGAGCTGCTCGCGCTCTCCCTCGCCCACAACGCCCTGCTGTTCAAGGCCTACGCCCAGTTGAAGCTGGCGTTCGCGGCCTGGCGGCAGGGCGACCCGGGCCGGGCCGAGACCCAGATGCGCGAGGCGGCCACGGTTCTCGGCGCCGTCGGCGACCCGTGGGGCCTGGTCCAGTGCCTGGAGGTGCTCGGCTGGACCGCCGGGGCGAGCGGACGGCACGAACGGGCCGCCCGGCTGCTGGGCGCGGCCGGCAGGGTACGGCAGACCCTCGACATCACACCGGCCGAACTGCAGTACCTCGCCGACGCCCACCGCGACTGTGCCGAGCAGGCCCGACGAGAGCTGGGCGGCCGGGCGTTCGCCACGGCGTTCCGCGCCGGGGCGAGGCTCACGCTGGATCGTGCGCTCGCCTACGCCCTGGAGGACCACACGGTCAGCTCCCCCGCGCGATGACCCCCGGCACCGGGGGCCTGCGCGGGGGCCTACGTGCGATTGATCTACTCGGAATCTGCGCGGGGCCTACGCCGGGGAAGGGGCGGCGGGCCAGTTCCCGACCGTCAGGACCCAGCCGTCCTCGTGCACCAGCCGCGCCCCCAGCCCCATGGACTGCAGCCAATCGGCGGCCTCATGCCCGTAGGCGAGGGCGGCGGTGCAGGCCGTGCCGGCGTCGACACAGCTGTCGGCCGTGACCGAGACCGTGCGCCACGGCCCGCGCGGCTGCCTGCCCGCCAGGCGGTCGACGAGGCGCGCGACTCCGCCGGACGCCGGACGCTCCAGGGCCGACAGACCGCAGGTGGCCAGCCCGCACGGCGCCCGCAGCAGGATGTCCCGGCCGAGCGGGTCGTCGCCGCGCCGTGCCTCGCGGGGATCTTCGGTGATCCGGATCCGCCAGCCCCCGGCGGGGGGCGGCCCCGCCACCGAGACCTTCTGGTCGAGCGAGAAGAGAACTCCGCACCGCGCCTCGCCGGCGGCGAGCTCGGCGGCCCGGTCGACGGCGAAGGGCTTGGCCGTGGGCCACAGGTCGAGGGTCGCCCCCGCGGGCAGCCGCACCGACCCCGGCGGCTCGTCGATCACGATCGAGCGCCAGGCGCCCCTGGGGGCGCGGACGAGCGGATCGGCCCGGCCCCCGGTCACCTCGGCCGCGTGCAGGGCCGTCCACAGCAGCGCGTGGAACGTGGCGCCGACCTGGACCGGCCGGCCGGCCGCCGCGTGGACCCGCGCCAGGTCGCAGTCGCCGCGGTAGGCGTCGCAGGCGGCGTCGATGTCGGCGATCACGCGGTCGACGGCCTCGCGGGCGATGCCGAGGCGGTCCGGCTCGGTCACCGTCACCGTCGCCGTCGCGCCCCAGAGCGGAAAGCTCTGCGACACCGGCGCGGGCGCGCCGGTGTCTCCGGGCTGCGATCGTTCCTGCTGGTTCAACGGGTTCACAGTGTCTCCTCGGGTCTCGGACGCGCGGCCCACGCGGCGCTGAAGCGCCCACGCGGGAGCGGCGCGTACCGACACGCGGGCCCGGTGCCGCCGGGCCCGGTCTCAGCCCACGGGCACGACGTCGGCGGCCCGGTCGGCGGGTCGCACCCGGCCGTCGGGCGTCAGCTCACCGCCGTCGTCGAAGATCAGAACTCCGTTGCAGAGCAGGCCCCACCCCTGTTCGGGGTGGTAGGCGACGAGGCGGGCCGTGTGGTGGTCCGGGGCGGTCGCGGGTGGGCAGGGTGGCTGGTGCTGGCACATTTCGAGCCCCTCGGTGCACGCAGGGTGCGGTGGCTACCTAAAGAGCATGTCCCGGGCACCGCCACGGGGAACGGGGGTAAACCCCCATGTCGCTACCCATCCCCCCGGGGGACCGAGGGTCGGCCGCCGGCCGTCCCCCACCACGAGGTGCCGCTCTACAGGGTGTTCCCGGTGGAAATGGGTGTCAGGCCCGATGGTCCGGCGAACGCCGATGACGCATGGTGGATGCCAGGCCATCACGGGATGGCCCCTTGCTTTTCTGCGGGAAAGGGACGACGTCGGATGACCACGAACGTGGGGGACAGTGCTTCCGGTACGCATGCGCTGAACGACGCGGCGACGCGGGAGGTCCGGCAGCGCCTGGAGGAGGAGCGGCGCACGCGCGCCTCACAGCTGGCCGTGCTGGAGCAGGCGGTCGAGCGGTCTCCGCTGGAGCAGGTGGAGGCGTCCGACTACACCCGCCTGGAGAACCTGCGGCAGAGCCTGGTGGAGATCGACGGTGCGCTGCGGCGGCTGCAGGAGGGCACCTACGGCAAGTGCGAGGGCTGCGCGCAGGCGATCCCGGCCGGGCGGCTGGAGATCCTGCCGTACGTGCGGTTCTGCGTGCGTTGCCAGGGCCGCGGCGACCGCGGCGCCCGCTGAGGCGGAGGCGAGCGATGCAGCAGGTGTCCGGAGCGCCGCCATGCGGCCGGTTGGACGGCTGGCACGTGCTGGTGCCGCGCGCCGCCCACCAGGCCGGTGAACTGTCACGGTGCCTGCGCCGGTACGGGGCGGTTCCCTGGGAGGTGGCGATGATCGCGGTGGAACCGCCGCGGTGCGTGGCGTCGCTGGATCGCGCGCTCACGCGGTTGCGGGAGGGCGCCTACGCCTGGGTGGTGTTCACGTCCGTCAACTCCGTGCTAGCGGTCGGGCGGCGGCTTGCCGCTCACGGCCTGGACGGGCGGGCGCTGAACACCGCGAAGGTGGCCGCGGTCGGCGACCGTACGGCGGCGGAACTGGTGCGGCTGGGCGTGCGGGTCGACCTCGTCCCCGGCGGCGAGCAGTCCGCCGAAGGGCTGCTGGCCTGCGAGGCGCTGCGACGCGCGCCGGACGCGCCGGGGCGGGTGCTGCTGCCGCACTCCGACATCGCCCGCGACACCCTGGCGGTGGGCCTGTCCGAGCGGGGCTGGCAGTGCGACGCGGTCGTCGCCTACCGCACGGTGGCGGCCGCCGCGCCGCCCGCCGACGTGGTGACGGCGATCGCGGACGGCCGGTTCGACGCGGTGGCGTTCACGTCGTCGTCGACGGTGCGCAACCTGCTCGCGCTCGCCGCGGCGCCGCCGCCGTCGACGGTGATCGCGGCGATCGGGCGGCAGACCGCCGAGACGGCGCGCGAGCACGGGCTGCGCGTCCACGCGATCGCCCGGCGGCCCTCGGCCGGCGAGCTGGTCGCGGCGCTGGCCGGATACGCGGCCTCGGCCGGGCACATCCCCTCGCCGCGCGGCGCTCCCTTCCCCGCATAGAGCCGGATCCCCCCTGTCGCCTCCTGGAGGGGATCCTGAACGCTGCCGGGCCCGGGGCGAACCCGTAAGTACACCGCGCAAACACGGGTTCGTTTGGAGCCACCCGGGCCCGGCAGCCTCCCGGGCTCACAGCCCGGTGGAGGTTCACAGGATCCGGACGGCGGTGCTTCCGGAGACGGTGACCCGGACCTCGTCGAAGCTTCCGGCCTGTTCGGCCAGCCAGACGCAGTCGGCCAGGGTCGTCGTGCGGACCTTGTGGACCCGGGCGGGACGCCATGGCCGGTGCCGCAGGAAGGCCGGCTCCACCGGATCGTCGTAGATCACCCCGTAGGCCAGGGTGACCGCGCCGATCGCCGACGGGCCGAACGGACGGGCCAGCCGGACCAGGTGGGCGCCGAGCAGCGGCTGTCCGCGCCCGGCCGGCGGGAGCAGCGAGTAGGTCAGGGGCGAGCCGCCGCCCGGATCCACCACCAGGCGGGACGGCCGCCCGTCGTGCTGGTGGACACGCGCGGTCCAGCCGGTGAGCGGTAACGTCACCTGGCCGAGGAGATCACGGTTCATCAGGTCGCAGTTCGTCAGGTCTCGGGTCATCGGTTCACTCCGTTGTGATCAACCGTGGGCCAGCAGCTTGCGCAGTGCGGCGGTCGCGGCCGCGTCCCCCACGGCCACGACCGCGTCGCCGTGGGCGAGGCGGAAGCCGGAGGGCGGTGAGGTGATCGTGCGGCCGTCGCGGATGACGGCGACGATGGACGCACCCGTCCGGGTGTGGGCGCGGGTGTCGCCGAGCGTCCGGCCGTCATAGGGCGAGACGGCCGGCACCGGAATGCGCACCGCCCGCAGCCCGTCCGCCCGCGCCCCGGCCAGGGCGCGGTTCAGGTGGGGCACGTGGTCGATGACGACCGGCAGCCCCAGCAGTTCGGCGACCGTGCGCGGTTCGGCGCCGGTCAGCACCACCGTGCACCGCACCCGCTCGGGGTCGTGCGGGTCATAGAGCACCAGGTCGCGGCGGCCGTCGCGGTGCGCCACCACACCGGCGCGCTGGCCGTCGGCGGTGGTGAACACGTAGAGGAACCCGACCTTGGGCAGGACCATCCTGTCCAGCAGCATCGACAAGCCCTTCTCTTCGTGAAACCGTCGGCCCGGTCGGCGGGTCCGCGGCGCGACCGCCGTCCGCGCGGCGGGGGCCGGGCGGACGCGGGCCAGGCCGCGGATGGTGGCGCGGTCCATGCACGGCACCTCGGCGGGCGTACAGGAACCGGCGCCGGGCGGGCACCGGGGAGGCGGGACCGGCGCCGGCTCAGGGCCCGGTCTGGTGCCGCCGTTGCTGGCACAGCACGCAGCGGCGGGCATGGGGAAGGATCTCCAGGCGGGCCTGGCTGATCGGTTCACCGCAGTCTTCGCAGAGCCCGTAGGTGCCCGCGTCCACGCGGGCCAGGGCGGCCTCGATGTCCCGCAGGGCCTGCCGCAGCGTGGCGCACCGGGCCAGCGCCGGCTCCAGCGCCGCCCGGTCGCCGCGCGTCTCGGTCTCGTGCTCGATGATCACCAGTTGCGCCGTCCGGGTGCGACGCTGCCGCTCCAGCCGCTCGCGGGCCTGCCGGGCGGCCGCCTCGTCCGGCCCACGACCGGCCGGCACGGGACGCGCCGGGGACGAGCCGCCGGCCGTGCCGCGCGCGGCACCGCTCACAGTCATGCAACAGCTCCCTTCGGCCCCCGTCAGGGTGCCCGCGGTGGTCGGTCCCTCGGTTTCTCCTCCACCATGGGTGACTGCCGTGCCGACCGCCATCGGGGGCACCACCCATTCGCCGCGTGGGGGTCCTGTATTCGCAGGTCACCGGGCATGGGTGACGGCCGGGGGCATGGGTGCCGCCCCGGATCGCCCCTCCGGGGCCGCGGGCGGCAGGATGGACCGGCGGGAGCGTTGGGCGCGCGGATCGGCACCGGGCCGGGGCGCCTACCGTGGAATCAGCGCTCGCATCGTGCACGCGAGGCTTCTCGCAGACGTGTCCGCCGTGGGACGAGGCAGGGAACGCGCGAGGATGGGACACGAACGGCTTGTGGGCCGGCCCGGCCGGGCAGGCGACGAGGGGGACGTGCGGTCAGTGCGGCTGTTCTGGCGGGTGTTCTGGCTCAACGCGCTGGTGGGGGCGTTCGCCACCGTCCTGTTGATGGTCGGGCCGTGGACGGTGTCGGTGCCCATCCGGCTGACCGAGGCGCTGGTGCTGCTGGCCGGGCTGGCGTCGATGCTGGTCGCCAACGCCGTCCTGCTGCGCTGGGGGCTGGCGCCCCTGGACCGGCTGGCCCGCCTGATGACCACCGTCGACCTGCTGCGTCCCGGCCAGCGGCTGCCGGTCACCGGCAGCCGCGAGATCGCCACGCTGATCGACACCTTCAACCAGATGCTGCAGCGCCTGGAGACCGAACGCGGGACCAGCAGCGCCCGCGCCCTGTCGGCGCAGGAGAACGAACGCCGCCGCATCGCCCGGGAGCTGCACGACGAGATCGGCCAGAGCCTGACCGCCCTGCTGCTGGACCTCAAGCGGCTCACCGACCGGGCCCCCGAGCCGCTGCGCGAGGAACTGCGCCACGCCCAGGAGACCACCCGGCACAGCCTGGACGAGGTGCGCCGCGTCGCCCGCAGGCTGCGGCCCGACGTGCTGGAGGACCTGGGCCTGGCCAGCGCGCTGACCGCGCTGGTCGCCCAGTTCGACACCCACACCACCCTGCGCGTGCGCCGAAGTCTGCACCCGGACCTGCCGCCCCTCGGCCCGCAGATCGAACTGGTGCTGTACCGGATCGCCCAGGAGGCCCTGACGAACGCCGCCCGCCATTCGGGCGCCACGCGTGTCGAGCTCAGCCTGACGCCCGCCAACGTTCCCGGCGACGGTGGTGTGCTGCTGCGCGTCGACGACAACGGCAGGGGGATCGACGGCGCCCCCGAAGGCGCCGGGATCCGGGGCATGCGCGAACGCGCCCTGCTGGTCGGCGGCACCCTCAACCTGCACACCCGCTCCGAGGGCGGCACCCGCCTCACCCTGTACGTGCCCACCGGCCCCACCACCGGTCAGGACCACCCCGGCAACCGAGATCCCGGCGAGGACATCCCATGACCGCCAGCCCGAATCCGCCCGCGCACTCCGCCGCGAAGACCCGCATCCTGCTGGCCGACGACCACGCCCTGGTGCGCCGCGGCGTCCGGCTCATCCTCGACGGCGAACCGGACCTCCAGGTCGTCGCCGAGGCCGGGGACGGCGCCGAGGCCATCGCGCTGCTGCAGGGCACCGCAGGGCAGCGGGTCGAGGCGGACCTGGCCATCCTGGACGTGGCGATGCCGCGGATGACCGGCCTGCAGGCCGCGCGGGAACTGTCGCGCCGCCGGCCCGATCTGCGGATCCTCATCCTCACCATGCACGACAACGAGCAGTATCTGTTCGAGGCGCTCAAGGCCGGCGCCGCCGGGTACGTGCTCAAGTCCCTGGCCGACCGCGACCTGATCGCCGCCTGCCGGGCGGCGATGCGCGGCGAGCCGTTCCTGTATCCCGGGGCGATCAGCACCCTGATCCGCACCTACCTCGACCAGGCCGGCGCCGGGCAGGCGCCGGACACCGTGCTGTCCCCGCGCGAGGAGGAGATCCTCAAGCTGGTCGCCGAGGGCCACTCCTCCAAGGAGATCGCCGACACCCTGGTCATCAGCGTCAAGACCGTCGAGCGGCACCGCGCGAACATCCTGGCCAAGCTCGGCATGAAGGACCGCCTGGAACTGGTGCGCTACGCCATCCGCACCGGCCTCATCGAACCCTGACCCGCCGCCCGGGAACGGCCCGCAGGTGTCGCCCGGTCGGTGGTGTCACCCGATCGGCGCGGGCACGACCGCCACGGGGCACAGCGCCTGCTGCAGCACGGTCTGGGTGACCGGGCCCAGAAGCGTCTGGGGCGTCGACCCGATCCCGCGGTCGCCGACCACCAGCAGCGTCGCGCCGTCGGCGGCGTTGAGCAGGGCGTGCCGCGGCCTCTCGACGACGAACCTGCTCTCGACCGGCACCTTGGGGTACTCGGCCCGCCACGGGGTGACGGCCTGGTCGAACCGCACGATCGCCTCGTGCCTCAGCCTGTCGGGTTCGACGAAGGGAGCCCGGTCCGGCCCGGGCAGCGCGGCGGGGTCCCACCAGCTGCACACGGCCAGCAGGGACGCGTCGCGCAGCGCCGCCTCCGCGAAGGCGAACCCGAGGGCCGCCTCGCTGGCCGGTGAGCCGTCCACCCCGACGACGATCCGGGCGCTCTCCCAGCGGGCGGGCGGCGTGTCCGCCCCCACGACGACGACCGGACGGTCGGCGCGGGAGGCGACCTGCACCGCCGTGGACCCCACCGTGAGCCCCTCGAACCCGCCGTGGCCTCGCAGGCCGAGCACGACCAGCTCGGCGTTGCGGGACGCCTGCAGCAGCACCGCCGCGGCCCAGCCCCGCTCCAGGCACCAGCGGACCTCGACGTCCCCGCCGAAGGCGAGTGCCCTGCGCACCCCTTCGCCCGTCAGGAGGGCATGGGCCTTGCGCACGCCCTCGTCGGCCACGATCGCGCCCGCGCCGCGCAGGATCTCCAGGGTCTCCTCGTCCGGCTGACGCAGCGGGTAGGGCCAGTGCCAGGCGTGGCAGACGGTGACGGGGCGGCCGCGGAGCCGGGCCTCCTCCACTCCCCAGCGCAACGCGACCTCGGCGGCCGGCGATCCGTCGTATCCGACCAGTACGGGGCGGCCACCGCCGTCCTCGCTCATGGGCCACCTCCCTTGCGGCGGGCTCGTCTCCAGCCTCGCCGGGCTGGATCCGCCCAGGTAGAGGCCGGGGGTCCCCGAGGCCGGGGACCTTCGGCCCCGCCCCGGGGCGCCGTGCCTCGCCGGGCGGGGCCACCGCCCCGCCGCGGGTTCGGCCGGGTTCAGGAGGCGCTGGGCTCGCTGGTGCCGGTCTCCAGCCAGTGCAGGGCGGTCCGGAGATCGGGCTGGTGGTAGAAGGCCTGGTCGAGGCCGGTGAGGGAGAAGACCCGCTCGACGCGGCTGGGCATGCCGACGATGACCACGGTGACGCCGCGGGCGTCGGCGCGGCGGCGGGCGCGGGCGAAGACGTTGAGGCCGCTGGAGTCGCAGAACTCCACACCGGTCATGTCCACGATCACCGCCAGGCTGGTCATGTCGATCGCCCGGCCGAGGTGCTCGTTCATCGCCGGGTGGGTGTGGAAGTCGATGGATCCGGCGGGCACGACCAGGGAGTAGCCGGCCTGCTCGGTGACCTCGATGGTGAGGGCGGGGTCAGTGCTCATCAGGGGTCGCCTGTTCTCGTGCCGGGGAGCGGGAGGGGGCATCATGACCGGTGAACGTCTCATCATGACCGGCGAACAGGGTGATGAGCGCGTTGATGTGCTGGTCGCCCTCGGCCGGATGGCGGAAGGGCCGGTCCGGGTTGATCGTGTAGGTGTTGCGGCGGCCCACCCGGGCACGGGTCAGGTAGCCGGCCTCTTCCAGGTCGTTGATGATCAACTGGGTGGCGCGTTCGGTGATGCCGATGCCTCCCGCGATGTCGCGGATACGGGCCTGCGGATTGCGTGCGACATGGATCAGCACGCGGGCATGGTTGGTCAGGAAGGTCCAGCTCTTGCCGCCGAGCGCGTCGGTGGCGCCCACGTGATCACCTCTGGCCGTCAGCGGGTCTGCGGATGTTGAACGAAGCGAATTTCATGTAATGAACTGCGCCCTAAGGGTAGCCTCTGACCGCCGGGTCACGCCACCGCGGGGAACCCTGGGTGACATTGGTCTTCCATGCACGTCAGCGTCCGCGCGGCGGCCGTCCGACGCCGGCGGGACGGCCGTCCGGCGGATAGCGGCCGGGGGACGCCGGGCCGGGACCGACGGCTCGTGCGAGCAGCATGACCAACACGCCCGTCACGAAGCCGATGACGTGCGCCAGGTAGGCGACCGATCCGGTGCCGGGGACGGTGTACCCCAGGGAGTAGAACCACTGGAGCAGGAACCACAGCCCGAGCACCGCCCAGGCGGGCAGCACGAGCGGGATGAAGAACAGGAAGGGGACCAGGCTCCACACCCGGGCGCGGGGGAAGGCCACCAGGTACGCGCCCAGCACCCCGGCGATCGCTCCCGAGGCGCCGATCAGCGGCGTGGTCGACTCGGGCGCGGCCAGCGCGAAGCCGTACGCGGCGGCGTACCCGGACACCAGGTAGAGCAGCAGGTACCCCAGCCTGCCCAGACGGTCCTCGATGTTGTTGCCGAAGATCCACAGGTACAGCATGTTGCCGAGCAGGTGCAGCCAGCTTCCGTGCAGGAACATCGCGTACAGCACCGACAGGGCCGGGATCTTCGCGTACGGGGGGCGGTCCGTCGCGCAGGCAGGCCGGCCGCCGGCGGTCTCCACGACCCGGCCGGTCGCCACCCGCGGCAGCGGCCGGTTGCCGACCAGCTCCCGGGGGATCGCCGCGTACCGGTCGTAGAAGGCCGCCTGACCGCACACGGCGCCCGGCCCCGCCTCGCCCGCCGGGGTGGCCGCGGCGCCGGGGGTCAGCAGGAAGACCACCACGTTGACCAGCACCAGCGCGGTCGTGACCAGCGGTGCCCGGCGCACGGGGTTGACGTCATGGATCGGGATGACCACAGGCTCTTGGTGCCCGTGACACCCGCTGGTCACACCGGCGGGGGCCACCCCCACGGGTCGCGCGGAGGAGGTTACGGCGCGTCCCAGGTGACCGGGAACCGTTCGGGAGCCCGCGTCGCCATGCCGGCCTTCCACACGATGTCCTGCTCGGACCCGGCGAAGCGCAGGCCCGGCAGGCGCTCCAGCAGCGTGCGCAGGGCGACCTGCAGCTCCATCCGGGCCAGCGGCGCGCCGAGGCAGTGGTGCGGTCCGTGCCCGAAACCGACGTGGGGCGCCTCCTGGCGCCGCAGGTCGAGCCGGTCCGGATCGCTGTAGACGGTCTCGTCCCGGTTGGCCGAGGGCAGGGCGACCACCACGGGTTCGCCCGCCCGAACGGTCACGCCGCCCAGTTCCACGTCTTCGAGCGCGTACCGGGCGCCGCCACCGGCGAGCCCGAGGGGCACGTAGCGCATCAGCTCCTCGACCGCGCGCGGAACCAGGCCGAGGTCCGCGCGCAGCGTCGCCAGCTGCTCGGGGTGGGTGAGCAGCACGTAGACGAAGTTGGGGATCTGCGAGGCCGTCGTCTCGTGACCGGCGACGAGGATGCCCTCGGCCAGCGCCAGCATCTCGTCCTCCGACAGCCGGTCCTCCTGGTCGCGGGCCACGACGAGCGCGCTGAGCAGGTCGTCCCTCGGCTCCCGACGGCGCTCGGCGATCAGCCCGGCCATGTACTCGCGCAGCCGCGCCACGTGCTCGGCCACCTGCTCGGGCGTGAACCGGGTGGTGGACAGGAACGCGTCCGACCAGATCCGGAAGCGGGCCCGGTCCTCGACGGGGACGCCGAGCAGCTCGCAGATCACGGTGATCGGCAGCGGCAGCGCGAAGTCCTCGACCAGCTCGGCCGGGGCGCCCCTGGCGATCATCCGGTCGACCAGCTCGCCGGCGATCTGCTCGGCGCGCGGCCGCAGCAGCTCCACGCGCCGGACGGTGAACGCCTTGGTGACCAGCCTGCGCAGCCTGCTGTGCTCGGGCGGGTCCACGCTCATGATGCTGCCGGACGGGCCCCGGTAGCCGCGGGTGCGCGGCTCGTCGCGGGACGCGGCGGCGGCGCGGCTGAACCGCGGGTCGCTGAGGACGAGCTTGACGTCCTCATAGCGGGTGGCCAGCCAGGCCGGCTCGCCGTAGGGCAGCCGCACCCTGGACAGCGGCTGGTCGCGGCGCAGTTCGGCGAACAACGGCTCCATGTCGAGCCGCTCGGGTTCGCTGAACGGGAAGGTCCTGGTCTCCGTCGTGGTCATGACGAACTCCTCACTCGCCGAAGTGAGCCCTCCCGGCAACACATGTATTCACCATACGTTTCCCTGCAAGGCCTGACAATATGTCAGAGAACTGGTCATTTCTCCCCGCGTTTAGCCCCTCCTCCACGGTCGGCCGGCAGGCGGACGCCGATGGCCACGGCCACCAGGCCGATCGGCAGGAGCGCGGCGGCGGGCCTAGCGGCCGACAGCAGTGCCGCCGCGACGATCGCACCCGCCACCAGCGCGCCGATCTGGCCCAGCGCGGCGACGCGGCCGCCGGGCCGCCCGGCGGCCAGGTCGTGCAGCGCTCCGGTGAGGGCCCCGGTCATGTAGGTCGTCGCGGCGTGCAGCCTGAGCGCGATGACGCTCTGGCCACCCATCGCCATGGACGCGAGGACCAGCAGGAACGGCCCCAGGACGGGCCCCGGGCGCCCGGCCGCCGCGAACCAGCCGGCGGCCAGGGCGGCGAGCACGGCCAGTTCGGCCACCAGCGGCCCGAGCACCGCGTCGGGCCGGCGCCGCCACAGGCGCGACCACGCGAACAGCCCGGCGGCGAACCCGGCGACGGCCTCGGTGACGGCGCCGATCCTGCCGAGGTCCGCCGTCCCGACGCCCAGTCCGGCGATGACGAGGTTGCCGGTCACGATCCCGGCGAACGCGCCGCCGAGCCCGGCGAACGCCAGCAGGTTCACCGCGCCCGCACAGGCCGCCAGCGCCGGCGCGGCCAGCGCCGCCCCTCTCGTGGTTGCGCTTGCAGCGGTTGTCGTCACGTCGCCCCCGAAGCCTCACCTGCCGGCTCGCCGCCGGCCGCGCCCAGCCCTGGTCGTCCCCGTTCCCGCGCCGTGGTCACGCGCGCCGGCGCTCCGGCCGGGCGCCCGGAGGACTCAGGAGGTCCGGACGGTGGTCGCCTGGACACACTCCGGAGTTAACTTTAGAATTCTATAGTCATCGTTTCACGGCGGCAAAGGAGGAGCGGATGTCCGCAGGCGAGGTGTCCGCCGCCGACGAGGTCGCGGAGATCTACGACCAGACGTTCTGGGGCGTCGAACTGGTCGGCGGCAGCTTCCACGTCGGCTACTGGTGGGACGAGCACGACCGGACGCCGTTCCTGGAGGCGATCAACCGGAACACCGAGATCGTGACCGGCAGGCTCGACCTGCGTCCCGGACAGCACCTGCTGGACGTCGGCTGCGGCTGCGGGGTACCGGCGATCCGCGTCGCGCACCGGGCCGACGTCCGGGTCACCGGCATCACCAACAGCCGGGCGCACCGGGACGAGGCGATACGCCGGGTCCACCAGGCCGGTCTGCGCGGGCAGGTGCGCATCGACCTGGGCGACGCCGCCGCGCTCCCCTATCCGGACGCGTCCTTCGACGCGGTGCTGTCCTTCGAGTCGCTGGTGCACGCCGACGACCGCGAACGCTGGCTGCTGGAGATGGCGCGCGTGCTGCGTCCCGGCGGCCACCTGGTGCTGACCGACCTGGTGGTGGACGTCCCGCTGTCCGACGAGGACAGGCGGGCGCTGCGGGACTTCACGCTCACCCTGCCGCACTCCGGCACCGCCATGATCGACATGGTCCGCCGCACCGGCTTCAGGCTGGAGGAGTTCGCCGACATCACCGACCGGATCAGGCCGACCTACCCCGCCTACGTCCAGCGGATGAAGGACCAGCGGCAGGCGCTGGTGGACGCCTACGGCTGCGAGAACATCGACCACTTCCTGACCGGCACGCCCCGCATCCTGGAGGTCGTGCAGGCCAGGACCGGCTACGTGATCATCGTGGCCCGCAGGCGGGAGGGCGACCTCGCGGAGCGGAGCCCGGACACCTGACCGGGCCGAGGGCCGGACGGCGCGGGCCGCGGGCGCTTCGGCCCGCGCCGTCCCCGGGGCGTCTCGCGGTCTCAGGCGGGCGCGTGCCAGACGCGCGAGGACGCGACGGTCTCGCCGCGGGCGAGGTCGGCCAGGGTGATCTGAATCCGCCAGGGGTCGAGGCGCAGCACGTTGAAGTCGGGGTCGTGGGCGCCGTCCCGCCAGACCGCGTACGGGTCGAAGCCGCGCTCGCGCGCCTCGGCCGCGACCAGGGTCCAGGCATGGCGCCGGCTCGCGTCGTCCTCGGCCCAGCGGGCCCGGCAGTCGGCGAACACGGCGTCGTGCGCGGGAGTCCAGTAACCGCAGGACACGTACGGGTTGCGCGCCAGGTGAGCGGTCTTGACAGGAGACCTGGAGGTGCTGACCCACCCGACCGGCGCACCGTCGCCGGTCTCCCACGAGACGTGCAGGATGCGGGTGCGGGGGCGGCCCTTCCCATCGACGGTGGCGACGGAGCACCACCCGATCTCGGTCGTCAGGCGCAGGAAGTCGTCGTGGAGGTCGGCGAACGGGACCTCGGTGCTGAAGGTCGCGGCGCTGGCTGAGGTCATGCCGACCAGCGTAGTACGCCACAACCCAAGGTAACTATATGAATATGAATCCTGATCCTCAACTACGACGCGGTATTGCCTGAGCCTGGGCTGATAACTATGTTTTCATGTAGCAACTTCGCCGAACCTGCTCGGAGGTCGCATGCGTGTGCTGTTCGTGGCGGCCCCGGCGATCGGGCACGCCTATCCGATGGTGCCGCTGGCGTGGGCCTTCCGCGCCGCCGGGCACGACGTGGTGTTCCTCACCGGAGGCGACGGGCGGGGCGTGGCGCGGGCGGGGCTGCCCGTGCTGGACGCCCTGCCCGGCGTGACGAGCGCCGAGCTGCTCGCCGGGTTCGCCCGCGACTTCCCGGAGCTGTTCGCGCCGATCGAGGGCGAGTCCGTCGAGGCGATGGTCGCGGCGATGGACCGGCGCAAGCCGTTCATCGTCGCGGCCTGGGACGCCTACGTCGACCACTACGTCGCGCTCGCCAGGCGCGCCCACCCCGACCTGGTGGTCTACGAGCCGTTCTGCGGCGCCGGACCGCTCGCCGCGGCCCTGCTGGACGTCCCGGCCGTCGCGCACGGGCTCAGCGCGACACGGTTCGCTCCCGAGATCCTGCGGGCGGACCCGGCGGTGGAGGCGTTCCGCCGGCACGGCGTGGAGCCGCCCGACGGCATCCCGACGATCGACGTGGCGCCGCCGGGCATCGCCGAGGGCCCGCCGTCGGACCTGGCCATGCGCTACGTGCCCTACACCGGCGGCGGCACGCTCGGCGACCTGCTGCTCGTACCGCCGGAGCGCCCGCGCGTCCTGGTAACGGCCGGGTCGCTGCTGCCGGACACCGAGTGGTCCCGTCCGGTCGAGCGGGTCATCGCCGCGGCGCCCGACGTCGACGCCGAGTTCGTGGTGACGCTCGGCCACGAGCATCCGGAAGGGCCCCCGGACCTGCCGCCCAACGTGCGCACGACCGGGTGGGTGCCGTTCGCCGCGCTGCTGCGGACCTGCCGGGCGGCCATCCACCTGGGCAGCGGCGGCACCATGCTGACGTGCTGCGCGCTGGGCGTGCCGCAGCTGGCCCTGCCGCCCACCCCCGACCGGCAGATCGAGGCCGCGCTGCACCGGGCCCGTGGCACGGCGCGCGTGCTGCGCCCCGAGGAGCTGGACGCCGGCGCCATCGACGCGCTGCTGTCCGACGAGGAGCTGCGCACGACGGTGCGGCAGGTCCAGGCGGAGATGGCCGCGCTGCCCTCCCCCGCGGAGATGGCGCTGCGGCTCACCGGCGTCGCGTACGCCGCCACACGATGAGGAGGTCGCATGGGGCGCAACGACCCCGTCGCCGCGCGGGTCGGGGAGTACTACGACGACATCGGCGACTTCGTCGAGCTCGTCGGCGGAAACCTGCACGTCGGCTACTGGACCGGGGAGGACGACGACACGCCGCTCCTGGGCGCGCTGCACCGGCTCACGTCGATGATGGAGGAACGGCTGGCGCTGCGGCCCGGGCACCGGCTGCTCGACGTGGGCTGCGGCGTGGCCGAGCCCGCCGTCCGGATCGCCCAGCGCAACGAGGTGACCGTGGTCGGTGTGACGGTGAGCGGGTGGCAGGTCGCCGAGGCGGACCGCCGGATCATCGCCGCGGGGCTGCGCGGGCAGGTGTCGGTACGGCTCGCCGACGCCGCCGCGCTGCCGTTCCCCGACGGCTCGTTCGACCGGGTGCTGGCGTTCGACTCGCTGCCGAACGCCGAGGACAAGCGGCGGTGGACGGCCGAGATGTTCCGGGTGCTGCGGCCGGGCGGGCGCTGCGTCTACTCCGAGTACCCCAGGGACCCCGGGACGAGCGAGGAGGAACTGGCGGTGCTCAAGCGATACGCGCTGTTCGACCCGCCCATCCCCGACCGGGTCACCGCGCCGGCCGAGGAGGCGGGGTTCACGGTCGTGGAGACGCTGCACTGCGGCGACCGGGTCAGGCGGTACTACGACCTGGTCCTGGACAAGCTGGCCCGCCAGCGGGACGCGCTCACCGCCCTGTACGGCCGGGAGCGGATGGAGGCGTTCGCGGCCGACCTGCGCACGTCCTACGGCATCTGCCGCAGGCGGTTGGGATACGTGATCGTCACATGTCGCAAGCCCGGGTCCTGACCCGTCCGCGCGCGCGGAAACGCCGGGCGGAAAGACAGTCACGTCAAAGATTCAGGAGGCAGGATGTCAGCCGATCTCCGGCGCCGGAAGCTGGAAAAGGTCTTCGCGTCCTTCGACACCGACCGGGACGGCGTGATCGACGAACTGGACATCACGGCGATGGCGCAGATCTGGTGCGACACCTACGGCGTCGCCCCGTCCTCGGCGCACTGGCGGTCCATCCACGGCCGGGCGCACGGGCTGTGGCGGGGCATCCGGGAGAACACCGACGGCGGTGACGCCGACCGCGTCAGCAGGGACGAGTGGGTGGCGGCCATGGACAGCCCGGGCTTCGCCGCCTTCGTGGAGCGGTCGGCCATCCCGTTCAGCATGGCGGTGTTCGCCGCGGCCGACGGGGACGGCGACGGCCGGATCACCGTCGAGGAGATGATGGCCGCGCAGAGCAAGTCGGGCATGAGCGCGGAGGAGACCCGCACCGTGTTCGCGTTGCTGGACACCGACGGCGACGGCCGCGTCTCCTACGACGAGTACGTGGAGGCCGCGCGGCAGTTCTACCTGAGCGACGACCCCGAGGCGCCGGGCAACCTGATAGCCGGCGACTTCTGAGCACGGGCCCGCGTACGCGAACGGCCGCCCTCGAATGCGCCACGCCGAGGGCGGCCGTTCGCGGTGCCGGGGTCAGCGGGCGGAGCGGCGGTGGGCGATCATGGGGAGGGAGTCCACCGGCATGGTGATGGCCGGCCGGGGGCGCGGGGTGTGCCCGGGGACGGCGGCCAGGCGCCAGCGGGCGGCGATCGTGGCCAGCGTGATGATCATCTCGGTCCAGGCGAACTGGTCGCCGATGCACGCGTGCGGGCCGACGCCGAACGGCATGAACGCGCCGCGCGGCAGGTCGCGGACGCGTGCGGGCAGCCACCGGTCGGGGAGGAAGCTCTCGGGGTCGGGGTGGATGTCCGGGTTGTGGTTGAGCGCGTGGAAGCTGTAGAGGACGGGGCTGCCCGCGGGGATCAGGTAGCCACCCAGCTCGGCGTCGCGCGCGGTGACCTTGCTGAGGAACAGGCCCTGGGTGCGCACGCGGAGCGTCTCGGTCAGCACGCGCCGGGTGTAGGCGAGCGCGCGGACGTCGTCGTATCCGGCGGGCCGTCCGTCCAGCACCGCGTCCACCTCCGCGTGCAGGCGCTCCTCGACGCCGGGGTGGACGGACACTTCGTGGAAGGTCCACGCCAGGGTGTTGCTGACGGTGTTGCTGCCGCCGATGAAGAACGTCATGACCTCGTCGTGCAGCTGCCGGTCGGTCATGGCGGGCGTGCCGTCGTCGTCGCGGGCCAGCATCATCATCGACAGCAGGTCGCCGCGGTCGGCGCCGTCGGCCCGGTAGTCGGCGATCACCCGCTCGATGGTGCGGCGCAGGTGCTTCTCGGCGCGGCGGTAGCGGTGCTCGGCCGGGGTCGGCAGGCGGGCCGCCGGGCCGGTGCCGCCGGTGACCCGCCGGAACAGCCCGCCGAGGACGACGGTGGTGGCGGCCATGAACAGGCGCCGGTCCAGCGGCGTGTCCGCCGCGAAGATCGCCTGCGTGACGTTGGCGAGCGCCAGGTCGTCCATCTCCCGTTCCACCGCGAGGCGCTGCCCGTCGTGCCAGGACGCGGCGGCCGCCGCGGCGAGGGCGCTCATGCCGGCGGCGTGGCGGACGATGCCGGTGTGGTGGAACGCGGGCTGGATCAGCGCGCGCTGCCTGCGGTGGAACTCGCCCTCGGAGGTGCCCAGGCCGTTGCCGAACATCCGGCGGAACCGCTCGGTGACGGGCCCGCCCCGGGCGAACACGTCCGGTTCGCGCTGCACCCGGCGGATCAGCCCGGGGTCGTTGACGACGTACACGCGGCGCCGGCCGAGCCGCAGCGCGCAGACCGGTTCGCCGGTGCGTTGCAGCGACAGCAGCAGGTCTCCCGGCCGGCGCTTCATCTCGAGGGCATGGCCGAGCAGCGGCCGTGCTCCCGGGGCCGTGGCGGGCGAACGAAGCGTGGTGGTCATGGGGCGGCGTCCTCCCACTCGATCCGCCGGTGTCGCGTCATGGGGTCACCGGGGCGCCGGGCGCGTACGCGTCGAGGGCCTGGGCGAGGTCGTCCGGCGGGTCGGCGGGGACCAGCCCGCCGCCGGTGCGGGTCATGCACGCGATGGTCTGCCGTCCGCGTGCCACGAGGCGGGCGGCGCCCCGGCCCGCGAGGTAGTAGTCGAAGTCCATGGTGATCCGGCCGCCCCGGCGTTCGCGGAGGCTCATCCGGACCGAGACGGTGTCGAAGGCGTGCAGTTCGGCGTAGTAGTCGCAGGAGCAGGACACGGTCACCAGGGCGAGGTCGCCGTCGAGCCGGGCCAGCAGGCCGGGGGCGTGCTCGGCGAGGAACAGCTCCCGGCATCTCCCCTGCCAGGCCAGGTGGCTGGCGAAGTAGACGTTTCCGGCGACGTTGGTGTCGGCGAACGTCACCACGTGGGTGACCTCGAAGTACCGTCTCACCGTTCCTCCCGGGCCAGGACGGCGAGGGCGATCGGGCGGGGCAGGCCCTCGACGGACACGACGGCGGAGATCACGCTGCCGGTGCCGGCGCGCAGCCGCACCCAGCCGTGCTCGTACACGCCGTCGACGGTGAGCGGCCCGCCGGGGGCGCGACCGTCCTTGGCCAGGCATTCCCGCACCGTCCACAGGCGGGTCAGGACGCGGGTCTCGGGTTCGCCGGTCATGCCGCGCAGGTGGGCGGCCTGGTCGGGCCAGGGGGCGAGGCCGCGCAGCCGGTCGAGGTCGTCGGCGTCGGCCTCCCATGCGCAGTCGCAGGCGGTGGGCGCGGCCCCGGAGACGGTCAGCAGGACGTCGCCGAGGCGGCTGCGGCAGGGCCCGTCGGCGTGGCGGGCGGACGGGCTGCGCCCGGTGGCCCCGTCGGGGCCGTCGCCCAGGGCCATCGTCAGGCGCACGTGGGCGTCCGGGAGCAACGCGTCGAGGTTGCGCTGCAGGTACGGCTCCAGCAGGACGCGGCCGAGCCGGTGCGGACCCGGTTGCGGACCCACGTCGCGCAGCCGCAGGCCCGTCCAGCTGACGACGGGACGGCCGTCGCCGTCGCGCAGCACCACGTCGTAGGTGTACTCGGCGCCGGTGTGGGAGCGTTCGGACGCGGTCAGGAGCAGGTCGCCGGGGGCTGGGGCGTCGCGGTGGACGGTGAAGGCGTCGCAGCCGACAGGAAGCAGCCGCCGGTGCGGCACGCACGCCTGGAGGACGTGGATGGAGGCGTCGTTGCGGAACGGGTCGCCGAGCCGGACGTCCGCGGGCTGCGCCGGCCCGAACGGCGCCCCGGCCGGGCCGGCGCCGGTGAGGATCGCGGTGCAGCCCTTGTCGGACAGCCGTTCGTAGCGTCGCAGCCGCTGGTAACGCGGCCCGTGGAAGAACAGCGGCCCGTACAGGGCCCGCCCGTCGTGGGGCGGGACGGGTGCGCGGCCGGGTGCCTCGTCGGGCAGGCCCGGCGGTTCGGCGGCGGGCGCGACCACGCCGGTGAAGTGGTCGACGGCGAAGTCGGTCTCGTCGCTGCGCAGCGCGACGCGGACGGTGCCGTCGTCGTGGACGAGCGCGCACACCCGGACGGTGCGCGCGCCGCCGTCGTCCGGCACGGTGACGGGCCGGACGAAGCGTCCGTCGCGGACGGCGACGCCGGTGCCGCCGACGCGCGGGGGGCCGGTGAGCACGGCGGCTGCCTGCGCCATGGCCTCCAGGGCGCACACGGCGGGCAGCACGGCCGTGCCGTCGAGCCGGTGGTCGGCCAGGTAGGGGTCGTCGTCCAGGCTCAGTTCGGCCTCGGCGACCAGCTCGACGCCCGGTGTGCAGGCAAGGACGCGACGCAGGAAGCGATGCTCCCCCACCGGGGCGCGCCCCGCCGCGTCCAGTTGCGGCAGGCGGCCGGTCGCCAGCACGGTGGACGAGTCGGGCGCCCCCTCGACGAGCCGGGTGAGCAGCCGTACGCCGTTTCCGGCGGGCAGCGGCGTGACTCCGCCGCGGATCAGGCCGTCGAGCACGTCCAGCCGCTCCCCCATGCCCGCGCCGGACCACACCGTCCAGTCGACGTTGCAGACCCTGCAGCCGGGGAGCCGGGCCGCGGTCACCCGCGCCAGTTCCCGCATGCGGCCGTTGGCCAGCGCGTAGTGCGCCTCCCCGGCCAGGCCGAACCGCCCGATGACGGATCCGAACGTGATGAGCAGGCGCAACGCGGACGTGTCGAGTTCGTCGAGCAGCATGCGCAGGCCGCGTTCCTTGGGCGCGCTGTGACCGGCGAACGCGGCCTCGTCCAGGTCGGTGAACCGCGCCGGGCGGTTGACGCCGCCGGCGTGCAGCACCCCGGTGACCGTGCCCAGCCGGGTCGTGATCTCCTTGACGGCAGTACGGAGCGCGGCCTCGTCGGTGACGTCCGCCGCCGCGTAGTGGAACGTCGCCCCGGCCGCGCGCAGCCGGGCGAGGCCGGCGCGCAGCTCGTCGTCGGTGCCGGGGTCGGCCCGTCCGAGCAGCCCGAGGCGCACGCCGTAGGACGCGGCCAGGTGGGCGGCGCTCTCGAGCCCGATGCCCTTGCCGCCGCCGGTCACCAGCAGCACGTCACGCGCGTCGAGCGCGATGCCGGCGGCTGCGGGGCGCATCGGGCATGGCGTGAGGACGCAGGGGCGGCCATCACCGTCCACGACGAGTTCCGCGTGGCCGCGCCAGGGCACGGCCAGGACGTCGGCGATCGCGCCGGCGGCGCCGTCGCCCGCCAGGACGCGGATCCAGCGGACGTCGAGGCGCGGGTGCTCGCAGGCCAGCGCGCCGACGAAGCCGGACGCGGTGTCGCCGTGGTCCACGACGGTCAGGGGCGTCCCCGACCGCACGGCCAGCCGCGCCGCGTCCAGCAGGGCGGCCACCGCCGCGTCGCCGGGGTCCTCGGGCAGGAACGCGGCGACGGCAGGGGCGGCGTCGCCGTCCGTGTCGAGAAGGGGTTCGACGGCATGGCGCAGCGGCCCGTCGCCGAAGACCCGCCAGGCGTGGCGGCGCCGTTCGCGCGGCGGCTCGATCCGGTGCGGCTCCTCGACGAGCAGGCGGTGCCATTCGGCGACGCCCGCCGGGACGCCGCCGGACGCGGGTTCGGCGCCGGGGGCGGGCGGGAGCGCGGCGATCACTTCGACGAGTCCGCCGACGGTGGAGTCGGCCAGCGAGGGCGGCGCGGCGGGGACGGCGCGGCCGCAGCGCTCGGCCGCCCGTGCGGCCAGTTGCGCGACGCGCAGCGAGTTCAGGTGCAGGTCGCCGAGCAGGGTGTCGGCGTCGCCGATGGTGTCGGCGGGCAACTCCAGGGCGTCGGCGACCAGGGCCCGCACCGTCGACGCCACGCCGCCGTCCGGCACCGCGTCGGCGGCGGCCGGGGTCGGGGCGGCCAGGGTCGGGGCGGCGAGCTGTGGACGGGGGTCGCGGCCGCGTTCACACGGGCTGCCAAGGAACTCCGGTTCGCGCCACAGATCGAAGGGGCGGTGGAAGCGTTCGGCGAACAGCGCGCCGGGAAGGTCGCTGACGGCGCCCGCGGCGAAGAGCACGGCGACCGCCCGGCACAGCGGCCCGGCGGACTCGGCGCCGGTGTCCAGGGCGACCACCGGCAGGCCGCTGATCTCGGCGGCGAGCCCGGCCAGCGCGTGCCCCGGGCCGCACTCGACCAGCAGGTCGCACTCGGCGGCCAGCCCTTCCACGGCCGCGCGGAGGCGGACCGGTTCGGTGACCTGGCGGGCCAGCACCTCGCGCAGGTCGTCGGCGGCGGTGAGGACGTCGCCGGTGACCGTGGAGTGGACGCGATGCCGAGGCGCCGCGATCGGTGTGCGGGCCAGGTGACGGGTCAGCTCCGGCACCGCCGCCGCGACGGCGGCGGTGTGGAAGGCGTGGCTGACCGGCAGCCGCCGCGCGGCGATCCCGGCCGCGCGGGCGAGTTCCAGCACGCGGGTCAGCTCGGGCAGCGCACCCGCGACGACCTGCGCGGGGCCGTTGTCGGCGGCCACGCACAGCCCCGTGCCCTCGATCAGCCCGGCGACCGCGTCCGGTGGCGCGCCGATCGCGGCCATTCCGGTGCCGGGCGTGCCGTGCTCGGCCATCAGGCGGCCGCGCACGCGCACCAGCTCGCGCGCGTCCGGCTCGGCCAGCGCCCCGGCCCAGCACAGCGCGGTGATCTCGCCGAGGCTGTGCCCGGCCGCCGCCGCGGCCTCCACGCCCAGGCGGGCCAGCCAGCGCAGCCCGGCGACGGACGCGCCGAACACGGCGGGTTGCGCGACGGCGGTGTCCACGGCGTCGGCCGCGGCATCGCCGAACTCGTCCGCCGCGTCGGGGAACACGATGCCGAACGCACCGGCGCTCGCCCGGACGGGCGCGCCCTGCCCGGGGAACAGCAGGCCGATCCTGGAGGGGGCGCCGTGGCCGAGGAACACGCCGCGCTGCTCGGCCCAGCCGCCGTCGAGCGCCCCGGGCGGGGGCTCGTCCAGCAGGCGTCGTGCGCGTTCGGCGCGGCGGGCCAGCTGCTCGGGGTCGCGGGCGACGATGGCGGCGCGCCAGGGCGCGTCGGCGCGGGACGACGCGGCCAGGGAGGCCGCCAGGTCGGTGTGCTCGGCGCGGGACATGGTGGCGGCGCGCACGACGGTGCGTTCCAGGGCCGCCGCCAGCGCGTCGCGGGTGTCGGCGGCGTAGGCGAACACCTCGGCGTCCAGCCCGGGACGGGCGACACGGCGTTCCACCGGTGTCAGGCGGCGGGCGCGACGCGGCGCGGCGCCTTCGAGGACGACGTGGGTGTTGACGCCGCCGAAGCCCATGGCGCTGACGGCGGCGCGCAGCGGGGCGTCCGGCCATGGCGCGGCCTCGGACGTGACCTGGACCGGTGTCCGCGGGGCGCGCAGGAGCTCGTGCGGCTCCCGGCAGCCGGTCGTCGGCGGGATCACCTGGCGGCGCAGCGCCATCGCGGCCTTGATGAGCCCCGCGGCACCCGCCGCCGCCTTGGTGTGCCCGATGTTCGCCTTGATCGACCCGAGCGCGGCGGGTGCGCGGCGGCGCGCGCCCGCGTGGACCTCGATGAGCGCGCCGAGCTCGGCCCGGTCGCCGACCTCCGTGCCGGTGCCGTGCCCCTCGAACAGCGCGACGGTGTCGGGGCCGAAGCCCGCACGGTCGTAGGCCCGCCGCATGGCCAGCAGCTGCCCGTCGCGTTCGGGCCGGGTCAGCCCGCCGCGCCCGTCGGACGACACGCCCCAGCCGCGGATCAGCGCCAGCGGCGCGAGCCCGGCGTCGCGGGCGTCGGCGGCCCGCATCAGCGCGACCATGCCGCACCCCTCGCCCGGGAGGAACCCGGTGGGACTGGCGTCGTAGACGCGCATGGCCGAGGTCGCCAGCGCTCCCGTCCGGGCGAAGCCGACCAGCTCGAACGGGTCCAGGCTGAGATCCACGCCGCCCGCGAGGACGAAGTCGAGGTCGCCCGCCGTCAGGGCCGTGCACGCCGAGGTGACCGCCAGCAGCGACGAGGCGCACGCGGCGTCCACCGTGAAACCGCCGCCGCGCAGGCCGAAGTGGTTGCACACGCGGCCCGCGATGGCGTTCGCCAGGCCGCCGACCAGGCTTTCGTCGGTGGGCTCGGCGAACGGCTCCTTGTAGCGGCGCTCGGCCCGGCACAGCGCCGTGTCCAGGTCCGGCCCGGTCACACCGAGCGAGGTCAGCGTCTCCCCCAGCACGCGGCGCACGTAGGGCCAGCGCAGCCGCATGACCGCGGCGCGGCTGAACTCGCCGCCCATGCTGTTGCCCAGGATCACGCCCGCGCGGTCGGCGTCCAGGCCCCGGGCCTCGGGGAAACCGGCGGCGGCCAGCGTCCGCGCGGCCACGTCGAGGGCGAGCCACTGCGTCGGGTCGGTGACCGCGAACGTGGCGCCGGGAACCCGGTGCCGGGCCCGGTCGAACGACCAGCCGTCCAGCACGGCCGCGCGGCGCACGTAGGTGAGGTCGGGGGCCTCGCGGTCGCCGCGGCCGTAGTCGGCCAGGTCGAGCCGGGTGCGCGGCAACGGCCGGAAGGCCCTGCGTCTGGAGAGCGCCAGTTCCCACAGCCCGTCGGGGCTCGGGGCGTCGGGGTAGCGGCAGCCCGCGCCCACGATGGCGATCGCGTCGCTCGTACCGCTCACAGCTCACCGTGCCTTTCGGACGCGGCGGCAGGGCGCGGGGCCGGGACGCGGGCGGGCATGGGGAGGGGGGCGCGGTCGCCCGCCCGCCACCGCCGCACCGCCGGCCGCGCCGCCAGCCACACGCCGCGCAGGCCGCACACGATGACCAGGGCGAAGAACAGCCCGTACACGACGTGGAACCAGACGAGCAGCCCGTACGCCGCCGCGGTGGCCGCGCCGAACGCGACCTGGTCGCGCGGCCGCACCGGGGTGGTGCCCGGGTCGGTGATCATGTAGTTGGTGAACAGCACGAACGCCACGCCGGTCATCACCAGCAGGGCGCTGGCGGTCGCGGTGCCCTCCACGGCGGTGCGGACCACGGCCTGCGCCGCGAACCCGCCCACCCAGGCCAGGATCAGCGGCATCCTGCCGGTCAGCATGGCGTTCAGCGCGGTGCCGGAGGCCAGGATCAGCGCGGGCACCACCCAGTCGAGCGGGCCGCCGATCCACTCGGTGAACTGGTAGGGCGGCGCGATGCCGACCCACGGGAACAGCACCAGCACGGCGGCGATGCCCAGGTTGGAGGGGTTGAACACGTGCCGCGTCCGTCCGTCGACGCGGACCCGCAGCAGGTACTTGGACGTGATCGCGACGGTCACGGCCAGCGCCACCGGGCCTAGGCGGCTGTTGGCGTACAGCAGCATCGCGCAGGCCAGCCCGGTGATGTGCGCGGGCAGCAGGAAGTCGGCCACGGCGCGGACGCCGCCGCCGTACTTGACCGGACGCCGGTGGGCCCATGCCTCCACCGTCTCCAGGCCGAGCTCCAGCGCGTAGGCCACGGCCAGGGCCATCAGGGGGGTCGCGTACGCCTGCTCGAAGCCGAGCACGGTGTGGCCGAGAACGGTGAACACCGAGATGGACACCGCGAACCGGCGCAGCGCCATGATCCGCGGCTCCCTGGTGGGAGTGGGGGTCACGATGCCTTCTCTCGGATCGAACCGTCGGAGGCGAGCACCAGGTCGTGCCAGCCGGGCGCCAGGCGGATCCGCCCGGTGCGCAGGACGCCGCAGGCGTCCCGCCAGCTCACGGTGACCGGCGCGGCGGCCGTGCGGGCGGTGGTGCCGGCGGGCAGCCCGAACAGCAGGTCGGGCGAGGACACGCCCGCGTGCCCGTTGGCGGGGTACGCCTGCCGGACCCGCACGCCCCTGCCGCCGGCGTCCACCCGGGCCGCCGCGCCGATGGCGGGTGTCAGCGCCACGCCGGCGGAACCCCGGGAGGCGTCCTGGCAGGTGCCCGCGGGACGGAGCAGCCGCAACCCCAGGTAGGGCGGCCGGGCGGCGCGGGTGTTGCGGTAGAACTGGGACTGCCGCCACTGGTTGGCGACCGCGAAGTCCAGCCGTCCGTCGCGGTCGACGTCGGCGAGCGCCAGCCCCCGGGACACTCCGGGGTCGGCGACGCCGAGCCGCCGGGCCAGGTCGTGGAAGCGGCCGTCCGCGCCGCGTACGAAGAACGGGTTGGGGTCGTCGCCGGAGACGTCGTCGCGGCCCGGCGCGAAACGCGGCCACGCGCCGGGTCGGGCCAGCAGGTCGTCGTTGGTCATCGCCAGCTCCTGCAGTTCCGGCCAGCGGTTGACCCGGCCCCGGACGAATCCGGTGGCCTGGAGGATCTGGTCGGTGCCGGTGCCGGCGAAGTCGCCGGTCTTGACGTCCCAGCCCCAGCCGGAGCGCGACAGTCCCAGCGACTCGCTGTGGTCGTCGTAGTGGGCGGTGCCGCCGCGCAGCACGTCCCGTCTGGTGCTCAGCCAGGCGAAGTTGCTCTCCAGCAGCCCGTACTGCTCGGTGATGTTGCTGACCACCATGTCGGGCACGCCGTCGGTGTTGAGGTCGGTGAACGCGACGCCCATGCCCTTGAACGAGTCCTTGCCCAGCACCTTCGACTTGGGGGTGGTCAGGTGCCGGGTGCCCTCGACGAGCCGCAGCCGCACCCGTCCGGGCTCGGACTGGTTGCGCAGCAGCCGGTCGGGGCCGAAGTCGTTGGCGAAGTACAGTTCGGGGCGGCCGTCACCGTCGAGGTCCTGCGCGCCCGTGGCCAGCGTCCAGCCCTTGGCGACCCGGTCGGGGAACGGCTGGGGCACGGCGCCGAACGAGGCGTCGGGCTGCTCGCCGCCGGCGCCGGAGCGCCACAGCAGGATGCGGTTGACGCCCCCGTTGTAGGCCGCCGACATGGAGCGCTGCATGACCAGCTCGCTCTGGCGGGCCGCGGTGTCCAGCACTCGCGCGCGGTCCGGGAAGTAGTTGCCGACCACGATGTCGGTGTGGCCGTCACCGTCGACGTCGGCCAGCGTCACCGCGTTGGTGTTCCACACCTGGTACGGCGTGACCAGCTCACGCGGCGCGAACGCCCTGGCCGTGCCCAGGGGCGCGGGCGTGCGCAGGAACAGCACCGGTGAGCGGCCCCAGTAGTGGACCATCACGTCGGGGCGGCCGTCCTCGTTGTAGTCGCCGGGCGTGCAGCCCATCGGCGCCATCGTCGCGTCGTAGGGCAGCGCGCCGGCGGGCGTCAGGAGCGTCGCGGGGAAGCGGGCGCCGGTGTGGGGGACGGGGGCCAGGGTCACCGAGTCGTCCCGGGGGTCGACGACGCAGAACTCGTCGGGGCGGCCGTTGCCGTCGACGTCGGCCAGCGCGACGGCCGCCCCGACCGAGGAGATCCAATGGCGGATGTGCCGGTACGCCGGTGCCACCGCGCGGACCTCCCGGGGCACGACCGCGTCGTTCAGGGGGACCCGTTCGAAGGCGAACCGGGCGGCCAGCCGCCGCAGCTCCGCCTGCGAGGCGTCCGGGAGGGTGGCCACCTGCCAGGCCACCAGCAGCAGGATCACCGAGCAGATCTGCACCAGGCGGGCGCGCGACCGGGCGATCACGCCGCGCCGCCCTGGGCCCGCCAGGCGCCGCGGATCTCGGCACGCCACCGCTCGTAGCGCCCGGCCGGGTCGTCGCCGTCGCCCACCGTCCGCAGGGCGTCGTCGGTCCAGCCCGCGGCGACCGGGGCGGTCACCCCGCACAGCGCTTGAATCGCCGCCTGCGACGCCTTGGGCACCTCGCCGGAGAGCACGTGCGCCTTGGCGGCGAACGCGGCGCCCTGGGCGAGGTGGTCGCGGTATCCGGCGGCCGCGCCGGTCAGTTGCGGCAGCCGCGGTGCGGGCAGCGCGCCGGTGTAGGCGGCGGCGAGGCCGACGCCGGCCCACAGGTCGGCACGGCGCCGTTCGGGGAACGCGGCGATGACGCCCGCGATCCGCTGCGGGTCGGCGCCCGCGTGGAACCACAGCGCGCGTCCGGCGCCCTGGTCGCGCACCGGGGCCGCCGGGCCGCGCGCCGTCCGTTCGACCCGCTGCCGCCCGAAGACGTCCCCGGGCCGGAAGTACGCCTGGTGGAAGCCCCATCCGTCCCAGGCGAGACGGCGCAGCAGCCCGTCCCCGAAGCGCACCGTGCGCCAGGGCGGCAGGTGGAGGCGCGCGAACGCCCAGCCCGCCCCGACGTGGAGGAGGTGGGTGTAGCGCCGTCCGGGACCGTCGGCCAGTCCGGCGAGCCTGCGGCCACGGGACGGGGTGAGCAGGTCGAGCAGCGTGCGGCTCATCGCCGCGCCCTCGTAGGCGAAGCCGCGGAACTCGTGCGGGACGTACGACAGGTCGAGCTGCCCGCGCGGAACCGCGAGCGCGGCGTTGTAGCCCGACGCGAAGGCGCGCACCGCCGAATCGAGCCGGTCGCGCACCTCGGGATCGGCGGCGAATTCCCCGCCCCTGGGCCGCAGCGTTTTCGCGTTCAGCATGAACGGCCGCAGATGCCGGGAAATAACGGGCGTTTTCTGCGCATTCTGCGTAGTGACCATTGCCACCCCTCTCGCGGGCACCGCCCGCGACGTGGTCGGCTACAGGAAGGTAAAGCGCAATTTATTATGACCACCACGGAGGTGGCCATGTCCGGACGGGTAAGCAATGCCGACCCGGTGTCAGAACAGGACTGGCCCGTTCGTCACCATTTCCGCCGCCGGGTAAAAGCTGGTCAAACTCCGTGACAGGGGGCGGGGTCAGGCGTCTCCGGACAGCAGCAGTCCCTGCATCGCGTACGGCGCGGCCTCCATCTGGAAGTCCAGCGTGGGGTGGTGCCGCCGCACCGCCCCCTCGGCCGCCAGCAGGCACAGCATCGGGAAGACGAACTCCGGCTCGGCGAACAGCCGGTACCGGCGCTGCAGGTCGAACAGCTCCAGGCAGAACGCGGGCAGGTCGAACTCCGCCGCCGTCCTGCCCTCGGCACGCTCGACCAGGTCGGCGACCCGGCGGCGGAACGCGCCCAGGTCGGCGCCGGGCTCGACGCGCCGCACGCTGGCCAGCAGCGCCCGCGCGCACAGCTCGCCGTCGCCCCGGATCATGCCGCCGAAGAACTCGGTGAACCGGCGGCGCGCGGACGCGCTGAGCGCCACGACGAACCCGGCGTCCAGGAGCACCACGCCGCCTCCGCGCACGAGGTACACGTTGCCCTGGTGCAGGTCGGCGTGGACGCGGCCGGTCACGAACAGCATCCGGTAGACCGCGCGGACGAGGCGCGTCACCGCCTCCCGGCGTTCGCCGCGGGTCAGCGCGCACTCCGCGCCGCGGTCGAGGCCCTCGACGAACTCCATGGTGATGACGCCGTCACCGCACAGTTCGGGGACCACGTCCGGCACGACCACGCCGGGGACGTCGGCCAGGTCCGCGCGCAGCCGCCGCAGGTTGGCCGCCTCCGCCGCGAAGTCGAGCTGCCCGGTCAGCGCCTGCGCGACCCGGGCGGCGATCTCGGCGAGCGGGACGCGCCGCAGGAACGGCAGCCGTCCGGCCGCCGCGGCGGCGCCGCGCAGCAACGCCATGTCGGCCGCGAGCGCGTCGCCGACACCGGGACGCCGCACTTTGACCGCGACCGCGCGGCCGCCCACCCACGCCCGGTAGACGCAGGCGATCGATCCGCTCGCCACCGGAGGCGCCGCGCACGCCGCGGCCAGCTCCGGCGGCGCACCCGGCAGCCCCGCGCGGACCGCGCGGACCGCTTGCCGCGCGGTCATCGGCGCCACGTCGTCCTGCAGCCGTCCGAGGGCGTCGGCGACGGTCTCCCCCACCAGGTCCGGTCGTGCCCCCAGGAACTGCCCCGCCTTCAAGAAGGCGCCGCCGAGCCGCTCCAGCACCCTCGCGAGTTCCTCGGCCCCGCGCCGCTCACGTCTCCCCCGCCGCGTCAGCGCCGTGCGCACGGCGGCGGGCACCGCCAGTGCCACCACGCGCACCGCCCGCCCGGCACACCGCGTGCCGACCTTCACGCCTCCGCGCACGGATCAGCCGTCCTGGCCGGTGAGAGCGCGTTCGAGGTGGTCGCGCAGGTCCGCCGGGTCGTGGTCGAAGGCGTCCTCGGGCACCGTGACCGGATCGCCCGCCCGGTGGAACTCGGTGGTGCGGCCCGACGGCGGCAGCGACACGCGGACGCGCCGGGGCAGGCCGCCGCTGTCGGGACGGCCCGGTTCGGCGATCTCCCAGCGGCGGACCGGCTCGCGGCGGCGTTCCACGCTGCGGGCCACCACCAGGCCGGTGCGCGGGTCGGTCGCCTCGGTCACCGTCAGGCCGGGCGTGCTCGCCGGACCGAGGTAGCAGCACGCCCGCGCGTCCGGCCAGGCGCTCCAGGACATGTCGGTGTCCCGGTCCTCCGGGGCGGCGCCCAGCCGGGGGTAGCGCCAGGCCATCAGGTCCAGATAGCCGATCTCCGTCAGCGGCAGGCATCCCAGGACCTGCCGTTCGACGACCCGCACGGAACGCGGCATCGTCGGGACGAAGGTCCGCACGTCGCACACGCGGCGCGCCGGGTCCTCGCTGATGCGCACCCAGGTGCCCGCGAGGGTCACGGGGGCCAGCACGAACAGGGCCGTCTCGGCGGACCCTCCGCGCAGCCGGCGCGCGATCAGGTAGCGCATGGGGCGCCGTCCGATCGACGCGCGCACGGCGAACCCGAACGAGGTCAGCGGACCGGCGTCGAGGTTCGGCCGGTCGCCGAGCCCGTGGCCCGCGCGTGGCGGCGCGGTCGCGGCCTCGCCCGCGGCGGTGGCCGTCGTGGCGGTTCGTGCCTCGCCGGCTCGTGCCTCATCGGCGCCCATGCTCACCCCGTCCCGTCGATGGCGGCAGTTCACAGAAAGTGAAGGCGTGATACAGGAACGTAGTCAATACGGGGACCGCCCGCAGGGCGGCGACGGGTCAAAAATGAGGCGGACGCGTCAGCCGACGAGCCCGAGCAGGCGCGAGCAGCGCAGGACGGCCTCGCCGTCGCCCTCCATCACCAGCCGCTTGGTCAGCGTCGCCTCCAGCGGGCTCAGCCGGCCGGCGCCGATCTCCACGAACGTCACCGCGTCGGTGTGGACGGTCAGCGCGGGCTCCCCGTCCGCCTTGCCGTGGGCCACCGACACCCGGCCCTCCCGCACCGTCACGTGGAAGACCTCGCCGTCGACGCGGAACTCGTACTGCTCGTCGACCTCGGCGGCCGAGGGGTCCACCATCGCCTCGACGGCGAGCATGGTCCAGCGCGGCCGCACGGCGTCCTCGGCCGCCGGCGTCGACAGCACGCCGAGCCCCCAGCGCGCCAGGGCGAGCACCGCCTCGCGCAGGCCCTCGCCCTGCTCGGTCAGCTCGTACAGCCGGATCTTGGCGCCCTCCTGGCGGCGCTGCCGCACCAGCCCGGTCTCGGTGAGGAACTTCAGCCGGTCGGCCAGCAGGTTGGTGCCGATGCCCGGCAGGTTGGCCAGCAGCTCGTTGTAGCGGCACGGGCCGGTGAGCAGCTCACGGATGATCAGCAGCGTCCAGCGCTCGCCGACGATGTCGAGCGTCCCGGCGAGCCCGCAGTACTGTCCGTAATTGCGGCGCTGTTGCTTCACGGCTCGTTCCTCCCCGCTTCCACTTGACAAGTGTATTCCTTTGCGGGTCGATCCGGCCCGACGCGACGGTGCTGACGCGTCAAATCCGCTTACGATTCGTATAGTTCCCCGGATCTGGTGGAGGTGGCCTTGGCGGCACCGTTCGACGCCCTCCCGCTGCCCGACCTCGCCGACGCGGCTCTCGGCAGGGCCGCCGGGCTGGGCGCGCGGCACGCCGCGGTCCTGGTGACACGGGTGCGGACCGGCACGGACCTGCTCTACGACGGACGCCCCGCCGGCGGACACGACGCGACGGACACCGCCCTCGGTGTCCGGGTGATCCGCGACGGCGTCCAGGGGTTCGCCTCCACCGACGACATCGGCACGTCGGCGGCGGCGGACGCCGCCGCGCGGGCGGTGTCCCGGGCCCGCGCCTGCCGGGCGATCACGGCGGTGCCGTCCGACCCGGTGGACGAACCGGTGCATCGCGACACCGGCTGGTCGTCGCCGTGCCGCGTCGACCCGTTCGGCGTCCCGCGCGCCGAACGGGCGCGGCGGCTGGCCGACTGGAGCCGCCGGCTGCTCGCCCACCGGCCCGTGACGCACGTGCACGCCAAGCTCGTGGCGGTCCGGGAGGAGAAGTTCTACGCCGACCTGGCGGGCACGGTGACCGTGCAGCGGCGGGTCCGGATCCATCCCCAGGTGACGGTCCTGGGCGTCGGCCCGGGGACGGCGGCCTCGTTGCGCACGGCCGGGCCGCCGACCGCGCGGGGCCTGGAGTACCTCGACGGCGACGGCTGGGACTGGGACGCCGAGCTGGCCGCGCTGCCCGGCCACCTGGCCGGCAAGCTGCGGGCGCCCGCGGTCGAGCCCGGCGAGCGCACTCTGGTGATCGATCCGTCCAACCTGTGGCTGACCGTCCACGAGTCGGTGGGACACGCCACCGAGCTGGACCGGGCCCTCGGTCACGAGGCCGGGTACGCGGGCACCACCTTCGCCGATCCCGCCGCACGCGGGGTGCTGCGGTACGGGGCGAAGCCGATGAACGTCACGGCCGACCGGACGGCCGAGCACGGCCTGGCCACCGTGGGCTACGACGACGAGGGGGTGGCCGCGCAGGCGTGGGACCTGGTCCGCGACGGCGTGCTCACCGGCTTCCAGCTGGACCGGAGCACCGCGCGCCTGGCCGGGGCCGAGCGCTCCAACGGCTGCGCGTACGCCGAGTCGGCGCGGCATGTCCCGCTGCCGCGCATGCCGAACGTGTCGCTGTGCCCCGCGCCGGACGGGCCGTCCACCGAGGAGCTGATCTCCGACGTCACCGACGGGCTCTACCTCGTCGGGTCGGGCGGCTGGTCGATCGACACCGAGCGCCGCACCTTCCAGTTCACCGCCCAGCGCTGCCACCGGATCCGCCGCGGGCGCCTGGCCGGGCAGGTCCGCGACGTCGCCTACCAGGCCGACACGCTGGCGTTCTGGAACTCCCTGTGCGCGGTGGGCGGCCCCGCCGACTACCGCCTGTTCGGCGCCGACCTGTGCGGCAAGGGCCAGCCGGTGCAGGTGGCCGCGGCGAGTCACGGCTGTCCCCCGGCCGTCTTCCACCGGGTCCGGGTCGTCAACGCCGCCCGTGAGGCCGGTCTGTGAGCGAGTGCCCGAAGGAGGCGGCGCGGTGAGGCGAGCACAGGACGTGGCGGAACGGGCGCTGGCGGCGTGCGGCGCCGACGAGTGCGCGGTGATCGTCGACGAGTCGGACGGCTCCTTCCTGCGGTGGGCCGGGAACTCCATGACCGCCAACGGGACGGGACGCGAGCGCCGCGTGACCGTCGTCGCCATCGTCGGCGGCAAGACGGGACGGGCCGTCGGCACCGTGTCGTGCGGCGGCCCGGCGGCCGACGCCGCCGGCGAGGTGGCGCGGGCCGCCGAGCGGGCGGCGCGGCGCGCCGTGCCGGACCCGGCGGCCCCCGCGCTCCCGCAGGGCCGCGAACACGGCTGGGACGAGCCTCCGGCGGATCCCCCGCCCGACGTGCTGGACGAACTCGTCCCGGACCTCGGGCGGACGTTCCGCCGGGCACGGGCCGAGCGGCGCCTGCTGTACGGGTACGCGGAACGCCGGGTCACGACGACGTACCTGGCCACCACGTCCGGCACACGAGCGCGGCACGTCCAGCCGGCGGGCGTGCTCGACCTGACGGCCAAGACCTCCGACCACTCGGCGTCCGCCCGGGCCGGCACCGGCACGACCGGCCGCTGGGACGTCGCCGGCATGCACGACCGGTTGCGGCGCAGGCTGGGCTGGTCGCGGCGCCGCGTCGACCTGCCGCCGGGATCGTACGAGGTGCTGCTGTCCCCGTCGTGCGTCGCCGACCTGATGATCCACCTGTACGGGGCGGCGGGCGCGGCGGACGCCCTCGGCGGCCACGGCCCGTTCGCCGCGGACCCCGGAGGCACCGGCCCCGGCGGCACGGGGCTGGGGGTCGGCGAGCGGCTCACCGACCAGCCTCTGACGCTGAGCGGCGACCCGGCCGCGGCGGGGCTGGAATGCGCCCCGTTCCTGGTCGCCCGCTCGTCCGGGCCGGTGGTCTCGGTGTTCGACAACGGGGTGCCGCTGCGGCCGACGACCTGGATCAGCGGTGGCGTGCTGACCGCGCTGGTGCACACCCGGGCGTCCGCGCGGCAGGCCGGTCACCCCGTCACCCCCTGGATCGACAATCTGGAGTTGCGCGGGGAGGGTCCCGGGCGGACGCTGCCGGAGATGGTGGCGGCGACCAGGCGCGGGCTGCTGCTGGGCTCGCTGTGGTACCTGCGCGAGGTCGACCCCCGGTCGCTGCTGCTGACCGGGCTCACCCGCGACGGCGTCCACCTGGTCGAGAACGGCGAGATCGTGGGGGCGGTGAACGGGTTCCGCTTCAACGAGAGCCCGGTGCGGCTGCTGGAACGCGTCACGGAGGTGGGGCGCACCGAGCGCACGCTGCCCCGGGAGTGGGGCGACCACTTCACCCGCGTGGCCATGCCGCCGCTGCGGATCGCCGGCTTCACCATGTCCGCGGTCAGCGCCACCCCGTGACACCGGTCAGGGCGCGACGGCGCGCACGCACAGGGCGGTCGACGGAAGCGGGATGACACCGCCGGCGGCGAACGGCGCCACGGCCGCGCCGACCGCCTCCCACGTCGCGGGATCGTCCTCCGAGCCGTAGCGGTCGCGGAGCAGGCCGAGCAGCCGGGGCGGCGTCATCGCCTTGGTGATCTCGACGTACTCGCCGGGGCCGTCCAGCCGGAACGGCACGGTGAACGCGGTCACCGACACGTCCTGGAAACCCGCCGCGATCAGGTCGGCGGCGAGGCGCCCCGGGTCGGACATGCTGAACGGGCCGGGCAGGCCGGGCGGTGGCGAGGGCAGGTCGAGCCGGTCGGCCAGCACCCGGTACCCCAGCGACATCATCGGCGCGGCCTCCGGCTCGGCCCACACGGCGGCGGCCAGCACACCGCCGGGCACCAGCACCGCGCGCAGTCCGCGGAACGCCGCGACATGGTCGACGGCGAACATCAGGCCCAGGCGGCTGAGCACCACGTCGAACGCGCCTTCGGGCTGGCCGAGGTGCTCGACGTCGCCCTCGGCGAACGCGACGTTGCGGCACCCGTGCAGCCGGGCCCGCCGGCGCGCCACCGCCAGCATCGCGGGCGAGATGTCGACGCCGACGACGCATCCGCCCGGCCCGACCGCGGCCGCGGCGTTCAGCGCCGGTTCGCCGATGCCGGTGGCGACGTCGAGCACGCGCCGGCCGGGCCGCACGTCCGCCAGGTCCAGCAGGCGGCGGGTCAGCGCGGCACCGCCCCGCTCGAAGATCTCGTGGGTGGCGTCCCAGCCCGCGCTGATGGCGTTCCAGGACCGCCGCTGCTCGGTCTTGACCTGCTCGGGGTCGATCACGTGTCCTCCCGTCACTGCGCGCCGGGGGCGGCCGGGGCGTGGTGCAGCGCCGCCATGTGCGCGGGCGTGGCTCCGCAGCAGCCGCCGACGATGTCGACGCCGGACTCCTCCCGCCAGCGCGCGACGCGTTCGGCGAACCGCTCGGGGGTGACGGCGGCGGGCAGGACGCGGTCGACGTGCCGCCCGCGCGGGATCCCGCCGCGGTCCTCCAGGTTGGGCGCGACCCCGACGGGCCCGTCGCAGGCGTCGCGCAGCACCCGCAGCGCCGTCTCGGTGTCGTCCAGGGACGCGCAGTTGACCAGCGTGGCGGCGGCGCCGTCGCGTTCGACGGCGCGGGCGGCGTCGGCCAGCGGCTCACCCGACAGCAACCGCGCCCCGTCCGCGCACACGAAGCTCACCCACGGCCGGCCGCCCGCCGCCCGCACCTGCTCCAGCGCGATACGCGCCTCGCGGGCGCGGTTCATGGTCTCCACGAGCACCAGGTCCACGCCCGCCCCCACCAGCTCCGCGGCCAGCCGGCGGTGTTCGGCGCGCAGCTCCTCGTCGGGCGGGACGAGGTCGGGCCGGTAGCAGTCCTCGACGGGCGCCATCGCCCCCGCGATCAGCACGTCCTCGGCCTTGGCGGCCGAGCGCGCCGCCCGTGCGACGCCGACCGCGGCGTGCACCATCCATCCGAGCCCGGCCGAGTCCAGCCCCAGCCGGCGCAGGGCGCGCGGGTTGCACCGGAACGTGTTGGCGGTGATCACCTGCGCGCCCGCCGCGATGTGGCGTGCGTGCACCTCGCGCAGCAGGCGGCGGTGGCCCTCGCCGTTGAGCGCCAGCGTGCTCCACCAGGGCGCGCGGACGGGCAGGCCCGCGCGCTGCAGCTCGGTGGCGGTCGCGCCGTCGAGCCGCACCGGCTCGCCCGTCGTCGGCCGGACGGTCATGGCATCCCTCCGTGTCGCAGTGCGGTGAGCAGGTCGTCCAGCAGGTCCGCGGGGTCCTCGATGCCCGCCGACACGCGGATCAGGTCGTCGGTGACGCCCAGCCGCAGCCGGACGTCGCGCGGGACGGCGGCATGGGTCATCGTGGCGGGACGCTCGACGAGCGAGCGGACCCCGCCGAGGCTGACCGCCACCGAGAACAGCCGCAGACGGCCCAGCGCCCGGTCCGTGTCGCCCAGGTACCGGAAGCTGAACACCGAGCCCGGCGCCGACATCTGCCGCGTCGCGGTCTCGTAGCGGGGATGCTCGCGCAGCCCCGGATAGTGCAGCGCGCCGACGTGCTCGCAGTCGCGCAGCGCCGCCACCAGGGCCCGCGCGTTCTGCACCTGCCTGGCGGTGCGCAGCGACAGCGTCTTCAGGCCGCGGTGCACCAGGAAGCAGTCGAGCGCGCCCGGGACACCGCCGATCGTCGCGCGATGGGAGCGGAAGGCGCGGTCCAGTTCCGCGTCGTCGTGGACGAGGGCGCCGCCGAGGACGTCGTAGTGTCCGGCGATGGACTTGGTGGTGCTGTAGAGCGACACGTCCGCGCCGAACCGCAGCGGCTGCTGCAGGGCGGGACCGGCGAAGGTGTTGTCGACGACGACGCGCACGCCGCGTTCGCGGGCCAGCCCGCACACCTCCTCCAGGTCGACCACCTTCAGCAGCGGGTTGGTCGGCGTCTCGATCCACATCAGGCCCACGTCGTCGCCGAGCGCGGCCGCCACGGCGGACCGGTCGGTCAGGTCGACGTGCTCGACACCGATGCCGTACCGGGCGGCCGTCTGGAACAGGGCGTGCGTGCCGCCGTAGACGTCATCGCACGCGACGAGCCGCTGCCCCGGACGCAGCAGTGCCAGCACGGCGGCCCCGGCCGCCTGCCCCGAGGCGAACACGGTCGAGAAACGGGCGTCCTCCAGCGAGGCCAGGCACTGTTCCAGGCCTTCGGCGGTGGGGTTCTCGCCGCGCGCGTAGAAGTAGCGCGGCGGGTCCTGGACGCGGCGTTCGAAGGTGGTGGCGACGTGCACCGCCGGGACGACGTCGCCCGTCCCGGCGTCGGCCTCCTGACCCACGTGCACCAGCCGGGTGTCGAAGCGCATGTTCGGTCCGCCGGTCATGTCACAGGAACCGTGCCGTCGGGCGCTCACGGGGTCCACGTCCCGGGTCGTACGGTGCGCAGCGCGCCGGCCACCAGGTCCACCTCGTCCTCGCTGTTGTAGACGGCGAACGACATCCGCACCGTGCCGAGCAGGCCGAGATCGTCGAGGAGGTCGGCGGCGCAGTGCACGCCGCCGCGCACCGCCACGCCGTGCGCGTCCAGATGCCCGCCCACGTCGTAGGGGTGGACGCCGTCCACGACGAAGGAGACGATGCCGCTGGGGTCGGCGCCCGGATCGCCCACGACCCGTACCCGGTCGATCTCGCCCAGCGCCGCCACGGCGTAGCGCACGAGCGCCCGGTCGTGCCGCCTGACGGCGTCCCACCCCAGCCCGTGCAGGTAGCGCAGGGCCGCCGCCAGCCCCACGGCGCCCTCGATGTTGGGCGTGCCCGCTTCGAACCGGCCCGGGACGGGGAGGTACCGCACCGGGCCGGTGCGGGTCGCTCCCTTCACCATGCCGCCGCCGACCTGGTAGGGGGCCGTGTCGGCGAGCAGGTCACGCCTGCCGTACAGCACGCCGACGCCCATCGGCCCGTACACCTTGTGGCCGGAGAAGCAGTAGAAGTCGGCGTCCAGTTCCCGCACGTCCACCGGACGGTGCGGGACGGCCTGCGCGCCGTCCACCACGATGGGGACGCCGTTGCGGTGCGCGACGCCGGCCAGCGCGCGCACCGGGTTGACGGTGCCGAGGACGTTGGACACGTGCGCCACCGCCGCCAGGCGGACCCGGGGACCGAACGCGGCGGAGAAGTCCTCCCGCGACACCCTGCCGTGCGCACCGGCCGGGACGACCACGAGTTCGGCGCCCGCCTCCTCGCACAGCCGCCGCCAGGGCAGCAGGTTGGAGTTGTGCTCCATCCCGGTGACGACCACCTGGTCGCCCCTGCCCACGACGCGCCGTCCGAACGTGCCCGCCACCAGGTTCACCGCGTCGGTGGTGCCGCGGCAGAACACGATCTCGTCGGCGTGCGCGGCGCCGATGGCGCGGCGCACCGCCTCGCGGGCCCGGTCGTAGCGGTCGGCGGCGGCCCGGCTGAGCGCGTAGTGGCCGCGGCCGACGTTGCCGTTGACCGTGGAGTAGTAGCCGACGATCGCGTCCAGGACCGCGCGCGGCTTGTGCGTCGTGGCCGCGTTGTCCAGGTACACCAGGGGATGGCCGTCGAACCTGGCGGACAGGATGGGAAAGTCGGCTCGTACCGCTTCGGGCAGGCGTGCCGGGTGCGCGTCGCCGGGCGGGGCCGGCGGCGGGGGGTCGACCTCCGCGGTGGCCCGCGACGGATCGTCCATCACGACTCCTCTCTTGTGGCGCCGAGGTCGAACATGCGGGGGAACGCCTCGACGAACTCCTCGGCGAACCGGAAGACCTTCTGCTGGGGGTAGGGGCGGTGGTGCGGCGGGACGTATCCGGGCTCGCCGCGCCGGGGCAGCCGCCCGTCGCGCAGGCGCAGGTGCGGGCCGTAGAAGAACCAGGCGACCTGCCCGACCTGCTCGGTGAACAGCACCGGGTGCACGTCCGGCGGGTAGAGGGCCATCTGGCAGAACGCGGCCCGGAACTCGCCCGCCGGTCCGAACCCGTGCCCGAACATCAGGTGCCCGAAGACGTCGTGGACGGCTCGGAACAGGTCGTTGTGGCACAGCTCGACGCCGTCGGCCCGGACCCCGGAGGGTTCGCGCATCGGATGCCGTCCATCCGTGGCGCGGGACGGGCCGTGCCCGGCGCGGGTCGGGTACACCCACAGCACGCCGCTGCTCCGCACGCGTCTGCGCAGGTCGCGGGAGTCGCGGTAGGGCTGGCCGGGCGACGTCCACGGCCGGACCGTGATGCCCGCCTCGGTGGTGATCGACCGATACAGCTCGGCCGTCCGGCGCTTGAGTTCGCGGTACTGTGCGCGCAGTCCGGCGTCGTCCTGCAGGGCGGGCGCGGCATGGTGGTGATCGGCCATCCGGCGGCACAGCTCCTCGTCCAGGGACAGCCGGGCCTCTCCCCGCCGCGAGATCTCCTGACCTGGTGCGTCGCGGCGTTTCAGCCGGTGGTCGACGTGACGCTGCGCCACCCGCACCAGGGCGGGGCCGGCACTCCGCTCGTCGATCACACCGGACCTCTCGAACACTCGAAGGTCGGACGAAGACTTTAAGAGTATATAGCAATCGCTCCGGCGGGTCGGTGCCCGCCGGAGCGATCGGCGCCCGGCCGCACGGCCGGGCGCGGAGCGTCTCAGCCGCGCTCGCGTCCCGGATAGTCGTTGCCGGCGTACCAGTCGCCGCGGCCCCGCGGGAACATGTCGAGGATGTTCCACACGGGGTTGAGCAGGTCGATGCCGCGCTCGGTGTCGTCCAGGAAGTTGGCGGGCAGCGAGTAGAAGTGCCGCACCCCGTCGCCCTCCCTGAGCAGCACGCTGGCCATGGGCCGCTGCGCCCCGCCGGGCCGCTCGGCGTTCATGTCGGCGTTGAAACCGGTGCCGTGGCTGGACACGATGCGCAGGCCGTCCCACCCGCGCCGCCGCGCCCACTCCCGCAGCTTGGGCAGCGGCGCCTTGCCGATGACGGCGAACGCGGCGTGCCGGCGGATGTGGTGGGACACCCCGTGGAACCCGTCCACCCACATCGAGCACATGGGGCACGCGGCGTCCTCGTCGGGGTGGAACATCAGGTGGTAGACGAACAGCGTGTCGTGCTCGCCGAACAGCTCGGCGAGCCGGGTGGCCCGGACCGGCTCGTCCCTGCCGAGGTCGCGCGGCCCCTCGCTGAAGGTGTAGTCGTCGAGCAGGGCGCCCCGCGGCATCCGCCGCCGCGCCGCGGCGACCTCCTCGATCTGGTCGCGCAGCCTGCGCTCGGCCCTGCCCAGCTCGATCCGCGCGTCGATGTACTCCTTGCTGGCACCGACGGGCCACATCGGCGGGATGTCCGTCCTCTGCTCCATGCACCGGCCTCCTTCAGCGGCGTCGTACCGGCGGTGTCGGAGCTCTCGACTATAGGGAACGCCAGCGTCCGGCGACGTGGGATCGCCGTACGCAGGAACTTTCCCGATCATCACTTCACCTTCATCTACCTCCCATAACGCCACTCATGGCGCATTGCCTCCAGACCACCGGCGAACGGCGACGGGCGGGACCCGGCCTGCCGGATCCCGCCCGATCGCGACGGGGACGCTCCGCGACGGGGGCGGTCGCCCCGTCCCGGCTAGTTCGCGTCCTTGTAGAAGGACTCGGTGTAGCGGCGGTACTCGTCGCGGGACAGGTACCCGTCGCCGTCGGTGTCCCAGCTCTGGAAGGCGTCCACGGCCTCCTTCGGGCCGAGGCCGTGGGTCTTCTGGGACGCCAGCCACTCCTGGATGGAGATCTGGCCGTCGTTGTCGGTGTCGGCCAGGTCGAACGCGGCCATCGCCAGCGGGATGGCGATCTCGTCGACGAACCCGGGCTGGGCGTGCGCGGCGGTGAACTCCTCCTTGCTGACCTTCTTGTCGCCGTCGACGTCGTGTCCCTCGATCGACGACCACAGCCTGTTGCCGAGGTCGACCAGCCGCCGCCAGCCGTCGCTGCCGGGCGTCACGCCGAACTCGTGGGTCCAGCTCGCGATCAGGGCGTCGATGTCGCTCTGAACGATCTCGCCGTCGTTGTCGGTGTCGTAGTAGCCGAAGACCTCTTCGTACTTCTCCCGCTGCACCTCGGTCGCCATGTGTACCCCTTTCCGAAGCCGGATGCGGATGCGGACTTCTCGGCGAGCCGCCTGTCTCCCTTGGGCGGATCTCCCGCAGAGACTGACTCGGTGATTCCGTAGCGATTTCTAGTTCCGGTAGGTGCCGTTCAGGACGTCGTCGAGACGGACGGACTTGACCCGGCGGGCCTCGAAGTCGCAGTACCACAGCTGGTAGCCGTCCCAGGTCAGGCCGGTGGGACGGCCCTCGACGCGGACCGCGCCGCGCGGCCTGCCCGTGGCGGCGTCGACGGCGCGCACCGTCGCGGCCTCGAACTCCGAGTACAGCACGATGCCCGCCACGTGAGTCAGCCCGGACGGGGCGCCCTCCACCGGGTGCTCCCGCCGCACCGTCATGGTCGCGAAGTCGCGCAACTGGACGACGGCGGGGGCGCGCAGGCACATCCAGACCCCCTCCGGGCCGGCCTCCACGCCGCACAGCCGGCCGCCGGGCGGCGCCACCTGCCGTTCCTCGACGATCTCGCCGGTTTCCGGGTGGACGAGCAGCAGCCGCTTGGGACGTCCGCCGACCTGGCAGAGCAGCCCGTCGTGCCAGGTGAGGTCGGCGCGCACGCGCGGGCAGTCCAGGGTCCGCACCACCGCGCCGCACGCGGGTTCGATCGCGAAGATCTTCCCGGCGTCCTGGTCGGAGTGCCACAGGAGCCCTTCGGCGAAGGTCAGCCCGCACATGTAGGCGGCGGGCGCGAGCAGGGAACGCACCACCGGGACGGGCCTGACGGCCGGTGCCGTCGCCATCGCGGATCCTCCTTTCCCGGAGCGGTGACCCGGCGCCCCGGTCAGCGGGGCGGGTCGAGCCAGAGGTTGGACAGGTCGAACCAGCGGTCGATGGTCGGCATCGCGATCGCGTTGCGCACCCGGTCGCCGCACAGGTGCGGGATGGTGGGGGCGTGCACGAGGATCGGCACGATCGCCGCGTCCTCCATCACCCGGCGGTCGACCTCGTGCCAGGCGGCGCGGGCACGGTCGGGGTCGACCGCGCCGAGCGCCTCCTCGATCAGCCGGTCCACCTCGGGGTCGCTGTAGCAGCCGTAGTTGCCGGTGCCGCGCGAGCAGTTGGTCTGGAACATCGGCTGCAGGAACGCGCGGCCGTTGTTGCCGAACCAGTCCGGTGTCCACGACGGGGCGGTCAGGTCCCACAGCCCGGCCCGCGCGTTGTCAGGGTCCTGGAGGAACCGGTAGTAGTCGGCGTGGCCCATCGGCACCAGCCGCACCGCGATCCCGGCCTTCTCCAGGTCGGCGGCGTACGAGCGGGCCACCTCGGGGTTGGCGTCCACGTCGCGGTGGACGGCGACGAGTTCCAGCCCGTCGGGGTGGCCGGCCTCGGCGAGCAGCGCACGCGCCCGGTCGGGGTCGCCGCGGTCGTCCGGCGTCGGGTACAGGTCGTAGTCCTCGTAGCCGTCATTGCCGGGCGGGATCGCGGTGCGCGCGGGGCGCATCACCGTGCCGGCGGCCAGGTCGTGGTAGATCCGCTGGATCGCCGCCTTGTCGATCGCGTAGGCGATGGCCCGCCGCACCGCGGCCTTGCCGAGCGCGCCGCCGCAGTTCGGGCTGACCACGTTGAACACCAGGTACGGGTTGAGCGCGTAGCCCAGGTCGTTGCCGGTGTCGGTGGGGTCGATCTCGTACGGCTCGGTGACCGGGGACGCCCACGACAGGTCCGCCGCCCCCGACCTGATCCTGGCGCCGACCTCCTCCGGGGTGGCCTTCTCCATGGTCACCTCGATGGACTGGACGTACTGGTTGCGCACCGGGTCGGTCTCCTTGCGCCACACCGGGTTGCGTTCCATCCGCAGCCGCCTGCCGTGGACGTAGTCGACGAACCGGTACGGTCCGTTCGACCGCACGTCGCGGCGGAACTCGTCGCTGTCGGGCACGTGGGCGTCGTATTCGACGGGCGCGGGCGAGGCGAACGTGAGCGCGAGGATGTTGAGGAAGTCGGCGGCGGGACGCAGCAGCTCGAACACCAGCGTGTCGTCGTCCACGGCGAACATCCCGGGGATGTCGTGGGAGTTCTGGAAGCCCGCCAGGTCGGCGGCGGTGGCGTCCTTTCCGGGCACCGCGGCCGCGTACTCCTCGCAGAACTCCCGCATGCCCCGGATGGTGCTGGTGAAGTAGCGGATGCCGCCCGCGCCGATCACCGGGTTGCACATGCGCTTGAAGCCGCGGACGAAGTCGTGCGCGGTCACCTCGCGAGGCGGGGTGGTGTCCCACATGACGCCGCGGCGCAGCGTGACCGTGTAGACCTTGTGGTTGGCGCTCAGGCCGCCGTTGTGGGTGGAGGGGATGTCGACGGCGATGTCGGGGACGGGGGCGACGGCGCGCCAGTCGCGCAGGTCCTTGACCGGCGCGTAGGTGAACAGCTGGCGGGCGAACAACCGGATGATCTGACCGCCCAGCATGTAGTACGCGCACGCGGGGTCGACGTGGTCCATGCTGCCGGGGCCGTAGAGCCGGAGCACTCCCCCGTAGGTCGGCTGGCCGCTGCTCATGGGTGGGGCACCTTTCCGTGGCGTGGGGTCGTGTCCGTGGCGGTGGGTTCACGTCCGTGGCGTGGGGGCATGTCCGTGGCGGCCCGGGTCACGCCATCTCGTCCGCCAGCCGGCCCATGACGTCGACGGCGTGGTCGATCTCCTCGCGGGTGTTGAACAGGTGGGTGCACACGCGGGCCGCGTAGTGCATGTGCGGGGAGCCGGGCACGTCGAACTCGATCCAGCGGATCCAGATCCGGTGCTCGCGCTCCAGCCGGTCCACGAAGGTGTTGATCTTCTTGGGGTTCCACGCGTCGTGCGGCGCGCGGAACGGCCGGAAGCTGATGAGCGGCGAGCGCAGCCGGGGGTCTGCGGGCGAGTACAGCGCCCGCTCGCCGAACCGTTCGGCGAGGCGGTCGCGGGCGTGGTCGCCCAGCTCCATGATCCGCCGCTCGATGCGGCCGCGGCCGATGGCGTTCCACATCTGACAGGCCCTGGTCAGCGCGGCGGCGCGGGCGACGCCGGCGCTTCCGGCGCTCTGCAGGTAGTCGCCCATGTTGCAGGTCTCGACGCGGGTGGTGGTGCGCGGCGGCATGGGGCCGAGCATCGGGTACCAGGTGGAGATGACGGGCCAGAACGGCGGCAGCGGCAGCGGGTTGTGCTCGGGGATCACCTTGTTGCGCACGTACAGCAGGCCGGTGCCGAGCGGCCCGCACTGGAACTTCGAACCGGACCCGGTCATGAAGTCCACGCCGAGGGCGCGCAGGTCGGCGTCCAGCATGCCGGGCAGCAGCGCCCCGTCCACCACGGTGACGATCCCGTGCCGCTGCGCCAGGTCGCACAGCGCGCGGACGGGCATCCGGGTGCCGGTGAACAGGGTGACGGCGGCGAAGAACATCACCCGGGTGCGCGGGGTGACGGCGGCGGCGAACAGCTCGACGATGTCCTCGGCGCGCACGTCCGGCCCGGACGGGAGGGTGATGGTCCGGACGGTCAGCCCGGTGCGGTTGTGCACCAGGTTGAGGTTGGACGGCACCGAGTAGCACTCGTGCGTCGTGGTGAGCGCCTCGTCGCCCTCGCCGAGGTCCAGGCCCGCGATGACGCGCGCCATGCCCTCGGTCGAGTTGTGGCAGATGACCATCTCGTCCTGGTCGACGCCGAAGTCCCCGGCGATGGCGGCGCGGTACTCGGGATACAGGGTCGGCGGGTAGACGTCGCGCAGGCTGCCCGTCCATTCCCGGGTGACGCGTTCGTGGACGTCGAGCACCTCGTGCGGCATGGCGCCGACGGTTCCGGTGTTGAGGTGGACCGTGCCGGGGCGGAGGGTGAAAAGCGACCGGATGTGGTCCCAGGACGCGGTGCCCAGATGCCTGTCGGGGCAGTGGGCGCGGCGGTCGCCGTCATGGCCGGGGAGAGGGGAAAGCGTGCCGGTGCGGTCGGCGGAGACGCTCTGACCCACGGGACCTCCCACAGTGAAATCACTATATGTAATTAAAGTAACTCACCGGGTGGGCGGGAGCAAGGGCTCGCGGAGCAGCCGGCCGAAGCGCTCCGTGACGCCCGCGCCCGGCTTCCCCTCGGGGCCGTCCGCACGGGCCCCGTCGGCACGGTCCCCCGCGAGCCAGGCGGAGACCAGGCGGGCGCCCTCGATGTAGGTCGTGACGTACGCGCGCCACAGCGGGTCGAGCAGGAACCGCACCATGTGCCGTGCCCGCCCGTCCTCGATCAGCAGCCAGCGCCGCAGGTACGCGACCGCCTCGTCGGCGTCGGCGCCCCGGTCGTGCAGCAGGATCGCCGCGTCCTGCCGGGCCGGGAACAGCCGCCTCATCTGCGCCATCACGGGCTGCATCCGCTCCCTGTCCACGCGCAGGCCCAGCTCGCCGAGGATCTCGGCGGTCCACGGTCCCCACGCCCGCCCCAGGACGGCGTCCAGGCCCGTTTCGGCCAAGCCCTCGGCGAGCAGGCCCTGCGGGGTGTTCACCAGGGACAGCACGTGCTCGCCCTGCCCCTGCCCGTCGACCAGCACCGCCTCCTTCACGCAGTGCTCGGTGTGGTGCCCGGGATGGCCCGGTCACCGGGCGCCGAACAGGCCGCGGTTGAGCACCGGCCGGGCCGTCTCCTGGAAGTCGATGCCGGGGTCGAGGTCGCGGATCGTGCCCTCGATGACCAGCAGCGACAGCAGCGGGAAGATCAGCTCGGGCGCGGCGTGCACGCCGTGGGCGCGCTGCAGGGCGAACATCTCGGTGGCGAACGCGACCAGGCTGAACTCCCGGGCGGGCAGGCCGTGGCTGCGTTCCACCAGGTCGGCCATGCGGTCCAGGAAGCCGTCCAGGTCGGCGCCGGGGCGCGTTCCGGCCGCGCTCTCGACCACGATCTCGGCGCAGCGGCTGCCCCGGCCCACCGACATGTTGAGGAAGAACTCGGCGAACAGGCGGCGCAGGCGCTCGCTCAGCCGCACGCTGAACCCCGCGTCCAGCACCACGACCTGCCCGTCGCGGGTGAAGTACAGGTTGCCGGGGTGCAGGTCGCAGTGCACGAAGCCGTCGACGAACAGCATCTGGTAGATCGCGGTCAGCGCGGAGGCGGCGAGCCTGCGGCGCGTCGCGGGCGGGCACGCGGCGGCGGTGCGCACGTCCAGTTCGGGGATGAACTCCATGACGACGCAGCGCGGCCGCGACGCGTGGGCGTAGACCTTCGGGACCCGCACGCGCGGCACGACCGCCAGGTTGTCGCGCAGGCGGGCCAGGCCGTCGGCCTCGCGGGCCAGGTCGAGCTGGCCGTGCACGGCCGCGCACATGTCCTCGACGACCGCGGCGACCGGCACGCCCCGCAGCATCGGCAGCCGGGCGACCAGGCGGGACGCCGCGCGCACCAGCGCCAGGTCCCGGGCCATCACGCGGTCGACGTCCGGCCGCCGCACCTTGATCGCGACCTGCTCGCCGGTCGCCAGGACCCCGCGGTGCACGCAGGCGACGCTGCCGCCGGCGACCGGCCGCTCGTCGATCTCGGCGAACACGCCGTCCGGGCCGGTCAGGGCCGGGTCCGCCGCGTACGCCTCGGCGAGTGCCCGCCGCGTCTGCGCGGGGCCCGGCGGCGGCACCGCGTCCTGCAGCACCGACAGCTCGTCGCACAACGCGGCCGGAAGCACGTCCCGCCGTGTGCCCAGCACCTGCCCCGCCTTCACGAACGCCGGGCCCAGCGCCGTCAGCAGCGCGGTCAGGCGCCGGTAGACGTACCGCCGTCCCGACGAGCGGCCGCACAGCGACGCGTGCGCCAGCCCGGCGAGCACGCCCGGCACCAGGACGACGACGGCGGTGGCCACGACCCGCACCGCCCGGCAGGCCAACGTGAACCTTCCCGGCGTCGCGTGCGGCGCGAGGCCCGTCACGGCGCCCGCTCCGCCCGCGCGATGCCCGGGACCTCGATGGCGCGCAGCTGGAACGTCGCGTGATCGCAGTACCAGATCAGGCTGCCGTCCCAGGCGATCCCGGTCGGGTTGCCCGGGACCGAGACCGACGCCACGTCCCGGCCGCGGTCCAGGTCGAGGAGGTTGATCGTGCCCGCGCGGTGGTCGGCGTAGGCGAGATAGCCGTCCGACACCGTGACGCCCGCGACGGCGTGGCGCACGGGGAAGCTGTCCACCAGCCGCAGGTCGTCCACGCCGCGCAGGTCGATGCGGCGCAGGTCCCCGTACCCCAGCCACAGCCCGTGCCGCGTCGCCTCCAGCCCGCACAGCACGGCTCCCGGACGGGGGTTGGGCAGCTCGCCGACCACCTCGCCGGAGTGCGGGTCGAGGACGCGCAGCACCCCGTGCGGCCCGGCGACCTGCACGAGGTAGCCGCCCAGCGTGGTCAGGTCGGTGCGGACGTCCCGGCAGGGCAGGCGCCGCGCCACCTCGCCGCTCGCCGGGTCCACCGCCATGATGAGGTTCTGGACGGCCTCCGAGCACCACAGGAACGTCCCGTTCCAGGTCAGCCCGCACAGCTTGAGGCCGCGTACCGGGATGTCGCGCACCGTACCGGCCGCGTACGGCATCACGGCCTCCCCACGGCGCCGGGCGAGGCCGTGTCCCCCGGTTGCGCGCCGCACTCCCCCGGTCCGCGCGAGGCGGCGGGCCGGACCGCCCGGTCGAGCCCGCACTCCAGCCGCCAGTCGGTGGCCACCCGCACGCCCTCGGGACGGCGCACCCGCACGCGCAGGACGTCGCCCGCGGCGACCGGCGTGTGCCGCAGCGGCCAGATCCACACCGCCCAGTTGCACCCCGGGTAGGACGGGAAGTTCGACAACCGCACGTCCTCCGCGAGGGTGGCGGTGAAGAACCCGGCGACGGCGTGCAGCGTGCCGGGCCGGGTGACGACCAGGTCGCGGACGCGGCGCACGACCGCCGCGGACCGGTCCCCGATCCGGTTGTCGGCGATCGGCACCGGCTCGCTGAGCAGCGTCGGGCGGCGCTGGAAGAAGTGCAGCTGCGCGCCGGGCGGCGCGCACTCCTGGACGACGTCGAGCCGGTGCCCGAAGAAGTCCCCGCCCCACACCCCCCACCCCTCGCCGTCGAACTCGACGGCGGCCAGGTGGGTGACCAGCCGCTGCGGGACGACCCGGCCGCCGGGGGCGAGGTTGCCGCGCGCGAAGGCGTCGAGGACCTCCATCATCTGCTCCTCGGGGCCGAGGTTGCCCATCATCTCGGCGACGACCACGTCGGCCCGCTTCGGCAGCCGCACGGTCCGGGCGTCGGCGCGCACGACGGTCAGCCGGCCGCCGAGGTCGTTGTGCTCGGCGATCCGCGCGGCGACCGCGGCCGTGGCGGGGTCGGCCTCCACCGCGAAGACGCGCCCGGCGCCGTGCCGCAGCGCCAGCAGGGACAGCACGAGCGTGCCCGCCCCCACGTCGGCCACCACGTCGCCCGGCCGGACCGCGCGTGCGAGCGCCCGGTCGTAGGCCTCCAGCCGAGGCCGGTCGGCGAGCATCGCCTGGTGCATCAGCACGAGTCGCTGGTCCATTCGGCACTCCCTCTCGGGCCTCTCCCGGACGTCTCGGGGCCGTCCGGGAGAGGCCGGCCGGCCGCGGCCGGCGGACGGGGCGGACACGTGCGCGGTGTGCGCGCGACCTCAGACGTTGACCGCTGCGGTCTCCCCGACGTGCGCGTCGCGCATCGCCAGGCGGACGCCGGCGAGCCTGGCCCGGACCGTCCCGTCATCGGTGACCAGCGCCGTGTCCGCGCCGGTCATGGCCAGCTCGCTGCCGGTCGCCTCCAGGTCGCGCAGCCTGCCCGCCACGTGCACCGGCCCGGCCGCGCACAGGTTGCCGCGCGGCGTGACGATCTCGAACTCGGCGTCGATGTGCAGCTCGGCCGGGAAGCTCACCCGGCTCAGGCCGTCCTCGGTGCCCTCGCCGAGCGTCCCCCCGGAGGGCCGCGGCCAGCTGGCGCGCAGCATCACCCGGCCGCCGAGGGCGGCGCTGTGCCCGACCATCGCCACCCGCGCCAGCTGCGCGAGCACGCCCTGCCCGTCGTGCTTGTCGGGCCCGAACAGCAGGATCTCGGTCCCGGCCGCCCTGCGGTGGTCGCCGGCCAGCTCGATGGTCTCGGTCCGGCCGTCGATCTCGACGTCGATCGCGCCCTCCAGCGACACCTGCATGATCAGCGAGGGGTCGACCAGCATGGACATGCACGGCCCCGCGCTGGCGGCGAAGAACACCGTCGGCGTCAGCCCCACGGGCTCGTTCTGGTCGTCGGCGGGGTACCACGCCTCGGGCAGCGTGGTGCCGCGCACCACGTTGGGCGCCTGGACGACGTCGAACGGGCCGTCGCCGCGCGGGCTGCCCAGGTACGGGCCGGTGAGCGGCTTCTTGTACGGCGGGATGCCGTCGACGACGCCGTAGATGTCGATGACGTTGCGGTGGGCCAGCCGCAGGGTGCTGGTCTCCAGGATGCCGAAGCGGCGGATGTAGAACTCGGCGGGGAAGTTCTTCCCCGGCACGATCTGCCGCACGTGCCCGGTGTTGGGCAGGAACGGGTTCGACAGGACCTGGATGCGGTCGTCGAGCTCGTAGCTGAAGCCCTTGATGCCGACCTCGGGGGCGCTGATCAGTTCGAGGTCCAGCTCGGCGTGGCCGCGCTCGTCGACGCGGTGCTCGAAGCCGGGCATCGGCCACTTGTTGAGCTGGACGAAGCCGGACAGGTTGATGGTCTCCCGGCGGCCGGCGTAGTAGTCGTCGCCGAAGACGACCGTCGCGGCGGCCAGGATGTGCGGACGGATCGGCTTGGGTTCGAGGTCGAGGGATTCGTACGTCTCGCGGAACATGCTCAAGCCAGACACCTCCAGCGTCTGTCGAGGCGATCCTTACCGGGCCCCGGCTGCGGACCCCGGTGACGGACCCAGGCGCTATCACTATATTTTTCTATAGTTTTCTGTCAAGACATCGTCTGCGGGCGGCACCTCCGGGGAGGCCGGCGCCGGCCCGCTCGCGGACGCCCCGCCGACCGGCCCGCACGCCACCGCGGATGCGCGTCTCCACTGGTCATGCCCCTCCTCCACCTGCGACTGCCCGACCGAGGTCACGACCAGCGCGTCGACCATGGGATGACGCTCCAGGGACACGAGTGACTCCTCTCATTGACGCGGACATTCACTTTAGTATTCGCTAGTGACACCGTCCTCGAGGAGCTGATGCGGATGTTGGAGAGGTTCACCGGCCGCGCGCGGCGGGTCGTCGTTCCGGCCCGGAGGAGCGATCCGGCCCGGAGGGCGGACGGTCCCGGGAGGCCCCGGCGCGGCGGGGTGCTCATCATGGTCGGTGCCGGGGACGTCGACCATCTCGACCCGGCCCTGGCGTACCACACCGTCACCCGCGGGATCGTCCGCGCCTACACCCGGCAGCTCGTCGGGTACCCGGCCGGACGGGACCGCGAGGCGGCGGGAAGGATCGTCGCGGATCTCGCCACCGAGGTGCCGAGCGCCGCCAACGGACGGGTCACCGCGCGCGGCACCCGCTACACCTTCACGCTCAGGGACGGGGTGTGCTGGAACACCCCGTCCGGGGCCCGGCCGGTGACCGCGCAGGACGTCGTGCGCGGGATCAAACGGCTCGCCCACCCGTTGGCGCCGAGCCCCGGCCTGCCGTACTTCCTGAGCACGATCGACGGCATGGCCGAGTTCCGCGACGCGCTGGCCGGGGCTCCCCGCACGCCCGAGGCCATCGCCGAACGCATGGAGCACACCGACGTTCGCGGGATGCGCGCGGTCGGCATGACCGAGGTCGTCTTCACCATCAGGCACCCGGCGACCGACTTCCTGAACATGCTGGCGTTGCCGTTCGCCACTCCGGCGCCGGCCGAATACCTGCCGCATGTGCCGGGCAGTCCGGAGCTGAACGACACTCTCATGTCGAACGGCCCGTACGAGGTGACCCGCCACGTCCGCGGGCGGCGGATCACGCTCGGACGCAATCCCGCCTGGGCGCCGGAGACCGACGGCCTTCGCGCCGCCCATGTCGACGGGGTGGACATCCGCCAGGGCGTCTCCGAGGAGGACGCCTACGAGCTGGTCGCGTCGGGCGCCGCCGACATGCTCTGGGACGTCCAGCCGCTCACCGCGAGACTGCCGGAGCTGCTGCGCACCGGCGATCCCCGGCTGGAGGTCTGTCCGGCCGGCCTGCTCAGCCCCTACCTGGTCATCAGCGTCGTCAGCCCGAACGAGGGGAACGCGACCGGCGACCGGAAGGTCCGGCAGGCGTTGCAGTACGCCGTGGACAAGGCGGCGGTGTCACTGGTGTGGGGCGGTCCCCGGCTGAACGACATCGCCGACCAGATACTCCCGCCGCTGTGCACGGCGCACCGTGAGTTCCGCCCCTACCGCACCGAGGGGGGACGCGGCGATCCCGAACGGGCCGGGCGGCTGCTCGCCGAGGCCGGATATCCGGAGGGACTCACGCTGAGGCTGGTGTTCCGCGACGCGGACATCCACCCCGAGACCGCGGAAACGGTCAAGGTAGCCCTCGCACGCGCGGGCATCCGGGTGAAAACGGTACCGGCGTCGATCAACGAGTTCTTCGACGACTATCTGTCGTCCTCCTCGGCCGCGCGGGAAGGCGCGTGGGACATCGCGCTGACCGGCTGGGAACCCGACTGGTACGGCAACAACGCCCGGACGTATCTGCAGCCGCTGTTCGGCAGCCGCGGCGTCGCCGACAACGGCGACTGGGGTTCCAATTTCGGGCGCTACCGCAACGAGAAGGTCGACGACCTGCTCGACGCCGCGCTCACCTCGGAAAGCCAGAAAAGGGCCGCCGAGTTCTTTCGCCGGCTGGAGGAGGAGGTGATGCGGGACGCGGCGGTGGTGCCGATCCTGTTCGCCCACCAGTACTGGTTCCATTCGACCCGGGTGCACAACTGGCTGCCCTACCCGGTGCTGAACGGCGATCTCACCAATCTGTGGCTGGGGGACGCGCCGTCCGGCGCGTGAGGCGGCGAGCGGCACGAGGGCGCACGCGCGTGGCCGATGCGCCCTCGTCCGCCGTTCTCACATCTTGATGTCCACGGGGTGGGCGTCGGCCACGATGGTGAGCCGGAGGTCGTGTTCGAGCAGCGCCTTCAGCGCGCACAGGACCATGGTGAAGCCGCCCATGGAGTCGATGGCCGCGGCGACCGCACTGTCCCCGTCCCCGGCGAAGCCGTCATTGGTGATCTGGACGTAGGTGGTGCCGTCGTCCTGCGGGAAGAACTTCCACTCGATGGTGGTGGGCGACTCCTCGATCCCCCAGTCGGCGAGGATACGGGCGTCCTTGTCGACCTCGCGCACCTTGACGTGGGTGGAGACGCCGTACATCTCCCATTCCCATTTCACCTGCGCTCCGGGGGTCAGCCTGCCGCTGCTCCTGGTGAACCAGAATCTCGTGGTGATCGCCGGATCGACGAACGCCTCGAACACCTCGCCGACCGGCCGGCGAATGAGCATTCCGGTCTTCACGACCGGCGGATTCGTCATCCGGAGTCCGTCCACCGACATTCCCGCACGCCCCTTTCCGATGGCCGACTGCGCGGTCAGGATAACATCGGCGACGGCAGCCGAGGCCGACCCCGATGGTAATATCGCGGGCAGCAGACCATCGATATTCCCGGCATTCTTCCGAAATGACTATTTCGCTGCCGGACGTGCCGGTCGCATGGCGGCCATGACCGTCTGCTCCAGGCCCTCGCGAAGCCGCACACTCGGCCGCCACCCCGTCCGGCCCCGGAAGGCCGACGCGTCGACGACCACGCTCGCCAGGTCGGCGGGGCCCGCGTGCGGGGGCGGCGGCACCCGGCGCACGGGCACCGGCCGTCCACCCCGGCACGCGGCGGCGATCTCGGCGACGCATCCGAACACCCGCTCCAGCGGCACGCCCTCGCCGGTGCCGAGCAGCCAGTGCCGTCCGGCGAGCGGGCCGACGTGGTCGAGCGCGGCCAGGAACGCGGCCGCCGCGTCCCGGACGTGCAGCAGGTCCCGCCGCACGGTGCCGTCGCCCCACAGGGTCAGCGGCTCGTCCGCGAGCGCCCGCCGGATCATGACGGCGAGCGCGCCGCCGCCCAGGGCACCGGTCGCGGGGCTGTGCCCGTACAGGGTCGGCAGGCGCAGGGAGACGCCCCGGACGGCGCCCTCGGCGGTGGCGTCGAGCAGCATGCGCTCGGCGGCGTGCTTGTGCCGGCCGAAGGGGTCGCTCGGGGCGTCGGGCTCGGAGCCGTCGAGCACCGTCCGCGGCGGCACGCCCACCTGGTGGATCGCCCCGGCGAACAGCACCGCCGGAGGCGGCCCCGGACGCCGGCGCCCGCGCATCGCGTCGAGCAGCGACGCCATCACCCCCACGTTCACCCGCTCCGCGTCCGCCTCCCCGCCGCGCCCCGGGCCGTACACACCGCCGGCGACCAGGTGGATCACCGCGTCGGCGCCCTCCACGGCGTCGGCGAGTCGCGCGCTCTGGGTCAGGTCGGCGCGGCGCACCTCGACGTCGGCCAGGCAGCCCGTGGGCACCGCGCTCGGCCGGCGCGCCACCGCACGCAGCCGCACGGGACGGTCGGCGAGCGCCGCCGTCACCACGGACCCGACGAACCCCGAGGCGCCCAGCACCACGACGAGCGGCCGCGCCCACCGGCCGGTGTCGCTGGAGGCCATGTCACCACCTCCTCAGACGACGTGCACGCGCGGCACGTACATCAGCCACCGGCCCCCGGCCCGCCGGAACTCCCGCTCCTTGCTCATGATCTCTTCGGCGTGGTTCCACGCGAACAGCAGCGCGTAGTCGGGGTAGGGCCGCGCGAACTCGCCGGGCGGCCGCACCGGGATGTGCTTGCCGGGCGTGACCAGCCCCTGCTTGGCGGGCGTGGTGTCGCAGATGAACGGCACCAGGTCCGGTCCGATGTCGCAGAAGTTCAGCAGGGTGGCGCTCTTGGCGGTGGCGGCGTAGCCGACGACGCGGCTGCCGTCCCGGCGCAGCGCGGTCAGCATGGCGACCAGCTCGTCGCGGACGCGCGCGGTGCGGGTCGCGAAGCCGCGCAGCACCGCCTCGTCGGTGAGCCCCCGGGAGCGTTCCTCCTCCAGCAGTTCGGCCACGGCCGCGGCCGGACGGCGCGCACCGGCCCGCGCCAGGGTGTAGCGGACCTGGCCGCCGTGGACGGGAAGCCGCTCGACGTCCACCAGCTCGAACCCGAACCGGCCGGCGGCCGCCCGCACCGAACGCGCGGAGAACAGATAGAAGTGCTCGTCGTAGATCTGGTCGAACGCCGTCCTGGCCAGGACGTCGCCCAGGTAGGGGTCCTCGAACACGAAGACGCCGCCGGGCGCCAGCAGCGCGTCCACGCCCCGCAGAACCGAGTCCAGATAGGGGATGTGGCAGACGGTGTTCGCCGCGTAGACGACGTCGGCGGGTCCCTCGGCCTCGGCCGCCCGCGCGGCCGTGGCCTCCTCGAAGAACTCCCCGCGCACCCGCACCCCGGCCGCGCGCGCCGCCTCGGCGACGTCACCGGACGGCTCGAACCCCAGATGCCGCACGCCCGCGCGGCGGATCGTCCGCAGCATGACGCCGTCATTGCAGCCGATCTCGACGACGAACGGATCGGGGCCGGTCAGCTCGGTTTCGAGGAACCGCTCGGCCACGGCGGTGAAGTGCCCGGTCATCGCGCGCGACCCGGAGGAGCGGAACGGGTAGCCCTCGTGGAACATCTCCTCGCGCGGGATCTCCTGGCAGAGCTGCACCATCGTGCACGAACCGCACTGCCCCACGGCCAGCCGGAAGAAGACCTCCGGGGAGCCGTCGGCCGGGTCCCGGAACCGCTGGGAGATCGGCTGCGCACCCAGGTCGAGAAACGCCTCCACGACGCCGCCGCACACGCGGCACGCGACGGTGTCACCGACATGCCCGATCACGCTCACTCCTCGACCACCCGCGACTACGTCAGGTGATAGTTTCACTACTCGGCGTCGCCGCCCGCACTAGCGTGACGGCGACGGCCCCCTCACCCCCTCCGGGGCGGTTCACGGCCCGGCGATTCGCCGGCATCGGACGAGGATGAGATGACGACACGCGTGTGGGACTACCTGCCGGAGTACGGGCAGGAGAAGGCGGACCTGCTGGACGCGGTGACGACCGTGTTCGAGTCCGGCCGGCTGGTGCTCGGGGAGAGCGTCCGGAACTTCGAGGCCGAGTTCGCCGACCACCACGGCGTGGCGTACTGCACCGGCGTCGACAACGGCACCAACGCCATCACGCTGGCGCTGCGCGCGCTGGGGGTCGGCCCCGGCGACGAGGTGATCACGGTGTCGAACACGGCCGCGCCCACCATGGTCGCCATCGTGGCGGCGGGCGCCGTCCCGGTGTTCGTCGACGTCCGCGAGGACGACTTCCTCATGGACACCGGCCAGGTGGAGGCCGCCGTCACCGCGCGCACCCGGGCGCTGCTGCCCGTTCACCTGTACGGGCAGTGCGTCGACATGGCCCCGCTGCGGCGGCTGGCCGACCGGCACGGCCTGGTCGTCCTGGAGGACTGCGCCCAGGCCCACGGCGCTCGCCACCACGGCCGGCTCGCCGGATCGATGGGCGACGCGGCCGCGTTCTCCTTCTACCCCACCAAGGTGCTGGGCGCGTACGGCGACGGCGGGGCCGTGCTGACCGGTGACGGGGGCGTCGACCGCGCCCTGCGGCAGTTGCGCTACTACGGCATGGCCGACGACGCCTACTACGTCGTGCGGACGCCCGGGCACAACTCCCGGCTGGACGAGGTGCAGGCCGAGATCCTCCGGCGGAAGCTGCGGCGGCTGGAGGGCTACATCGCGGGACGGCGCGCGGTGGCGCGCCGGTACGCCGAGGGGCTGGGCGACCTGGCCGGGACGGAGGGGCTCGTCCTGCCGTCCACCGCCGAGGGCAACGAGCACGTGTATTACCTGTACGTGGTGCGGCATCCCCGCCGCGACGACATCCTCGAACGGCTGCGGGCGTACGACATCGCGCTGAACGTCAGTTACCGGTGGCCGGTGCACACCATGAGCGGGTTCGCGCACCTGGGATACACCAGGGGCGCGCTGCCGGTGACCGAGCGGCTGGCGGAGGAGATCTTCTCGCTGCCCATGTACCCGTCCCTGCCGCGGAGCCTGCAGGACAAGGTGATCCGCGCGCTGCGGGACGTGCTCGCCACGCTGTGACCGCGGTCGGGCGGTCAGCCGCCCGCCATGGGGGCGATGAGCGTCACCGTGCTGCCGTCCGCCACCACGGTGCCGGCGCGCCGGTCGCGCGGGACCAGTTCGTCGTCGACGCAGACGTTGACGTACATGAGCGGTTCGCCGTCGGGCCCCAGCACCCGGTCGCGGCAGTCCGGACGCTCGGCGGCGAACCGCTTGACGACCTCCGCGAGCGGGCCGGCGGCGGTCTGGAACCGCGTCGTCCCGTCCGCCGTCCACACCATCGGCACGATGATCGTCACCATGAGAGCGCTCCTGGGCCGGGGATCGAACCGAGGGGCCGGTCGCGGGGGCCGGTGTCGTCGCTTGCGCAGCGGAAGCCGACCGCGAAACTCGACCACCCGGTGGGGTCGCCGTGCAGGCGTTCGGTGCAGCGGGCCTGGTAGCGGAAGTTCATCCAGGATCCGCCGCGGATGACGCGGTAGCGTCCCAGCGCCGCCCGCAGCGCGGGATCGCAGTCGGCCGTCCGGCCGTACAGGTGCGACGTGGTCGCCGTCCATTCGTACACGTTGCCCGCCATATCGGCGCATCCGAAAACACTGTCGCCGGCGGGCGAGAAAGCCCCGACCGGGGTGGTCAACGGCATCGGGCCGTCTCGTTCACGGATTCCGCGCCACCATTCCCGCCATGCGGTGAGGGTGGTGAGCGTTCCGGCGTGGAATTCGGCGGTGTTGGCGTTGTGGGCGTTCCAGTCGTCACCCCAGGGCCAAATGCGGAATTCATGGCCGCGGGCGGCGAGTTCCCACTCGGCCTCCGTCGGCAGCCGTTTTCCGGCCCATCGGGCGTAGGCGTCGGCGTCGTTCCAGGAGACGTTGACGACCGGGTGGTCGTGTTGTCCTTCGACCGCCGTTCCGTGCCCGGCCGGCGCACGCCAGGTGACGCCCTCGCGTTCGGTCCACCGCCGCTCGTAGAGCATGCCGAACCCGCGGCGTTCGGCGTCGGTCACGTAGCCGGTGCTGCGGACGAACTCGGCGAACTCCCCCACGGTGACCGGGTGCCGGTCGATCCGGTAGGCGGGCAGCGTCCGGGCGAACCGGGGGGTCTCGTCGGCGAACCAGCGCCGCGGCAACGGCTGGTCGGACCGCTCCAGCCAGTCGAGCATCCAGGAGGGGGACCCCTGCAGGAACGACCCGCCGGGAATACGCGACATTTTCTCCACAAATCCTCCACTTTATCGATTCGGCGTCCCGTCGTGCCATTCTCTTTGCGCTTGCCGAGACTATGAGGGGGGGAGCGGAACGCCCATCGATTAGTGGGCGAGAGAACACTCACCCGCGAGAGATGTTGATCTTCAAGCGCCGTGGCGCGACCGGAACAAGAGGCCGACAACGCGATCTTTGATGATCGCTGGACGCGATTGACCGTGCACATTGGGTCATCTACGCTCGCGACCATGCCACTCCCCACCGAACCGATCGGCAGCATTCCGCGTCCCGCCGAACTGCTGGACGCGGCGCCGTCCGAGCTGGCCGCCGCCCAGGAGAAGGCCGTCCGCGACACCATCCGGCGGCTCGAAGAGCTCGGCTCGCCGGTCGTCACCGACGGCGAGCAGTCCAAGCCGAGTTTCGCCACCTACCCGATCGCCGGGCTCGACGGCCTGGCCCCCGACGGCGCGGTCATCCCGTTCGCCGACGGCCACCGGCGGCAGCTGCCGAGGCTGACCGCCGGGCCGTTCCGTTACGCCGCCCGTGCCGAGGAGTACCTGCGGGTCGCGCGGCGGCACGCGAACGTCCCGGTGAAGCAGGCGGTGATCGCTCCGTCCGCGCTGAGCCTGCTCTACCCGGCCGACGGCATCGACGGGTACCCGCGCGAGCGGTTCCTGGCCGACCTGGCCGACGAGGCCGAGGCGGACATCCGCGGCTGCCTGGACGGCGGTGCGCACGTCGTCCAGCTCGACTTCACCGAGGGGCGGCTGTCGCTCAAGCTCGACCCGAGCGGCGGGGTGCTGGACGACTTCGTCGCCCTCAACAACAGCGTGCTGGAGCGTTTCACCCCCGAGGAGCGGGCGCGGATCGGCGTGCACACCTGCCCGGGCGGCGACCAGGACTCCACGCACAGCCTCGACGTCGACTACGCGGGGCTGCTGCCCAAGTTGTTCCAGCTCAAGGCGGGCAACTTCTACCTGCAGCTCGCCAGCGAGCCCGACCCCGACAAGACCCTCGCCGTCGCGGCCGAGCACCTGCCCGCCGACGCGCGGATCTTCGTCGGCGTGACCGACCCGGTCGACCCCCGGGTCGAGACGGCCGAGCAGGTCCGCGACCGGGTGCTGGCCGCGGCCCGTCACCTGCCCGTCGACCGGCTGGGCACCTGCGACGACTGCGGGTTCTCCCCCTTCGCCGACGACGTGTCCACTTCCCGTGAGACCGCGTTCGCCAAGATCGGGGCACGGCTGGAGGGCACCGCGCTGGCCTCGGCGCGACTGGGGATCTGAGCGGTCGCCGCACTCTCCGCGGAATTGCGCGGGGCCGCACGGCAATCCGACTCGGCAGTTTCCGAGAAGACCCCTGCCCGAATCCGCGCCGATACTCGACGACGTCGGCGGAAAACCGGATTGGGCGTCCATGGGCTCCATGGGCGCGCGGAGTTGGGGAATTGCCGGATGTCATTGCGGAGTGCGTTGCGCTGGGCGGCCGAGGACCGGGCGGCGGAGATGCTCGAACGGCTGGAAGAACTGGTGTCGTGCGAGTCGCCGCCCGGTTCGGCCCCGCATCTGCGGGCGTGCGCCGACCTGCTGTCCGGCTGGGGCCGCGCGGTGCTGGGCCGGGAGCCGCGGCGGATCGTCCGGGACGGGGTGCCGCACCTGCTGTGGCCGGCGGCCGACCAGCGGGTGCTGCTGCTCGGCCACTTCGACACCGTCTGGCCCGCGGGCACGATCGAGCGGTGGCCGTTCGCCGTCGACGGCGGGATCGCCACCGGTCCGGGCGTGTGCGACATGAAGTCCGGCATCGTGCAGATGCTGGCGGCCCTGGCGCTGCTGGACGACACCTCGCACGTCGGCGTGCTGCTGACCGGCGACGAGGAGAGCGGTTCGGTGACCTCGCGTCCCCTCATCGAGGCCGAGGCCCGGCGGTCGGGGGCCGTGCTGGTGTGCGAGCCGAGCACGCCGTCCGGTGAGCTGAAGGTGGCGCGTAAGGGAGGGTCGGCCTACCGGCTCGTCGTCCACGGCAGGGCGTCCCACGCCGGGGTCGAGCCGCACGCGGGCGTCAACGCCACCGTGGAGGTCGCCCACCAGATCCTCGCCGTCCGCGAGCTGGCGGCGGCCGCGCGCGGCACCAGCGTCACGCCCACGGCGCTGAGCAGCGGCACCACGTCCAACACGGTGCCCGAGCGGGCCGTCCTCGCCATCGACGTGCGGTCATGGACGGGCGCGGAGCTCGACCGCGTGGACCGGATGATCCGCCGGTCCGCGCCTCGCCTTCCGGAGGCGCGGCTGAGCCTGGAGGGCGGCGTGAACCGGTACCCGCTGACCGAGGACATGGCGCGGGGGCTGCTGGCGGCGGCCCGCGAGGCGGCCAAGGAGCTCGGTCTCGAGCCGCCCGGGGGCGCGCACGCGGCCGGCGCCTCGGACGCCAACTTCACCGGCGCGCTGGGCGTGCCGACCCTGGACGGTCTCGGCGGCGTCGGCGGCGGCGCGCACGCGCGCAGCGAATACGTCGACGTGCGGCGCATGCCCGAACGCGCCGCCCTGCTCGCGGGACTGGTCGGCCGTCTCGTCCGCACGCCTTTGCGAAAAGCCCGAACGCCGTAGCGCGTCCGCGCCCTAAGCTGAGGCGCATGGTCGCGGATGATCAAGCCCGCCGGTTCGGTGTGGAAGAGGAATTCCTTGTCGTCGACCGGCGGACACGGGAAACCGTGGCACGCGCCGGGACGGTTCTCCGGCAGGCCGAAAAGGAACTCGGTTCCTGGGTCGGCGGGGAGATCACCGAAATTCAGCTGGAAGGCCGGACCACGCCCTGTGTCACGGCCGCCGAGGCGGCGGGGCAGCTCGCGCGCAACCGCGCGACGCTGGCCGCGGCGGCGGAGGAGGAGGGGCTGGGTGTCATCGCCAGCGGCACGCCGGTGCTGGACGCGTCCATCCCGTCTCCGATCACCGAGGGGCCCCGGCAGGACCGGGGCAACGCGACGTTCCGGGGCCTGCACCACGAGCTGAACATCTGCGCCCTGCACGTCCACGTCGAACTGCCGGACCGGGAGCGGGCGGTGCTGGTGAGCAACCACCTGCGGCCGTACCTGCCGGTGCTGATCGCGCTGGCGGCCAACTCCCCGTTCTGGCGCGGCCTGGACACCGGGTACGCCAGCTGGCGCACCCTGCTGTGGAACCGCTGGCCGGTGGCCGGCCCGCCGCCGTACCTCCGTTCGGCCGCGCACTACGACGAGCTGGTCGCCACGCTGCTGGAGGCCGAGGCGCTGGTGGACGACGGCACGATCTTCTGGGACGTGCGGCCGTCGGCGCGGCTGCCGACGCTGGAGGTCCGGGTGGCGGACGTGCCGATCACCGCCGAGGAGTCGGCGGCGCTGGCCGCGCTGGTGCGCGGTTTGGTGGTCAGCGTGCTGCCCTGGGTCGACCGGGGCGACCCCGGGCCCGAGCTACAGCCGGAGTTCATGCGGCTCGCCTACTGGCGCGCGGCCCGCGACGGCATGGCCGGTTCGGGCGTCGACGTGCTGACCGGCCGTCCCGTCCCCGCGCGAGAGCTGGCCCGGCGGCTGTTGGAGACGGCACGCCCCGGCCTGGAGGAGCACGGTGACCTGCGCCGCGTCACCGCGTGGCTGGACGGGCTGGCCGAACACGGCGACGGCGCGACCCGGCAGCGCCGGGCCGCCCGCGACGGCCGGCTCACCGACGTCGTCGACGATCTGATCCGGCGGACCGCACCGATCGGCGAGACCGGTGTGCCCGACGCGCAGAACAGCATGACGACGTAAGGCGTCCCCGGGGCGCCGCCGTGATACTGGAGACGCCGCGACGATGGGAGGCGTTTCGATGACCGAGGTGGCACCGGCCCGGACGGTTCCGCTGCCCTTCCGGCAGGTCCCGCGGGTGGAGGGCGTGCGCGCCGCGCGGGCGTTCAGCGAGGTGATGGCGACCCGGCGGTCCGTGCGGGAGTTCTCCCCCGAGCCGGTCCCGGAGGAGGTGATCGAGACGGCGATCCGGGCGGCGGCGAGCGCGCCGAGCGGCGCCAACGTGCAGCCCTGGCGGTTCGTCGTGATCACCGATCCCGAGCGCAAGCGCAGGCTGCGGCTGGCCGCCGAGGCCGAGGAGCGCGAGTTCTACGGCCGCCGCGCCTCGCGGGAGTGGCTGGACGCGCTCGGCCCGATCGGCACCGACTGGCACAAGCCGTTCCTGGAGATCGCGCCGGTGCTGATCGTGGTGTTCGAGGTGCACCAGGGCCCGCACAGCCCGAAGCCCTACTACGTCAAGGAGTCGGTGGGCATCGCGGTCGGGCTGCTGATCGCGGCGCTGCACCACGCGGGGCTGGCGACGCTCACCCACACCCCGAGCCCGATGCGGTTCCTCAACGAGATCTGCGATCGGCCGCGGGAGGAACGTCCCTACGTGCTCATGCCGGTCGGTTATCCGGCGCCCGGCGCGCGGGTGCCCGACCTGACGCGCAAGCCCCTCGACGAGGTGATGGTCCGGTGCTGATGCTCAGCCCGGCAGCTGCTTGGCGAAGTACTCCTCCAGGGGGGCGACGTGCCGGTCGGGGCGGCGCCATTCGGCCAGCAGATCTTCCAGCAGGTGCAGCTCGTCGACGAGCTCCCCGTCCCGGTACCGGCGGATGACGGGGTGGATGAACGCGCTCTCCGCGGCGCGGTCCGGCTGCGGGTGCCGTTCGATGGCGAAGACGTCGCCGTACTCGTCGCGTCCCCAGCGGAGCGTGACGGTGTAGAGGTCGCCGAACCGGTCGGCCGCGTAGTCCTCGGGCAGGTCGATGTAGTGCCGCAGGCCGCCCGAGGCCGGGTCGGGCACCAGGGCGTCGCACAGGTACTCGAACTGCGTCCACAGCGCCGAGCTCCAGTTCACCCGGTCCAGCACGAGCCGGGTCAGCGCCTCCGGCTCGGCCGGCACCGTGTCGTAGGACAGCGGGACGTCGTCGTAGCGTTCGCGCAGCAGCCTGGTCAGCGTCCGCAGGTTGTAGCGGAAGCCGTCGATGAACGCCGATGAGGCGCGTTTGAAGTCGCGGGCCTGGGCGATCGTCCCGGCGAAGTACAGGTCGTCGACGTTGGCGGACTGCCAGTCGGGACGCAGCGACGGCATGCGGCCGTCGCGTTCGGTCACCGGCGCGCAGGAGGCGTCGAAGATGCCGGTGTCCATGCGGAAGCCGGTGCAGCGGAGCACCGTGTCGTAGCGCAGCAGCGCCTGCTCGCCGTCGGCGTGGGTGTAGGTGATCCGCACGTCGTACCCGTCGGCGTCGCGGCGGATCTCGTCGATCGTGCAGTCCAGCACCGAGTGCAGTGTCTTGAACTGGTAGCTGTCGAGCAGCGCGCCGTACTGGCCGCGCACGTCGCCGGGGTGCTTGCTGTTCCAGGCCAGTTTCAGCGGGCGGCGGCTGGCCAGGTGCACCATCGCGGCGTGGCCGAGCATGGCGTGCGCGGTCTCGAACGCCGAGTTGCCCTTGCCGATGATCAGCACGCGCTTGCCCGCGTACTCCTCGGGCTCGATGCTCATGTCCTCGTAGCCGACGGCGTGCTCGATGCCGGGGATGTCGGGGATGAACGGCGCGCCCCACCCGGCGGCGACGATGACGCACCGGGCGTGCAGCACGCCCGCCGGTGTGTGCAGGACGAATCCTTCCGGTGTCCGCTCGATCCGTTCGACCGCCGTTTCGAAGCGGACGTTCAAATCGTGGAAACGCCGGAAGTCCTCCAGGTAACGGACCAGGTCGTCGGCGTGCGGCAGGTATTCGCCGCTGTACTCGGGGAACATCAGCGCGGGCGCGTCGTTGAGCAGGGAGTTCCAGTCCCAGCGCAGCTTGATCTCGGGATCGGTGCTGGTGGTGTGCACCTTGTTCAGCGAGATCAGGCGCCGGTGGCGGGGGTAGCGGCGGAAGAAGGCCGCCGGTTCGGCGCCGCGTTCGAGGGTGAGGTAGTCGGCGCCCTCCCGGTGCAGGTAGTAGCTCAGCTGAAGGCCCGCCGGACCCGCTCCGACGATGACGTACCGATGGTTTCCGATGATCATGAAATGATCTTAAACCACCGGATAACAGTGTCATATGGTCAAGCCGACCATTCGTCCCAACAAGGTCATCGCATGATCGAAATACGGGGCGCGATTGTCGATGGCGTTGTCGAACTGGCCGAACAGTTCGAAGCTCACCGTTCCGAACAGCCCGGCCCAGGCGGTCAGGGCGCGCGCGGCGACCTCGTCGGGGACGTCCATCCGCACGTGCCCGCGCGTGCGTTCCAGGTCGGCGCGCAGCTCGTCCGGGAGCGGCGGGCACGGGCCCGCCGGCTCCAGCGCTCCCGCCTCGTACGCCTCGGTCACGATGCGCGCGAACACCACCGTGTCGCGCATGGCGGCGGAGACGGTGTCCTGCGGCGCCTTGTAACCGGGCACGGGCGACCCGTAGAGCAGGGCGTACTCGTGCGGGTGGGCCAGCGCCCACTCCCGGACGGCCCGGCAGACCGCCAGCCACCGCTCCCCGTACGGACGTCCGCGGGCCTGCTCGTCGGCGCGTTCGACGGCCTCGCCCACCGCGTTGTAGCCGTCGATGATCAACGCGGTGAGCAGGTCGTCGCGGCTCGGGAAGTAGCGGTAGATCGCCGAGGAGACCATGCCCATCTCGCGGGCGACCGCGCGCAGCGACAGGCCCGCGGCCCCCTCGGTGGCCAGCTGCCGGCGGGCGATCTCGGTGATCTCGCGGGTCAGCTCCGCCCGCACCCGTGCCCGCGCCGTGCCCGCCCTGGTCATCGCCGTCCCCTTCCCGCCGTCCGCTCACGGTGGGACCGAGGCTATCAGAGCGGCGCATCAAAACGAGAGCAGTGCTCTTGACGAGCGTCGCTCACATGAGAGAGCATTGCTCTCGCAACGGACTTCTGATCTCCCCTGGAAGGGAAACACCGTGGGAAAGCACGTCATCGTCGGAGCGGGACAGGTCGGCGGGCACCTGGCGGACCTGCTCGTCCGCGAGGGGCACGACGTCACCGTGGTGACGCGGTCGGGGTCGGGCCCGGACGGCGTCCGCAAGGTCGCCGCGGACGCCGCCGACCGGGAGCGGCTGACCGAGGTCACGCGGGGCGCCGACGTTCTCTACAACTGCATGAACCCGCGCTACCACGAGTGGGCGGCGGTGTGGCCGCCGGTCTCGGCTTCGCTGCTGGGCACCGCCGAGGACACGGGCGCGGTACTGGTGACGCTGGGCAACCTGTACGGGTACGGGCCGGTGGACGTGCCGATGACCGAGGATCTGCCCCTGGCGGCCACCGACACCAAGGGCCGGATACGCGCCCGGATGTGGGAGGACATGCTCGCCTCCCACCGGGCCGGACGTGCCCGCGTGACCGAGGTGCGCGGTTCGGACTTCTACGGCCCCGGCAGCAGCGACCAGGCGTACATCGGCACCGACCGCTTCGTCCGGCCCCTGCTGGCGGGCAAGCGCGTCGCGTTCATCAGCGATCCCGACATCCCGCACAGCTGGACGTACCTGCCGGACGTCGCGCACGCTCTGGCCGTGGCGGGCACGGACGAGCGCGCGTGGGGCCGCGCCTGGCACATCCCCACCGCCCCGGCGTTCACGCCCCGAACGTTCGCCGAACGGCTGTGCAAAACCGCCGGCGCCCCGGCACCGCGCATCACGCGGGTGCCGCGCCCGGTCTTCAACGCGATCGGGGTCGTCTCTCCGATGATGCGGGAGCTGCGCAGCACGCGCTACCAGTTCGATCGCCCGTACATCCTCGACTCCTCGGCCTTCGAGACCACCTTCGGCCTCCGCCCGACCTCGATGGACGACGCCGTGAAGGCGGTCATCGCCGCCGCCTGACGACCGGCCGTTATAACGCACGATTCCGGCGACACGCTATGATCTCTGCCCGCCAGGCCGAATGGCGTGCCGAGGTTATAAGACAGCGGTCGGGACGGGGAGCGGATGAGGCGGTCGGCGGAGGCCATCCCGGCCATGAGCGGGACGCTCGGACGCGGCCGGACGGCGGCGCTGCTGACGCACTCGGTGATCACCCAGGCGGTCACGTTCGTGCTGCGGCCCACCATGTCGTACCGCGCGATCGAACTGGACGTGCCCGCGGCCGGGCTCGGCGCCCTGGCCGCCGCCTTCGCCCTGGCCCCGCTGTTCCTGGCGCTGCCCGCCGGGCAGCTGACCGACCGCGTCGGCGAACGCCGGGTGATGACCGGCGGAGCGGCCCTGCTGACCGGCTCCTGCCTGGCCTTCCTGCTGGCCGGGGACACCGTCGGCGGGCTGGTCGCGGCGGCCATGCTGCTGGGCACCGGGCATCTGGGCTGCGTGGTCGGCCAACAGGCGCTGGTCGCCAACACCGCCGTCCGGGGCGCCCACGACACCGCCTTCGGCTACTACACCTTCGCCGCGTCGCTGGGGCAGTCGGCCGGCCCGGTGCTGATCACCGTGCTCGGCGGCCGGCGCGACATCCCCGACACCGGGCGCATCTTCGCCTGGACGTGCGCGGTGTCGGCCGTGCTGATCGTGCTGTCCCTCGCGTTGACCAGCACCGGCCGGGCCCCGGCGGAGGCGCGGCGGGAGGGGCCGCGGACCCGGACGCTGCTGCGCCTGCCCGGCCTGCCGCACGCGCTGCTGACCAGTTGCGTGGTGCTGTCCGCCGTGGACATCACGCTGGCCTACCTGCCCGCGCTGGGGGCCGAGCGCGGCCTGTCGTCCGGCACCGTGGGCGTGCTCCTCACGCTGCGCGGGCTGGCCTCCATGGGATCGCGGTTCTTCCTGGGACGGCTCAGCGGCGCGCTCGGCCGCCGCCGCCTGCTGGTGGTCAGCACCGTGGCGGCGGCGCTCGCGCTGGGCCTGGCCCCGCTGTCCTCGCCGGTGTGGCTGCTGGGCGCGCTGCTGGTCGTCGCCGGGTTCGGGCTGGGCGTCGGGCAGCCGCTCACCATGTCCTGGCTGGCCGAGTCCGCTCCCCCGGGGCTGCGCGGCCGCGCCATGTCGCTGCGTCTACTCGGCAACCGCACCGGGCAGATCGTGCTGCCCAGCGCCGCCGGCCTGCTCGCGGCGGGTCTGGGGGCGGGCGGCGTCCTGTACGCGACGGCACTGGGCCTGGGCTGGGCCGGTCTGGCCGCGCGCCGCCTTCCCGTGGACGCCCCGCGCCCGCCGGACCGGTGAGGTCAGCGGGCAGGGCAGGGCACGGCGGGCGGGGCGCGGCGCGGCCGGGAGTCCGCGGGGCAAATGAGCGATAATCGCTGTGATGTCCGACATCTCCGTCGAGGAGGATGTTCCGTGACCGGCAGCGACACGCCCCCACCCGAAGGCCCGGGCTCGGGGCACCCCAAGATCGACACGACCGTGCCGCACTCGGCGCGCATCTGGAACTACTGGCTCGGCGGCAAGGACAACTATCCCGTGGACCGGGCGGCGGGCGAGGCGTTCCGGCAGATCTACCCGGGCATCACCGACCTGGCCCGGGGCTCGCGCTACTTCCTCGGGCGGGTGGTGCGCTTCCTGGCGGGCGAGGCCGGCATACGGCAGTTCCTGGACATCGGCACCGGCCTGCCGACCGTCGACAACACCCACGAGATCGCCCAGCGGGTGGCCCCCGAGTCGCGGATCGTCTACGTCGACAACGACCCGCTGGTGCTGATGCACGCCAACGCGCTGCTGACCAGCAGCGCCGAGGGGGTCACCAGTTACATCGAGGCCGACCTGCGCGACCCCGCCACCATCATCCGCGAGGCCGCCAGGACGCTCGACCTGGGCCGGCCGGTCGCGCTGATCCTCATGCAGATCCTCGGCCATGTCGGCAACGCGGGCGACGACGAGGAGGCGCGGTCGATCGTCCGGCGCCTGATGGACGCCCTGCCGTCCGGCAGCTACCTGGCGATCAACGACAGCGCCGACACCAACCCGGCGAACGTCGAGGCCACCCGCCGCTACAACGAGGGCGGCGCCGTGCCGTACCACCTGCGGCGTCCCGAGCAGATCGCGCGCCTGTTCGAGGGGCTGGAGCTCGTCGAACCCGGCGTCGTGCCCATCAACGACTGGCGTCCCGACCCGAGCCCCTTCGAGACGCCCTCCGACGAGGGAGTCCTCGGCGGCGTCGCCCGCAAGCCCTGACCCGCCGCCCGCGCCTTTCGCCCTCCTCCCCGGCCTGACGGCCGGAACCCTCGACGCGGGCCGACGTGTACCGGTTACGATAATGATTATCATTTTGTCGAGACCGTGATCGTCGTGGCCCCCGGCCGCCACCCGCGAACCCCGAGGAGAGACACATGACCACCGTCCGCGAGCTGGCGGAGATCTGGGCCGAGCTGCTCGGCATGGACCCCGGCGCGATCGACGAGGACGCGAGCTTCCTGCGGCTCGGCGGCGACTCGGTGCTCGCCGTGCGCATGTCGGCGCTGGTGCGAAGGCGGCTGTCGGTGGAGCTGGCGCTGTCGGACGTGACCGTCGAGATCACCCTGTCGGGGCTGGCCGACCTCGTCGCGCGGCGCGGCCGGGACGGCGCCGCCGCGCGGGCCCTGCCGGTGGAGATCGAGCATCGCGCCGACCCGGACGCCCCGTTCCCGCTCATGCCGCTGCAGCAGGGGTATTTCGTCGGCCAGCATGACGGCTGGGAGCTGTCGTACGACTCGGCGCACTTCTACGCCGACATGGCGCTGACCGGCGTCGACGCCGAGGAGGCCGAGGAGACGCTGGCGGACGCCCTGTACCGGCTGGCGCTGCACCAGCCGACGCTGCGGGCCCGGATCACCCCGGACGGCATGCAGTACGTCCTGCCGCCCGACGCGCCCGGCGCGATCCCGCGGCCCCGGGTCCTCGACCTGCGCGCGGCGGACGACACCGACGTCCGCGCCGCGCTGGAGGCGGTGCGCGCCGAGATGGCGACGACCGGCCCGAACCCGCTGACCGGCCCGGGGCTGGACGTGCGGCTCAGCCTGCTGCCCGGCGGGCGGGGCCGGCTGCACACCGCGATGAGCCTGATCTCGATGGACGGCTGGTCGGCCACGGTGCTCAACCGGGAGCTGCTGACGCTCGCCGCCGACTGGAACGCCGTCCTCGCGCCGCTGGAGGTCGACTTCGGCGACTACGTCACGTCGGTCGGGCGGCTGCGCCGGACCGAACTGTGGGCCGCCGACCGCGACTGGTGGTGGGAACGGCTGGACGACGCGCCCTCCCCGCCCGCGCTCCCCCTGCGCACCGACCCCCGCGACGTGGCGCCGACGCTGATGGACACCCGCGAGGCCAGGCTCGACGCGGCGCGCTGGACGGCGTTGCGCGAGCAGTGCGCCGCGCACGAGGTCACCCCGTCGGCCGCGATGCTCACCGCGTTCGCCGTCGTCCTGGCCCGCTGGGCGGGGCACCGCCGCATGCTGCTCAACACCCTGCAGCTCAACCGGCTGCCGCTGCACCCCGACATCCACCGCACGATCGGCGCGTTCGCCTCGACCATGCTCGTGCCCGTCGCGCTCGGCACGGGCCGGACGTTCGCCGAGCTGGCGGCCGCCCAGCAGCGCACGTTCGGCGAGCACGCCGCGCACAACCTGATCTCCGGGGTGGAGGTGTCACGGGAACTGGCCCGCCGGCGCGGCACCACCCGGCCGGTCGCGCCCGTGGTGTTCCAGAGCACCCTGGGCATGGACGCGGCCATCGGCGAACGCCAGGCCCGGTCGGCCGGTCCGCTCGGCACGCTCGACTTCGACGACTTCTACCACCAGCTCCGCACCCCGCAGGTGGCGCTGGAGGCGCGGTTCTGGGAGATGGGCGAGGAGATGGCCGTCGCGTTCTCGCTGGTGGCCGAGCTGTTCGAGCCGCGGGAGGTCGGCGCGGCGTTCGGCGGCCTGGTGGCGCTGATCGAGACGCTGGCCGACGGCGCCGGCTGGGAACGCGTGATCGACCTGCCGACCGCGTCGGAGCCGGACGGGGCTGGCGGCGGTTCGGTCCTGAGCGGCGGCGGCCCGGCCCGAGGCGACGCGGTCCGAGGCGACGCGGTCCGAGGCGACGCGGTCCGAGGCGGCGGGGACGAGACGGCGGGTCCGCCTCGCGACGAGCTGGAGCAGCGGATCGCGCTGCTGTGGGAGGAGATCCTCGACGTCCCCGTCCTCGACCGCGCCACGCCGTTCTTCACCCTCGGCGGGGACTCGCTGCTGGCCGTGCGGGCCCTGGCCAGGCTGGCGAAGGACGTCGGCGTGGCGGTGCGGGTGCGCCGGTTCCTGGACGCGCCGACCGTGGCCGGGCTGGCGGCCGCCGTCCGCGAGCAGGGGTTCGGCGGATGACGACGATCGGTGTGCTCGGGGGTTCCGGGGCGGTCGGCCGGGTCGTCGTCGACCGGCTGGCCGCCTGGGAGCCGGGCGGCAGGCTGCGCGTCGGCGGGCGCGACCCGCGGCGAGCGGCCGCGGCATGCGCGCAGGTGACCGGGGCCGGTGCCGAGCCGGTGCGCGTGGAACTCAACGACGACGCCGAGCTGCGCGCGTTCTGCACCGGCTGCGACGTGGTCGTCAACTGCGCGGGACCGTCGTACCAGGTGCTCGACCGGGTGGCACGGGCGGCGCTGGCGGCCGGGGCGCATTACGTCGACGCGGCGGGCGACGTGGTGGCCGCCGACGCGCTGTGCGACGGACACGCCCCCGGCCTGGGCGACCGCGCCGCGCTCTTCTCCGCGGGGCTGATGCCGGGGCTGTCCGGGCTGCTGCCCCGCCTGCTCGCGGTGGACGGGCCGCCGCCGTCCCGGCTGGACGTGTACGTCGGCGGGGCCGTCGCGATCGGCCCGGTGTCGGCGGTGGACGCGCTGCTGACGCGAGGCCCCCGGTTCGGCACGGCGCTGGCCGCCTGGCGGCACGGTGCGGTCGCGCCGAACGCGCTGCGCCCGCTGCGGTCGGTGGCGCTGCCGGGGTTCCGGGGCCGGGTGCACGCCTGGCCGTTCCTGTCGGCGGAGGCGTCCCGGCTCGCCGCCGACCTTGGCGTGGACGAGCTGCGCAACTACACCGTCTACGTCACCGACGCGATCCCGCATGCGCTCGCCGTGGCCTGGGCCGACGAGGACGCGCCGCCCGAACGGCACGTTCCGGCGGTGGTGGCCGCAGCCGAGGCCGACCTGGCCGCCACCGGTCCCTACTACACGATGCTGTTCCAGGCCGTGCACCGCGACCCCGCACCGGGGCGTGCGCGCCGCCTCGTCCTGCGCACCCCCGACTCCTACGCGCTGAGCGGAGTGGTCGCGGCACTGGCCGCCCGCGACGTGCTCGCCGGGCGGATCCCGCCCGGCGTCCACTTCGCCGCCGACGTGCTGGACCCCCGCCGGACCCTGACCCGGCTGACCGGCGACCCGCTGGTCACCGGAGTCGAGCTGACCTGACCGACCCCAGAAACCGACCCCGAGAGCAGAAGGGCCCCACTCATGACCGACGAGGCGGCCAGGGCGGACCGCGGACTGGGTTACGCCGTCAACGCCCCCTACTACGACCTGATCCTTCCCCTCGCCCACTGGGACGCCGTCGCGGCGGCCCTCGCCGGCGTGCTGCGGAACGCGCGCCGCGTCGCTGAGATCGGCGCCGGGACCGGCCACTTCACCGAGGCCATGCTGGGCTTCCTGCCGCCCGAGGCGGAGATCTTCGCGATCGAGCCGACCCGTGCGATGCGGGCGGCCCTGGTGACCCGGCTGGCGCGGCTGCCGGAGCCGGCCGCGCGGCGGGTGACCGTGCTGCCCGAGGAGGCGGTCGGCGCCGCGCAGACCGGCGGTGTCGACGCGGTCGTCCTGCTCAATGTGATCATGCACTTCGGCCCGGCCGAGCGGGCGCGGCTGTGGCGCAGGTGGGCGGACGCGCTGGAACCGGGCGGGCTGCTGGTCGTCGAGGCGCAGCACCCGCAGAAGGCCGAGCCGGTACCGCCCACCGAGGTCCCCGGCCGCTCGCTCGGCCGGCACCGGTACGAGACGGTGACGCGGGCGGACGTCATCGGCGACGACATGATCCGCTGGGTGAACGCGTACCGGACGTGGGAGGGCGACCGCCTGGTCCGGGAGGAGGTCGCCGCGTTCGACTGCCACGTCATCTCCGACGAGCGGCTGGCCGAGGAGCTGTCGGCCGCCGGGCTCACGCCCGTGCCGGACGTCCCGGAGCGGCTGCGCGTGTGGCGACGCTGAGATCCCCGGGATCAGCGCGCCCGGGGCGCCGCGGCGAGCACCCGCCGCAGCGCCGCCAGCACGGCGTGCCGGCGCGGCACCAGGTAGAAGTGGTCGCCCGGGAAGATCTCGACACGCGTCCGCGCCCGGGTGGCGTGCCGCCAGCCTGCCGCCTCGGCCGGGGTGAGGTCGGGGTCCCGGTCGCCGAGGAACACGGTGACCGGGCAGTCCAGCGGGGGCAGCGGCCGGGGCCGGTAGGTCTCGATCAGCCGGTAGTCCGCCCGCACGTACGCGAGGATCAGCGCGCGCAGGCCGGGATCGGCCAGCACCGCCGGGTCGGTCGCGCCGAGGCGCATCAGCTCGGCGTACAGGTCGTCGTCATCGCCCCGGTGCACGTCGCCGCCCTTCTCGTCGTGCGGCGCCTCGCGCGCGGACGCCACCAGGTGCACCGGCCCGCGCAGGCCGCGCCGCCGCGCCTCCTGGGCGACCTCGTAGGCCACGGTCGCGCCCATGCTGTGCCCGAACAGCGCGTACGGGCGGTCCGCGACGGCCGCGACGGCGTCGGTGAGCGCGGCGACCAGCTCGTCCATGTCGCGCGGCATCGGGTCGGCGATCCGGTCCTCGCGTCCGGGGTACTGGACGGCGAGCAGCTCGACGTCCGGCGGCAGCAGCTCGGCCCACCCGAGGAACGCCGCGGCGCCGCCTCCGCCGTGCGGGACGCAGATCAGGCGCAGCCCGGCGTCCGGGCGCGGCAGGAAGCGGCGCAGCCACGGGCCGCCCGGTTCGTCGACGTCGACCAAGATCCCCTCCTCATCTTCCGCATATGATAATCGTTTTCACATGGAGTCCGGCATGTACGACGTGATCGTGGTGGGCGGCGGGCCCGCGGGGCTGAGCGCCGCCCTGGTGTTCGGGCGGCAGCGCCGCCGCGTCCTGGTGGTCGACGGGGGCCGCGTGCGCAACGCCCCCGCGACGGAGATGCACATGTACCTGAGCCGCGACGGCTTCCCGCCCGCCCGGCTGCTGGCGATCGGCCGCGAGGAACTGGCCGCCTACCCGTCGGTGGAGGTCCGTCCCGGCACCGTCGTGACGGCCCGGGGCGTCAAGGACGACTTCGAGATCGAGCTGGCCGACGGCGCCCGCGAACGCGCGCGGCGCCTGGTGCTGGCCACCGGCCAGGTCGACGAGCCGTACGACATCCCCGGCCTGGCCGAACGGTTCGGCAGCGGCGTCTTCCACTGCCCGTTCTGCCACGGCTGGGAGACCAGCGGGCTGTCGCTCGCCGTCCTCGGCGCCACCCCGCCGGAGGCGATGCTCGCGCTGTACGTCGCCGACCGGTTCAGCGACGACGTGGTGCTGTGCACCAACGGCCCGCTGGACCTGCCCGAACAGATCGTCAAGAAGCTGGACGAACGCGGCCTGACCGTCCGGTCCGAGCCCGTCGCCGAGGTCGCGGGCGAGCCGGGCGACATGACGATCCGGTTCGCCGGCGGCGGCGTCCTGCGCCGCCAGGCCGTCTACCACCGCGCCCCCACCCGGCAGCACTCCGACCTGGCGGCACAACTCGGCTGCGAGATCCTGGACGACGGCACGGTACGCGTCAACGAACTGCAGGAGACCACCGTGCCGGGCGTCGCCGCCGCGGGCGACACCGCCAAGCTCCCGGCCGTGCCGGACGCCGCCACCCTCGTCTCGCTGGGGGCCGCCGACGGCGTCCGGGCCGCGCTGTGGATGGAAGGCGACCTGTTCCGCTCCAGCCTGGGTCTCCCGTCCTCCTGACACACGACGCCTAGGCGGAGCCCGGTGTCGCGTGGGCTCCGCCTAGGCGCGGCGCGCGACGAACAAGCGGAGCCCCGCCTCGGCCAGGGGATGGTCGGGGCGTGGCAGCGTGAACCACGGCCGCAGCCCCGCGTCCTCCAGTTGCGCGAGCCATTGATCCTCGCTCAGGAACACGCGCTCGTCGTCCGCCCTGGGGTCGTCGGGGTGCAGGCGCTGCTCGCCGGGATGGGCGGACATGAGGAACTGCATCGAGGTCAGGATCGAATACAGCTCCCGGCTCGTCTCCACGAAAACGAACAGGCCGCCTGGGGCCAGCAGTTCCGCGAGCCCGGAGAGCGTCTTCGCGATGTGGCGGGCGTTGTGCAGGACGTTGGCCGACAGCACCACGTCGAGCGACGCGCGCGGCACCCCCTGCGCGGCTGCGTCGGCGTTGATGTCGAACGTCCCGAAACGCACGCCGGGGTGTGCGCCGAAGCGTTCCCTGCCGAGGGTGAGGAAGTAGCGGGAGACGTCGGTGAACAGATAGTCGACGTCGCCGTGCGCGAGGGCGGCCAGAGCGTCAGTGGTCGTGCCGCCCACGCCCGCCCCCAGTTCCAGCACCCGCAGCGGAGGACCCTGGTTCCGCTGCGCCCACCGCATGACTTCGGCGACGGCGCCGTTGAGATACCGGTTGACGGCGTTGTCGCGGTAGGCGCCGTCGGCGGTGTCGACGCCATCGTCGTCGCCGAACAGAAGAGCGCGGACGGAGAGGTCGTCGCGCAGCAGTTCGGGCAGCCGTGCCATCGCCGACAGCATGAAGCGCGTCGTCTCCGCCGGGTAGCCGATCCGGGCGCCATCGGCCGCCAGCCCGTCCGCGGCCGCGGCCGCCTCCCGCCGCGTCACCGGCCGCAGCCCGCCGTACGCGCCGTCGTCGTGCCGGACGAGCATGCCCTGCGTGACCAGGACGTCCAGCCAGCGGCGCAGGATCCAGCGGTGGCGGCCGGCGGCCCGGACGGCATCGGCGATCTCGTCGGCGGTGAGCCGGTGTTCCGGCCGGGTCAGGCCCGCCGGACGCAGCGCGGACGCCATCGCGAGCACCGCCACCCCGTCCAGCCTCCGCAGGAAGGGCGGCAGCCGGGCCGGATCGGTGCCGGTCGCCTCCGCGGCGGCGCGGGCGGCGCGTTCCGGCAGGGCGGTCTCCGCGTCGATCTCGATCGTCACGTCCCGGCGCAGGACGGCGCGCGCCACCTCGGCGAGCCGGCGCGCGGTGAACGGCACGAACGGGTCGTGCGCCGTGCCGGGCCGTCCGGCGATCTCGTCCACGGGCACGGCGGCGGCCTCGGGCGGGGTCACCACCCCGAGAAGGGCAGGATCCGCCGGATCGGCGACCACCGCCGCCCGCTCCCCCACGATCTCCCTGAGCCGGGCCGCGGGCAGGCGGTCGCGCGGGATGCCGTGGACGCTCACCGCCGCTCCGCCGAAGGTGAGCCCGGCCAGCGCGGCGGCGCGATCGCCGGGCAGCTCATCCCAGGCGACCGGCCTCGGGGTGGGGCGAGGAGCGGCGTCGACGTGCAGGACGGCGTCGAAGCGGTAGCGGGTCAGCTCGGTGTCGTCCCGCATCGTCTTGGGATGGACGCCCATGCGGACGGTACGGCCGGTCTCGGCGGCGGCCTGCGCGGCCAGCCGGGCGAGCAGCGGCGGGTCGAAGAGGAGTTCGGGTTCGCGCCGGGCCCGCTGTGCCGCGCGCCGCGCCACCTCGGCGGGATCGGCGCCGGGGGTCCGCGCGTGCTCGACCCACCGGCAGAAGTCGGACAGCAGCCGCGCGTCTCGTACGTCGCCGACGACCACGGTGCCTCCGGGAGCGACCAGCGCGATCGCGTCCCGGATCACCGCCGCCAGGTAGGCCGTGCCGGGGAAGCACTGGGTCACCGAGTTCAGCAGCACGCAGTCGGGCCGGGCATCGGGGAAGCCCGCCGCCCGCATCGCCGCCTCGACATGCGGCGATGCGGCCTCGTGGGCGGCGGCGCGGGCGAACGCGGTGCCCGGGCGCCGGGCGTCGGCGTCCAGCCTGCGGACGGCGGCGCCGGCGACGTCCGTGCCGACGTACCCGGCCACGTGGTCGCGCAGCCGGTACATGAGCAGCCCGGTCCCGCATCCCAGTTCCAGGATCCAGCGCGGGTGCAGTCTCAGCACCAGGTCGACGGTGTGGTCCACCCATTCGCGCATGTGCCGGACGGGGAGCGGGCGGCCGGTGTCGGAGGCGCGCCATCCGGACAGGTCGAGGTCGTCGGCGTGCCGCCCCTCCCCTTCGGAGTACGTCCAGTCGTAGACCTCCCCCCAGTGCTCCAGGAACTCGGCGGCGAGGTCGTCGCGGGCGGACGCCGACGGGCGGAGGCGCACCGTGGTGCCGTCCGGGGCGAGGCGGGCGTCATCGATCCAGGGATGGTCGCGCAGCGGCTTCAGGAAGTCGTCACTGGGCACGGCTGGAAGACTCCGTTCCTAGGAGTTGTCGGTCGTTGACGTGCAGGACGCGGTCCGCGCACGCCGCCACCGCGCGGTCGTGCGTCACCAGCAGCACTGCCAGGCCGCCGGCGCGCAGCTCGGCCAGCAGCCGCAGGACGGCGGCGGCGGACGCGGCGTCCAGGGCGGCGGTGATCTCGTCGGCCAGCAGCACGGACGGTCCGGCGGCGAGCGCCCGGGCGAGCGCGACCCGCTGGCGTTGCCCTCCGGACAGCTCGCCCGGGCGGCGTGCGGCCAGCGCGGGGTCGAGGCCGACGGCGCGCAGCAGTTCCGGGACGCGCCCGCGCGCCTCGGCCCGGGTCGTCCCGGCCGTGAGGCGAAGGGGGCGGGCCACGATGGTCGCGACGCGGTGGGCGGGGTTGAGCGCGCCCAGCGGATCCTGGCCGACGAACTGGACGGCGCGGACGTCCTCGGGGCCGCGTCGTTCCAGCGGCCAGGGCAGTGTCCGGCCGCGCAGGCTGAGGCGGCCGCGCTCCGGGGCGTGCAGCCCGGCGAGGGCGCGCAGCAGTGTGCTCTTGCCGCTGCCCGACGGCCCGGTGACGGCGACGAACTCGCCGTGCCGCAGCGACAGCCGGCCGACGTCGAGCAGGGCGGTCGGGCCGTGGGCCAGGCCGAGGCCGGTGACCGCCAGCACTTCGCCCGCCCCGGACGGCGGCCCGGCGGAGGCCTTGTGGAGGGCGGCGGGACCGGCGCCGGGCGGGGTCAGGTCGATGATCCGGCCGGCGACGCGGGCGACGAAGTCCCGGTCGTGGGAGACCACCAGCGTGACGGAGCGCCCGTCGCCGCGACGCCGTTCGAGGACGTCCGTCACGAGTGCGAGGGCGGCCGGGTCGAGGCCGCTGGTCGGTTCGTCGAGGACGAGCAGCGCGGGGTCGGTGAGGAGCGCGCGGGCCAGGGCCACGCGCTGCGCCTGCCCGCCCGACAGCCGGTTCGCGCGGCGCGACCAGAGCCGTTCCGCGTCGAGTCCGAGCCGCGTGAGGGTGGCGCGGGCGGCCGGGCGCAGGCCGCGGCGCCGCCCGTCGAGCACGGCGGCGCCCACGGTCATCAGCGGGTCGAGCGTGGCGGCGGGATCCTGGTGGACGAGGCCGACGTAGGCGCGGCGCCAGCGGCGGGCGGCGCGTCCGGCCGGGACGGGCCGTCCCCGCCAGCCCACCGCGCCGCCGGTCTGGTGAAGCCCCTCCCCCAGCAGGCCGAGCACGGCCCGCAGCGCCGTGGTCTTGCCGCTGCCGGACGGCCCGGTGACCGCGACGACCTCGCCCGGCTCGGCGCGCAGGCGGAAACCGGTGAGGACGGGTCGTCCCGTCGAGTCGGCGACGCCGAGCCCGTCGACCGAGAGCCCGGCACCGGCGGGGGGAGGTGCCGCATCGACCACGTGGCGCACGGGACGGCGCGTGGTGCGGGACGTCCGCGCGAGCAGCGCCGCCGTCACCGCCACGACGCCGAGCGCGGCCGCCGGGGCCGCCGCCGCCATGGGGTTCAGGCGGGCTCCGGGCAGGTTCTCCCGCAGCATCAGCCCCCAGTCGGGGGTCGGCGGCTCGGGGCCGATGCCGAGCATCCCGAACGCCGCCGCGAGCTGCAACGCCAGGACGAACCGCATCACCAGGTCGGCGGTGGCGGCTCCGGCCAGGGAGGGCAGCACCTCGCGTCCGAGGATCGCGGCGGTCCGCTCGCCCCGCCCCCGGGCCGCCTCCACGTACCCGGAGTCCCGCGCCTGCCGGGTCAGGTCGCGGACCACGCGCAGGCCGAGCGGGGCGCCGCCGCAGACGGTCCCGGCGACCACGGCGGCGGACGGCGGCAGGGCGACGGCCAGCACCATCGCCTGCAGCAGGAACGGCACCGCCAGCAGCAGGTCGGCCAGCCCGGTCAGCAGCCGGTCGATCCGGCCGCCCGCCCAGCCGGCGGCCAGCCCGCCCGCCGTGCCGAGGACGGCGGCGGCCAGCGCGGCGGCCGACGCGACGGCGGTGAGGGTTCGACCACCCGCCAGCACACGCGACAACACGTCCCGCCCGGCGTCGTCGGTGCCGAGCCAGAACCCGTCGCCCGGCGGCGTCCACGGCGCGCCGACCGAGGACGCCGGGTCGTACGGCGCGAACGCCCCACCGGCGATCACCACGGCCGGCAGGACGACCGTCCACGCGATCAGCGCTCTTCGCATACCGCCCGCCCAGGAGCGCGCCGCGGGTCGGTGAGCGCGGCCAGCACGTCGGCGGCGAGCAGCCCGGCCAGCACCACGGCCGCCGCCGGCATCGCGACGGCCTGCACGACCGGCACGTCGCGGTTGCCGATCGCGCCGACCAGCAGCTCGCCGAGCCCGCTGTAGCCGAACAGCGTCTCCACCACGGTCGTCGCGGCCAGCAGCCCGCCGGTCACCACGGCGAGCACCCGCACGGCCGGGGCGATCAGGTAGGGCAGGACGTGCCGGGCGGCGACCCGGGCCCGGGGCACGCCCCGCGCCACCGCCGACGTCACGTGCGGGCGGCGCACGATGTCGGCGACGGCGCCGCCGAGCAGGCCCGCGCCGAACGCGGCGGACGGGACCGCCAGCGCCAGGGCGGGCAGCACGAGGATCTGCGGCCGCTCCAATGGGGACCCGCCCGCGGGCACCAGCGACACCGGTGGCAGCCAGGCCAGCACACCGGCGAACACCGCCGCCAGGCCCGCCGCGAACACCGCCTGCGGCACCGCCGCCAGCGCGGTGACCAGCGTGGTCAGCGCGCCACGGCGGTGCGGGGGCGCGTACCCGGCCGCCCAGGCCAACGCGAACATCAGCGGGACGGCGACGGCGAGGGCGCACCCGGCGAGGGTGAGCGTGGCGGGCAGCCGCTCGGCGACCATCTGCGCAACGGGACGGTCGGTGAGCAGGGAATGGCCCGCGTCGCCGCGCGCCATGCCGGCGAGCCACGTCGCGTAGCGCTGCCATGCCGGGCGGTCCAGGCCGAGGCGGGCGCGCAGTTCGGCGTCGGCCGTCCCGCCGGACCGCGTCAGCGCCGCGTCCGACGGGAGCAGTTCGGTGGCGCCGAACACCGCGACCGACACCAGGAACAGGACGACGACCGTGCGCGCGGCGAAGGCGAGGATCCGGGCCGTCACCGTGTCAGCCGCACCCGCTCGACGAAGTTGCTCTCGAACCCGGCGCCGGTGGGCAGGCCGGCCACGCGGGCGGAGGTCAGGTCCAGGCCGTCACCGGCCGCCCAGACCACATAGCCGCCGTCGTCGCGCAGCTGCCGCTGGAGCGCGCCGAACTCCTCGCGACGCTTTCGCTCGTCCCTGGTCGCCAGGGCCTTGTCGAACGCGGCGTCCCAGGCGGGCCGCTTCCAGGCCGTCTCGTTGGTGGGGGCGTCGCCGAGCAGCGACACCCGCGCCACGTCCAGGAACGGGATGCCGCCGAAGTAGCCGGTGTAGAAGTCGCTCTTGGCGAAGACGCCGGTCCAGTAGGTGTCCGGGGGCTCCATCTTCACGCGGACGGTGATGCCCGCCTCGCGCAGCTGCTGGGCGAACAGGTTGGCGGCGGTGTCCATCCCCGGGTAGGAGGTGGTGGTGGACAGGGTGAGGGTCAGCCCGCCGCCGTGCCCGGCCTGCCTCAGCAGCTCCTTGGCCCTGGCGACGTCACGGGGGCGCTGCGGGACGTCGCGCGGGCTGGACGGGTCCGCCGGGGTGAGCAGGTCGTTGCCGACCACGCCGTAACCGAGGAACACCTTGTCGAGCAGTTCCCGCCGGTCGGTCGCGAGCTTGATCGCCTCACGGACCTTCGGGTCGTCGAAGGGTGCGCGGTCCAGCCGCATCACGAACGGGTACATCACGACGCCCGACCGGCGCACCACCTTCAGGTTCGGGCTGCCCTGCGCCTGGCGGGCGGAGGCGGGGCCGACGCTGCCGGCCACGTCGGCCTGCCCGGAGACGACCGCCTGAGCGCGCGCCTGCGGGTCGGCGACGGCGCGCACCTCGATGCGGCGCGTCGGCGGCCTGGGCCCCCACCAGCGGTCGTTGCGCTCCAGGACCGCGTGCTGCGGGGTGCCGCCGGTCATCCGGTACGGGCCGGATCCGGCGGGCGGCTTGTCGAACGACGTCGTTCCCTCGGGGACGACGAACGTCACCGACTCCAGGGCCCGCGGCACCTCGGCGTACGGCTTGGTGGTGACCAGTTGGAGGGTGTGGTCGTCCACGACGCGGGACCGTGCCATGTCGAACATCCGCAGCCTGCCGAAGTTCTCGGCCGCCTTCCGGTGGACGCGCCGCAGCGAGAACAGCACGTCGGCGGCGCGGACGGGACGCCCGTCGGTGAACGCGGCGTTCTCCCGAAGTCTCACCGTCCACCGGGTCAGCGTCGCGTCCGGGGTGATGGACGTGGCGAGCCGGTACTCGGTGGTGCCGTCGGGCTTCGGCTTGGTCAGCACGTCGTACAGCAGCGCGAACCTGATCAGGTCGGACTGGTTGCCGATGCCGCCGTGCGGGTCGTTGATCGCGGTGGCGGGCGCGCCGACCGCGACGTAGCGGAGCGTGTCGCCGCCGGACGACGCGGCCGCGCCGTCGTCGCCGCCCCCGCATCCCGGCAGGGTGAGGGCGAGCCCGGCGGCCAGCGCCGCGGCGGCGGCCTTGGAGAGCGGATTCATCGTGAGAGGTTCCCGTTCGGTTTCAGTGCCGGGCGAGCGCCCGGTTGATCAGTTCGGCGACGCGGGTGAGAGCGGGCTCCCGCAGCAGGCCGTAGTGGTCGGCGTCGACGCCGTGGACGTCGAGGGGACCGGCCAGATGCCGTTCCCAGTCCAGGTCGGGCCGGCCGGGCGGGGTGTCGTCCACGCCCATCCCGATGCCGGAGTTGCGGGACGCGGGCCGGTCGGCGCGCACCAACAACGTGGTGGTGGTCGTGTCGGCGAGGCGTTTCGGGGTGTGCTCGGCGAGGCCGCGCAGGTGCCGTGCGAAGACGCCGATCCGGTCTCTGACGTCGTCGCGGCGGCCGAGCAGCCCGTGCTCGCGCAGCCGCCGCGCGACCTCCGCGTGCCGGCCGGCCGGGGGCATGCGGAGCAGCGCCGCCCGTCCCGGCGGTGTGCCGACGCCCAGGTCGATGCCGCGGAACGCCTCCAGGGCGCCCAGCAGCCGGACGGTCGCCTCGGCGTCGGCGGCGTCCGGGTCCGCCGCGTCGATCGGGGTGATGTACGTGGGGTCGTTGGAGTCGAGCATCAGCAGCAGGCCGACGGTCTCCCCCTGCTCGTGGAGGAGGCGGGCGACCTCCTGACCGACGCTTCCGCCCATCGACCAGCCGCCCAGCAGGTACGGGCCGGCGGAGTCGCGGCGGATCACGTCCGCGTAGCCGCGGGCGAGGTCGTCCAGTGCCGCGCCGGGCGGATCGACGCCGATCAGCCCGGGGTCGGTGACGGCGACGACGGAGAACCGCTCGTCCAGCAGCCGGGACAGCTCCGCGTAGCACATGACGTCGCCACCGGACGGGTGCAGCAGGTACAGGGTGCGGTCGCCGGTGCCGTCTCTCAGCGGGACGAGCACGTCATCGGTAATCCCCTTGGGCGCGGGGTCTTCGTCCCAGGCGCCCGGGTCGGTGGCCAGGCGCCGCACCCGCGCGACGTATCCGGCGAACACCCTGTCCACCTCGTCGGCGGGCAGGACGCCTTCGACGAAGTCCCACTGCAGCAGCAGTTCGCCGCGCTGGACGAGGACCTGGTGGTCGAGCCAGGTCTGCGGCGTCTGGCTGAGCGCGTGCACCTGCTCCCCGACCCACTGCAGGTCGGGTTCCCCGCCCACCAGGTCCTCCAGCCCGAGCGCGCTGGTGAACACCACCGGCACCGATCCGACCTCGCCGGTGCGCGCGGAGCGTTCGGCGAACAGGTCCAGCGCCGAGTACGCGCGATGGTCGAGATCGGCGAACAGCCGTTGGTGCGCGGCCCGGACGTGCTGGGCGAACGAGCCCGGCGTGCGGCGGTCCACCTCGTGCACCAGCAGCGAGGTGAAGTCGCCGACCACCGCGTCGACGTCCGGGTGCAGCGGCGGCCGGTCGAACAGGGTCAGGGTCAGCGCGAAGTGCGGGGCGTCCGACCAGGCCGCCAGCGTCTCGGCATAGGCGGCCAGCAGCACGGCGGTGGGCGTGGTGCCGCGCCGGGCGGCCTGGCGGCGCAGCGCGTCCCACTCGGCGGTGCCGAGCCGGCCCGTGCGGCGCGCGAATCGCGGCGGCCCGTCGACGTCGGTGACGGGCAGCGGCGGCGGGCCGGGGAGGGTGTCGATGCGGTCCCGCCAGTAGGCGGCGGCACGCCGCCACTCGTCGCCGTCCCGGGCCGCCTCCATCGCCCGCGCGCAGGCGGCGAAGTCCACGCCGATCTCCGGCAGCGCGGCGTCCGGATCCTCGTAGCAGCGGCGGACCTCCCGGTCGATGATCCAGTAACTTCCGGCGTCGCAGATCAGCACGTCCACGCCGATGAACAGCCGCACCCGGCCGCCGGGCAGGCGGGCGGCCCGGATCTGCACCAGCGGCCACCGGTCGGGCGGCCCCGGGTCGCGGGAGACGCGGTCGCGCAGCCTGGCCAGCCGTTCGGCGCGGACGGGCTCGTCGGCGCCGGTGAGGTCGTGCACACGGATCCGGTACGGCGGGACGTGGTCGAGCGTCCTCAGGCGGCCGTCGCCGGTGACGATGGTGCGGAGCATCGGGTGCCGGGCGATCACCTTGCGCCAGGCGGCCTCGTACCGGGCCAGGTCCAGGCCGGCGCAGTCGTACTCCAGGTAGAAGTGGCAGGCGATGTCGCCGAGGGCGTAGCCGCCGCCGCGTCCGACCCAGTAGGCGTGCTGCACGCGCGTCATCGGGAACGTTCCGTCGCCCGGTTCGCGGGCGCCGTCGGACGCGGGGGCGGGGGCGGGTGCCGGGCCGGCCGGGCCTTCCAGGAGTTCGGCGAGGCCCGCGACGGTCGGCCGGTCGAACAGGTCGCGGAGCCTCAACTCGACGCCGAAGCCGGCGCGCAGCGTGGTCAGCATGCGGGTGGCCAGCAGGGAGTGGCCGCCGAGCGCGAAGAAGTCGGCGTCGGGCGAGGTCACCGGAACGCCGAGCAGTTCCGACCACAGGTCCGCAACGGCGCGCTGCGCCGCGGTCAGGCCCGCGCCGCCCGCGGTCTCGGCCGCGCCGGGCGGCGGGGGCGCGGTGAAGGCGGCCGTGGCCATCCGTTCCCGCAGGTCGGTGGCGGAGACCGCCACCACGGGCGGAAGGACGCCGCGCTCGCCGCTCGCCAGCACCCGGTCCAGGGCGCCCATGCCGGTGCGGGCGTCCAGCGCGTACGGCGTCCGCACCTCGCGCTCGCCGCCCAGCGGGCCGGCCTTCCAGACGTCCCACACGACGCTGACCCATCCGGAGCCGCCGTGCGCTTCGGCGTAGGCGTCCAGGTAGCGGTTGGCGGCGCAGTACGGCCCCATGCCGATGCCGCCGACCAGCGTGCCCGCCGACGACATCAGCACCACCGCGTGCGGCAGCCGGTCGGGCGGCAGCGCGTCCAGCGCCGTCCGCAGTGCCAGCACCCCTGCGATCTTGGCGCGGACGTGCCCGGTGACGTGCTCGGTCGTGACGCGCCGCAGCGGTTCCAGGTCGGCGGTGGCGACGACGCCGGCGGCGTGCACCACCACCGCGATCGGCGCCTGCGCGGCGAGTTCGGCCAGCAGCGCCGTGGTCTCGCGGGCGTCGGCGGCGTCCACCTGCCGCACCTGGACGTCCAGGCCCTCGTCGGCGAGCACCCGCAGCCATTCGGCGCGTTCGCCGTCCTCGGGCGGCGCGCTCCTGGACGTGACGACGACGCGCAGCCCCTGCCGGGCCAGGTGGGCGGCGGTGGTCAGGCCGACGTCCCCGAGCCCGCCGATGATCAAGGCGAGGTGCCCCGGCTCGGTCCGCGGCTTCCCGGTCGCCGGGCGCCACGGCCGCATGCCGCGGACCCAGCGGTCGCCGCCGCGGACGGCGATCTCCGCGCCGGAGCCGCCCGCCGCGGTCGCGTCACCGAGTTCGGCCCGCAGCGATGCGGCGAGGTCCGCCCGGCCGTCCAGGTCGAGCGCGCGCCAGCGCAGCCCTGGCTGCTCCTGGGCGAGGACGCGCGGCAGCGCGAGCGACGCGGCCGCGACCGGATCGGGCCGGTCGGCGTTCTGGACCCGCTGCGCCGACCGGGTGACGTGCAGCAGCAGACCGGGCGGCTCGGCGGCGGCGGCGATGACCTCCGCGACGCGCGCGTGCCGCAGGATCTCCTCGGTCACCGCGTCCGGCTCGTCCGAGCCGTCCGGGCTGTCCTGGCTGTCCGGGTCGCCGCCGTGGGCGAGCGTGACGACACCCGTCCACTTCCCGGCCGAGGCGTCGTCCACGTCCGCGAGGGGGACGGCCTCGGCGCCGGCGTCCGTGAGGACGGCGCAGACCTCGTCGACCTCGGTCCGGTGGCGTCCGGCGACGAGCCACCGGCCGTCCAGCCGCTCGACGGGGTCGAGCGGGGCGGTCTGCCGCCACACGGGGACCTGTAGCGGCTCGGTGTCGTCGGGGGCGTCGCCGTCGGCGTCGACGACCGGCCGTTCCGGTGGGTCGATCCACAGGCGGCGTCGTTGGAAGGCGTATCCGGGTGCGGCCACGCGGCGCCGTCCAGGCCGGTGCATGGCGGTGAAGTCGACGTCCACGCCGTGGGTCCACAGCCGTCCGGCGGCGGCCCGCACTCCGGCGAGATCGCCCTCGGCGCCGTCGGCCGCGAGCGTGGTCACGGCCGCGCGCAGCCCGGGCAGGTCGTGCCCTCGTGCGAGGGTGGCGAGCGCGGCGCCCGGACCGACCTGCACGAGCACCACCGGCAGGTCGGGTGATCCGCCCACCGTGTCGACGGTCGTCCGCAGCGCCTGCGAGAACAGCACCGGATGCCGGAGCTGACGCACCCAGTGCTCGGCCGTGCCGAACTCGCCGTCGGCCACCGCGCCGGTCACCGTGCTGATCAGCGGGACGGCCGGGGTGCCCGCCCGTACCCGGGCGGCGGCGTCGCGCATGGCCGGCAGCGCCGGGTCGATCAGGCGCGAGTGCGCCGCCCCGTCGAACCGCAGCCGGGTCGGTGCCAGGCCGGTGGCGCGCAGCTCGGCCTCCAGTTCCGCCACCTCGGCGCGCGGCCCGGACACCACGCACGCGTTCGGGCCGTTGACGGCCGCGAGATCGACGGCGGGGTGCCGGGTGAGGAGGGCGCGCGTGTCCCGCTCGGGCAACGGGACCGCCAGCATCGCCCCGTCACCGGCGGCCTCGGCCAGCGCCCTGGACCGCACCGCGATGAGATGCGCGGCGTCCGCCAGCGGCAGGGCGCCGCTGACCACCGCGGCGGTGTACTCGCCGAGACTGTGGCCGAGCACCGCATGCGGTCCGATCCCCCAGGACTCCAGCAGCCGCGCCGTCGCCAGTGACACCGCGAACAGCGCGGGCAGCCCGTGCACCGCGCCGTGGGCACGCGCGGTGTCGGCCGCCTCGCCTTGGACGACCGTCCGGATGTCCAGGCCGAGGAGGCCGGCGAACAGTTCCGCGCACTCGTCCACGCAGTCGGCGAACACCGGCTCGGCGGCGTACGGCTCGGCTCCCATCCCCGGCCGCGCGCTGCCGCCGCCCGGGAAGGCGAACACCACGCGCGGGGATGTCGAGACGGGGCCCGCCGGAACCGCCGCGCGCAGCGCGGATTCGAGGGACTCGCCGTCGGCGACCACGGCGGCGAGCCGGTGCGGAAGGTGCTCACGGCCGGTCTGGAGGGTGTACGCCAGGTCGGCCGTGCCGACACCCGGCCGTTCTCCGGCCCATGCCGCGAGGCCGGCGGCGGTGTCGCGGAGCGCCCGCGGGCCGTGCGCCGAGAGGATGATCGTGTGCGGTCGCGGATCGCCGTGTTCCGCGGGCGGCCGCTGTTCGGGCGGCGGGCCGACGATGACGTGCGCGTTCGTCCCGCCGATGCCGAACGAGCTGACCCCGGCGAGCTTCGGGCCCGTCCACGGCCGGGTCTCGGTGACGACCTCGAACGCGGACCCGTCCAGCCCCAGCAGTTCGTTGACGGGCTCGGCGTGCAGGGACGCGGGCAGGGTCCCCGCGCGCACCGCCAGCACCGTCTTGATGAACGAGGCGATCCCGGCGGCCGAGTTGGCGTGGCCGATGTTGCTCTTGACCGATCCGAGCCCGCACCAGGCCGGCCCCGTGTCGCCGAAGACGCGGCGCAGCGCCGTCACCTCGATCGGATCGCCGATGCGGGTGGCGGTGCCATGCGCCTCGACGTAACCGATCTGCCGCGGCCCGACGCCCGCCACCGCCTGCGCCTCGGCGATGACGGCGGCCTGGCCGCGCACGGACGGCGCCGTGAAGCCCGCCTTCGCCGCTCCGTCGTTGCCGACCGCCGAGCCGAGCACGACGGCCAGGACCGGATCGCCGTCGTCCAGCGCCTCGCGCAGGCGGCGCAGCACCACGACGCCGACGCCCTGGGTGTAGACGACGCCGCTGCCGTGCGCGGAGAACGGGCGCACCCTGCCGTCACGGGAGTAGATCCCGTCCGCCATGGGCAGGTATCCGCGGCCCTGCGGCACGATCAGCGACGCCCCTCCCGCGAGCGCGGTGTCGCACTCGCCCGACAGCAGCGACTGGGCCGCCATGTGCACCGCGACCAGCGAGGTGGAGCACGTGGTGTTCACCGCGACCGCCGGGCCGGTGAGGTTCAGCCGGTACGCGGCCTGCAGCGGCATGTAGTCGGTCTGCGTCGCGATCGCCGTCTGCAGGCTCCCGGCCGGGTCGGCGCCGCCGCCCGTCGGGTCCCAGCGGCCGGCGAGGTTGCTCGCCAGGTAGGCGCTCTGCGCCGCCCCGGCGAACACCCCGACCGCTCCGGCGCCGCGTCCGCCGCCGTGGCCGGACTGTTCCAGCGCCCGCCACGCGCACTCCAGGAACAGCCGGTGCTGCGGGTCCAGCAGCGCGGCCTCGGCGTCGGTGAGCCCGAACGGCTCGGGGTCGAACAGGTCCTGCCCCTCGATGAGACCGGCGACCGGCACGTAGGCGGGGTCGCGGCGCAGCGCCCGGGGGACGCCACCGGCGGCGAGTTCCTCGTCGGTGAGCCTCGTCAGCCCTTCACGGCCCTGGACGAGCATGTCCCAGAACGCGTCCGCGTCCGGCGCCCCCGGGTACCGGCAGGCCAGCCCGATGACGGCGACGGCGGCGTCCGAGTCGGGCAGCGGCTCTCGCCCGCTCATCGCGCGGCCTCGGCGGCCTGCCGGCGGGCGAGCCGGCGGTTGTGCGCCCGGCGCGCCGCCGGGTCGGCGGCGGTCTCCCGCACGGCGTGCCGCTCGGGCAGGGCGACGGCCTGGTCCGTGCGCCGGGCGGTGATCCACGCGGCGAGGTCCCGCACGGTCGGCCTGGTGAACAGGTCGACGACGGACAGGCCGGGATCGAGCCGTTCGGTGAGCCTGGCGTGCGCCCGCACGAGCGTGAGGGAGGTGGCGCCGAGGCGCATGAAGGGGGTGGTCACGTCGACCGGGACGCCGCCGAGCAGTTCGCCCAACGTCTCGGCCACCACCCGCTCGACCTCGGGGTCGGCCGCAGGCTCGCCGGTCGCGGCGGGCTCCGGCTCGGGCGCCCGGACGGTCTCGGCCGGCGGCCGAGCCGGCGGAACCGGTGGTTCGGGGGGTGGAGCGGGTATCGGTGCCGTGACGACGCCGAGTTCGATCAGCCCGTCGGCGGGCAGCCGCTCGTGCAGGGTGACGCCCTGGCCCGCGGCCGCCGCCGACAGCCGGCCGGCCCACTCCCCTGCGGCCGTCAGCGCCCGCGCCGGGGACAGGGTGCCGCCGGAGATGCGCACCGCCACGTCCAGGCCCTGCTCGCCCGCCTGCCTGAGCAGTGCCGCCAGCCCCTCCTCCTCGCTGGCCGCCGGGGCGGCCGGGGCGGCGGGGTCTCGTGCGGGCCGCTGCTCGGGAGGCGCGGCCGCACGCCGATAGGGGTTCGGCAGGGCCGCGTAGTCGATCTTGCCGTTGGCGGTGACGGGGAACTCCTCCAGCCAGAGCATGCGGCTCGGCACCATGAAGTCGGGCACGCGGTCCCGCAGGTGGGCGATGAGCGCGTCGTCGGACGGCGGCTCGCCCGGACCGGCGGCGACCAGGTAGGCGACCAGCCGCGGCCGGTCGTCGGGGCCGCGCACCGACAGCGCCACCGAGTGCCGCACGCCGGGCGCCCGGTTCAGGGCCGACTCCACCTCGCCGAGCTCGATGCGATGCCCGCGGATCTTCACCTGCCGGTCGAGGCGTCCGAGGAACTCGATGGTGCCGTCCGTCCGCCAGCGGCCGAGGTCCCCCGTCCGGTAGAGGCGGCGGCCGAGCACCGGGTCGACGACGAACCGCTCCCGTGTCTGGGCCTCGTCGCCGATGTAGCCGCGGGCCAGGCCGTCGCCGCCGATGTGCAGCTCGCCCGCCTCCCCCACCGGGCAGGGACGTCCACGCCGGTCGAGGATGTGGAAGGACTGGCCGCGCAACGGCCGCCCATACGGGATGCTCGGCCAGGACGGGTCCACGTCGCCGATCGGGTGGCAGATCGACCAGATCGACGCCTCCGTCGCCCCGCCGAGGCTGACCACCCGCGCCCGCGGTGCCAGCGCCCGGATCCTGTCGGGCAGCGTCACCGGGATCCAGTCGGCCGACAGGAACACCAGCCGCAGCGGCGCCAGCACCGCGCGGGCCCGCTCCGGCTCGATCTCGGCGTACTCGACGAGCATCTCCATCAGCGCGGGCGCGGTGTTCCAGACGGTGACGCGGTGCCGTTCCATCAGGTCGAGCCAGTGTCCGGGGTCGCGCTGACGGTCGGCGTCGGGCAGGACGAGGGCGGCACCGGTGCCCATGACACCGAAGATGTCGTGCACCGACAGGTCGAAACTGAACGCCGACAGCCCGAGCACCCGGTCGTCCGGGCCGACGGGGAACCGGTCGATCAGGTCGTCGATGGTGGTGCGCGCCGCGCGGTGCTCGATGGCCACGCCCTTGGGACGGCCCGTCGATCCCGACGTGAAGATCACATAAGCCAGATCGTCGGCCCTGGCCGCACGCGGCCGAGCCCGCTCTCCCTCACCCGTCACCCCGTGGACCCGCACCTGCGGGGGCCACTCGACGGCCGAACCCTCGGGGACCAGGGCGGTCCGCACCCCGGCCTGCTCGCACACCGACGCGATCCGGCCCGCGGGCCACGACGGCTCCACCGGGACGTAACCGGCGCCGCTCGCGCACACACCCAGCAGCGCGGTCACCTGGTCGATGCCCTTGTCGAAGGCGACCGCGACCAGATCGCCCGGCCCGACACCCGAGGCGGCCAGCACGCCGCCGATGCGTTCGGCGCCTTCGGCCAGTTCCCCGTGGGTGAGCCCGCCCGCCGGATCCAGCAGCGCCGCGTTGTCCGGCATGGCCTGGGCGGCGGCACGCAGCGGATCGTTCAGCAGAGGCCCGGCGTCGCCGAACGGGCTGCGGTCCAGCGGCTCCTCGGGCAGGAAGGTGGGATCCCAGCCGAATCCCGGATCGTCCCACACGTCCTCCTCGGCGGCGAGCCGCCGCAGCAGCCGCAGATGGGCGTCGCGCATGCCCGCCACGAACCCGTCGGCGAACGCGCCGTCGACCGCGTCCCAGGCGATGCGCAGCCGTCCCCCCTCCTCGTGGACGATGTGGTCCAGCGCCACCTGCGGGGTCTGCGAGATGCCGAAGACCTCCTCGCCCAGCCACGCGGCCGGGTCGCGTTCCGGGTCCGACAGGCCCACGCCGCTGGTGAACACCACGGGATAGCGCGGTGTCAGCCCGGTCACCCCCGCGTCCCGCAGCACCTCGACACCCGACACCGCGCGGTGCTCCATGTCCGTCCAGAACCGCCGGTTGACCCGCGCCGCGAACTCGCCGAATCCGCGGGTGCCCGCGTCGGGCACCTCGACCAGGACCGTCGAGGTGAAGTCGCCGACCAGGTGCGCCAGCTCGGGGTCGTCGGGCCGGTCGAACAGTGTCGTGTTCAGGCAGAACGGCGCGGACGCGCCCCACCGCGCCAGCACGAGCCCGAACGCGGCCAGCAGCACGCCGGTCGGGCTGAGCCCGCGTCCGGCCGCGCGTCCCCTCAGCGCGCCCCATTCCTCCGACGACAGCTCGCCCGCCCACCGGCTGAACCGGTGCCGGCGCAGTTCCGCCAGGTCGGTCGCCCACGGCAGCGACGGTCCGGGCGCGAGCGCGTCCGCCCGCCGCCGCCAGTACGCCCGGTCGCGTTCCCTGCGTTCCGCCTCGGCGGGGTCGGCGGCGCGACGCTCGACCAGCTCGGCGAAGGTGATCGGCGCGGCGGGCAGATCGGCCGCCGGGTCGGCGACCAGGTCGCCCCACTCGGCGAGGATCTGCATCCAGCCCGCCAGGTCGAGCGCGAGCACGTCGACCCCGAGGAGGATCCGCGTCCGCCCGTCCGGCAGGAACGCCGCGCGCACGTCGAACAGCGGCCACCGCCCCGCGTCGCGCACCTGGTGCGAGCACTCATGGCGCATCGCGGCGAGCCGGGCGTCCGCCTCCTGCTCGCCGTCCGCCCTCAGATCCACGACCTCGATCTCGTATTCGTCGACCGTGGGAAGGACGTGCTGCCGCCCCTCCCCGTCCACGATCATGCGGAGCATCGGGTGGTGGGCCACCAGCCGGTTCCACGCGGCGGTGAGCCGGGCGAGATCCCTCTCCGCTCCCTCCGGCCCGGGCACCCGGTCGTATTCGCGGTAGTAGAACGTCGCCACGCCCCCGAGCGGGAACGCGGGATCCCGCCCGATCCAGTACGCGGCCTGCAACGGCGTCAGCGGGAATCCCTCGTCACGCTCCCCGGGCTCGGCGCCCCCCGTGGCGACGCCGCGGACGGTCGCGTTCCCCAGGAACGCCGTCATCGGCAGATCCAGTCCCAGCTCCCGCAATCTGCGACGCAACCGTACGGCGGTGAACGAGTCCAGCCCCAGCACGGTCAGCGGCGCATCGGGATCCACCGCCTCGACACCGAGCACCTCGGCCACCACCCCGGCCACCTCATCGACCCCGACAGCCAGGGACGAAGACGACACCTCAGACATGACTCCCCTTCACCAGGAAGCAGGATGAACACGATAACGATTATCATATTCCTACACATCGGACCATCCTGCCCCTCCCGGAGGAGCCGGGCGGAGACAACCGCACGGGTGGCGTGGACGTCTCCCTGGGCAAGGGGGAGATGCCGTGGGGACCGAGCACCAGATCGCGTTCTTCGTGCGAGAGATCTCAGAGGCCGATCCGCCGCGGCGTGCGGCCGCCGTCAAAGGACTGGGACGGATCGGCCGCCCAGAGCACACCGCGGTCCTCATCGCGGCCGCGCGGGACCGCGATCCCGGGGTGCGCGCGGCCGCGGCGATCGGGCTCGGCAGGCTCCTGGCGCCAACGCGCGGGGCGCCTGCGCCGCGGGACGGGCGGCGCGCCGTCGAGAGGCCGGTCCACGACCTTCTGGTCGAACTGCTGGCCGACCCGGACGCACGGGTCCGGCGCCGGGCCGCGTCGGCGGCGGACCGCCTGGAGCTGACCGGTCCGGCCGTCACCGCCGCGCTCGGGCGGCTGCTGCGCGACGAGGAGTACCACGTCAGGCTGAACGCGCTGGTCGCGCTGCGCCGGCTGGCGAGCCCGGGGACGTCGAGGCGCTGGTCGACCTGCTCGACGATCCCGCGCGGGCGGTCCGGGACTTCGCGGGCGTGGTGGTCTGGAGGGTGCTGCACCTGCGGGAACACGACGACGTCCTGCTGCCCCCGCTGTCGCGGGTGGCGCTTTCGGGCCCGGGAAGGGCACGTGCGACGGCCCTGACCATGGTCGCCCAGCGCGGCCGCCGGGACCTCGCGGTCGCCGCGCTCACCGCCGCCGAGCCGGAGGTGCGGCAGGCCGCGGCAAGGATCCTGTCCCGGGATCCGCGGCCGGAGACGGCCGACCGCCTGCTCGCGGCGCTCGACGCCGAACGCGCCCCCTCCGTGGCGAGGGTCCTGCTCGGTGTCGCCGGGCAATGCGGGGACCGCGGCCTGGCGGCGGCCGTCCGCTGGCTGCACGACCGCGACGCCGGTCCGGTCGCCGCCTGGGCGATGGGCCGCATCGGCACACCCGGCGCCGTCCGGCGGCTGCGTGCGCTGGTGGCAGGCCGGACGGCGGCGCCTCCGGCAGTGCGCGGCGCCGCCGCCCGCGCGCTGGGGGCGGCGGGCGACCGGCACAACGCCGACTTGTTCACCGCCCTGCTCCGGGACCCCGACGAAGCCGTCCGCTACCAGGCGGCACTCGCGCTGACCGAGTACGGGCGGTCGCACGGCGGCCCGCCGCCTTCGGCCGGCCCCGAGGTCACCGACCATCTCACCGAACTGTCCGGCGGCGACTCCCCCCGCGTTCGCCGGGCCGCCGCCGACGCCCTGCGCGTTCTGGATCCGGGCTGACCCGTGGCCGCCGCATCCCGCGGTCCCGCATCCCGCGGTCCCGCATCACGGACGGCGCCGGTCACTCCATCTCGAGTTCCTCGGCGTCGCTGAGGTCGTCGACCCGGATCGGTGTCCGCTGATCGAAGGCGACCGCGATGCCGTAGGGGTGGCAGATGGGGAACCGCCCCTCGGCGAAGCGTATGTGCCACTCGTCGACATAGAAGTTGAGCTGCGGAGAGTCCACCGGCAGGTCCGTGGCGCGCAGTTCCCGGTAGGGATCAATGTCCGCCTCGGCGAGGCCGAAGAAAGCCGGGTCGCCGACGAGCGTCCCGTGCATGAAACGAAGTCCGGCCTCAAGGTGACGGTCGACGTCACCGAGCACCTCGGCGACAAGGGACGGGTCGGCCTGGTCGAGCTCCTCGGTGCCTTGGAGCATTATCGTCGCCTGGACCGGCATGCCGTAGAGCGAGCTGTGCGGAGGTCGCTCGACGCACCACAGGCGCACGTCGCCAGGTCCTCGTTCGAAGATCAGCTCCCCGATGCCGGGGCGGTGCACGGAGGTCACGAGACTTCTCTCGCGTCCGCGCCCTGGGAGTCCGCCAGGTGGCGCTCCTTGAGCAGGGACTTGTGGATCTTCCCCACGGGGGTCAGCGGCACGTCGGTGGTGACGACGAACTGGCGGGGGACCTTGTAGTCGGCCAGCCGGTCCCGGCAGTAGGCGGTGAGCTCCTCGGCGGTGGGGGGCTCGGCCCCCGGCCGGGGCACCACGTAGAAGCGGCCGACCTCGCCGAGAACGTCGTCGGGCACGCCGATCCCCGCGGCCATCGCGACCTTCGGGTGCGCGGTCAGGACGTTCTCGATCTCCACCGGGTAGACGTTGAAGCCGCCCTGGATGTACATCTCCTTCTTGCGGCCGCGCAGCACCAGGTGGCCGGAGGGCTCCATCTCCACCATGTCGCCGGTGGCCAGCCAGCCGTCCGGCAGGAAGACCTCGGCGGTCTCCGCTGGCATGTCCCAGTACCCGGCGGCCACGCAGCCGCCGCGGATCTGCAGCTCGCCGGCCTCCCCGGGCGGCAGGACGGCCCCGTCCCGGCCGACCACCCGCGCCTCGAAGTCGCCGATCACCGCGCCGAGGGTGCGGGACACCGTCTCCGGGTCGTCGTCCCGGCGTGACAGGACGCACGCGCCCGACGATTCCGACAGCCCGTACAGGCCGTACAGCGACGCCGCCGGGAAGCCCCGCCGGATCGTCTCGGCCAGCGCGGGTTCCACGTTGGAACCGCCCGCTATGCAGATCCGCACCGACGACATGTCGCGGTCGGCGAAGTCGTCGCGGCCGAGCATCAGAACGTACATCGTCGGCACCGCGGCCAGGACGGTCACGCGGTGACGTTCGATCGCGCGCAGCGAGGCGTCCGGGCCGAACGCGGGCACCAGCGCCACCGCTCCCCCGCTGACCAGCGCGGTCATGATGGTGCAGGTGATGCCGCCGACGTGGTTGAACGGCAGGTGCCCGAGCTGGACGTCGCCGGGGCCCATCGCGAAGTGCTCGGCCTGCGCCGACGCCGAGGCCAGGATGCCGCCATGGGTGATGACCGCGCCCTTGGGGCGTCCGGTCGTCCCGGACGTGTAGAGGATCAGCAGCGGGTGGTCCGGGGTCACCTCCTCGCGGGCCGCCGTCAGCGCCGCCGCGTCGACGGGGGTCGCGGTCAGCTCGTCGAACGAGACGCTGCCCGCGAATCCCCCGCCGAAGAACACGTAGTCGCGCACGTCCGGCAGCTGCGCGCGGAAGCCGTCGAAGAACGCCGCGAAGTCGAAGTCGGGGACTGCGTCCACGCTGACCACCATGCGGGCGCCGCTCTGGCCGAGCATGTACGACAGCTCCCGCTCCCGGTACCGCACGTTCAGCGGGACGACGACCGCGCCGATCCGCGCGGCGCCGAAGAAGACGGCCAGCCACTGCGGCGTGTTCGGGCCCAGCAGCCCGATCCGGTCGCCGCGCCGGACGCCGCGCGCCAGCAGCCCGGCCGCGACCCGGTCGGCCAGCTCGTCGAACCGGCCGAACGTGAGGGTGTCGTCGCCGTCGTGCAGGAACGCCCCGCCCCGTTTCGCCGCGTCCGCCAGCGCGGCCCCGACCGTCATGGCTCGCATGTCGCCGTCTCCCTCGGCCATGTCCTCCCCAACGACCAACGATCGGAGCCGGTCCGCCAAGACCTCAGGACTTGCGGCCGACGCCCGCGTAGAACCAGATGCGCAGGGCCTCCTCGGGGCTCACCGGCTGCTCCGGACGCCACAGCGGCGCCCACACCAGCCCGGGGTCGAGCAGCTCGAAGTCGCCGAACAGCGCGCGCACCTGCTCGGCGGTGCGCGGCGTTCCGGGTGCGGAGGTCTTCTTGTAGACCTCGACGACCTTGGCGACCACGTCGGGGATGCCGTCGGCCGAGGCGTGCGTGAGCGCCAGGTGGCTGCCGGGCGCCAGGGCGTCGCGCAGGTGGGCCATGATGCCGGGCGGGTCGTCCTCGTCCGGGATGAAGTGCAGCGTCGCCACCAGCAGCAGCGCCACCGGCTTGCTGAAGTCCAGCAGCCTGCCGGTGTCGGGGTGGTCGAGGATCTCCTGGGGACGGCGCAGGTCGGCCTGGACGATCCGCACGTTTCCCGACCCGGCGAGCAGCGCCCGCGCGTGCGCGACGACCTGCTCGTCGTAGTCGACGTACACCACGCGGGCGTCGGGGTTCACCGAGTGCGCGATCTGGTGCACGTTCTGCTGGGTGGGCAGGCCGGTGCCGATGTCGAGGAACTGGTCGATGCCCTGCTCGGCGAGATGGCGCACCGCACGTCCGAGGAAGGCCCGGTTGGCCTTGATCGTGGACAGCAGGGTGGGATCGGCGGACATCGCCTCCTCGGCCCGCACCCGGTCGGCCTCGTAGTGGTCCTTGCCACCGAGGTAGTAGTCGTACATGCGAGCAATGTTCGGCACACTCGGGTCGAAACCCTTCGGCCGAGGCCGCTCGTCCGCCACCGTCGCTCCTCACCGGCCGTGCGTACTGACGCAGGAGTCACGGGCCACGCCGTGCGATGTTCACGATCATCCTAGTGTCAGATCGCGCCTTTCCGGCCGCACTGTTCCCACCAGTCTCCAGCGAAACACCAGCTAACCGGCAATCAGCTACATAACACCTCCAACCCAGACGGCGAATCGGTCGCGGCGCCGGTTCCTCTCCGGCGCGACGTCCACACGGACGGTGGGGCCCGGCGTGAAAGTTTTCACGGAACGCGGGAGCGGCGGAAGGGGCCGCGAGGGCGGGGGCGGGCACCTCGGAGGCGCCGGGTCGGGGGCGCTGAACAGGCATGATGCGGTTTCTGCGGCGCGGGCCCGGCCGGCGGCGGACGAGGGCGGCGGCTCGGCTCGGCGTTGACACGGGGATGGGGCGATCTCAGCATGAGGCCACTTGATCACCGCTGTGTCGATGGGACTTCCCATGCGGATTCGCCGTTTTCTCGCCGCGCTCGTGACGTCGCTTCTGAGCGCCGCCGTTCTCGTCGGCCCCGGGCATTCCAGCGCGGCGTCCGCGGCGGTCGCGGTCACCGTCAACGTCCGGGGCGGGCTGGCGACCATGCCGGAGACCGGACTCGGGATCAACGACGCGATCTGGGACTCCCAGCTCGGCACCACGGCGGTGTCCGACCTGATGAAGTCGGCCGGGGTGCGGGTCAAACGGTACCCGGGCGGTTCCTACGGCGACATCTATCACTGGAAGGACCACACCGCTCCGGGTGGATACGTGGCGCCGGACACCGACTTCGACACGTTCATGGCGTCGGTGAAGCGGATGGACGCCGAGCCGATGATCATCGCCAACTACGGCACCGGGACGCCCGAGGAGGCCGCCGACTGGGTGCGGTACGCCAACGTGACCAAGAAGTACGGCACCAGGTACTGGGTGGTCGGCAACGAGAACTACGGCAACGGCCACTACGGCGCGGCGTGGGAGGCCGACCACCACCCGGACAAGAGCCCGGCGGCGTATGCCCGCGGCGTCGTCGCGTTCGCCGACGCGATGAAGGCGGTCGACCCGGCGATCAAGGTCGGCGCGGTGCTCACCATGCCCGCGAACTGGCCGGACGCCCTGGTCGGCGAGGGCGACGCCGGCAGCTGGAACCAGACGGTGCTGTCGATCGCCGGATCGAAGATCGACTTCGTGGACGTGCACTGGTACCCGGGCGGCGGCACCGCGGCCGAGGCGCTGGCCAAGTCGGCGCACATCGACGACGCCATGTATCTGCTGCGCGGGCAGATCGACCGCTACGCCGGCGGCCGGCGCCTCGGCATCAGTCTCACCGAGACCAACGTGGGGGTCGGCCCCAACACCCAGCCGGGCGCACTGTTCCTGGCCGACGTCTACAGCGGGCTGCTGAAGAACGGCGTCTTCACCGTCAACTGGTGGAACGTGCACAACGGCATCGACAAGGTGTCCACGGTCGCCGGGCACACCGACTACGGCGACTTCGGGATGCTCTCCAGCGGGACGTGCACGCCGGACGGGTCGGTGTGCGAGCCGCCGCTCAACACGCCGTTCGCGCCCTACCACGGGCTGTCGATGATGAACCTGTTCGTCCGTCCCGGCGACCGGTTCGTCCAGGCCGGGACGGACGATCCGCTGGTCACCGCGCACGCCGCGCGCCGTCCCGACGGCGACCTGGCGGTGCTGCTGCTGAACAAGGACCCCGACAACGAGCGCACGGTGAACCTCGACTACGTCGGGTACACCCCGGCCGGCGGCGCTCCCACCGTGTACTCCCACGTCAACGGCGGCACCTCGATCACCTCCGGGCGCGACGGCGGCGCCACGACCCGGACGCTGCCGCCCTACTCGCTGACCACGCTCGTCCTGCACCCGGCGAGCAAGCCGTCCGGCGCGCCGGCCGAGCCCGGCGCCCCCACCGCCGCGCAGGTCACCGACCGCACCGCCGCGATCTCCTGGCCCGCGGCCGCCGCCGGGGACCACCCGATCGCCAAGTACGAGGTGTACCGGCAGGACGGCGCGACCAGCGAGCAGCTCGGCGAGACCGCGGGGACCTCGTTCACGGCGCGCAACCTCAGGCCCGGCACCCGGTACACCGTCAACGTGCTGGCGCGCGACACCGCGGGCAAGGTCTCCTGGGCGTCGCCTCCGCTCACCTTCACCACCGGCACGCCGAAGGACAGCACCTGCACCGTCCGCTACAGCGCCAACGGCGACTGGTCGAACGGCTACATCGCGAGCGTCGACATCACCAACACCGGCCCCGCCTCCGTCAACGGCTGGACGCTCGCCTTCACCTGGCCGACCGGATGGCAGCAGATGAACGGCGGCTGGAACGGCGCCTGGCAGCAGAACGGCCGGGACGTCAAGGTGACCAACCTCGACCACAACGCCGAACTCGCCGCGGGCGGGGGCACGGTGAACGTGGGCTTCGTCGCCGGATACAGCGGCCCGAACGTCCTGCCGTCGGTGTTCACCCTCAACGGCACCGTCTGCCACGCCGAATGAGAAGGCGCCCGTGTACGCCACGCATCCGGGGGTGCGCGCGTACACGGGCGCCGAAGGTTCTACTTGGTCAGCCCGTGGCCGTGGCCGTGGCCGGCGGCGGCCGTGCGGGCGGCGCCCGTGGTCGCGGTGCGGGTCTCGGGGCCGGGCAGGTCGCTGCTGTAGGCGTAGGTGAGGGTGGAGTGGGCGATCGCGCCCAGGTTCACCGCGAGCGCCCGGTCGTTGATGTTCGACAGGTCGTCGCACGCCTGGTGGTAGCAGTGGTCGTACGCCTCACCGGCGGTGCCGCCGAACAGCGCGGCCTCCTCGGCGGTCTTGACGCCCTCGGCGCCGGTGAACAGGCCGCCGGACGGGATGCCGACGGCGATGAACGGGCCGTAGTCGGAGCGGCCGTCGAAGTCGGTGCCGACATGGCCGAGGCGCAGGGCGTCGAAGTACTTCTCGAAGGTCTTCTCGATCTCGTCCGATCCGGGCGGACCGGCCGGGGAGCCGACGCCGTCGGAGTCGTCCCCGTCGTAGATCTTGAAGGCGTAGTTGGGCGAGGCGACCATGTCGTAGTTCAGGTAGAGCCGGATCCTGGCGCGGTCGGCCTCCGACAGGTTCGCCACGTAGTGCTCGGCGCCCAGCAGGCCGAGCTCCTCGGCGCCCCACCAGGCGAACCGCACCTTGTTCTGGGGCTGCAGCTCGGCCGTGCGCAGGGCGACCTCGAGCAGCGCGGCGCTGCCGGAGCCGTTGTCGTTGATGCCCGGTCCGGCCAGGACGCTGTCGAGGTGGGCGCCGCTCATGACGACCCGGTCCGCGCGTCCCTTCTTCGATTCGGCCAGCACGTTCCAGGTGGTGCGGTTCTCGCTCTCGGTGTCGGTCCTGACCCGCACGACGGTGCCCGCCGGGGAGGCCAGGTCCTCACCGACCGCGAAGCTGGTGCCGACCACCGGGATGGTGAGGCCGGGCTGGTTGAGGGTGCCCTGCAGGGTCTCGGTGCGGCCCGGCTGCCCCTCGTTGAAGATGATCACGCCGGCCGCGCCGGCGGCCTGGGCGTTGCGGGCCTTGTCCTCGAAGTTGCAGGTGCCGCGCTGCAGCAGCGCGATGTTCCCGGCGGTGAACGAGGCGAAGTCGGACGCCTCGCACCCGCTGGTGGAGCCGGGCTGCGGCGCCGGGGGCAGCGTCAGGTCGACGGCCTGCACGGTCGCGGTGACGTCGCCCGACCCGGAGTAGGTCATGGTGGCGAAGTCGCCGAGCGAACTGCCGTCCGGCGGGGTCGGCCGGTAGGTGGCCGGGTCCGGGGAGACCTGGTTCAGCAGCGCCGTGGACTTCTCCTGGAAGAAGGGGAACTCGAACGGCTGGACGGTCACGTTGTACCCGGCCTTGCGCAGCTGCCCCGCCACGTAGTCGCGGGAGGCGGCGTAGCCGGGCGTGCCCGAGGCGCGGGTGCCGCCGTTGGCATTGGCGATCGACTGCAGCGTCTGCAGATGCCGTTTGGCGCCGGGCGCGGTGATCGACGCCATGACGCGCCGCTGGTCGGCCGTGCCGGGATCGGCTCCGGCGGGGGCGGCCAGCGACAACGGCAGGGCGAGCGCCGCGACCGCGGTGGCGGCGCGGAACCCGGCCCGGCGCAGGTGGGCGTTCCGAGGGTGTAGACGCATTCGGCTGCTCCACAGGGGGACGAAGGGGATGGCGCTTCCCCAAGCTCGATCTCGGAACGTAGTGCCATTCCCCTGCGGCGCGCATGGCCGGAGGTGGCCGCCGACCCGATGCGGTCCACCCCGGATCCGCACCGCCGTCCGGCGGGAAGCGACGTCGCGCGCCCGCCACCGGCATTGTCGGTGGGTGCGCCTAGGCTGGGCGATCTGCTTCGGGTGGAAGGGATGCACCGGCATGGAAGACCTGGATGCGGCGGCACGGCTGCGGGAGATCTGCCTGTCCCTGCCGGAGGCGGTGGAGAAACCGTTCGGCGGTCACACCGCGCCTTCGTATCGGGTGCGGGACAAGCTGTTCGTGATGACCACCGAGGACGGGCTGACGATGATGTTCAAGGGCGGCCCGGGAGTGCAGGAGGCCCTGGTCGCCGAGGACCCGGAGCGCTTCTTCGTCCCGGCGTACGTCGGCCACAAGGGGTGGGTGGGCGCCCGCCTGAACGTCGACCAGGACTGGGACGAGATCGCCGAACTCGTCGAGGACAGCTACCGCCTGATCGCTCCCAAACGCCTGGCCGCGCTCCTCACGCAGCGCCGGGGCGAAGCCGGCGGCGCGCCCGCCACCGCCTGACGCGCACTCGTCGGGGCGCTCCTCGAACTCGCTCGGACCTGCTTCAGGAGGCGGGGTAGCCGAGGGCGCGGCGGCTCACCCCGAGGAGAAGGGCGCACAGTTCGTCCTCCTCCTCGGGGCGGTGTTCGCGGGAGAACAGCATGGAGAAGTTGCGTTCGCACATGTAGGTGAGCGTGCCGCACACGGCGCGGGCGTCGCCGAGGCCGGGCACCAGCCCGGCGGCCCGGTCCCGTTCCAGCGCCTCGGCCGGGACGTCCGCGGCTCCGCCGAAGAAGCGCCGCCAGGTGTCGCGCAGCGTCGCGTCCCGGCCGGTCTGGTCGATGATGGCGCAGATCAGGCTGCTCTTGCGCCGCCTCAACGCCGTGTCAGAGCGTCGTTATACTGCGTCCGCGATCATACGACCCCCTGGAGGCCGGGACGTGACCTTGGAGGAGCTGCGTCCGGAGGATCCGCGCGCCATCGGCTCCTACCGTCTGCTGGCACGGCTCGGCGCGGGCGGCATGGGCCGGGTCTTCCTGGGCAGGTCGCCCGGTGGCCGGACCGTGGCGATCAAGCTGGTGCACGCGGAGCTGGCCCATGATCCGGACTTTCGCCGCCGTTTCCGGCACGAGGTGCGGGCGGCGCGCGAGGTGGGCGGCGAGTTCACCGCGCCGGTCCTGGACGCCGACACCGAGTCCGACGCCCCCTGGCTGGCGACCGGGTTCATCGCCGGGCCCACGCTGCACCAGGTCGTCGAGCGGGACCACGGGCCGCTGCCGGAGTTCACGGTGCGGCGCCTGGCGGACGGGCTGGCCGCCGCGCTGCGGGCGGTGCACGGCGCCGGGCTCGTCCACCGCGATCTCAAGCCGTCCAACGTGCTGCTGACGCTGGACGGCCCCCGCGTGATCGACTTCGGGATCGCCCGCGCGGTGGACGCCAGCGTCGCGACCCGTACCGGGGCGGTCATCGGAACGCCCGCGTTCATGTCGCCCGAGCAGGTGCGCGGCGAGCGGGTCGGCCCGGCCGGCGACGTGTTCTCGCTGGGGTCGGTGCTCGCGTTCGCGGCGACCGGACGGCAGCCGTTCGCCACCCCCGACGGCGGCGTGCACGCGCTGATGATGCGGGTGGTGTCGGCCGAACCCGACCTGGACGGGATGACCGAGCCGCTGCGCTCCCTCGTCGCCGACTGCCTGGCCAAGGACCCGCGGCAGCGCCCGTCGCTCGACGAGATCGCGCGCCGGGCCGCCGAGGACGATGTCCGCCGGGAGTCGTGGCTGCCCGCCGGCTTGGTGGAGCGGCTCGGCCGATACGCCGTCCGGCTGCTCGACCTGGAACAGCCCGACGCCACCCGGCGGCTGCCGGACGATCCGGCCGGGACGCCGCCCCACCCGCAGCGGCCGCCCGCCGCCCATCCACCGCCGAGCCCGCCGCCCGGCCCGGCCGTCCACGCCGCTCCCCCGCCCCCGTTCGCGCGGCCCCAGCCCCTGCCTCCGGGCACACCGGTGCCGGGCACTGTGCCGCCCGGCGCGCCGCCGCCCGGCCACCCGGCCGCGTGGCAGACGCGGCCGACCGCCCCGGGCCGTTCGCGGCTGCCGGTCTACATCGCGAGCGCCGCGGCCGTCTTCGTCGCCGCCGTGGTCCTCGTGGTCGCGACGTCGTCCGGCGACGGCGACGGTGAAGGGGCCGTGGCCAGTTCGGAACGGCCCCGTGGCACCGCGGGAACCGGACGCGCCGCCGAGCCGCCCGCCACCCGGCAGGCATCGCCGGGCACGCGGGACGACGCCGGGGGCGACGCCGTCCCGGCCAAGCTCGTCGGCATCTGGGAGGGCGAGATCACCGGCGGGCAGACCCGCCGCATGACGGTCCGGCAGGGACGGACGGGCAGCGAGATCGTCACCACCCGCACCGTGCACGGGACCACCGAATGCCGCGGGGTGGGCGAACTGGTGTCGTCGGGCGAGCGGATGATCGTGATCCGTACCCGGGTCACCTACAGCAAGCCCAGCTACGCCTGCTCCAGCGTGGGAAAGCAGAGCCTCACGCTGGTCGGCGACGACACCGTCGAGTACCGCGCCGGCGGCTCCAGCGGCCTGCTGAAAAGGATGAGTTGAGCGGACGTGCCGTCAGGCGGGTCGGATGATCATCCGCCGGCCGGCCGCTGTTCCAGCCGTCACCCGGCATTGATCGTCCACAGGTGGACGGGCGGGCCCGCGTCGACGTCACCGCCCGCCGCGGCGAGGCGGTGGTCGTCGACGAAGACGACGGAGCCGAGGGACTCCTGTGCGCCGCGCAGGCGGCACAGGTGAAGGCCGCTCTCGATGCCCCACACGTGGACGTCGCCGTACGTGTACGCCGCAGCGAGCAGAGTTCCGTCGGGTGACAGGGCCAGGTCTTCGGGGACGTCGCGGTCCGGCTCGTCGGCGGACGGGGGCGGTGCGAAGGTGCGACCGGCGGTGAAGACGTCGTCTCGGCGGTGCCGGAGCCGGACGTGACCGGCGTGCTGGTCTCCCACGGCCAGGATCTGGTCGTCGGCGGACCAGGCCACGCAGTGACGCACCAGCGGTCCGGTGCTGACCAGTTCCTGGCGGAGCGATCCGTCGGCCGCGTCCACCACGATGACGCCCTTGGCCATGCCGTCGCAGACCACCGCCAGCAGCGTCCCGTCGCCGCTGTACCGCACGGCCGGGGCCGTTGCTCAGGGCCGTTCGGCGGCCGCGCCGGTGTCGCGCGGCGGTGCGGGGCCGGTGACGCTGATCGAGACGCCGACGCCGAGCCCGGCGAGCAGCGTCGTGGTGACGAGGAACAGGAAGAACTTGTGCATGGGGCTGGCCTTCCGTGGTCGGCTGGGCGGGACGGGACACGGCCGCTCAGGGACGCGCGGCGGCCGGTTCGGCGGGGTCGTCGCCCGGGTCCGCGGGCTCGGGGGGCTCGGTGTCGGCCGCCACGGGGAGCCCGCCGGAGCGGTAGGCGTGGCCGTCGTGGGTGACGGCGGCCGACTCGTAACCGGAGGAGGCGAGCCGCGCCAGCCACAGCAGTCCGTCGCGTCCCATGGCCAGCGCGGCGGTGGCGTAGGCGTCGGCGACGGCCAGGTCCGGGCCGGTGACGGTGACCGAGCACAGCTCGCGGGCCGGTTCGCCGGAGTGCGGGTCGATGACGTGGTGGCCGCGTTCGTAGGTGCCGGACGTGGCCACGGCCAGGTCGGTGCCGGTCACCACCCATGCCAGCCTGTCCGGCTCCCACGGATGGCGGATCCCGATGCGCCAGGCGCGGCCGGGCTCGGGACGTCCGCGGCTGCGCACGTCCCCGCCCGCGTCGATGCAATGGTTGAGGGCGCCCGCGCGGGCCAGGCGGCGGGAGGCGACCTCGACCGACCAGCCCTTGACGTACCCGGAGGGGTCCAGCCGCCCGGTGGCCCGCGCGTCGAAGTAGCCGCCGGTGCGGCGGCGCAGGGCCGCGCAGGCGTCCAGCACGGCGCGCGTGTCCGGGGAGCACTCCTCCTCCGTCAGCTCGCCGGTGTCGAGCCGGGTGATCTCGCTGTCGTCGCGGTAGGTGCTGAACCGCCGGTCCACCTCGTGCAGCCAGGCGCAGGTCTGCTCGACCAGTTCGATCAGCGTGCCGCGCGGGAGCAGGTCGGCGATCTCGATGCCGACCGCCGTGCCCATGACGTGCTCGATGTGGTGCATGCTCGGGTGCCGCCCTCCGTGCGTCCTGCGGGGTCTCGCCTGCGCCGCGGTCAAGCGCGCGCCGCCGCCAGCGCGGACTGCAGCGAGGCGGCGAACGAACGGCTGGTGTAGGTGGCGCCGGAGACGGCGTTGATCCGGGCGCTCTGGGCCTGGAGGGTCTCCTGCCGCAGCAGCGGGATGGCGCGCCGGTTGACCTGCAGCGTCCTGGCGGGCGACGTGGCGTGGGTGGCGGCGACCCCGGTGATGCGCCCGTTGGCCACCCTGATGGTGACCTGGATGGGGCCGTAGGGGTTGACCGAGGCGCCGCCCCGGAACAGGCCGTTCTTCAGCCCGTTCGCGGCGGCCGCACCGCCGGCCCCGGCGCCCGCGCCGGAACGCGAGCCGCCCGCGCCCGCCTGGCCGGGCGCGGTCGATGACCGGCCGGCCCCGGGCGCGGCGGGGGCCGCGGCACCGGGGGCGAGCTGCCCGCCCGCCTGGGCGGCGGCCTGGTCCGCTCCGGCCGCCCCCTTCCCGGCGGCGGCCGCGTCGGCCCCGAATTTCGCGGCGAGCAGCAGGGCGGTCCCGCTCAGCGTGCCGAAGACGGCCGCGGTGGTTCGGCGCATCGCTTCTCCAGGTGAACAGATCAAACCGATTCGGACAGGGAACAGGTGGTGCGGGTCAGAACTCGAACGGGTCGAGGTGGATCTGCCGGCGGCGCACCCGCAGGCGGCGCAGGACGGCGATGGCGGACTCGACCATCCCGGGCGGGCCGCACAGGTACACGTCGCGGTGGCGCACGTCGGGGACCAGCTCCCGCAGCCCCTCGGGGGTGAACAGGCGCCTCGGGCCCGGCTCGTGGCGCGAGCCCAGCACGTAACGCAGCTGGAAGCCGCGCCGCTGCGCCAGGCCGCGCAGCTCGTCCTTGAAGACGATGTCGTCGGGGTCGGTCGCCCGGTAGATCACTACGGTCTCGCCGGGCAGCTCCTCCAGCAGGGCCCGGACCGGGGCGATCCCGCTGCCGCCGGCGATGAGCAGGGCGCGCCGGCGGGTGCGGTGGTCGGCGGTGAACGTCCCCGACGGGCCGTGGACGATCACCCTGGTCCCGGGACGCATCCGGCGCAGCCCGGCGGTGTAGCCGCCGACCGCGTTCACGGTCAGCCGCAGCCACTGCTGGTTGGGCGCCGCCGACAGCGAGAACGGGTGCGACTGCCACCAGCCGCCGGTCAGGAACCGCCAGCGGAAGTACTGCCCGGCCCGCGCCCCCAGCCTGTCCAGGGCGCGTCCGCCGACGTAGATGGACACCATCGTGTCCGACTCGGGGACCACGTCGACGACGTGCAGGCGGTGCCGCAGGTTCAGCCACAGCGGCTCGACCAGGCGCCCCCAGAACAGGCAGGCGATCACCAGGGCGTACAGGCCCGTCCAGAACCAGCGGGCGAAACCGTCCTGGGACAGCTCGGACCCGGTGGCGAACTGGTGCCCGTATCCCAGGATCAGCACGGCGTAGGTGGCCAGGTGCAGCCAGTGCCACAGCTCGTAGGGCAGGCGGCGGCGCAGCGCGCGGACCGCCAGCACGCTGATCGCCACCATGATCCCGACGGCGGCGAACGCGCCGAGCATGTCCTCGTAGGTGGTGAGCAGGGTGACCGTCTGCTCGGCGATCGTCACCTGGTCGGTCAGCGCGTAACCCACGACGGTGTATCCGGCGTGCGCCAGCACCAGCACCAGCGTCCAGGCGCCCAGGCGGCGGTGCCAGCGCGTCAGGTCGTGTCCGCCGACCCACGTCTCCAGCCACGACACCCGGCTCATCATCAGGATCTGCACCATCAGCAGGTATCCGCCGACCAGGCCGGTGACCCGCCCGACCCCGGTGATGATCTCGGCCGGGGTGGTGAGGGTGACGGCGGGGGTGGCGAACACCCACAGGCCCGCGCTGGTGGCCAGCAACGCCCAGAACAGCAGGATCACCAGCAGCCGGTCGCCCGCGATCCTGGTTCCCGGCGCCTCCCCGCGCGCGGGGCGCCCGGAGCGTGTCCCGGGCCGGACCGAGCGCGGAGGGGCCGCCGTGCGGGCCGCCCGTTCCCGCTCCCGCGCGTCCCGCGAATAGCGGGGCGCCGTACCGGCCGATCCCCTTGCGGGACGGGCCGGACGCGACCTGGGATCGGCCGGACGGGCCCCGGGTTCGGACGGACGGGACAGAGGGTCGGCGGGGCGCGACAGGGGCTCGGCCAGGGGAGACACGGCGTCGGCCGTCAGCGGCATCGTCAGGTTCTGCGCGAGCGCCGGGTCGTTGCGTGCGGAGAGGGTCTCGTTGCGCGCGGACATCCCCTGGTTGCGCGGAGACAGGGCCTGCTGCGGCTCGGCGCCCAGCGGGGACCACGCGCCCTCCGGGCCCACGTCGGGCACGGGACGGCGCAGGGCCGTCCGGCGCCGGTCCCAGGAGCTGCCGTACGGTTCGCCGGCGGCACGGTGACGGTCGTCGTCCCATCCCGCGAACCCGTCGGGGTCACCGCCGTCGGCCAGGTGGGCCGCCCCGTTCCGGCTCAGACGCTCGTCCATCACCGGGCACGGGGATCGGCCGCGGGAACCGTCATGTCTGCGTGCACCTCGTCCTCCTCGACCGGAACCGCCCAGGCACGCGCACCATCGATCACCAGACGCGGCCGGCCCGGGGCCTGACGACAAGCCGTACGGCCCGGCCGCGACATGCGGTTCACCGCCGACGCCCCGGACGGGGCGGACGGGACGGGAGCGAGGTCAGCCGCGCCAGCTGTAGCGGCGTTCGGGACGGCCCGCGACGCCGTAGCGCAGGGACACCTCGGCGCTGCCGACGGCGGTGAAATGCTCCAGGTAGCGGCGGGCGCTGACCCGGGAGACGCCGGTCAGGGCCGCGCACTCGGTGGCCGACATGCTGCCGTCGGCGTCGCGGAGGGCCTGCTCGATCAGCTCGGCCGTCTCCACGCTCATGCCCTTGGGCAGGGTGACGCCCGGAGCGGGCACGGCGGCGCCGGCCAGGACGCGGTCGACGTCCGCCTGCCCCCGCACCACCGTCGTCAGCAGGCGACGGCGGCGGGCCGCGTAGCGTTCCAGGCGGGGCCGCAGGTCCTCGAACTCGAACGGCTTGAGCAGGTAGTCCACGACGCCCTGGCGGACGGCGCCGCGCAGCGTCTCGGCCTCCCGCGCCGCGCTGATCACCATCACGTCGCAGTCGTGCCCGGCCGTGCGCAGCCGCGGGATGACGTCCAGGCCGAACATGTCCGGCAGGTACAGATCGAGCAGCACCAGGTCGGGACGCAGCCGGTCGACGGCCTCGATCGCCTGCCCGCCGGTGCTGGCCGCGCCCGCCACCCGGAACGGCCGGACCCGCTCGACGAACGCGCGGTGCACCCGGGCCACCATGAAGTCGTCCTCGACCACCAGCACGTCGATCGCGCCGGTCGGCTCGCTCATCGGCGGGCTCCTTCCGTCATCTCGTCGGCCAGGGCGCGGACGGTCATGCGGGCGATGAACATGGCCCCCTCGGGCGTGTTGGTCACCGATATCTCACCGCCGTGCCGCTCGCAGACCAGGCGGGTGAGGGCCAGGCCGATGCCGCGCTCGCCCTCCTGGGCGGCCTTGGTGGTGAAGCCGTGGGAGAAGACCTCCTGGGCCAGCTCGGGCGCCACGCCGGGACCGGAGTCGCGCACCACGATCTCCACGCTGGAGGCATCCTGCCGCAACTCCACCTCCACCCAGGCATCGCCCCCGGCCCCGGACGCGGCGCCGGCGGACGCGGCGGCGTCCACGGCGTTGTCGACCAGGTTGCCGACCACGGTCGCCACGTCGGCGGCGTCCTCGGCGGCCAGGCGGTCCAGGGCGGTGCGCTCGGAGATGCGCAGCGCGACCCGGCGCTCGGCGGCCAGCGACGACTTGGCCATCAGCAGGGCGGCGACGGCGCCGTCGCGGACCCGGCGGCTGAGCGTGACGTCCAGGTCCTGGCGGTGCTGCTTGAGCGCCCGGATGTAGCGCACCACCTCCTCCTGCTCCCCGATCTGGATCAGCCCCGAGATGGTGTGCAGCTGGTTGGCGAACTCGTGGGCCTGGGCGCGCAGCAGCTCCGAGGAGCTGCGGAACGAACCGAGCTCGCGCTCCAGGTGGGCCAGTTCGGTGCGGTCGCGCAGGGTGGTGACCGAGCCGAGCACACGGCCGTCCTTCTCGACCGTCATCCGGTTCATCACCAGCACCCGGCCCCGGCGGATGACCACCTCGTCCCGCCGCTCCCCCGCCCCGTCCCCGGCGTCGTCCTGGGCTCCGGTGAGGACGTCCCGGAGCCGGCCGTCGATGCCGAGGTCGGCCAGGCTCTGCCCGACGCAGCCGGCGGGCAGGTCGAGCAGCCGCCGCCCCACCTCGTTGACCAGGGTGAGCCGGTGCTGCGGATCCAGGGCGACCACGCCCTCGGCGATGCCGTACAGCATGGCCTCGCGGTACTCGGCCAGCCCGGTGATCTCGCGCGGTTCCAGGCCGAGGGTCTGCCGCTTGACGCGCCGCGCCAGCAGCCAGGACCCGGCCAGGCCCAGCCCGCTGGCCAGGCCGAGGTAGACCAGCAGGTTGGAGGACGCGCCGCCGAGCCGCTGCCACACGGTCGGGGACTCCTCGCCGATCATGACCACGCCCAGCTGCCGGCCCAGGCTGTCGGCCGACTCGCCGATCACCGGAACCTGCGCCACCAGCTCGCGGCTGCCGCCCAGCGTCAGCTCGCCGGACCAGCCGCGGCCCGCGGCGGCGCCCGCGCCCAGCGGCATGCGCCCGCCGATCACCGTGGGGTCGGTGGCGCTGACGATCCGGCCGTCGCCGTCGGCGACGGTGACGGAGCTGACCCCCGACTGGGTCAGAGTGGACTGGACGAGCGGGGCGAGGGACTCCTGTGGCGCGGGCCGCACGAGCCGGCTGCGCACCAGCGGGTTGGCGGCCAGCTGCTCGGCCAGCGCGACGACGCGGCGTCCCTCGACCCGGTTGAAGGTGGCCTCGGACTGGGCCAGCGAGATCGCGGCGACCGCCAGCAGCACCATCACGACGATGGCGAGCTGGAGCACCAGCATCTCGCCCGCGAGACTATGACGGCGGAACGGGGCGACCACAATGAACTCAACCTTCAGTACTTACCTGATCCGGGCGGCTCGGGTGCCGAGTCGCACAATCATGACGCCCGCGGGCCGGAAGCGGAAGAGAGGGGTGTGATGGGGGGCACTGCGGCGACGCGTCCGCGCGCCCTGCTCGCCGTCTGGACGGCGTTGGTCCTGGTGGCGGCGGTCGCCTGCGGGCCGTGGCCGGGATCGGGAGCGCGGCCCGGCGCGGATCTGCGGATCATGGTGCCGAACATTCCCGGCGGCGGCTACGACACCACCGCCCGCACCGCCGCCAAGGTCATGAAGGACACCGGGATCGCCTCGGACGTGCAGGTGTTCAACCTGCCGGGCGCGGGCGGGGTGGTCGGCCTGCAGCGCATCGTCAACGAGCGCGGCAACGGCCGGCTGGCCATGCAGATGGGCCTGGGAGTGCTGGGCGCCTCGACGGTGTCGGGCACGCGGGTGAGCGTCGCGCACACCACGCCGATCGCGCGGCTGGTCGAGGAGCCGGGCGCCGTGGTGGTGCCGCGGAACTCGCCGTACCGGACGATCGGCGAACTGGTCGCCGCGTGGAAGAGGGACCCGGCGCGGGTGACGGTCGGCGGCGGCTCGGCCCCGGGCGGGCCCGACCACCTGATGTCCATGCAGCTCGCCGAGGCCGTCGGCATCGATCCCCGGCAGGTCCGCTACATGTCCTATGACGGGGGCGGCGGGGAGCTGCTGCCGGTGCTGCTGGACGGCAGGCTCACCTTCGGGGCCAGCGGGTTCGGCGAGCTGCTGGGGCAGATCCGCGCCGGGCAGCTGCGGGTGCTCGCGGTGACGTCCGACCGCCCCGCCCCCGCGCTCGGCGGCGTCCCCACGCTGCAGTCCCAGGGCATCGACCTGGTCTTTTCCAACTGGCGCGGCATCGTCGCCCCGCCCGGCATCAGCGCCGACGACAGGCGCACCTGGATCGAGGCGCTGACCGCGCTGCGCCGCACCCGCGAGTGGAAGGCCGAACTCGCCAAGCACGGCTGGATCGACGCGTTCGCCACCGGGGAGGAGTACGCCTCGTTCCTGGACGCGCAGAGCCGGGCCGTCGCCCGGTTCCTGGCCGGTCTCGACGTGGCCTGACCCCTCTTTTCGTTCGCCGGACGGCACTTCCGCGAACACACCCCGTGAACACAACGAACACAACCTCCGTTGGTTCCGGAAGCGAGACAGGCCGTTAACACGCGGGCAACATGTGGGCCACTTCACACCCCGTGATGATCAATGACGTACCGACAGGTGGTGGCATACGTGCGCCTGCGCACCCTCCTCGCGCTGCTCGGGGCCGTCGTGCTCGTGCTCGCGGGACCGCCGCTGCTGACCACCGGCAGCGGCGCCGACACCGGCACGCGGATTCCCGGCCTGCGCTTCATGGTCCCCAACACCCCCGGCGGCGGGTACGACATCACCGCCCGCACGGCCGCCAGGGACGCCGAGGACGCCGAGCTGACCCACGGCATCGAGGTGTTCAACCTGCCCGGGGCCGGCGGCACGGTCGGGCTGTCCCGGCTGGTGAGCGAGCACGGCAACGGCAAACTCGCGATGTCCATGGGGCTGGGCGTGGTCGGCGCGGCCCGCTCCAACCACAGCCCCAAGACCCTCGCCGACACCACGCCGATCGCCCGGCTCACCGAGGAGCAGGACGTCGTCGTGGTCGCCAAGGACTCGCCGTACAAGACGATCGGCGAACTGATCGAGGCGTGGCGCGGGGACCCCGGCAAGCTGCCGGTCGGCGGCGGGTCGTCCCCCGGCGGGCCCGACCACCTCGCGCCCATGCTGATGGCGCAGGCCGCCGGGATCGCGCCCAAGCGGGTCAACTACATCCCCTTCGACGGCGGCGGCGAGCTGCTCGCCTCGATCCTCGGCAACAAGGTCGCCTTCGGCGTGTCCGGCGTCGGCGAGTACCTCGACCAGATCCGGTCCGGTGAGCTGCGGCTGCTGGCCGTCACCGGCGCCAAGCGGGTGCCCGGGCTGGACGCGCCCACCCTGCAGGAGGCCGGTTTCAACGTGAACTTCACCAACTGGCGCGGCATCGTCGCCCCGCCGGGGCTGTCCGACGCCGAACGCGGCAAGCTCGTCCGGCTGTTCCAGGAGCTGCACGACTCGCCGCAGTGGCAGCAGTCGATGCGCAAGAACGGCTGGACCGACGCCTTCCTGACCGGCGAGGAGTTCGGCCGCTTCCTGGCCGAACAGGACAAGCGCGTCGTGTCCGTGCTGAAGGAGCTGGGACTGTGACCGCCACCGACACCACCGCGGCGCCCGCGGCGCCCGAACGCCGCTCGTGGCTGCGCGAGCACTCCGAGCTCGGCGTGTGCGTCCTGCTGCTGGCGGTCGGCGCGCTGACCCTGTTCGACGCGCTGACCATGAACGTCGAGATCACCCAGCGCGGCCCGGTCGGCCCGCGCACCGTGCCGATCGTGGTCGGCGCCGGACTGCTGGCCGTGGCGGCGCTGCTGGCCGTGGACGTGCTGCGCGGCGGCCGCGGCGAGGCCGAGGGCGGCGAGGACATCGACCTGTCCGAACCGGCCGACTGGCGCACGGTGCTGCTGCTGGCCGGGGTGTTCCTGGCCACGGCGGCGCTGATCGAGCCGCTCGGCTTCCCCGCCGCGGGGGCGCTGCTGTTCTGGGGCGCCGCGTACGCCCTCGGCAGCCGGCGGTTCGACCGCGACCCGCTGATCGCCGCCGCGCTGTCGCTGGTCACCTACGTCGTCTTCAACGACCTGCTCGGGGTGCCGCTGCCCGGCGGACCGCTGATGGGAGTGCTGTGACATGGACGCCTTCGGCAACCTGCTGGACGGGTTCGGCACGGCCCTGACCCCGCTGAGCCTGTTGTGGGCGGCGATCGGCGTGCTGCTGGGCACCGCCATCGGCGTCCTGCCCGGCATCGGCCCGGCGATGGCCGTCGCGCTGCTGCTCCCGGTCACCTACGGGCTGGACCCGACCGGCGCGTTCATCATGTTCGCGGGCATCTACTACGGCGCCATGTTCGGCGGGTCCACCACGTCGATCCTGCTGAACACGCCCGGTGAGAGCGCCGCCGTGGTCGCGGCGATGGAGGGCCATCCGATGGCCAGGTCCGGACGCGGCGCGCAGGCGCTGGCGGCCGCGGCCATCGGCCACTTCACCGGCGGCATGATCGGCACGCTGCTGCTGGTCGCGCTGGCCCCGGCCGTCGCCGACCTGGCCGTCGACTTCGGCGCGCCGGACTACTTCGCCATCATGGTGCTGGCGTTCATCGCGGTGACGTCCGTGCTGGGCGCCTCCCGCATCCGCGGCCTGGCGTCCCTGCTGATCGGCCTCACCATCGGCCTGGTCGGCCTGGACCAGATGACCGGGCAGCAGCGCCTGACGTTCGGGTCGCTGCAGCTGGCCGACGGCATCGACGTGGTGATCGTCGCGGTCGGGCTGTTCGCGATCGGCGAGGCGCTGTGGGTGGCGGCGCACCTGCGCCGCACCACCGCCGAGGCGATCCCGGTGGGCCGTCCCTGGCTCGGCCGGGACGACGTCCGGCGCACCTGGAAGTCGTGGCTGCGCGGCCCGGTGATCGGCTTCCCGTTCGGCGCGATTCCGGCGGGCGGCGCGGAGATCCCGACGTTCCTGTCCTACGTCACCGAGAAGCGGCTGTCCAAGCACCGCGAGGACTGGGGCAAGGGCGCGATCGAGGGCGTGGCGGGACCGGAGTCGGCCGCGTCGGCCTCGGCCGCCGGGACGCTGGGCTCCATGCTGACGCTGGGCCTGCCGACGACGGCGGTGGCCGCGGTGATGCTGGCGGCCTTCCAGCAGTACGGCATCCAGCCGGGCCCGCTGCTGTTCGAACGCGAGCCGGAGCTGGTGTGGGGCCTGATCGCCTCGCTGTTCGTCGGCATGGTGCTGCTGCTGGCGCTGAACCTGCCGCTGGCGCCGCTGTGGGCCAAGCTGCTGCGCATCCCGCGCCAGTACCTGTACGCGGGGATCCTGTTCTTCGCGGCGGTGGGCGCGTACGCGGTCGGCGGCGAGGTCGTCGACCTGGTCATCCTGCTGATCATCGGGCTGGTCGGGTTCGGCATGCGCCGCTACGGGCTGCCCGTGCTGCCCGCCGTCATCGGCGTGATCCTCGGCCCGAACGCCGAGCAGCAGCTGCGGCGCGCCCTGCAGATCAGCGACGGCAGCGTGTCCGGACTGGTCAACACCCCGTTCGCGGTGGCCGTCTACGTGATCATCGCGTTGATCGTGCTGTGGCCGCTGCTGCGCAGGGTGCCCGTCCTGCGCCGCCGCTCCGGCTGACGGCCGGATCTTCCCGGACCCGCCCCCGCACGGCGATCTGGGGCCGGTGGACGCGCTCCCTCGCCCACCGTCCCCAGATCGCCTTTTTTCGCGCTCCGCCGGGCGTCAGGCCAGGACGCCGACGCCCCCGTACAGCCATCTGGCGACCGGGTGCGGGGGCTCGGACGGGTCGGGCCGCCACTCGTCGCCCGGAGGGCGGTGGGTTGCGTCGGGCTTCACCTGCGGCGGAGCATCTTCCGCGCCACCATGTGCGAGCCCGCGACGGCCGCCATCGCGAAGGCGAGGGCCTGGACGGCGTCGCCGGGACGGGTGGGGCGCAGGGCTCCCGCGCGCCGCAGCCGTCCGCGCGCCCACAGCGTGAAGGGGATCACCACCGCCGCCGAGGTGACCGACCCGGGCGTGTAGCCGCGCACGGCGGCCGCCTGCGCCAGGTGCACCACGCCGTGCAGGCCGAAGCCGTCGAGCGCGGCCTGGTAGACCGCCGAACGGCCGCGCGTGCGGTGCCCGTCGGCGGCAGCGGCGGCCACCAGCACCGCCATCACCCCGACGGCGGCGGCGAACTCGCGGCCGTCGATCGACTCCACGCGCCGCCAGAGCGCGTCCGGCACCTGCGGGAACCGCTCGCGCAGCTCCGGAACGCGGTCGCGGCTCCACCCCGGCATCGCGGCCACCTCCTCCGCGTCGTGCACCGCCCACGCCGCCAGCAGGCCGAATGTGACCGCGGCGCCGACGGTCCCCTCGCCCCGCGCCTCCCCGTATCCGCTCATGCGGAGAGTCTGTCAGTTCGGCCCATCTCGACCGAACCGGTGCCATGGCAGCATGCGGGACATGGGTTCGACGGGACCGGTGAGGCTGCGGGCCGCGCGGCCGGACGAGGCCGAGGAGCTGACCGCGCTGACGATGCGCTCCAAGGCCCACTGGGGCTATGACGCGGCGTTCCTGGCCGCGTGCGAGGACGAGCTGGCGCTGCACCGTGAGGACGTGGTCCGGCGGCGCACGGTGGTCGCCGAACGCGACGGGCGCGTGCTCGGCCTGGCCACGCTGGAGGGCGAACCGCCGGAAGGCGAGCTGGGGCTGCTGTTCGTGGAGCCGGACGCGATCGGCGGCGGCGTCGGACGCCGGCTGTACCGGCACGTCCTGGAGGAGGCGGGACGGCTGGGGTTCGAGCGGGTGCGGATCGAGGCCGATCCGAACGCCGAGGCGTTCTATCTGGCCATGGGGGCGGAACGCCGGGGCGAGGCCCCCGGGCTGCGCGTGCTGCCGGTGCTGGTCGCGTGGCCGATCCGGCCGGAGCCGTCCTGGTCGAAGGTGTGGAGCGCGGGCGGCGCCACGGTTCACGTCGGCAACGTCGCCGAGTTCAACGGGCAGTTCGGCGGGGGCGTGCACGGCCCCGACCACTACTCGTGCATGGCGGCGTTCTGCGGTCCCCGGCCCCGGATGATCGTCCTGCCAGAACGGGTGGAGGACTGGTGGGTGCGGGACCTGGCCGCCGCGCTCGGCTGGGGCGAGGTCGAGACGCACAGCGGCCTGGCCGCCGACGGCCGGATCTCCGAGGCGATCCTCGCCCGTCCCGACCTGCTGGACCGCCTCGCCCGGCAGGGAGCGCCGGTGCTGCCGTGGGGACGGACGGCTGCGTTCGAGGCGATCTCCCCCTCGCCGCCCGGCGTGCCGGAGGTCGTCGCCCGGTACGAGTCGAAACGGCGGGCCCACGCGTTGTTCAGCGCGCTGGCCCCGGCGCATCCGGGGATCGTCGTCCCCGCCCAGCGGCCGGTCGGCTCGGCCCGCGCGCTCGCGCGGGAGCTGAGCGGCGGCGCCCGCATGGTCCTGAAGACCGAGTACGGCGTCGGCGGCTCCGGCACGCTGATCGTGACACCGGACGGCCGGGGGACGCGGCGCCTGGCACGGCGCTGGGCGCGGGGCGGCGTCCTGGTGGAGGAGTACGTCGAGGGGGCGGGCCCGTACCGCGATCCCACGTTCGACGCCGTCATCGACGAGAGCGGGACGGTGCACCCGGTGGGCGTCGGGCTGATGGACGTCGACGGGACGAGCTACCAGGGCGTGACCGTCGGCCCCGGTACGCTCCCCGCAGCACTCGCCGAAACGGCCACCGCGTTCGGGACGGCGGTGGGCAAGGCGCTGGCCGAGGACGGGTACAGCGGCTGGTACGACGTCGACTTCGTCACCGACCGGGCGGGCCGTCTCGCGTCCACCGAGATCAATCTGCGGTTCACCGGCCCGGCCGTGGCGTTCAACATCCAGGCCGCGCTGGATCGCGTGCGCGGAGGTTCGCACCTGGTCCGCACCATCGACCGCGTTCCGCTCGGCGCGCGGCTGCCAGCCGGGGCGTTGCGCGACCACGTCGCCCGCACCGCCGACGCGTGCCGGGCGGTCGGGGCGACCCTGCTGGTCACCATCCCGACGGCCGCGTCCGATCCCGTCCCCTACCTGGGCGTGGCACTGGCGGCCCGCACGCCGGGCGCGCTCGACGAGGCGGAGCGCATCGTCCGTGACGCCGGGACCGAGCTCGGCGAGATGTTCGGCGACCTGCCCCGCGGCCGGGACGCCGAGCGCGCACCGCGAACGCGACGAGCACCGCTGCGGTGATCACCGGCGTGACGGTGACACGCGTCCGAGGGCGGCCCGCCGTCGCCGGCGGTCAGGGCAGGTGGATTCCGACGAGGCAGGTGTCGTCGTCGGTGTCGGCGTTGCTGTGGGTGAGCAGGTGGTCGAGGCGCTGTTCGAGGGTGGCGGCGGGGACCTGTGCGGTGGTGAGCAGGTGCTGCAAAGACTCCTGGGGGGAGCTGTCCCTGCGTTCGATCAGGCCGTCGGTGAACATCAGCAGGATGTCGTCCGGCTCCAGCTGGACCTCTGCCTCCTCGTACTCGGCGTCGGCGATGACGCCCAGGAGCAGCCCGTCGACCATGGGCAGGGGGCGAGCCCGCTCACCGCGGACCAGGACGGGGGGCAGATGCCCCGCCCGGGCCCAGCGCAGGACGCGCACGTCCGGATCGTAGAGCGCGCACACGGTGGTCGCGGTGACGTTGTCGGTCAGGTGGTGGGCGACCTGGTTGAGCCAGGCCAGCAGCTGGGCGGGGCCCGCGCCGGTGGTGGCCAGGCCGCGCAGGGCGTTGCGCAGGACGACCATGTCGGTGGCGGCCTCGATGCCGTGCCCGGCGACGTCGCCGACGCAGATCAGGACCTGCTTGGAGGGCAGGACGACCGCGTCGTACCAGTCGCCGCCGACCATGTGGTCCTCCTCGGCGGGACGGTAGCGGGTGGCGATGTGCAGGCCGAGGGCGTCCATCGGACGCCGGGTGGGCGGCATGATCGCCTCTTGGAGCTGGCGGGCCAGCCGGTTGCGTTCGGCGGCCTGCTGCTCGGTGTGGGCGAGCCGGTCGCGGGTGACGGCCAGCGCGACCTCGGTCCAGTGCTGGGCCGAGATGTCCTGGTAGGCCCCCCGGACGGAGAGCAGGCCGCCCTCGGTGTCCAGCACGGGTTCGGCGACCACCCGCATGTGCCGGGTGATGCCGTCCGGCCGCCGCAGCCGGAAGTCGGCGGACGCGGCCCGGTGGTGGTGCAGCACGGCGCGCAGGAACCGGCCCACGGCCGCGTCGTCGTCGGGGTGGGCGTGCTCGGGCAGCAGCCGCAGCGGCACGGGGTCGGCGTGGGGTTCCAGCCCGAACAGCAGGAAGAGCTGGTCGTTCCAGGTCACCTTCCCGGTCACGGCGTTCTCCTCGAAGCCGCCGATGCGCACCAGCCGCTGCGCGTGCTGCAGCAGCCGGGCCAGCTGGGCCGACTCGTCCTCCACCCGCCAGATCAGCAGGACGCCGTCGCCCAGGCGGCTGATGCTGATGTCGGCCGGGCCCGGCAGCGGCACCTGGCCCACCAGCGCGGTGAGGGTCACGCCCTCGGTGCGGAACGGCTCGCCGGTGGCGTGCACCCGTTCGATCTTCTCCAGCAGCCCGCCCTGGTCGGCGGCCATCGGATACGTCTCCAGGAACAGCCTGCCGTGGACGGCTCCGCGCGGGCGTCCGGCGGGGTCGACGAAGCGGGCGTTGGCGTGCTGGATGCGGAAGTCGGCGAGCAGGCCGTCGGCGTCCAGATGAGGCCGGAGCACCAGCGCCGGATCGTGCAGGCCGTCGGCGAGGACGACGAGTTCCTGCATCTGGCGCTGCGCCTGGTCCTGGGGGCCGGACAGCAGGACGGCGGACGGGACGCCCCGGTCCAGGGTGTGGGCGCACAGTTCCGCCAGGGCCTCGATCTGGCGCTCGACCCGTGCCGGCTGCGGCTCCAGTTCGTCCGGCCAGCAGATCTCCAGCACGCCGAGCAGCCGGCCGCCCGTGCCGGCGGGCACCGCCACCCGCCCGCCGTCGGGGAAGTCGCGCTGGCCGATGGACGGCAGCCCGGTGCGCGACAGCGACGGATACCACGCCGTCCTGCGGTCGCCGAGCACCTGCCGGGCCGGGGTGGCCACTCCGGGAGGAACGTACCGCCACCGCGCGGGCTCGTCGGCGGAGAACCCCGCCGCGCCGGCGAGGCTGAGCGAGGCGTCGGGCCCGGCGGACCAGACCGCCACCGCGGTCGCGCCCAGCGGCGCCAGGGCGTGCTGGAGCAGCGACTCGGCGACCGCCTGGGTGTCGTCGGCGGCCAGCGTGCCCGCCTCGGCGGTGCGCAGCCGCAGCGTGATCGGCGAGACGCCGGGGTTCCGGCCGGTCGCGCCGGCCAGGAACTCCTGGGCCACCTCGGTGAGCTGGTCCTGGGCCGCCTGGTCGACGATCTCGGCGGCCAGTTCCAGCGGCGTGCGGCCCGACCCGGCGGCCAGGTCCTCGAGCTGCCGGGCGGCCTGGGCCGGGCCGCACTGCAGGCGCTCCACCAGGACGCCGGTGGCCAGCTCGATCAGGGCTCGCCCCTCCGCGGCCTGCTCGGCCCGCTCCAGCTCGCGCCGCAGCCGCTCGACGGTACGGGCGAGCCTGCCCACGCCCGGCGGCTGGGCCGGCTCGCGCCCGGGCGTCGTGGTGTTCCTGCCGCCGTCGCTCACCGGTCCGTCACTCCCCCAGCCAGCGGTGGATGCAGGCGATCAGGTCGTCGGCGTCCAGCGGTTTGGTGACGTAGTCGTTGGCCCCGGCGGCCAGGCTCTTCTCCTGGTCGCCGGGCATGGCCTTGGCGGTCACCATGATGATCGGCAGGTCGGCGTGCCGGGGCGTCGCCCGGATCGCGGCGGTGGCGGTGTATCCGTCCATCTCCGGCATCATCACATCCATGAGGATCAGCTCGATGCCGTCGTGGGCGTCGAGCGCCTCGATGCCCGCGCGGCCGTTGTCGGCGTGGATGACCCGCATGCCGTGCAGTTCGAGGATGCCGGTGATGGCGAAGACGTTGCGGGTGTCGTCGTCGACCACCAGGACCGTGCGCCCGGCCAGCGTCCCCTGCGCCGGGCCGGCGTCGGGTTCGACGGTGTGCGGCGGCCGCGTCAGCGGCAGCACACGCCCCGGTTCGTCCGCCGACAGGTGCAGGGCGACGCGCTCACGCAGCTCGTCGAGACTCGACAGCAGCTCCAGCGGCCGGTGCTCCGCCCGGGACTGCAGGGCGGCCTCCAGCGCGGGGTCCGGCGGCCGGTTGTGGTGGGCCAGGAGCGGGACGTTGCGCAGCGCGGCGTCCCCGTCGATGGCCTCGAGGAACGTCTCCGGGTCGCTGCCGAGCATGTCGAGTTGCAGCACGACGCAGTGGCAGGAGTCGGCGGCCAGCGTGGCGGCCGCCTCCTGGACGTCGACCGCGGTGACGATCTCGATGCGGGCCCGGCCGTCGCCGGCGGCGCCGCCGTCCAGGTCCGCCGCCGCGCTCTCGGCCACCAGGGACAGCAGCCCGTGCGGTCGTTCCTCGACGACCAGCAGCCGGCGCTGCCGGACCGGTTCGGCGGGGGGCTCCTCCTCCGCCTCGGCGCCGCCGTCGGCCTCAGCGTCGTCGGTGGTCCTGGCGGGCGGCGTCTGGGCCGAGGCGTCCGCGAAGTCGGGGCGGGCGACCGGCAGGTAGAGGGTGAAGGTGCTGCCCTCGCCGAGGGTGCTCTCGGCGGTGATGGCGCCGCCGAGCAGCTGGGCGATCTCGCGGCTGATGGACAGCCCGAGCCCGGTCCCTCCGTACTTGCGGCTGGTGGTGCCGTCCGCCTGCTGGAAGGCGTCGAAGATGCTCTCCAGCTGGTGCCGGCCGATGCCGATGCCGGTGTCGACCACGCGGAAGGCGATGCACTGGCCGTGGGCGCGCACCGAGGAGGGCAGTTCGGCCGGCGCGGCGGGTTCGATCCGCAGCTCCACCCCGCCGGTCTCGGTGAACTTCACCGCGTTGGACATCAGGTTGCGCAGCACCTGGCGCAGCCGCGAGTCGTCGGTGAGCAGGGTCACCGGCAGCCCCGGCGCCTGCGTGATCTCGAAGGTCAGGCTCTTCTGGGTGGTCAGCGGCCGGAAGGTGGTCTCGACGTACTCCAGCAGGTTCCGCAGGCGCACCGGTTCCGGGGAGATGTCCATCTTGCCGGCCTCGACCTTCGACAGGTCGAGGATGTCGTTGATCAGCTGCAGCAGGTCCGAGCCGGCCGAATGGATGATCTGGGCGTACTCCACCTGCTTGGGGGTGAGGTTGCGGGTCGGGTTCTGCGCCAGCAGCTGCGCCAGGATGAGCAGGCTGTTGAGCGGGGTGCGCAGCTCGTGGCTCATGTTCGCCAGGAACTCCGACTTGTACTTCGACGCCAGCGCCAGCTGCTGGGCGCGGGCCTCCAGCTCCTGCCGGGCCTGCTCGATCTCCAGGTTCTTGGTCTCGATGTCGCGGTTCTGGGTGGCCAGCAGCGCCGCCTTCTCCTCCAGCTCGGCGTTGGAGCGCTGCAGTTCCTCCTGTCGGATCTGCAGCTCCTCCGAGCGGGCCTGCAGTTCGGCGGTCAGCCGCTGGGACTCCTCCAGCAGCTCGTCGGTGCGGGCGTTGGCGATGATGGTGTTGACGTTGACGCCGATGGTCTCCATCAGCTGCTCGAGGAAGTCGCGCTGGACCGGGGTGAACGGGCGCACCGACGCCAGCTCGATGACCCCGAGGACCTGGTCCTCGACCACGATGGGCAGGATCACCAGGCTGGTGGGCGGGGCCTCGCCGAGCCCGGACGAGACGGTGACGTAGCCGGAGGGGACGTCGTCCACGACGATCGTCTGGCGGCTGCGCGCCGCCTGCCCGACCAGCGACCGCCCCAGCCGGAACCGGGTGGGCCGCGCCGCCGGCCCGCCGTCCTCCGGATAGCCGTAGGCGCCGATGAGCCGCAGCTCGGTGCCGTCCGGGGTGTCCTCGGCCCGGTAGAACGCGCCGAACTGGGCCGACACCAGCGGGGTCAGCTCGTCCATGATCAGCGCGGCCACCACCGACAGGTCCCGGTGCCCCTGCATCAGGCCCGAGATGCGCGCCAGGTTGGTCTTGAGCCAGTCCTGCTCCTGGTTGGCGCGGGTGGTCTCGCGCAGCGACCGCACCATGGAGTTGATGTTGTCCTTGAGTTCGGCGACCTCCCCGGCGGCGTCCACCGTGATGGAGCGGGTCAGGTCGCCCTCGGCGACCGCGCTGGTCACCTCGGCGATCGCGCGCACCTGGCGGGTGAGGTTGCCGGCCAGCTCGTTGACGTTCTCGGTCAGCCGCTTCCAGGTGCCCGACACGCCCTCGACCTCGGCCTGGCCGCCCAGCCTGCCCTCGCTGCCCACCTCGCGCGCCACGCGCGTGACCTCGGCCGCGAACGCCGACAACTGGTCCACCATCGTGTTGATCGTGGTCTTCAGCTCCAGGATCTCGCCGCGCGCGTCGACGTCGATCTTCTTGGTCAGGTCGCCCTGCGCGACCGCGGTGGTGACCTGGGCGATGTTGCGGACCTGGTTGGTCAGGTTGCCGGCCATCGAGTTGACGTTGTCGGTGAGGTCCTTCCAGGTCCCCGCGACGTTGGGGACCCGGGCCTGGCCGCCCAGGATGCCCTCGGTGCCGACCTCGCGGGCCACCCGGGTGACCTCGTCGGCGAACGCCGAGAGGGTGTCGACCATGGTGTTGATGGTCTGCGCGAGCGCGGCCACCTCGCCCTTGGCGTCCACCGTGATCTTCTGCGAGAGATCGCCGCGGGCGACCGCGGTGGCCACCTGGGCGATGGAGCGCACCTGGCCCGTCAGGTTGGAGGCCATCACGTTGACGTTGTCGGTGAGGTCCTTCCAGGTGCCGGAGACCCCGCGGACGGTGGCCTGGCCGCCGAGGTTGCCCTCGGTGCCGACCTCGCGGGCGACGCGGGTGACCTCGTCGGCGAACGACGACAGCTGGTCGACCATCGTGTTGATGGTCTCCTTGAGCTCGGCGATCTCCCCGCGCGCGTCCACCCGGATCTTCTGCGACAGGTCGCCCCGGGCCACCGCGGTGGTGACCTCGGCGATGGAGCGCACCTGGGCGGTGAGGTTGTCGGCCATCACGTTGACCGACTCGGTCAGGTCCTTCCAGGTGCCGGACACGCCCTTGACGTCGGCCTGCCCGCCCAGCCGGCCCTCACTGCCGACCTCCCGCGCCACCCGGGTCACCTCGTCGGCGAACGACGACAGCTGATCCACCATCGTGTTGACGGTGTTCTTCAGCTCCAGGATCTCCCCGCGCGCGTCCACGTCGATCTTCTGCGACAGGTCGCCCCTGGCCACGGCGGTGGTGACCTGGGCGATGTTGCGGACCTGGTTGGTCAGGTTGCCCGCCATGAAGTTCACCGAGTCGGTCAGGTCCCGCCAGGTGCCGGACACGCCCTTGACGTCGGCCTGCCCGCCCAGCCGGCCCTCACTGCCGACCTCCCGCGCCACCCGGGTCACCTCGTCGGCGAACGACGACAGCTGATCCACCATCGTGTTGACGGTGTTCTTCAGCTCCAGGATCTCCCCGCGCGCGTCGACATCGATCTTCTGCGACAGGTCGCCCCTGGCCACCGCCGTCGCCACCTGGGCGATGTCGCGGACCTGGCGGGTGAGGTTGCCGGCCATCGCGTTCACGGAGTCGGTCAGGTCCTTCCAGGTGCCCGACACCCCGTGCACCTTGGCCTGGCCGCCCAGCCGGCCCTCGGTGCCGACCTCCCGCGCCACCCGGGTCACCTCGGAGGTGAACAGCGACAGCTGGTCGACCATCCCGTTGAACACCGAGGCGATCTCGCCCATCAGGCCGTCGGCGTCATCTGGCAGCCGGGTGCTGAAGTCGCCGTCCCGCACCGCGGTCAGGCCGTCGAGCAGCAGCCGCAGTTCGGACTCGCCCACCTTGCCACCGTCCGAGGGCGTCTTCTCGCGCGCCGCCACCTCACCCATCCCCCCAACCTCCTGCGAGTCTCTCACCGAGGGAGGCCACCGCATGGCCCCGCCGCCGTCGAGCTTCCGGCGCCGAGTCGTGGGACCTCTCGGTAGTTGACATGAGGCAACTAAACCGGCCGCTCGACTTTACCCGAACGAGTGACGGCATGCCGTGTCGCGGCCGCGATGCCCTGGGCCACCGGCCGGTCGCGCCGGTCCTCAGCCGGAACGGCGTTCGCGGACGGCGAAGGCGACGAGCACGGCCGCGGCGATCATCAGCGTGATGTTGAAGCCGTAGACGAGGGCGGCCTGGCGTTCCCAGTCGGTCTTGGACGCCAGGCGGTAGAAGTTGTCCTGCGGCCACCAGGCGACCAGCAGCCAGACGACCGACAGGTACGCCGCGACGGTCAGCGCCCTGGGACGTCCCAGCCGCGCCATCCGCCGGTATCCGAACAGCAGGAAGCCGACGCCCAGCCCGAAGGACAGGCATTCCGCGACGTAGAGCCCGGTGAACAGCCCGGCCCACGGCTGCGGCACCGCCGACAGGTCGGTGGAGCCGGGCCAGAACGCGTCGGTGAGCAGGAAGGAGACGAGCGCGCCGAGCCCCGACGTCAGCGCCATGACCAGGGCCAGCCCGCCGTCCCCGAGGTCGCCCACCCCGCTCAGGTCGGCGCCGCCCTTGCCGCCCGCGGCCCGTCCCGGCTGCACCGGCAGCGGCAGTTCCGCGATGTCGACCTCGCCCGAGTCGGTGCGCGGCAGCGAGGACACCGGGATCACGGCGCGCGGAATCCGGTCGGCCTTCAGCCGCGGCCGCGCCAGGAACCGGCGGATCTCGGCGGGCTCGGCCCGCCCCTCGGTGACGACGTAGGCGACGAGCGTCCTGGTGCCCGCCCCGTTGTCGATCGTCGTGACCACGCACTCCAGCACCGCCGGGTGCCGCAGCAGTTCCGCCTCGACGTCGTCGTGGGCCATCGCCTCCTGGGCCATGCCGGATCTCCCATCCGCCGGAAGCCTCGCCTCAATGATGGCGCGCCGTCCGCGGAACAAGAAGCGAAATGTGGCGGCTCGTGGGGGCCGGCTCAGTCGGACGGGAGCAGGCCGAGGGCGACCTCCAGGGCGGCGGCCTGCACGGCCTCGTCGTCGGCGCCGATCTCGCCCTTGAGGAACAAGGACATGTTCAGACTGAAAAGGGACAGCCGGGCGCGGATCTGGTCGGGCAGGCTCGCGTCCTTGTCGACCAGGATCTCGGCGAACGACAGGAAGCGCTTGCGCATGTCGCCGCCGGCCTTCAGCTCCCGCACGGCGGGCCCGTTCTCGTGCATGAACCGCATGAGCGTGCCGCCGGACCCCTTGATGATCTCGGCGTAGCGGCGGACGAACTCGCGCCGCAGCTCGGGGGTGAGCGGCTGCTCGCGCGCCCAGGAGTACAGCTCGTCGACGTCGGCGTGGAAGTCCTCGAAGAGGCTGGTGACGATGTCCTCTTTGGTCTTGAAGTGGTAGTACAGCGCCGCCTTGGTCACGCCGAGCCGTTCGGAGATCTCGCGGAGCGAGGTCTTCTCGTAGCCCTGCTCGGCGAACAGTTCCAGCGCGACCTCGCGGATCTGCTCACGGGTGTCGCCGCGTCGTCGGGGCATGTGATCCTCCCTCCCGCAAACTTACTTGACGCCCGGCTAGTTCGCACCTTACCGTACGGCAGGTAAAAGAAACTAGCCGGGCGGCAGGTAAGCGCCCACCGGCATGGCGAGACGAGGGTCAGCGATGACGCAGTCGACGAAGGAGTCGCCCGACGGGGCGGCCGGGGAGGCGCCGCCGGCGCCGATGAGCAAGCGCCAGGTCTACACGGTCATGAGCGGCCTGATGATCGGCATGTTGCTGGCGATGCTCGACAACATGGTCGTGGGCACCGCGATGCCGACGATCGTCGGTGAGCTGGGCGGGCTGGCGCACCTGTCGTGGGTGGTCACCGCGTACACGCTGGCGACCGCCGCGGTCACGCCGATCTGGGGCAAGCTCGGCGACATCTACGGCCGCAAGGGCATGTTCATGGCCTCGATCGCGCTGTTCCTGGCCGGGTCGGCGCTGGCGGGGATGGCGCAGAGCATGGGCCAGCTGATCGCGTTCCGCGGTGTGCAGGGCCTGGGCGCGGGCGGGCTGATGGTCGGCGCGATGGCCATCATCGGCGACCTGGTGCCGCCCCGGGAGCGCGGCCGCTACCAGGGGCTGATGGCCGCGGTGATGCCGCTGGCGATGATCGGCGGACCGCTGCTCGGCGGATTCGTCACCGACCACCTCGACTGGCGCTGGGCCTTCTACGTCAACCTGCCGCTCGGCGGGCTGGCGCTGGTCGTCACCGCCCTGACCATGCACCTGCCCAAGCGCCCGCGCGGCGCGTCCCGCATCGACTACCTGGGCGCCGTCCTGCTGGCCGCGTCCATCACCTGCCTGTCGCTGATGACCAGCTGGGGCGGCACCGAGTACGCGTGGGGCTCCAGCATGATCATCGGGCTGGGCGTCGCGACCGCCGTGACGCTGGCGCTGTTCCTGCTGTGGGAGGTGCGGGCCGCCGAGCCGATCCTGCCGCTGCGCCTGTTTCGCAACGGCAACTTCTCGCTGGCCTCGGTGCTGGGCTTCCTGGTCGGTTTCGCCATGTTCGGCGCGGTGACGTTCCTGCCGCAGTACCAGCAGCTGGTGCAGGGCGCCTCGGCGACCAACAGCGGCCTGCTCCTGCTGCCGCTGATGCTGGGCATGCTGGTGACCACCATGGTCGTCGGGCAGCTGGTGACCAGGACCGGACGCTACCGCGTGTACCCGATCCTGGGCGGGCTGGTCATGGCCGCGGGAATGCTGCTGCTGGCCCAGCTCACGGTCGGCTCCTCGCAGCTCACCGCCGCCCTGTTCATGATCGTGCTCGGTGCCGGCATGGGCTTCCTCATGCAGAACACGATGCTCATCGCGCAGAACAGCGTGCCGATGAAGGACATGGGCGCGGCCAGCGGCGCCGCCACCCTGTTCCGGACGATCGGCGGCTCGCTCGGCGTGTCCATCCTCGGCGCCGTCTACAGCCACCAGCTGACCGCCACGCTCAGCGCCCGGCTCGGCGAGCAGAAGGGCGAGGAGCTGGCGGGCGGCGGCGGCCAGCTCACCCCGGCGCTGCTGAAGAAGATGGACGCCGGCGTGCGCGACGCCGTGGAGCACGCGGTCACCGCGGGCGTGCACAACGTCTTCCTGTGGGCCACCGTGTTCGCCGTGCTGGCGTTCGCCGCCGCCTGGTTCATCCGCGAGACCCCGCTGCGCGGCGGGGGCCCGTCCGGCGGGCAGTCCACCGAAGGCCGTCCCGTGGCCGAGCCCGCCGCCCTGTGACCCCGTAGAAGGACCCTGTCGACGCCGAAGGGGCCGTCCTCCCCGCGAGGAGGACGGCCCCTTCGGCGTGGCGGGCTCTAGCCGCGTGTTCCCGCCGGGTGCGCCTGCTTCACCGGTGTCGCGGGACGTTCCGGCACGGGCGGGATCAGCCGGTACGCCACGCGCGGGCGCACCGGAGCCACCGCGGCCCGGTGGTTGCGGTGCAGCCAGGCGATGTCGCGGCCGAACGACCACGCCAGCCCGGCCAGCGCCGTGCCGACCAGGAGCGTCGCGGCCGGGTGGGGCAGCACGCCCGCGGCGGCCACTGCCAGGACGACGCCCTGCGTCGCGGCGACGGCCTTGCGGGCCATGCTCGGCGGCAGCGGCGCGTTCAGCCACGGCAGCGGACGGCTCGCCGCGAAGAACACGTATCTCATCAGGCCGATCGCCAGCACCCAGAGGCCCAGCGACCCGGCGACGTAGACGCTCAGCGCCAGGATGAGGAACGCGTCGGACTCCATGTCGAACCGCGCGCCCAGGGCGGACACGGTCCCGGTGCGCCGGGCGACCTTGCCGTCGACGGCGTCCAGCACCAGCGCGACGGCGGCCAGCGCGACCAGCACCGCGACCGGGGCCGGGGCGCGGACGGTGTCGGCGACCAGCGCCGCCACTCCCCCGGCCAGCGTCATCCTGGCCAGCGTGACCCGGTCGGCGGGGCCGAGCCCGGACGCGCCGCTGCGGCGCAGCCCCACGTCGAGCGCCACGTACACGGCCAGGGCGTGCGCCACCCCGGCCAGCCATCCGACGGGGCCGAGGCCGGTGGTCGCCGTCAGCGTCGCCAGCAGCCCGACCTGCGCGACCAGCCCCGCGACGGGGCCCTGGTGCGATCGGCTCATGTGTCCCGTGCCCACGATTGCCTCCCCCTAGCGGCGTGGGATCACCGCGTACGATGACCCATCCGGATTGGAGGGGTCGCTAGTGCTACGTACGGCTCGCGCGTTCTGGCTCAACGCACCCGGACGAGGAGAGATCCGCCCCGTCCGCCTGGAGGCGCCGGGCGAGGACGAGGTTGTGGTGCGCACGCTCTACTCGGGGGTGAGCCGCGGCACCGAGGCGCTGGTGTTCCGCGGCGGCGTGCCGGTCTCCCAGTACGAGGCGATGCGCGCGCCCTTCCAGGACGGCGAGTTCCCGGGGCCGGTCAAGTACGGCTACCTCAACGTCGGGGTGGTGGAGGACGGGCCGTCCGGGCTGGTCGGCCGCACGGTGTTCTGCCTGTATCCGCACCAGACGCGCTATGTCGTGCCCGCCTCGGCGGTGACGCCGGTGCCGGACGGGGTGCCGGCGTCGCGCGCCGTGCTGGCCGGGACCGTCGAGACCGCCGTGAACGCGGTGTGGGACGCCGCCCCGATGCTCGGCGACCGCATCGCCGTGGTCGGGGCGGGGATGATCGGCTGCAGCGTCGCGAAGGTGCTGGCGGGGTTTCCCGCCGTCCGGGTGCAGCTCGTCGACGTGGACCCGGCCCGCGCGGCGGTCGCCGAGGCGCTGGGCGTCGGGTTCGCCACGCCGCCGGACGCCCTCGGCGACTGCGATCTGGTCGTGCACGCCAGCGCGACCGAGGCGGGATTGAGCCGTTCGCTGGAACTGCTCGTACCAGAGGGCGTGGTGCTGGAACTGAGCTGGTACGGCGACCGCCGGGTGAGCCTGCCGCTGGGCGAGGCCTTCCACTCGCGGCGGCTGGTGGTGCGCGGCAGCCAGGTGGGCGCGGTGTCGCCCGCCCGGCGCGGGCGCCGCGGCCACGCCGACCGGATGCGCCTGGCGCTGGAGCTGCTCGCCGACCCCGCCTACGACGCGCTCATCACCGGCGAGTGCGGTTTCGAGGAACTGCCCGCGGTGATGCCCACGCTGGCGAGCGGCCGCACGCATCCGCTGTGCCACCGGGTCGTGTACGACCCGGCGTGACCGGGCGCGGCACGTCCCGGCCCGCACGACACCCCACCGGCCCGAGGCCGACCCGACCGAGCAGAGAGGCCCGTAGTGTTCAGCCTGACCGTCCGTGATCATTTCATGGTGGCGCACAGCTTCCGCGGGGAGGTCTTCGGCCCCGCGCAGCGGCTGCACGGCGCGACGTTCGTGGTGGACGCGACGTTCCGCCGCGCCGAGCTGGACGCGGACAACCTCGTCGTCGACATCGGGCTGGCGACCCGCGAGCTCAAACAGGTGCTCGGCGCGCTGGACTACCGCAACCTCGACGAGGAGCCCGACTTCGCGGGCGTCAACACCTCCACCGAGTTCCTGGCCAAGGTGATCGCCGACCGGCTCGCCGAGCGGGTGCACGCGGGGGCGCTCGGCGAGGGCGCCCGCGGCCTGTCCGGGATCGCCGTCACCCTGCGCGAGTCGCACGTCGCGTGGGCCAGTTACGAGCGGGCGCTGTGAGCACGGCCGTCGCGGGCGCCATCAGCCCCGGCTGGCTGGAGCTGCGCGAGGACGCCGACGCCGGCGCCCGCGCCGCCGACCTGCTCGGCCCGCTGCGCGCGCACCTGGCCGGACGGGCGGCACGGCCGCTGGTCGTGCGGGACCTCGGCTGCGGCACCGGCTCCATGGGACGCTGGCTCGCCGGACGGCTGCCCGGACCGCAGCACTGGGTGCTCTACGACCACGACCCGGCGCTGCTGGCCCTGGCCGCCGCGCGTCTGCCCGGACGGACGGCCGACGGCGGCGCGGTCACGGCCGAGGCGCACCGGCGCGACATCGCCCGGCTGCGCGCGGCGGACCTGGCCGGGACGTCGCTGGTGACCGCCTCGGCGCTGCTCGACCTGCTCACCGGGCCGGATGTGACCGGCCTGGCCCAGGCGTGCGCCGGGGCGGGCTGCCCGGCGCTGCTGGTGCTGTCGGTGGTCGGACGCGTCGAGCTGGCACCGGCCGACCCGCTCGACGGTCCGATCGCCGAGGCGTTCAACGCGCACCAACGCCGCTCCCGGGGGACGCCCGTCCCGGTGACGCTGCCGCGGCCGACGTCCCGCAAGCTCGGCCCCGACGCGGTGGACGCGGCCGCCGAGGCGTTCGCCCGCGCGGGCATGGCCGTGCACCGCCGTCCCAGCCCGTGGCGGCTCGGCCCGGCGCAGGCCGCGCTGACCGCCGAGTGGCTGCGCGGCTGGGTCCGGTACGCGGTGGAGCAGCGTCCCGCGCTGGCGGTCCCGGCGGGCCCGTACCTGCGTCGCCGGCTTCGCCAGTGCGCTGCGGGCGAGCTGCGCGCCGTCATCGGCCACGAGGATCTGCTGGCGCTCCCGGCAGGCGGGTGAGGATGAAGCGGTTTCTGCTGGGACGGTTCCGGACGTTCGCCGCGCTGGCCATCATCGGCGTGCTGGTCTGGCAGGTCGGCACCGGGGCGTTCGTGGCCGGGCTCCGGATGATCGACGCGGGCGGGGTGCTGGCCGCGCTCGGGATCGGCGTGGCGACCACGGTGCTGTGCGCCGGGCGCTGGTGCCTGGTGGCGCGGCGGCTGGGCCTGCGGCTGCCGCTGGGCGAGGCCGTCCGGGACTACTACCGGTCGCTGTTCCTGAACGCGGTGCTGCCCGCGGGGCTGCTCGGCGACGTGCACCGCGCGGTGCGGCACGGCAGGCAGGAGGGCGACGTGGGCCGCGGCGTGCGCGCGGTGGCGCTGGAACGGGCCGCCGGGCAGGCCGCGATCGTCGTCGCGGGGGTGGCGGTGATGCTGGCGCGTCCGGCGGTCGTCCCGGCGCGGTTGCACGACACGGTGCTGACCGCCGGGGCGGTGATCGCGGTGGTGGCGGTGACGGTGCCCGTCGTGGCCGTCACGCTCGGACGGCGCTGGGCGAAGGGCGGCTCGCGGTGGCTGCGCGGCCTGGCGACCGCGCTGGACGACGCGCGGACGGGCCTGCTGTCGCGGCGCGCGTGGCCGGGCGTCACGCTGCTGTCGGCGGCGGCGCTGGCCGGTCATCTGGCCCTGTTCGTGGTGGCGGCACGCACCGCCGGGGCGACCGCGCCGGTCGCCCAGCTGCTGCCGCCGATGGTGCTGGCGCTGCTGGCCATGGGGCTGCCGGTGGGCGTCGGCGGGTGGGGGCCGCGCGAGGGCGTGGCCACGCTGGCGTTCGGGTCCGCCGGCCTGGGCGCGGCGCAGGGCCTGTCCGTCGCCGTCGTCTACGGGGTGCTCGCCCTGGTCGCGAGCCTGCCGGGCGCCGCGGTCCTGCTCGCCGCCAGGGCCGACCTCAAGATGCCCCTCGGGTCCTGGCGCAGGAGGGTCGGGGTCGCCCGGGAGGGATAGACCGGTGACCGCTCCGCCGCCGGTCGGCGGCCGTGCCGGCGGCGGATCGAACCGGGGGGCGGCGCGTCTCGTACTGTCCACCGTCGCTCACCCCCACTGGAGGCACGCGTTGGCCGGGCACATCGATCCGAGTCTGCTGCGACGGAACGCGCACAGTCCGTCGTTCTTCGCGCTGAGCCGCGCGGGCGGGACAGACCAGGCCGAGCTGGTCGACTTCTGCATACCGTGCAACCCGTACTTCCCGACGCCGGAGATGTTCGGGCGGCTGGGCGGCATGCTGGAGACGATCCTCAAGTACTACCCCAGCGACGCCGACACGATCACCGCGGAGCTGTGCGGCACGCTCGGGCTGAACCCCCAGACCGTCGCGATGGGCAACGGGTCCACCGAGCTGATCACCTGGATCGACCATCTGCTGGTGCGCGAGAGCCTGGCCGTGCCGATCCCCACCTTCGGCCGCTGGACCGACCAGCCGCTGGAGACCGGCAAGCGCGTCGACATGTACCCGCTGCGGGAGAGCCGCGACTTCGCCCTCGACGTCGACGACTTCGCCGCGTTCGTCCGCGCCCGCGGCTCCCGCGCGGCGGTGATCTGCAACCCGAACAACCCCGACGGCGGCTACGTGCACCGTCGTGACGTGCTGCGGCTGCTGGACCGGCTGGTCGACCTGGACCTGGTGGTGGTGGACGAGTCGTTCATCGACTTCGTCGACGCCGAGCCGGCGCCGAGCGTCGCCGACGAGGCCGCCATCCGCCCGAACGTCATCGTGCTCAAGAGCCTGGGCAAGAACTTCGGCCTGCACGGCATCCGGTTCGGCTACCTGGTGGCCAACCCCGCGCTGGCGGGCCGGGTCCGCTCGGCCCTGCCGAAGTGGAACCTCAACTCCTTCGCCGAGGTCATGGTGTTCCTGCTCAAGGAGTACCGGGCCGAGTACCGCACCAGCCTGGCGCGGCTGGCCGCCGACCGCCGCACGATGACCGACCAGCTGGACTCGCTGCTGCCCGGGCTGAGGGTGTTCTCCTCCCAGGGCAACTTCGTCCTGGTCAAGCTGCCTGACGGCAAGGACGGCGTCCAGCTGCGCGACTACCTGCTCTCCGAGCACGGGGTGTTCGTCCGCGAGTGCGGCAACAAGCTGGGCGCCGACAGCAGCTTCCTGCGCCTGGTCGTGCGGCCCCCGCAGGACGTGCGGCGTCTGCTGACCGGCATCGGCGCCTTCCTGTACGGCACCGAGAAGGCCCGGCCGACGGTGCCGCTGCTGTCCCCGTCACCGCGCTCGGACGCGCCGCCGCTCCGGCCGGGCGCGGACGTGCCGCCGCTCCCCCGCCGCGCCGACCCGCACCCCTCGCCCTCGCCGCGTCCGGAGGCTCCGGCCCATCTGTACGGGGCGCCGGAGCCGATCCCGTCCGCTCCGCCCGCCGGCCCTCCGGTGCTGCGTCCGTCCTCCCTGGAGGACGTCTACAGCACCCGGTCGATCTAGGCGCCGGCGGATCTCACCAGGCGCATCGCCCGGCGGGCGGTGAGGTCAGCCGGTGAAGTTCCGGGCCTTCCAGGCGTCGAGCTCGGCGCGGGCGGCGGCGAGCCGCTCGGGCGTGCCCGACGCGGTGTTGACGACCAGCGCGTAGTGCACCGCCCCGGGGGTGCGGGCCGACGGCGCGATGACCAGCCGGCGCGCGGTGCCGGAGCCGGTCTCCCGCTCGGCCCGGATCACACCGCCGGACGGGACGCCGCCCAGGGCGCCGAGGTCGCTGACGACGGCCGTGCCCGCCGGGGCGAAGGACTGCGGCAGGTGCAGCTCGGTCGGGGCGCCGGTGGACGACTCCCGCCACACCAGCACGCCGTACTGGCGGTCCTTGACCAGGGCGGCGACGTTGGGCATGGACGACGGGACGGTCAGCCACGCCTGCTGCTGCCCGGCGCCGCCGTAGCCGGAGCGCGCCAGGTCCTCGTAGGCGAAGGCGAGGGTGTCCCCGGCCACGGCCGCTGGGTACAGCCGGTCCAGGACGCGCTGGTCGAGCCGCAGCGTGACCTGCCCGGCGTCGTCGGTCCGCACGACCGAGTGGTCCTCGTCGTTCCAGCCGTCGCCCTCGGTCTGCACCTTGTCGGGGTTGCCGTTCATCAGCTCGCGGTGGCGTCCGCTGTAGATGTCCCAGTGCCACTGGAGCGCCGACAGCACGCCGCCGCCGGACGCGGGGCGGTCCCACCAGTTCCTGCCGGGGACGCCGTAGTCCATCGCCTGGTACATGCCGCGCACCATCCAGGGGGTGCGGTCGCTGGTGGCGCCGGTCAGCCGGTTGCCGAACTCCGAGACGATCGCGGCGGTGCCCAGTGACGCCGCCCGGTCGCGGATCCTGTTCATGGGCGCGTCGTAGGAGCCGTCGGACGCCGGGGACGGGTCGAGCGTCATGCGGGCGCCGTCGTAGTAGTGGGTGTTGAACACCATGCGGGTGCCGAGCGTCCCGACGGACGACATGCCGCCCTGCTCGAAGAACCCGGTGTTCCAGAACACCAGCGGCTCGACGAACGCGGGTTTGGCCGACCACCCCGCGGCGTCCATCGCGGCGCGGAACCGCTGGTGGAACGGCATGAGATAGGTCTTCTCCCAGTCCGCGCCGCTCGCGCCGTCCAGGCCGCCGTCGAACGGCTCGTTGAACGGGTCGAACCCGACGATGCCGTCGAACGCCTGTGCGGGGAGCTTCTGCCGGAGGTACGTCATCGTCGCCGACGCCTGCCTGATGAAGGCGTCCTGCACGCCGACCGGCCCGGCGGAGGTGGTGAGCACGCGGTTGTGCCAGAAGTCGTGGGCGGCCCGGCGGACGGCGCCGTTGGTCATCATGTTCTGGCCCCACAGCAGGCAGATGCCGCAGGACTCCTTCGGGTAGTCCCCCGCGTCGATCACCCACTTGGGCGCGCCGTCGCCGGTGTACCAGCTGTCGCGGTCGAACAGGTGGGCCGAGTACAGGTCCTGGTGGTAGTCGAGCAGGACGCGCACGCCCCGGTCGGTGAACGCCCGGATCTGCTCGATGGCCTTGTCGAGGTAGGCGTGGTCGATGCGGTCGGGGGCGGGCTGCACCCCCTCCCAGCTGATCAGGAAGCGGACGGCGTTGGCCCCGGTGAGGTCGCGCACGGCCTGCGCCGACGTGACCGCGTCGGCGGTGCTGCGGAAGGGCAGCAGGTTGTTCTCGTAGAGCTTGGTGCTGCCGGAGACGTTGAAGCCGCGCAGCGTCACCTCGCGGCCGTCGCCGTCCCGGAACACCCAGGACCGCTGCTTGGGCGCGACGACGATCGCCGCGGACGCGTCGGCGCGTGCCCTCGGCGCGGGCGACAGCGCCGTGACGGCGACGACCGCCGCGACGGCCGCGGCCGTGAGGGGGCGGAGGGGGCGCGCGTTCGAGGTTCGCATGGCGGGGGCCTTTCACGGGGGTGGGCCACGAACGGGCCTCCACTGTGCAAGAACCCTCTTGCAGAAGCAAGAGCTATCTTGCAGGCGTGCCTTCCACAGCGCCTTCCCCCACACGCGAACGCATCATGGACGCCACGCTGGAACTGGTCCTGGTGCGCGGCTTCGGCGGCACCGCCGTCACCGACATCGAGGCCGGCGCCGGGCTCTCCCCCGGCAGCGGCAGCTTCTACCGGCACTTCCGGTCCAAGCGGGAGGTGTTCGAGGCGGTCTTCGAACGGGAGCTGGAACGCGCGCGGCGGCACCGGGCGGGGTTCGAGCGCGGCCCGGTCGGCGGCGCCGCCGAGGCGGCGCTGACCCGCCGATTCCTGGAGCAGCTCGACTACCTGGCTGCGATCCGGCCGCTGATCATGCTGCTGGCGCGCGAGCACGGCCGGTTCCCCGAGCTGACCGCCAGGGTGCGCGGCGCGCTGCTGGACGACGGCATCGCCGACGAGGCCGCGCACCTGACCCGCGACCTGGACGGCGCACCCGGCGACGGCGACCCGCACGCCCTGCTGGCCGTCGTGGTGTCCGCGCTGACCGGCTACCACCTGTCCCGCGAGTTCTTCGGCCGGTCGCCCGCGGGCGTCGACCCCGAGCGGTTCGCCGCCGCCCTGGCCGCCCTCCTCGCCGCCCGGAACGACTGACCGGCTGCTCCGCACGCGCTTCCCGCGTTTCTCACCGAATTCCTGACACGAAAGAAGTTACTCGGCCATTTTTATGACACCACTGAACCCGCTCTGTGAGCTCTCTGGGAGAAGATTAAGAAGAGGCTGAAAGGCCGCGGATCACGGTTTCACCGCGGGGGACCGGCGGGGGTCGCGCCCCGAGAGCGCCAGCGCGCGCTCGAACGCCGACGCTCCGGCGTCCACCGCCACCGGGTCGGCGAATCCGTCGTACTGCCGGTACATTTCGGCGTTCTCCTCGACGACCCGCAGCAGGAACTCCCCCACCTCGGGTGACACGGTGTATTCCTGCCCGGTGGAAACGGCCACGTCCCACCCGTGCACGGCCATCTCCTTGATGACGAGCGAGGCGATCTCGGGTGCCGGGCCGACGCCGAAGCCGGTGTCGATCTCGCCCTCCCACACCGCCGGGTCCGCCCAGGCGGCCACGGCCCGGTCGAGCTGCGCCGCGTACGCCTGCGCCCAGTGCGGATCGGCCGTGAAGTCGCGTTCGGTGAGCGTCTCCGGCAGCGGCCTGCGCAGGGCCCGGTGCTCCAGCCCGTGCGAGGTGTAGAGGACCCAGTGGTTCACCAGCGTCCGCACGTCGAACTCCGTGCAGGGGGTCGGCCCGGACAGCTGGTCCTCGCGCACGCCACGGGCGACGCGGGCAGCCTCGGCGGCGCATTCCTTCATGTGAGCGTGGAGTTCGTTCATGCAGGTGACGCTACGGAGGCCAGGTACCGGACCGCTTGGACAAACGCGCCATATACCCTGGCCGCGTGGGGGACCTGGGACGCGGCGTGCTGTATCCGGACGAGCAGGCCGCCTTCGTCGACCTGGACCGTCATGCTCCCGGCCCGGAACTGGCGCGGTTCGTGGAGTTCTACTGGCATGTGCGCTGGAACGTCACCGAGCCGTACGAGACGAAGGTCCTCGCGCACCCGAACGTCCATCTGGTGTTCGAGGAGCCCGCGCCGCAGGTGTACGGGGTGAACCGCAGCCTGTTCGTCCGCCGCCTGGAGGGACGCGGGCAGGTGCTGGGGGTCAAGTTCCGGCCCGGCTGCTTCCGTCCGTTCACCGACGTGCGGGTCGCCGACCTGGCCGACCGCAGGGTCCCGGCCACGGAGTTCTTCGGGCCGGCCGTGGCGGAGACCTGCCACGCCGTCCTGCGCGCCGACGGCCCCGCCGAGATGGTCGCCCGGACGGAGGAGTTCCTGCTGCCGCGCCTGCCCGACCCGGACCCGGTCGCCGAGGAGGTCGCGGACATGGTGGAGCGCATCACCGCCCGCCCCGCGCTGTTCCGCGTCGACCAGGCCGCCGAGACGCTGCACATCTCCACCCGCACCCTGCAGCGGATGTTCGCCGAGTACGTGGGCGCCAGCCCGAAATGGGTGCTGCGCCGGGCCCGGCTGCACGAGGCCGCCGCCCGCGCCGACCGGGGCGACGACGTCGACTGGGCCGCCCTCGCCGACGACCTCGGCTACTGCGACCAGTCGCACCTGATCCGCGACTTCACCGCCACCGTGGGCGTCCCCCCGGCCAGATACGCCCGCACGTGAGGGCTCAGCCGGGCGGGTCCTCCCCGTGCAGGTAGTGGTGCAGGTGGCTTGAGCCCTCCAGCATGGCCGTGGCGCGCTGCGCCAGTGCGGCCTGCCGCTGCGCGATGGCCGCCCGCAGCGCCTCGCGGCTGCCGGTGCGGCGCAGCTCGTCCAGTACGGCGCGGATCTGCGGCAGCGGGTGGCGCCCCTGCCGCAGCATGTGGATCATCTGGGCGTCGCGGACGTCGGCGGGACCGAAGCGGCGGTGCCCGGTGCCGGGTTCCCGGGCGGGGCTGAGCAGCCCGGCCGCCTCCCACACGCGCAGCGCGGACGAGCGCACGCCCAGCCGGGCGGCCACCTCCCCGATGCGCAGCTCCGACCGCGCCGGCACCGGGACCTCCGGGGCCTGCAGCGCCACGGCGTCCAGCGCCTCGCCCGTCGCGCGCAGGGTGCGGCGCTGCTCGTGCAACGCGGCGTGGGCGGCGTCGACGAGCGCGAGCGCCTCGGCCACGTCGCCCGCGTGCACGGCCCGCATGATCGCCTGCGCGGCCACCGGGCCGTATCCCCTGGCCAGGGCGCGGTAGGCGAGCAGGGCCCGACGGTGCCGCGGGCCGAACCTGCGGTGCCCGGACGGCGAGCGCGGTGTCGGCGGCAGGACGCCCGCGTCCGCGTAGTTGCGGATCTGCTGGGTCGACACGCCGACCGCCCGCGCCAGGTCGACGGGACGCAGCGTCCTGGTCACCCGCCCACTCTCCCCCGTTGAGGTTTCCTCCAACGAAGATCGAGCATAGCCGCTTGATCGTCAGCAAAAACCTCAAAGCGCTTCAATGGGACACTTGAAGCCGCCGCGGCGCGCGGGGACGCCTTGCCCGGGCGGGACGGGGCGTCAGGGCGGACAACTCGGCGCGCAGTGCCGCAACGCGGCCACCGGACCGCGCTCGTCGTCGCGGGCCTCCGGGGTCAGCCGCGGCATGAGCCCCGGGGCGATTCCGGGGGCGAGGACGCCGGTCGCGCCGTGCGATCCGGCCCATGCGGGGGCGAGCAGAGCGATGACGAGACCGCAGATCACCAGAAAGCGTGTCATACAAACCCCGCAATGACAGTCAGACGACACTTAGTCACTCATCGTAATGGAGTAGTGATTCTGGGTGACCATCGGGGTCGCCGACGGTGCGGGGCGGCGCGCCCGCCGTCGCCGAGCGGGGACGGCGGGCGCGGGCGCGGGCCGCGGCGGCTACATGGCCGTGGCGGCCGGGCGCCGTCCGGCGTGTTCGGCCAAGACGGCCAGGTCGCGGTCGCCGTCACCGCGGTCGACGGCACGCCGCACCAGGTCGAGGGCGCATTCGGCCAGCGGCAGCGAGGTGCCGGCGGCCTCGGCCAGCTCGACGGCGTGGCGCAGGTCCTTGGCCATCAGACGGGTGCGGAACGCGGCGGGCTCGTACCGGCGCTCGCGCATGAGCGCCGCGCGGAACGACATCACGGCCGAGCCGACGCCGCTGGAGGCCACGCAGTCCAGCACGGCCTCGCGGTCCAGCCCGGCCGACCGGGCCAGCTGCACCGCCTCGGCCATCGCCGCGATCTCCGCGCCGATCAGCATGTTCAGCGCGAGCTTCATGGTGGCGGCGGCGCCGGGCGGGCCGAAGTGACGCAGCTCGCGGCCGACGGTCTCCAGCAGGTCGCGGGCCGCGTCCACGTCGGCGGGGTCCCCGGCGGTCAGCACGCGCAGGTCGCCGGAGCGGGCCTGCAGCGGATTGCCGAACACGCACGCCTCCACCCGGCGGGCGCCCAGGTCGGCCAGCCGGCGCGCGGCGTCGCGCGCGAAGTCCGGCGAGACGGTGGAGGTGTCGATCACCAGCGCGCCGCGCGCCAGCCGGTGCGCGGCGTCGGCGAACAGCACCTGCTCGACCGCGGGCTCGTCGGCCAGGCTGACGACCACCGCGTCCGCCCCGTCGACCGCGTCGGCCGCCGTCCGCGCCTGCCGCGCCCCCGCCGCGACGACCGGAGCGGCCTTGGCCGCGGTGCGGTTGTAGACGTTCACCAAGTGGCCCGCCTCCACGAGCCGTGTGGCCATGCCGGCGCCCATCGCGCCCAGCCCGAGAAAGCCGATGACGCGTTTTCGAGTCCTGTCGCTCATTCATGCCCCCCGTCTGCAATGTCCTACCGCCGCGTCACATGCCGCGGCCGACGGGCAAGGCTCCGACACAGCGCGAAAGGCCGGCCGGGATCGGCACCACGCCCGCCACGTCCTCGGCGCGGGCCAGGCGGCCGAGCGCCGTCACACCGAGGGCCGGGCGCGGAGCCGGGGCTGGCGGCACCGTCCGTTCTCACCGGCCATGCCGACAATGCCCGCAAACACGGCTTTCACACCGGAACCTCAACAAGGTCAACCGACGATCTCCGCCTGGGCCATCATGCCCATTGAGGAGTGGTCGAGCAGGTGGCAGTGGTAGAGGTAGCGGCCGAGATGGCGGTCGTAGCGGACCTTGATGCGCACGTTCCCGCCGACCGGCACGGCGACGGTGTCCTTGCGGCCGGTCTCGTGCCCGGCGACCGGCCCGCCGTTGCGGTCGAGCACCTGGAAGTGCGTGCCGTGCAGATGCAGGTTGTGCATCGTCTCCGGGAGCCGGTCCCGGTTGTGCACGCGCCAGATCTCGGTCTCGCCGCGCCGGATCTTCATGTCGACGCGCTTCATGTCGAACGCCCTGCCGTCGATGAAGAACTGCCCGCTGCGCGGGTCCATGTGCAGGTTGACGTCGCGGACGACGGTGGCGCTGCCGAGGTCGAAGCCCTGGCCGAGCCGGTCGGGCACGCGGCTGGAGTCGGAGACCCGCCGGCCCACGTGGAACCGCATGACGTTCCTGGTCACGCCGTTCGTGCCGGCGGTGTTGAGCAGCACCACGCGGGTGCCCGGTTCGTACCGGCCGAAGTCGACGACGACGTCGACGCGTTCGGCGGGCGACAGGGTGACGCCGGCGACGCGCAGGGGCGCGGGTAGCAGCCCGCCATCGGAGGCGATCACCGTCATGGGCGCGCCGTCGCTCAGCCGCAGCGTGAAGTTGCGCTGGTTGGAGCCGTTGAGCAGCCGCAGCCGGTATCTGCGGGCGTACACGTCGAGGAAGGGCTGGGGGCGTCCGTTGACCAGCAGCGTGTCGCGACGGCGGTCGTCCATGGCGAACACCAGTTGCCCCCGCTTGTCGAAGTGCGCGTCGCGCAGCATGAGCGGGATGTCGTAGCGTCCGGCCGGCAGGTTCAGGCCCCGCTCCCACGGGTCCTCGAGCAGGTAGAAACCGGCCAGGCCGTAGAACACCATCTCGGCCTCCCCGCGATGGCTGTGGTCGTGGTACCACAGCGTCGCCGACGGCTGGCGGTTGGGGTAGACGTAGTCGCGGTAGTAGCCGGGCGGGATGATGTCGGCGGGGTGGCCGTCGTACTCGGGCGCCACCAGCCCGCCGTGCAGATGGACGACGACGTTGCGGCGCAGGCGGTTCCGCTGCCGGATGACCACCCGGCGCCCGACGGAGGCCCGGACGGTGGGGCCGGGGAACAGCCCGTCGTAGCCGAATATCCAGGTCCGGAAGCCCGGCAGGATCAGGGCGGACGCCTCCCGGATCGCCATGTCGTAGTAGTCGGTCGTGCTGCTCTGGTGCACGGGGACCGCGGTTTTCGGCACGAGCAGCGGCCTGGAGAAGGGCTTGGACGGGGCCTCCGCCGCAGCCGCCGTGCCGCGCCGCACCACGCCCACGGCGTGCACCGCCGCCCCGGTGGCGGACACCGCGCCCAGCGTGATGATTCCCCGTCTGCTCAGCATTGACGTCCCTTCGCCGTCCGAAACAAAAATGTAGCCGAAAACAGACAGGGGGCAGCCGGGCTCATCGACAACGGAATGTCGTGTTACCGGAGCTTGGGAAATGCGGAAAAACTTGATCAACGCCGTTGACCCGGAAGTGCGCGCCTTTTGGCGGAACACCGCCCTCCGCACACCCGTCGCCACCGGCACGCGCACGCCACTCTTGTCCGATGCGACGCGAACATCGCACGTCAATTTACCGCTGATGCTAACAATGAGCGCGTTCCCGTCGAGATCACATCGCAGTGCACGGAAATGCGGATTCTCATCGCCGGTCGCCGGTGTCACCGGCGAAACTCAGTGGCGAAGTCCTGGATAGACGGCGGCGACGCACGCCCGGTTTGGCCGCCCAGTAGTCGACCTGGCCCGCGTCGCGTTGCGGGCCGGGCATGCGCGCGGCCGGATCGCCGTTCGGCCGGCGATCCGGCCGCACCTAAGCACGGCGAGGGCCGCTAGCCCGCGGCGCCCTCGGCGGCGGTGGAGCGTCCCAGCGCGGCCGTGGACTCCTCCGGTTCCTCGGCCAGGTCCGCCCGGTGGCTCTCCTTCGTCACCAGAACGCACAGGACGGTCACCACGCAGGACAGGGCGATCAGCACGGACACGCCGAGCGTGCCTCCCGCCGAGGCGCCGGTCATGCTGGCGAAGAGCACGGGCGCGAACCCCGCCCCGGTCGCGGAGATCTGGTAGCCGAGCGACGCGCCGGTGTAGCGGGTGCGGGTGCCGAACATCTCGCTGTAGAGGGCGGCCAGCGGGCCGAACATGGCCGGGTGCATGACCGCCTGGCCCAGCACGACGGCCAGCGTCAGCAGGACGGCCGATCCGCTGTCGACCATCGGGAACAGCGGGAAGGCGACCACGGCCATGCCGACCGCCCCGGCGAGCACGACGGGACGCCGGCCGATCCGGTCCGACAGTGCCGAGTAGCCGACGATCGCGACCGCGCCCAGGGCCGACGACAGGGTCAGCGCGTTGAGCACCGTCTGCCGGGGGAAGCCCGCGTCCACCGCGTAGGAGATCAGGAAGGTCGTGAGGGTGGCCTGGGCGACGAACGCGCCGAACCCGACGCCGACCGCCAGCAGCAGGTTCCTGGGGTGGCGGCGCAGCACCTCCAGCAGCGGCGGCGCCTCGGCGGCCCGGGACTTCCCGGCCTCGGCCTCGGCGAACACCGGCGTCTCCTCGACCTTCAGCCGCACGAACAGGCCGAGCGCCAGCAGCAGCACGCTGAGCAGGAACGGCACGCGCCAGCCCCACGACAGGAACTGGTCCTCGGTGGTGACGGACGCCGACAGCGTCAGCACGAGGGTGGACACCACCATGCCGCTCGGGGCGCCCGCGTTGGTGAAGCTGGCCCACAGGCCGCGCCGGGACGTGGCGTGCTCGGCGGACATCAGCACCGCGCCGCCCCACTCGCCGCCGACCGCGACGCCCTGCAGCACGCGCAGGAGCACCAGCAGGATCGGCGCCCACACGCCGATGTGGTCGTAGGTGGGCAGCAGCCCGATGAGCGTGCTGGCCACGCCCATCAGCACCATGGTGACGACGAGCATGCGCTTGCGGCCGAGCCGGTCGCCGAAGTGCCCGAAGACGATCCCGCCGAGGGGGCGGGCCAGGTAGCCGGTGGTGAACGTGCCGAGGCTGGCTACGGTGCCGGCCAGCGGGTCGAGGCTGGAGAAGAAGACCTTGTTGAACACCAGCGCCGACGCCGTGGCGTACAGCAGGAAGTCGTAGTACTCGATCACGCTGCCCAGGTAGCTGGACAGCACCGCGCGGCGCAGTTGGACGGGTGAGGGGCGCGGCCGGTCGCCCGGCCGCCGGGCCGGCGTGTGCCCTGAGGTGGTGCCTGACATGGCGTGCCCTGTCTGCTCGGTGACCGCTGAGGTGGCTGTGGCCTGGGCCACATTGCCGACGAAGGTAAGCATAGATCTCACCGTCGTCAAGACTTTGCCCAACTTTGACCCGGCTACCCTGACTCCGTGCGCGACGACGATCTCTTCGAGGAAGGGCCCGCCGGGGGCGGCGAGGGCGAGCCCGCGCCCGACGGAACGCCCCGGCCGCAGACGCTGCTCCTGACGTTCTTCGGCGGGCACGTGCTCGGGCGCGACGTGCGCGTGGCCACCTCCAGCGTGCTGGACGTGCTGCGCCGCGTCGGCGTCTCCGAGCACGCGACCCGTTCCACGCTCAGCCGGATGGCGCGGCGCGGCCTGCTGCACCGCACCCGCCGGGGCCGCAACGTCTACGTGGGCCTGACCCCGCGGTCGCGGGAGATCCTGCGCGACGGCGAGCACCGGATCTGGCGGATCGGCGCGGTCAACGCCCACTGGGACGGCACCTGGACGCTGCTGGGCTTCTCCCTGCCCGAGTCTTGGCAGCGGCAGCGGCACGTGCTGCGGTCGCGGCTGCTGTGGGCGGGGTTCGGCGCCCTGCAGGGCGGTCTGTGGATCGCTCCATCCGCGGTCGACGTGCGCGCGCTGCTGGACGGGCTGGAGGCCGCCGAGCACGTCAAGGTGTTCCGGGCGCGGGCACTGCCGCCGACGAACGTCGCCGAGCTGGTGCGCGACGCGTGGGACCTGACCGCCGTGGCCGCCCGCTACGATCGCTTCCTCGCCCGCTGGGACGGCTCGTCCCCGCCCGGCGTGGGAGACGACAGCCTGGCCCGGCAGTTGCTGCTGGAGACCGAATGGCTGCAGGTCATCCGGCAGGACCCGCGGCTGCCCCGGGAGCACCTGCCCGCCGGCTGGCCCGCCGAGCGCGCCCAGGGCGTCTTCCGCGCGCTGCACGCCGATCTCGACCCCGCCGCCCGCGCGATCGCGGCCGAGGTGCTCGACACGATCCCCGAGGAGGAGCCGCGGGCCGCCGCCGTCACACATTGAGCAATTCATTGACGGCCGTCGAGAGATGTGCCTAACTTCTGGGCATGCCTCCCACCCCTCGGCCCGTCCGCAAGCCCGCCTCCCCGACCCGCCGCGTCACGCTGCTGGCCGCCGTGCTGTCGGCGGCGGCCGTCGCCACGGCGGCGGCGCCCGTCGCGCACGCCGACGCGTCCGGCCCGCGCCGTCTCACCGGCACGCTGCCCAACGGCGCGACGTGGGTCGCCGACGTCCCGGCGAACTACAACGGCGTGCTGGTGCTCTACAGCCACGGCTACAACCCGCCCGGCAGTCCCAACCCGCCCACCGACCAGCCCGGCCCGGAGGCGGGCAAGGCGCTGCTCGACCGCGGCTACGCGCTGGCGGGCTCGTCCTACGCGACCGCCGGCTGGACGATGGCGACCGCGGCCGACGACCAGCTCGGCACGCTGGCGGCGGTGACCGAGCGGATCGGCAGGCCCAAGCGCACGATCGCCCTCGGCACGTCCATGGGCGGGCTCGTCACCGCCCAGCTCGCCGAACGCGGCGCGGGCCGCATCGACGGCGCGGTCGCCACCTGCGGGCTGGTCGCCGGCGGGATCGGCCTGCTGGACTCCCAGCTCGACGGCGCGCACGCCCTCGCCCGGCTGCTGCTGCCCGGCCAGGAGGTGAAGCTCACCGGTTACGGCGACGCCGCCGAGGCCGTGGGCGTCGCGGTCCGGTTGCGTGAGGCGATGGCCGCCGCGCAGCAGACCGCGCAAGGACGGGCCCGGATCGCGCTGGCCGCCGCGCTGTTCCACGCCCCCACCTGGTACGGCGACGACGCCCCGCCCGGCGCCCGCGACTGGACCGCGCAGGTCACCGCGCAGCAGCGCTGGCTGGCGGACACCCTGCCGTTCATCCTCCCGGCCCGGTACGACATCGAGCGGCACGCGGGCGGCAACCCGTCCACCAACGAGGGCGTCGACTACCGCGCGCTGCTGCGGCGTTCGGCCACCTCGCGGCAGGTGCGCGAGCTGTACCGGGCGGCGGGCGCCGACCTCGACGCCGACCTGGCGCGGCTGACCGCGACCGCCTCCACGACCGCCGACGCGCGGGCCCGCGCATGGGTGCGGCGCACCTCCACGGTGTCGGGACGGCTCCGGATGCCGGTGCTCAGCGTGCACACCACCGCCGACGGCCTGGTGCCCGTCCAGTTCGAGGACGCCTACGCCGACCGGGTGCGGGCCGCGCGCAGCACCCCGCTGTTCCGCACGGCCTACGTCGCACGCACGGGCCACTGCACGTTCACGGCGGCCGAGCTGGTGGCCTCCGTGCAGGCCATGAACGTGCGCCTGGACAGGGGACGCTGGGGCTCCGTCGCCACGGCGGAATGGCTGGACGCGGCCGCCGAGAAGACCGGCCTGGGCGCCGGCGACTATGTCCGCCACCGTCCCGGCGAGTTCCTCGGCGACGAAGGCCGCTGACCTCGCCGGCGCGCAGAACTCGCGCAGAACTCGCGCGGAACACCGCCGGCGCGCACAGGACCCCCGCCCGTGACCTCGGCAGGCGAGACGCTTTAGGTTAGCCTTGCCTTATTTGATCGCAACGCGGACGGACGCGGAGGGGCTGTGTACGCGACTCGGACTGGGGTGGAGGTCGCCGCCGGGCGGTCCGCCGAGGAGGCGCTGGCCCCGCTGGCACGACGGCTGCGCGCCGCCGTGGACAGCGGGATCACGCTGGGACTGTCGCCCGACCTGGGCGCTTCCGGGGACGGCTGGGCGACCGTGGCCGAACTGGCGACGCCGCCGTACGAACGGCTCGCCGTGCTCGTCGCGGACGCCCAGCGCCGCTGGGACGCGCCGCCGCACGTGGCGGCCGCCCTGTGGTGGAAGGGCGTGGCGTACTGGACGACGCTGCCGGTCGCGGTCGGCTGGGCGCTGAACCGGCGCGTCCCGCTGCTGACCGCCGACACCACGCTGGTGCGGGCGTCCGAGCTGACGGTCACCGAGGTCGCCGCGCGGGACCTGCGCGCCGCGAGCGGCGACGACCTCGGCGAGGTCATCGGCGACACCCTCCTGCGGGGCCTGCACGCCCCGCTGATCGACGCGCTGCACGCGCTCACCCGGGTGGGGCGCCGCGGGCTGTGGGGGTCGGTGGCCGAGGCGCTGGCCGACCCGATCGTCTCGTACGGGCACGACCTGCTCGACGACCCGGCCGAGGCCGCGGACGCCCTGCTGCGCTCGATCGGCGCGCCGGTGGACGGGCTGATGGAGATCCCCGGGATGCGGCGGCGCACCTGCTGCCTGTGGGTGGCGCTGCCGGGCAAGGACGCCTGCCCCTCCTGCTGCGTGAAGAAGGAGTGCCGCGCCGGTGCGCGGGGGTGAGGTGCTGCGCGGCGCGCTCGTCGGGCAGTGGCGGTACGCGGTGCCCGGGGCGGTGCTGGCCGCCGGGCACCAGGCCGGCGAGGCGCTGGTGCCGGTCGTGATCGGCGTGGTGATCGACGAGGCGATCGCGCCGGGCGACGAGGGCGCGCTGCTCACCTGGATCGCCATGCTCGCCGCCGTGTTCGCCGTCCTGTCCTACAGCTACCGGTTCAGCTTCCGGCACGCCGAGCGGGCGTCCGAGCGGGCCGCGCACGAACTGCGGCTGCGCGTCACCCGCCGGACGCTCGACCCGCGCGGCGGTGCGGAGACCGGGCGGCTGCCGGGCGAGCTGGTGAACATCGCGACCGGCGACGCCAAGCGGGTCGGGGCCGTGCACCTGTCGCTGACCGCCGGGATCGCGGCGCTGGCCGGGCTGGTGTTCGGCGGCGTGGCGCTGCTGCGCGTGTCGGTGCCGCTGGGGCTGCTCGTCCTGCTGGGCATCCCGCCGCTGCTCGGGCTGGCGCACCTGCTGGGCAAGCCGCTGGAACGCCGCAGCGCCGCCGAGCAGGAGCGCGCCGCGCACGCCTCCGGCGTGGCCGCCGACCTGATCGCCGGGCTGCGGGTGCTCAAGGGCATCGGCGCCGAACGCTCGGCGGTCGACCGCTACCGGCGCACCAGCCGCGACTCGCTGGCGGCGACGGTGCGGGCGGCGCGGGCGCAGGCGTGGCACGACGGCGGCATGCTCATGCTGACCGGCGTGTTCATCGCCGTCGTCGCGCTCGTCGGCGGGCGCCTGGCGGCGTCCGGGGACATCACCGTCGGCCAGCTGGTGACGGCGGTCGGCCTGGCGCAGTTCCTGCTGACGCCGCTGTCGATCCTGTCGTGGGCCAACGGCGAGCTGGCGCAGGGCCGGGCCTCGGCCGCCCGCATCGCCTCGGTGCTGGGCGCCCCGCCCGCCGTGGCGGGCGGCGACGGCGTGCTCCCGCGGCCGGTGCGGGGCGCGGTGCGGCTGCGCGGCGTGTCCTGCGGCGACGGCGCGTTGCGCGGGCTGGACCTGGACGCCGCGCCCGGCGAGCTGCTCGGCGTCGTCACCACCGACCCGAAGGCCGCGACGTGGCTGCTGCGCCTGCTCGGCCGGTCCGCCGACCCCGACGGCGGCACGGTGGAGCTGGACGGCGTGCCGCTGGCGACGCTCGACCCGGCCGAGATCCGCCGCGCCGTCGTGGTCGCCGAGCACGACGCCGACTTGTTCGAGGGCGGCCTGCTCGACAACGTCACCGCCGCGGCCGGCGACGGCGGCGCGGCGGAGAAGGCGATGGCCGCGGCGGCGGCCGACGAGGTCGCCGCGAACCTGCCGCACGGCACCGCGACGGTGCTGGCCGAGCGCGGGCGGTCGCTGTCGGGCGGGCAGCGGCAGCGGGTGGCGCTGGCCCGCGCGCTGGCCTCCGGCGCCCCGGTGCTGGTGCTGCACGACCCGACGACAGCCGTCGACGCGGTCACCGAGGCGCGGATCGCCGAGGGCCTGCGCGAGGCCCGCCAGGGACGCACCACGATCGTGGTCGCGACCAGCCCGGCGCTGCTGGCCGTCGCCGACCGGGTGGTGTTCCTGGACGGCGGCGCCGTGACCGCCGAGGGCTCCCACGCCGAACTCGTGCACCGGCGACCGGCCTACCGCGCGGCCGTCCTGTACTGACCCCGAGCTGCTGCTGACCCCGAGCTGCTACTGACCCTGACCTGCGAGGAGAGCCTTGCGATGACGGCCACAGACGAGCGCGCCGCCGGCGGGCCGGCGGGTGTCGAGCGCGACGGCGGCACCGGACGGGAGCTGCTGCCGACCGCGTCCGGGACGCGCGTCCGCGCGGCGGTGCGGGAGCTGGCGCGCCCGCACCGCCGCCCGCTCCTGGCCGGGTTCGCGGCGCTGGTCGCCGCGACCGCCGTCGGGCTGCTGACCGCGCCGGTGCTCGGCCACGTCATCGACCTGGTCGCCGAGGGCCGTCCCGCGTCCGCGCTGACCGCCCCGGCCGTCTGGCTGGTGGTGATCGCGCTCGTGCAGGGGGTGACGACCGCCTACGGGCTCGGGCTGGTGGCCCGCGCCGGGGAGGGCATGCTGGCGACCCTGCGCGAGCGGTTCGTGGAGCGGGCGCTGGCGCTTCCGCTGGAACGGGTGGAGCGCGCCGGGTCCGGCGACCTGACCTCGCGGGTCACCAACGACGTGTCAGTGATCACCACGGTGGTGCGGGAGGCGGTGCCCGCGCTGGCCCGCTCGCTGCTGACCATCGGGCTGACCCTGGTGGCCATGGCGATCCTGGACTGGCGCTTCCTGCTGGTGGCGCTGCTGGCCGTCCCCATCCAGGCCCACACGGTCCGCTGGTACGTGCGCCGGGCCGTCCCGCTGTACGCGGCGCAGCGCGTCGCGGTCGGGGCCCAGCAGCAGGAGCTGCTCGGCTCGGTGGGCGGCGCGGCCACGGTGCGGGCGTTCCGGCTGGAGGACGAGCACACCGAGCGCGTCGCGGCCCGGTCCCTGACGGCGGTCGACCTGATGCTGCGCGGGGCGCGCCTGGTCACCCGCTTCTACTCGCGGCTGAACCTGGCGGAGTTCGTCGGGTTGTCGGCGGTGCTGGTGACCGGGTTCCTGCTGGTGCGGGGCGACAGCGTGAGCATCGGCACGGCCAGTGCCGCGGCGCTGTACTTCCACAACCTGTTCACCCCGATCAACGTCGCGCTCGGGCTCGTCGACGACGCGCAGAGCGCCACGGCGGGCCTGGCCCGGCTGGTGGGCGTCGCGGACGCCGCGCCGCCCTCCCCCGTCCCGGACGCCGCGGAGCACGCCGGCGGTTCCGGTAGTTCCGGCGGTTCGGACGGTTCGGTGCGGGTCAGCGGCGTCGGCTATTCCTACCGGCCCGGTCATCCGGTGCTGCATGACGTCGACCTCCACATCGCGGGTGGGGAGAAGGTGGCGCTGGTGGGGGCCAGCGGCGCGGGCAAGACGACGCTGGCCCGGCTGATCGCGGGCGTGCACCGCCCGGACCGCGGCCGGATCGCCGTCGGCGCGGGCGGTGACGGGTCCGGGCGGGACGTGGCGCTGGTGACGCAGGAAGTGCACGTGTTCGCCGGGACGCTCGCCGACGACCTGCGGCTGGTGCGGCCGGACGCGACCGGCGACGAGCTGCGCGGCGCGCTCGCCCGGGTCGGCGCCCTGGAGTGGGCGCTGGCGCTGCCGCAGGGCCTGGACACGGTGGTGGGCGACAGCGGGCACCGGCTGACCGCCGCGCAGGCGCAGCAGCTCGCGCTGGCCCGCCTGGTGCTGGCCGATCCGCCCGTCGTGGTGCTGGACGAGGCGACGGCCGAGGCGGGCAGCGCGGGCGCGCGGGCGCTGGAGGCGTCGGCGGCCGCCGCGGTCGAGGGACGCACCGCGCTCGTCGTCGCCCACCGCCTCACCCAGGCCGCCTCGGCCGACCGGATCGTGGTGCTGGACGACGGGCGCGTGGCGGAGACCGGCACGCACGGCGAGCTGGTGCGCGCCGGCGGCCGGTACGCCGAGCTGTGGCGCGCCTGGTCCGACGGCCGCGACGGCTGACCCGGACGGCCGTCCCGGACGGCCGTCCCGGAGGGCCGATCACCCCTCCATGGCCTCGACGAGGCTGCGGGGCCGCAGGTCGGTCCAGTTCTCCTCGACGTAGGCCAGGCAGGCGTCCCTGGAGTCCTCGCCGAAAACGACCGTCCATCCGGCGGGCACGTCGGCGAACGACGGCCACAGCGAGTGCTGGCCCTCGTCGTTGACCAGGACGAGGTAGCGGCCCTCGGGGTCCTCGAACGGGTTGGTGCTCATCGGGTGTTCCTCCTCAGGATGTCGATCAGTTCGTCGGCCAGGGCCTGGACGGTGGCGCGGTCGAACAGCGCCGCGTCGTAACGCAGCAGGCAGTCCACCGGGCCGGGGCCGTGCGGTTCGTAGAGGCCCAGCGTCAGCTCGGCGGTGAGCGCGCCGGTCGGTACGTGCTCGAACGCGGTCACCCGGTCGTCGGCGGGCACCTCGTGGTGCACCACCATCACCTGCGGCGCCGCCAGGCCGAGCGCGGCCGCCACCCGGGCGAACGGCACGTCCTGCCGGTCGAACGCGGCCAGGTCGGTGTCGCGCACGCGCGCCAGCAGTTCGGCGAACCCCGGGTCGCCGTCCGTACCGGTGCGCAGGACGACGACGTTGGAGAAGCAGCCGACCAGCTCGGTCAGGGCGTCCTCGTCGCGGCCCGCGACCGGCGCCGCGATCGGCAGGTCCGTGCCCGCGCCGTGCCGGGTGAGCAGTGTGGCGAACGCGGCCTGGAACACCATGAACATGCTCGTCCGGGTGCGCGCGGCGAGCGCGTCGACCGCCTCGTGCAGGCCGGGATCGAGTGTGAACTCCACGTAGTCGCCCCGGGGGCGGTGGTCGGCGGACGGCTGCCGGTCGTAGGGCAGCGGGACGCGTCGCGGCATGCCCTCCAGGGCCTCACGCCAGTACGCAAGCTGCCGCTCCTCCACCTGTCCGACGACCTGGTGGGCCCACAGCGTGTAGTCGGTGTAGCCGACGGGCAGGGGCGGCCAGGCCGGTTCGTCGCCGCGTCGCCGTGCCTCGTAGGCGATGGTGAAGTCGCGGAACAGCGGCACGAGGGACCACTCGTCCACACCGATGTGGTGCATCGTCAGCAGCAGCGCCCGCGCGCCCTCGGGGTCGGTCAGCAGGCGGGCGCGCAGCGGCGGCCGCCCGTCCAGGTCGGCCTTTTCGGCGGCCAGCGCCCGAAGGCTCGCGTACAGGTCGGTGACCTGGTGCTCTTCGAGTTCCAGGGCGGCGCGCCGGTGGCCGTCCTCGGCGGCGACCGTGCGCAGCGGCTCGTGGCGCTCGGCGAGGTCGGCGAGCGCGGCCGCGACGGCCGCGCGGTCGAGCCCGTCCGGCGGCCGGAACGCGAACGCCATGTCGTACGCCGTGCCCGCGCCCTGCCGGTGGCGGGCGCGGTGCCACTCCTGCGGCGGGGCGAGCGGGACGCCCTCCGGACGTCGCGCGACGGGCGCCAGCGGCGGCCGCTCGCCCGCCCCGCCGCGGTCGCGGTCGAGGCGTTCGGCCAGGGCGGCGACCGTGGGCGCGTCGAACACGTCGCGCAGGGCGAGGCCCGTGTCCAGCGTCGTGCGGATCCGGCCGAGCAGCCGCATCGCCGACATGGAGTGGCCGCCCAGCTCGAAGAAGCTGTCGTGGACGCCGACCTCCGGCACGTCCAGGACCTCGGCGAACAGGGCGGCCAGCGTCCGCTGCAGCGCGGTCGCCGGCCGGGCCGTCCCGGTCAGCGCCGACCAGTCGGGGGCGGGCAGCGCGCGGCGGTCGAGCTTGCCGTTCGGCGTGAGCGGCAGCGGCCCGTCCAGCGCCACCACCGCCGCCGGGACCATGTAGTCGGGCAGCAGCGTCGCGACGTGGGCGCGGATCTCGGCCGGGTCGAGGGCCGGCGCGCCGCTCTCCGGCACCGCGTAGCCGATCAGGCGGGTGTCCCGGCCGCCGCGGTCGGCGACGACGGCGGCCTGCCGCACGTCCGGGTGGCGGGTCATGGCCGCGGCGATCTCACCGGGCTCGATGCGGTACCCGCGGATCTTCACCTGGTCGTCGGCGCGGCCGAGGAAGTCGAGGTTCCCGTCCCGGCGCCAGCGGGCGCGGTCGCCGGTGCGGTACATGCGGGTGCCGGGCGGGCCGAACGGGCACGCCACGAACCGTTCGGCGGTGAGGCCCGGGCGGCCCAGGTAGCCGCGGGCGAGCCCGCGTCCGGTGACGTACAGCTCGCCGGGCACCCCGGGCGGCACGGGACGCAGCCGCTCGTCCAGCACGAACACCTGCGTGTTGGGGTCGGGCGCGCCGATCGGCACCGCCCCGCCCGACCAGCCGGGCTCGGCCGGCCACAGCGTGGAGTTCACCGTGGCCTCGGTCAGCCCGTAGGCGGCCAGCAGCCGCAGGTGCCCGGCCCAGCGCGCGATCACGTCCGGCGGGACGGTCTCGGTGCCGACCAGCACGGTCGCGCCCTTGGGCGGGACGCATCCGGAGGGCAGGGCGGCGACCAGCGACGGCGGCAGGATGGCGTGGGTGATGCCCTGCTCGTTCATGAAGTCGGTCAGCTCGGGGCCCGGGACTCGGTTCTCCTCCGGGACGAGCACCAGCCGCCCCCCGTGGCACAGCGCCATCGTCAGCTCGAAGATCGTCACGTCGAAGCCGATGGAGGCGAACTGCAGCACGCGGCTGTCGCGCGTCAGCCCCATGCGGTCGACGGCGGTGGCCACGAGGCTGCCGATGCCCTCGTGCGGGACGACGACGCCCTTGGGCCGTCCCGTCGACCCGGACGTGTAGATCACGTACGCGGCCTGGTCGAGCGCCACCCACGGGAGGGCGCTGCCGCCCGGTTCCGTCTCGGCGGGTTCGGCGGCGACCTCGGGATCGTCCAGCACCACCAGCCGCACGCCGTCGACGTCCGGCACCTTGCCCGCGACCTGCTCGGTCGCCACGACGGCCGTGGCGCGTGCGTCGCCCAGCATGTAGGCGAGGCGGTCGGCCGGGTGCGCCAGGTCGAGCGGCAGGAACGCCGCGCCCAGCTTGTTGACGCCCAGCATCACCGCGACCATCTCCACCGAGCGCGGCACCGCCACCCCGACGACGCTCTCGGCCCGCACCCCGTACAGGGCCAGCAGCCGGGCCATGCGGTCGGACAGCGCGTCGAGTTCCGCGTAGGTGACGGTGCGGGCGCCGTCCACGACGGCGACGGCGCCGGGGCGCTCGGCCGCACGCGCCTGGAACAACTCGGTGACGGTCTGCTCCGGCACCACCCGGTCGGTGCGGTTGAAGGCGGTGAGGACGCGTTCGCGTTCGTCGCCGGTCAGCACGTCGATGTCGGCGACGCGCACCCGCGGGTCGGCGGCCACGGCCGAGAGGAGACGGGTGAGCCGCTCCCCCAGCGTCGCGACGGTCGACCGGTCGAACAGCTCGGAGCGGTACTCCAGCACGCACGCCAGGCCGCCGGTCCGCGCGTCCTCGGCGAAGCTGAACACCAGGTCGAACTTGGCGGTGCGGGCCTCGACCGGCTCGGGCCGCGCCGCCAGCCCGGCCAGGGCGAAATCGGCGGACGAGCGGTTGCGGTAGCCGACCATGACCTGGAACAGCGGGTTGCGGTCGGGCGAGCGGACCGGGTTCAGCTCCTCCACCACGGCCTCGAACGGCACGTCCTGGTGGGAGAACGCGGCCAGGTCCGTCTCCCGGACGCGGGCGAGCAGTTCGGCGAACGTGGGGTCGCCGGACACGTCGGTGCGCAGCACCAGCGTGTTGACGAAGAAGCCGACCAGGTCGTCCAGGGCCCCGTCGGCGCGTCCGGAGACCGGCGCGCCGAGCGGCAGGTCGTCCCCGGCGCCGAGACGGTGCAGCAGCGCGGCGACCGCCGCGTGGCACACCATGAACATGCTGGCGCCGCCGCGCTGGGCGACACGGCGCAGGGCCGCGGTGTCGTCCGGGTCCAGTTGCACGGTCAGCTCGCCGCCGGACATGCTCGGCCGCGCCGGATGCGGACGGTCGGTGGGCAGTTCCAGGCGTTCGGGCGCCCCGTTCAGCGTCTCGCGCCAGTAGGCGAGCTGACGCGCGGCCAGGCTGCCGGGATCGGAACGGTCGCCGAGCAGGGTCCGCTGCCACAGCGTGTAGTCGACGTACTGGACGGGCAGCGGTTCCCACGCGGGTGCGCGTCCGGCGGTGCGGGCGGCGTAGGCGGTGGACAGGTCGCGCAGGAACGGCCCGTCGGACCATTCGTCGGTGGTGATGTGGTGCAGCAGCAACGCCACGACGTGCTCGTCTTCCGCCAGCCGTATGACGGTGGCGCGGAGCGGCAGTTCGGACGACAGGTCGAAGCGGCGCCCCAGGGCGTCGGCCAGCACCGCGCCGAGCTCCGCCTCGCCGGCCGTCACGACATCGAACTCGGGGCGGGCGTCCTCGGCGGGCACGATCCGCTGGTAGGGGCGGCCCTCGCGCTCGGCGACGAGCGTGCGCAGCGCCTCGTGCCGCGCCATCACGTCGGTCAGGGCGGCGCGGAACGCGTCCACGTCGAGCGCGCCGCGCAGCCGGACCACCAGCGGGAAGTTGTACGCGGCCGAGGGCGCGAGCTGCTCGATCATCCAGAGCCGGCGCTGCGCGAACGACAGCGGCGGCTCGGCGGGCCGTTCGGCGGCCGGGACGAGCGCGGGCCGGCCGTCGCCGGAGGCGGACGCGGCGGCGCGTCCGGCCAGATCGGCGACGGTGGGCGCCTCGAACAGGTCGCGGATGGCCAGCTCCGCGCCGAGCGCGGCGCGGGCTCGGCCGATCAGCCTCGTGGCCAGCAGCGAGTGGCCGCCCAGGTCGAAGAAGTCGTCGTCGATCCCGACGCGCTCCACGTCGAGCAGCTCCGCGAACAGCCCGCACAGGATCTCCTCGGCGGGCGTGCGCGGCGGGCGGCTCTCGGCGGCGGCGGTGACGGCCGGGGCGGGCAGCGCGCGCACGTCCAGCTTGCCGTTGACGGTCAGCGGCAGCCGCTCCACCGGCATCAGCGCCGCCGGGACCATGTAGTCCGGCAGCCGCGTCCTGAGGTGGGAGCGCAGCGCGGCCGTGAACGCCTCGGCGTCCCGGACCGGCCAGGTCTCGGGCACCAGGTAGCCGACCAGGCGCCTGACGCCGCCCGGTCCGGAGGCGTCGGCGACGACGGCGGCGTGCGCGACCGCCGGATGCTCCTCCAGCGCGGCGCCGATCTCGGCGGGCTCCACCCGGTAGCCGCGGATCTTCACCTGGTCGTCGGTGCGGCCGAGGAAGTCCAGGAGGCCGTCGGGACGGCGGCGGACGAGGTCGCCGGTGCGGTACATGCGGTCGCCGGGGGCGCCGAACGGGTCGGCGACGAACCGTTCGGCGGTCAGGCCGGGACGGCGGTGGTAGCCGCGGGCCAGGCCGACGCCCGCGATGTACAGCTCGCCGGGCGCCCCGTCCGGCACGGGGCGCAGCGCCGCGTCCAGCACGTACGCGCGGGTGTTCCAGATGGGCCGGCCCACGGTCGGGGTGTCGCTGTCGAGGGTGCCGCCGCCGAGCGTGTTGATCGTGTACTCGGTGGGGCCGTACAGGTTGTAGCCGAACGTGCCGTCGGTGTCGCGCAGCCGGGCCCAGACGGTCTCGGTGACCGCCTCGCCGCCCAGCAGCACCAGCGCGGGACGGTGCCGTCCGGCGTCCGGGTCGTGGTCGAGCAGACCCTCCTCGATCAGGTGGTGCGCGTAGGTCGGGGTGACGTTGACGACGTCGATGCGGTGCCGGTCGCAGTACGCGACGAGCGCCTCGGCGTCACGGCGCAGTTCCTCGTCGCAGACGTGCACCTCGTGGCCCTCGACCAGCCACAGCAGCTCCTCCCACGACATGTCGAACGCGAACGAGACCGTGTGCGCGATCCGCATCCGGCGCCCGCCGGCCGAGGCGATCGCCGGGGCGAAGATGGCCTCCCGGTGGTTGAGCTGCATGTTGGTCAGGCCCCGGTAGGGGGTGACGACGCCCTTGGGACGGCCGGTGGAACCCGAGGTGTAGATGACGTAGGCCGGGTGCTCCAGGCGGCCGGGGCGGGCGCGTTCGAAGCCGGGCCGTTCGGCGTCGGTGATGTCGTCGCCGGGCAGGGCCGCCAGCGCGCCGGCGACCGCCGGGTCGTCCAGCGCGATGCGGTGCGGCTCGCCGGGCAGCACGGACGCCGCGACGGCGGTCGTGGTGACGACGCAGACCGGCTCGGCGTCGGCGAGCATGTGCGCCAGCCGCTCCGCCGGGTGGTCCAGTTCCAGCGGCAGGTACGCGGCGCCGGTGCGCAGCACCGCGAACAGCGCCGCCACCATGTCGGCCGAGCGCGGCAGCGCCAGCGCCACCACCCGTTCGGGCGCGGCGCCGTGCGCCAGCAGCAGCCGGGCCAGGCGGTTCACGCGGGCGTCCAGCTCGGCGTAGGTGAGGGTCTCCTCCTTGGCGACGAGCGCCACCGCGCCGGGGGTGCGGGCGGCCTGCGCCGCGAGCATCTCGGAGACGGTCTCGTCGGGCAGCGGGCGGCGGGTGGCGTCCCATTCAGCGGCGAGCGCCCGCCGCTCCCGGGGCTCCAGCGGGTCCAGCGCGCCCACGCGCGGCGGCCGCTCCCCGTCCAGCCCGTCGACGAGGCGTTCCATGACGGTGGTGAAACGCCGCAGCAGGGACTCGGCGAACGCGCGGTCGATCACGTCGGGGCGGTGGTCCAGCTTCATCCGCACCTGTGCGCCGGGCGTCACGATGAACGTGATCGGGTAGTGGGTGGCGTCCAGTCCCTCGGCCTCCACGATGCCGTGCCGGCGCCGCAGGTCGGCCATGTCGTCCTCGTCGCCGAGGTTCTGCAGCACGTAGAGGGTGTCGAACAGGCGGGCGTGCCCGGACGCCTGCTGGATGTCGCCCAGGCCGAGGTAGTCGTGCGGCATGAGCGCCACCCGTTCGCCCTGGACGCGGCGCAGCAGGTCCGGGACGGTCTCGCGCGGGTCCAGGGCGACGCGCACGGGCACCGTGTTGAGGAACATCCCGATGACGGACTCCACCCGTGGGACGTCCCCCGGCCGTCCGGCCACGGCGGTGCCGAACACCACGTCGTCGCGGCCGGTGGCGTTCGACAGCACCAGCGCCCACGCGGCGCTGAACACGGTGTTGAGCGTCAGGCCGTGGCGGCGCACCGCCCCGTACAGCCGTTCGGTCAGCGGCCTGGACAGTTCGGCGCGGCAGCGGTCCGGGATGACCGGTTCCAGGGCGCGGTCGACGGGGCCGACGAGGGTCGGCTCGTCCAGGCCCGCCAGCGCGTCCCGCCACGCGGCGGCGGCCCGGCCGGTGTCCTGCCCGTCCAGCCAGGCCAGGTAGTCGCGGTAGGAGCCGGGCGGGGGCAGGTCGGAGCCGTCGCCGTGACGCTCGTACAGGGCGATGAGCTGCTCGAAGAACAGCCAGGCCGACCATCCGTCCCACAGGATCAGGTGGTGGGTGAGCACGAGCCGGTCGGTGTCGTCGCCGAGCCGGATCAGCAGCATCCGGAACAGCGGCGGCCGGGCCAGGTCGAAGCGCCGTCTGCGGTCGGCCACCAGGACGCTCTCGACGGCCTCGCGGCGCCGGTCGGCGTCCAGCGCGGACAGGTCGAACTCCTCCAGCGCGGGCTCGGGGCCGGCGCCGATGAACTGCACCGGTTGCCGGAGCCCGTCGCCGGTGAACCCGGCGCGCAGCGCGTCGTGCCGGGCCAGCATCGCCGCGCACGCGGCGCGCAGCCGGCCGGCGTCCACGCGGTAGGGGAAGTCGAAGGCGACCTGGGCGGTGTAGACGTCCAGCGCGCCGGTGTCGTAGCTGGAGTGGAAGAACAGTCCCTCCTGCAGCGGCGACAGCGGCCAGACCTCTTCCACGGGGACCGGGCTGATGCGCGCGAGACGGTCCCGTTCCTCGTCGGTCAGCGAGATCAGCGGCGCGGTGGTCGCGCGGCCGGGCGCGCCCGCGACCTCGCCAGCGGCGGCGGCGAGGGCGGCCGGGGTGCGGTGCTCGAACACCTCCTGCGGGCCGATCACCAGCCCGGCCCGGTTCGCCCGCCCGGACACCATGATCGACAGGATGCTGTCGCCGCCCAGCGTGAAGAAGTCGTCGTCCACGCCGACCCGCTCGGTCTCCAGCACCTCGGCGAAGATCTCGCACAGCAGCCGCTCGCGTTCGGTGCGCGGCGCCCGCACCGCCGCGCGTCCGGCGGCGGGCGCCGGAGCGGGCAGGGCCCGGCGGTCCACCTTGCCGCCGGGGGTCAGCGGAAGCTCGTCGAGCACGACGACGTCGGACGGGACCATCGCGTCCGGCAGCGTCCGCGCCAGCGAACCGCGCAGTCGCGCGGCGTCCAGGCGGGCGCCCGGCGCGGGGACGACGTAGGCGACCAGCCGGGCGCCGCCCGGCCCGTCGTGCCGGTCGACCACCGCGGCGCGCAGCACGCCCGGCCGCGCGGCGATCCGCGCCTCGACCTCCCCCGGCTCGATCCGGTTGCCGCGGATCTTGACCTGCCGGTCGGCGCGGCCCGCGTACGTCAGGTACTCGGTGCCGTCGTCGCGCCGGTGGCGGCGAACCAGGTCGCCGGTGCGGTACATGCGCCGTCCGGGCGGGCCGAACGGGTCGGCGACGAACCGCTCGGCCGACAGGCCGGGGCGCCCGTGGTAGCCGTGGGCGAGCTGGACGCCGCCGACGTACAGCTCACCGGACACGCCGGTGGGCACCGGGCGCAGGCTCGCGTCCAGGACGTACAGGCGCGTGCCCGCCACCGGACGCCCGATCGGCACCGCCGTGCCGTCCTGCGCGCCGTCGTACTCCCAGTGGCTGACCTGGATCGTCGTCTCGGTCGGCCCGTACACGTTGTGGATCGGCACGCCGGTCAGCTCGCGCCAGCGGCCGGCGAACGCGCCGGTCAGGGCCTCGCCGCCGCTCAGCACGCGGCGCATGCCCCGGACCGCCGCCAGGTCGCCCGCGTCCAGGGCGGACTGCAGGAACGCGGCGAGCATGGACGGCACCATCGCCATCGTGGTGACGCCGTGCTCGCGGATGAGGCTCAGCAGGTGCGCGGGGTCGCGGTGGCCGCCCGGCCGGCGGACCGGCACGATCGCGGCTCCCGTGCACAGCGGCCAGAACAGCTCCAGCAGCGAGGCGTCGAAGCTCGCCGACAGGTGGTGCAGCACCCGGTCGTCCGCGCCGAGGCGGAACCGCTCCCCCAGCCACGTGAGCTGGCCGACGATGGCGCGGTGCGGGACGAGCACGCCCTTGGGACGGCCCGTCGACCCGGAGGTGTAGATGAGGTAGGCGGGGTGCTCCGGCCCGGCCGCAGATTCAACGGGGCCGGAGTCGTCGGCGGTGTCCGGCTCGTCGAGCAGGACGTGGGACACGCCGTCGACGCTCGGCAGCCGCCCGGCCGCCTCGCGTGTGGTGAGGACGGTGCGCGTGCCCGAGTCGGCGAGCATGTACGCCAGGCGTTCGCCGGGCAGGTCCACGTCGAGGGGAAGGTAGGCGGCGCCCGCCTTCAACACGCCGAGCAGCGCCACGACCAGGTCCGCGGAGCGGGGGACGGCGACCGCCACGATGTCGGCCGGGCGCGTCCCGGCGGCCCGCAGCAGCCGCGCGACGACCCCTGCCCGGCGGTTCAGTTCCTGGTAGGTCAACAGCGCGTCACCTGCGACGGCCGTGGCGTCCGGCGTCCTGGCGGCCTGCGCCTCGATCGCCGCGTGAAGGGTGGGCGCGGGCGCGTCCAGGGGTTCCGCGGTGAGCGCGGCGGGGGCGTGCTCGTCCACCGCCGGCGGCTCGATCCGGGCGACGGGCCGGGCGGGGTCGGCGGCCACGGCCTGGAGCAGCGCCGTCAGCCGTTCGGCGAGGCGTCCGGCGGTGGCGGCGTCGAGCACGGCGGTGTCGTGGTCGACGCGCAGCGCCAGCCTGCGGCCGGGCACCACGACGAGCGCGAGCGGGTACTGCTCGACGTTGGTGAAGTCGACGTCGGTGATCGCGACGGTGCCCGAGGGGTCGCGCAGGTCGTGTTCCTCGGGATAGTTCTCCAGGACGACCAGGGTGTCGAACAGCTCCCCGGTCCCGGCGATCCGCTGGATCCTGGCCAGCCCGAGGTGCTGGTGGTCGAGCAGCGCCGACTGCTCGTCCTGGAAGCGGGTCAGCGCCTCGGCGGCCGGCTCCCCGGGACGCCACCGCATCCGCACCGGCAGCGTGTTGACGAACATGCCGACCATCGACTCGATGCCGGCCACGGCCGCGCCGCGTCCGGACACCGCCGTGCCGAACACCACGTCGGCGCGGCCGGTCATCCGGCCGAGCAGCAGCCCCCACGCGCCCTGCACGAGGGTGCCGAGCGTGAGCCCGTGCCGCCGGGCGCACGCGGCCAGGGCGGTGGTGGCCTGCTCGGACAGCTCGACGCGGACGTCGGCCCTGCGCCGGCTCGGGTCGGGGTCGGCGTCCGCCGCGTCCCGCGGAGCGGGCAGGGCGGCGGCCAGGCGGGTCGGCCCGTCCAGATCGTCGAGCGCCGTCCGCCAGGCCGCGAGCGCCGCCTCGCGGTCGCGCCCCGCCAGCCAGGCGAGGTAGTCGCGGTACGGGGTGACGGGTGCGGGTTCGTCCGTCGTGCCGTAGAAGTGGAGCAGCTCGCGGAGCATGATCTGCACCGACCAGCCGTCCGCCACGATGTGGTGGAACATCAGCACCAGCGAGTGGTGCTCCGGACCGTGCCGCAGGAGCGTGCAGCGCAGCAGCGGCGGGCGTTCGAGATCGAACCCGCGGGTCTGCTCCTCCGCCGCCACGGCGGCGGCCCGCGCGGCGCGTTCGTCCGCGTCCAGGCCGCTCAGGTCGATCTCACGCCACGGCAGGGCGGCGGGCCCGCGGGGGACGAACTGCACCATCCGGCCGTCGCCGAGCCTGGCGAATCCGGCGCGGAGCGGGGCGTGGCGGTCGAGCACGGCCTGCGCCGCCCGGCGCAGCGCCGTCGCGTCCAGGGGTCCGCGAAGCTCGATGACGTGCTGGACCACGTAGACGTTGCCGGACGAGCCGTCGACGAGCGCGTGGAAGAAGAACCCCTCCTGCAGCGGGGTCAGCGGGAGCACCTCGCCGATCTCCCCGGCGAGGCGGGTGAGCCGGTCGGCGTCCTCCGGGCCGAGGCCGACCAGCGGTTCGGCGCCGGTCTCTGGCTTGGCCGCCGGTTCGCCCGCCGGTTCGCCCGTCGAGGCGGCCGCCGCGAGCGCGGCGACGGTGCGGTGCCGGAAGACGTCCCCGGCCGACAGGCCCAGCCCCGCCGCGCGGGCGCGGATGAGCACCTGGATCGCCAGGATGCTGTCGCCGCCCAGCTCGATGAAGTCGTCGTCGACACCGACGTCGCCGACGCCGAGAACCTCGGCGTAGATGCCGCGCAGCAGCTCCTCGCGCGCGTCGCCGGTCTCACGGGCGGTGGCACGGCGCGACGAGGCGAGAGCGGTGTAGTCGGGGGCGGGCAGGGCCTCGCGGTCGAGCTTGCCGCTGGGCAGGACCGGCAGCGCGCCGAGCGGGACGAACGCCGCGGGCACCATGTGGCCGGGCAGCTTCTCGCGCAGGTAGGAGCGCAGCGTGTGCATGAGCGCGCCCACGTCGCGGAAGCCCGACGGCGTGTTGGCGTACGCCGTGGGCGCGGCGAGGTCGCCGTCGGGCCGGTAGATCTCGCCGGGATCCACTCCGGCGCCGGCGAACACCACGTCGATGGCGCCGTCGGCCCGGCCGCTCGCCCAGGTGGCGTCCACCGTGTAGCCGAGTTCCTCGCCGAGGGCCCACAACGTCTCCGGGTCGATCCCTTCGGACGTCGGCTCGCCGGGCCACAGGGCCCGCAGCGCGTTCAGGTCCTCGGTCAGGCGGGCGTTGGGGACGTCGCGGAGCCGCAGCAGCGGCGGCCGGTCGGCCAGCCGTTCGCGCAGGGCGGTCAGGTCGGGGACGTCCTCGCCCCAGCGCAGGTTCAGGGCGGGCGGCGGCTGCCCGTGCTGGGAGCGGGTGGCCAGGACGACGTCGTAGCGGTAGCGGCTCAGCTCGTTGTGGTGCCGGGCGCGCTTGATCCGCACGTCCACGCGGCGCACGCCGTCGACCGCGCGTGCCAGCGCGGCGAAGAAGTCGGGGGCGAGCAGCAGCTCGCCTTCCCAGCGCACCGCCTGCTCGACCGCCGCGCGCAGGTCCGGCACGGCGGACGGCTCGACGTCCCCGCCGTGGCGGCACACCTCCACGGCGGCGCGCAGGCACCGCAGCGACCGCAGGTCTCGCACGTCGCCGACGAACACGCTGCCGCCGGGAGCCAGCAGCTCGACCGCCGACCGCAGCACCTGGACGAGGTAGTCGGCGCTGGGGAAGTACTGCACCACCGAGTTGACGACGATCGTGTCGAAGTGGCCGCGGGGCAGGCCGCCGACGTCGTGGGCGGGCTGGGCGCGCAGTTCCACCCGCCCGGCCAGTTCGGGGACGGCGTCCACCCGGCGGCGCAGGCTTTCGACGGCCTCCTCCGACAGGTCGGTTCCCCAGTACGACTCGCAGTGCGGCGCGACGCCCGACAGGATCAGGCCGCTGCCGACGCCGATCTCCAGCACCCGGCGCGGCCGCAGGGACATGACGCGTTCGACGGTCGCGTCCCGCCACTCCCGCATCTCCTCCAGCGGGATCGGCCCGCCGTCGTAGGTGCTGTTCCACCCGGTGAAGCTCTCGGCGAGGCCGCCGTCCCCGGACCCGACGGCGGTGTAGAGCAGCTCGTGCAGCCGCTTCCACTCGTCGAGCTGGTCGCGTTCGCGGCGCTCGTCGCGGCGCGTGCGCGGCCCGGTGGCGGGGACGACGTAGGCGACCAGGCGCCGGTCGCCCGGCCGGTCCTCGCGCACGGTGACCGCCGTCTGCGCGACCGACGGGTGCCCGCCGAGCACGGCCTCGATCTCGCCGGGCTCGACGCGGAAGCCGCGGATCTTCACCTGGTCGTCGGCGCGTCCGACGAACTCCATCTGGCCGTCCTCGGGGCGCCGCCGCACCAGGTCCCCGGTGCGGTAGAGGCGTTCGCCGGGCGCGCCGAAGGGGTCGGCGACGAAGCGTTCGGCGGTCAGGCCGGGACGGCCGAGGTAGCCGCGGGCCAGGCCGGAGCCGCCCAGGTACAGCTCCCCCGTCACGCCCGGGGGGACGGGGCGCAGCGCGTCGTCCAGCACGTGGGCGCGCGTGCCGGGGTCGGCGTACCCGATCGGCACCGTCGAGCCGGGCGCGGGGTCGTCGGGGCATTCGCCGAGCGTGGAGTTGACGGTGGCCTCGGTCGGGCCGTAGGCGTTGAACATCCGCCGCCCCGGCGACCAGCGCGCCACCAGTTCCGCCGGCACCCGTTCAGTGCCCGCCAGCAGCGTGGAGTCGAGCGGGAGGGTGCAGTCCTCCGGCATGGTCGCGAGCAGCGCCGGAGGCAGGATCATGAAGTTGACGCCGTGCGCGTGGGCGTACTCCGACAGCTCCGGGCCGGGCACACGGCGCTCCGACGGGACGATCACCAGCCGTCCGCCCGACAGCAGCCCCAGGCACAGGTCCCAGAACGCGACGTCGAAGCTGGGCGAGGCGAACTGCAGGACGCGGCTGTGCGGGCCGACGCCGAACCGTTCGGTCTGGGTGGCGACGAGCTTGGCGACCCCCGAGTGCGTCACCACCACGCCCTTGGGACGGCCCGTGGACCCGGAGGTGTAGATGACGTACGCGGCGTTCCGCACGTCGAGCGCGACGTCGGGATCGGTGTCCGGGTGGGAGTCGAGCTCGGCGGCGATGGCGGGGTCGTCCAGCAGCAGCCGCGTCGTGCGCGCTGCGTCCGGGACGGCCCGCGCCAGCGCGCCGGTGGTGACCAGGCAGACGGGCCCGGCGTCGTCCAGCATGAACGCCAGGCGTTCGGCGGGGTAGTCGGGGTCGAGCGGCAGGTAGGCGCCGCCCGCCTTGAGCACCGCCAGCTCGGCGACGATCATCTCCGGCGAGCGCGGCAGCGCCAGCGCCACGACCCGCTCGGGGCCGACGCCGCGTTCGGCCAGGGCGTGCGCCAGCCGGTTCGCCCGGGCGTTCACCTCGGCGTAGGTGAGTTCCACGTCCTCGAAGACCAGCGCCACCGCGTCCGGGTCCAGCCGGACCCGTTCGGAGAACATCTCCGGCAGCGTCGCCGACGGCACCGAGCACTCGTTTTCCCGATTCACAAGCACACCTCCGACACGGCCCACTTCGCCTGCTCACCGCTGTGACCGGGCCGGCACCTCGCCCCGACCCGGTCGGCCCGTGCTCCGGGTGTCAGCGCGTGTTGTTCAGCAACGGCACCATCTGGTCGATGGCGTACGGAATGCTCAGCACGGTGTTGAAGGAGACCGCCGCGCCGGTCGGGTTGTAGGGCACGAACACCGCGCGGTTCTCCTTGGCGACCTTCAGCCCGGTGTAGACCTTGTCGGCCTGGACGGTCTTCCGGGCGTCGGGCACCGAGGTGAGGAAGACCAGCCGGTCGGTGTCGAGCAGGTCGGCCCGCTCGGACCCGATCACGGCCGCCTGCTCCTTGCCGGCCGCCTCGGCGACGGCGTCGGGGACGGTCAGGCCGAGGCCCTTCATGAACTCCACCTTGGCGTCGCCCGGCCCGAACACCGCGTACTGGCCGGGCTTGAACGGGTCGGCGACGGCGAACGTCTTGCCGACCAGCTGCGGGTTCTGCTCGCGGGCCCTGGCGAACCGCTGGTCGACGGCGGCGATCAGCTCCTTGGCCTGCGCCTCCTTGCCGAGGGCGCGCCCGGTGACCAGGGTCGCCTCCTTCCACGGCATGGCGTAGTCGTCGTACCGGGCCGACTGCGCGACGGTCGGCGCGATCTTGGAGAGCTGGTCGTACTGCTCCTTCGTGATGCCGGTGTAGAGGGCGAGGATCAGGTCGGGCCGCAGCGCCGCGATCTTCTCCATCTTCAGGTCCTCGCGCTGCCCGACGACGGTCGGCGCGGTGCCGCCCCACCTGCCGGCGCTCCACGGGTACTTGTCGACGCTGAGGCCGAGGCCGGTGAACTCGACGACGCCGAGGGGCTTGACGCCCAGCGCCAGCACCGCGTCCTGGTCGGTCCAGCCGACGGTCACCACACGCTTCGGCGAGGCGGGCACCTCGGTGGTGCCGTACTTGTGCTGGATGCGGACGGGGGCGCCCTGACCGGCGGCGGCCGCGCCGTCGCCGTCGGAGCCGTCGTCGCCGCCGCAGGCGGCCAGCCCGAGCGTCATCAGCAGTACGGCCGCCAGCGCCAGTGCGATCCTCCTGGCGGACGACGGACCCGCGGACCAGGGCGGTGTGGGGGACAGCGATGTGGGGGACATCGACTCCCTTTCGGAATCGGTTGAGCGCGATCTGCCGGGCATGACGGAATCGCGGGAAAAGCTCGGCGTCGGCGCGATACTAAGGTAAGGCTTACCTAATCACAAGACCTTCGAAGCCTGTAAGGTATGGCTCACCTAAGTTCAGACGTGGCCCTACCCCGGACAGGTTGTGATCGCGTGACGGTTGATGACCGGGCCGGACGGTCCGCGCTGGTGGCGGCGGCGCTCGGGCTGCTCGGCCTGCTGTGCCTGCTGTCTATCGCGGTGGGCAGCCGGCAGATCCCTCTCGACGAGGTGGTGCGGGCGCTCACCGGGCCGCGCGACACCGAGGTCGGCACCATCGTGTGGGACGTGCGGGTGCCGCGCACCCTGCTCGGCGTGCTGGCCGGTGCCGCGCTGGGCCTCGGCGGGGCGGTGATGCAGGCCCTGACCCGCAACCCTTTGGCCGATCCGGGGCTGCTCGGCGTCAGCGCGGGCGCCGCGTTCGCCCTGATGCTGGCGGTCGGGGTGGCGGGCATGACGTCGCTGTACGGGTACGTGTGGTTCGCGTTCGCGGGGGCGGTCGTCGCCAGCGTCGTGGTGTACGTGCTGGGCGGGCTCGGCCGGGGCGGGCAGACACCGGTGAAGCTGGCGCTGGCCGGGATCGCCGTCACGTTCCTGCTGGAGTCGGTCACCCGCGGCGTGTCGCTGGTCGACCCGCAGGTGCTCAACCGGTACCGGTTCTGGTCGGCCGGGTCGCTGGCCGGGCAGAACACCGCGCTGGTCACCCAGGTGCTGCCGTTCCTGGCGGTCGGCGCGGTGCTGGCGCTGAGCCTGGCGCCCGCGCTGAACAACCTCGCGCTCGGCGACGACGTGGCCGCCTCGCTGGGACGACGGCTGCGGCTGGTCCGCGCGCAGGGCGCGGTCGCGGTGACGCTGCTGACCGGCGCCGCCGTCGCGGTCGCGGGCCCGATCGTGTTCGTCGGGCTGGTCGTCCCGCACGCGGTGCGCGCCGTCAGCGGGCCGGACCACCGCTGGCTGCTGCCGCTGACCGCGCTCGTCGCGCCCTGCCTGCTGCTGGCCGCCGACATCGCCGGACGGGTCGTGGCCCGTCCCCAGGAGGTCGACGTCGGCGTGCTCGCCGCGTTCCTCGGCGCGCCGTTCTTCATCGCGCTGGTCCGCCGTCGCCGCCTCGCCGAACTGTGAGCCCGGACATGAGCCTGATCGAAGTGACCCGGCTGGCGGGGCGCACCGCCGTGCGGGTGGCACGGCCGCCGGTGTCGGGGGTCGTGCGGCCCCGCCTGCTGGCGACGTGCGCGGCGCTGGCCGCCGCGGCGTTCCTCGTGCTGTGCCTGGGGCTGGGCTCGGGCGACTATCCGCTCGGCCTGCACGAGGTCGTGCCGGCGCTGTTCGGGGCGGGCGACGGCGGCACCGTCCTCGTCGTCCGGGAGCTGCGGCTGCCGCGGGCGCTGGTCGGCCTGCTGGCGGGCGCCGCGTTCGGCATGTCCGGGGCGATCCTGCAGACCCTCACCCGCAACCCGCTGGCCGGCCCCGACGTGATCGGCATCACCCAGGGCGCGGGCACCGCCGTGGTCGGCGGCATCGTGCTCGGCCTCGGTTCCGGCCTCGGCACCCAGACGCTGGGGCTGGCCGGGGCGCTGCTGACCGCCCTGCTCATCTACGTGCTCGCCTGGAACCGCGGCACGACCGGCTTCCGCATCGTGCTCGTCGGCATCGGGGTGAACTGGATGTGCGCCAGCGCCACCCAGTACCTGATCGTCAAGGCCAGGGAGTTCGAGGCGCAGCAGGCGGTGGGCTGGCTGGTCGGCGACCTCAACGGCAGGAGCTGGGACAGCGTGCGCCCGCTCGCGTTCGCGCTGGCCGTGCTGGTGCCGGTCGCGCTGCTGCTCGGCCGGTGGCTGCGCGCCCTGCAGCTCGGCGACCAGGTGGCGGGCGGGCTCGGCGTCCCGGTGCAGCGGGCGCGGCTGGCGCTGCTGTGCGTGGCCGTCGGGCTGGTCGCGTTCGCCACCGCCGCGGCCGGGCCGGTGGCGTTCGTGGCGCTGGCCGCGCCGCAGATCGCGCTGCGGCTGGCGGGCACGCCGCGGCCGCCGCTGACCGCCGCCGCGCTCACCGGGGCGCTGATCGTCCTCGGCTGCGACCTGGTCGCCCAGCGAATGTTCGCCGACCTCGAACTGCCCGTCGGCGTCGTCACCGGCGTGTTCGGCGCGCCGTTCCTGCTCTGGCTGCTCGCCCGGGCCAACCGCATCGGCTCTGGAGGCTGAACCGTGACATCCACGTCCATCCGCACCCCCGGTTCCGTCGACGTCGCCGCCGGAGCCGAGCCGGACCTGCGCGCGAGCGGGCTCCGGCTGGCCTACGACGACCGCGTGGTGGTCGACGGCCTGGACATGGTCGTCCCGCCGGGGCGGATCACCGTCATCATGGGCGCCAACGCGTGCGGGAAGTCGACGCTGCTGCGCGCGCTGGCCCGGCTGCTGACGCCGCGCGGCGGGGCCGTGCACCTGGACGGCCGCGCCATCCACACCATGCCGACGCGGCAGGTCGCGCGGCGGCTCGGCATCCTGCCGCAGTCGCCGGTCGCGCCGGAGGGGCTGACGGTCCTGGACCTGGTCGGCCAGGGCCGCGCCCCGCACCAGACCTGGTGGCGTCAGTGGTCGTCCGCCGACGAGGACGCGGTGACCGCGGCGCTGCGCGCGACCGGGATGCTGGAGCACGCGGCGCGGCCGGTGGACGAGCTGTCGGGCGGGCAGCGGCAGCGCGCGTGGATCGCCATGGCGGTGGCGCAGGGCACCCCCATCCTGCTGCTGGACGAGCCGACCACCTACCTGGACCTGGCCCACCAGGTGGACGTGCTCGACCTGGTGGTCGACCTGAACCGGCGCGAGCGGCGCACGGTGGTGATGGTGCTGCACGACCTGAACCAGGCGTGCCGGTACGCCGACCACGTCGTCGTGATGAAGGCGGGCGCGATCGTCGCCGAGGGGCCGCCCGCCGAGGTGGTCGACGCCGAGCTGGTCGAGGACGTGTTCGGGCTGCGCTGCCAGGTCACCACCGACCCGGTCAGCGGAACGCCCCTGGTCATCCCGATGGGCCGCCACCACGGCGCGCCCGCACCCGCGACGGACGATCCCCGGGACGGAAACGGAAACGGGGACGGGGACGGGGCGCGGGCCGTGTCCGGCCACGGCCGCACGGCGTCCTGACCGTTGCCGGCCGCGCGCCCCGCCCGTGCACGGCGGCGGTCAGTTGCGCATGGCGTAGGAGTCGCGGTGGAAGCCGCTGAGCCGCTCCCCCACCGAGTCGGCGATCTCCCCGGCCCGGACGGCGGTGTTGGACAGCAGCGTCGAGCCGATGCCGTGCGTGTGCTCGGTGGCGCCCTGCAGGTACAGGCCGCAGCGCATCGCGGGCGTGGTGGCGATGCGGTAGTCGCGTTCCACGCGCAGGCCGCCCTCGGGGCGCCGCACGCAGTACTCGCCCGCCTCGCCGAGCAGCGTCAGCGGGTCGCAGGGCCGGTATCCGGTCGCGTAGACCAGCGCGTCGGCCTCCAGGACGGTGCGTTCGCCGGTCGGCAGGAACTCGACCGTGGCGCGCACCGCCGCGGCGTCGCACTCGACGTCGGTCACGCGGGAGGCGTTCATGATGCGCAGCCGCTCCCTGCCCTGCACCTTCTCCTGGTAGTGCCGCCGGTACAGCTCGTCGATGAGCTCCAGGTCGACGACGGAGTAGTTGGTGGAGCGGTGGTAGCCCATCAGCGTCCGCTTCACCTCCTCGGGGGCGGTGAAGAAGTGGTCGACGGCCTCGGGGTCGAAGACGCGGTTGGCGAACGAGCTGTCGTCGGCGGGCGTGTAGCCGTACTTGGCGAACACCGCGCACACCTCGGCACCGGTGAACGTGCGGTGCAGGTAGTCGGTGACCTCGGCGCCGCTCTGCCCGGCGCCGACCACCAGCAGGCGGCGCGGGTCGCGCAGGCCGGGCGCGCGGTCGAGCAGCTCCTCGCTGTGCCAGATGCGCTCGCCGGCGACCGCGCCGGCGGGCAGCACCGGCTCCAGACCGGCGGCGACGACCAGGTTGCGGGCACGCCGCGTGGTCAGCTCGTCGGAGCGGCCGCCCTGCCGCACCAGCACGTCCAGGTACTCCACGACGCCGTCGACGGCGACCGGGGTGACGGCGACGACCTCCGAGCCGTACTCGACCTGGCCGGCGAAGGCCGCCGCGGCCCATTCCAGGTAGTCGTGGAACTCCGCGCGCGAGGGGAAAATCGTCTTGTGGTTGATGAAGTCGGCCAGCCGGCCGCGCTCGCGCAGATAGCTGAGGAACCCGAAGCCGCTGGCCGGGTTGCGCATGGTGACCAGGTCCTTCAGGAAGGACACCTGCATGGTCGTGCCCTCGATGAGCATGCCGCGATGCCAGCCGAACGCCGGTTGCTTCTCCAGGAACACCGCGTCGACCGCCTGACCGGTGCGCTCGTGCCGCTCGCGCAGCGCGATCGCCAGGGCCAGGTTGGACGGGCCGAAGCCGATGCCGACGAGATCGTGGACGTGCGCGTCCGAGGGGGGCATGGAAGGGCGCCTTTCCAGGATCCGACAGATGGATTAGGCGGGCGGATTAGGTTAGCCTCACCTAATTGAGGCGAGCCTAACCTTCCCTGATCCTCGGCACAAGGAGGCCACATGCGGGTCGTGATGTTCGGCTACCAGACCTGGGGGCACCGCACGCTCCAGGCGCTGCTGGAGTCCGAGCACGACGTCGTCCTCGTCGTCACCCACCCCAAGAGCGACCACGCCTACGAGAAGATCTGGGACGACTCCGTCGCCGACCTGGCCGCCGAGCACGGCGTCCCGGTCCTGCTGCGCAACCGGCCCGACGACGAGGAGCTCATGACCCGGCTCAAGGAGGCCGACCCCGACCTCATCGTCGCCAACAACTGGCGCACCTGGATCCCGCCGCGGATCTTCACCCTGCCCCGGTACGGCACCCTCAACGTCCACGACTCGCTGCTGCCCGCCTACGCGGGCTTCTCCCCCATCATCTGGGCGCTCATCAACGGCGAGAAGGAGGTGGGGGTCACCGCGCACATGATGAACGAGGAGCTGGACGCCGGCGACATCGTGGTGCAGCGCGCCGTCCCCGTCGGCCCCGCCGACACCGCCACCGACCTGTTCCACCGCACCGTCGACCTGATCGGCCCCATCGTCGCCGAGTCGCTCGACTTCATCGCCTCCGGGCGCACCGACTTCACCCCGCAGGACCGCTCGAAGGCCAGCTTCTTCCACAAGCGCTCCATCGAGGACAGCCGCATCGACTGGACCTGGCCCGCCGAGGACATCGAACGCCTCGTCCGCGCGCAGTCCGACCCGTACCCCAACGCGTTCACCTACTACAAGGGCGAACGCGTGCGCGTGCTGAAGGCGTCGGTGTCCAAGGGCGTCTACGGCGGCACCCCCGGACGGGTGTTCATCCGCGAGGGCGACGGCGTGGTCATCGTCGCGGGGGCGGAGGCGCGGCGCGGCCGCAGCCACGGCCTGGTCGTCGAGCGCGTCCGCACCGACGACGGCACCGACCTGCCCGCCACCGAGTACTTCCGCACCATGGGCGGCTACCTCACCGGCCGGCCGTGACCGGCGTCATCGAGGCGCTGCGCGACGAGACGGGCGCCATGGCCGAACTGCTGGCCGAACTCGTCCGCATTCCCAGCGTCGGCGGGTCGGCCGCCGAGGTCGAGATCCAGGAGCGCCTGGCCGGATGGATGCGCGACGAGGGCCTGGAGGTCGACCACTGGCCGATCGACGTGGACGCGGTCACCGCCGAGGACGCCTTCCCCGGCGCCGAGGTGCCGCGCACGCGGGCGTCCGGGCTGGTCGGCCGCCTGCCCGGCACCGGCGGCGGACGCTCGCTGATGCTGAACGCCCACGTCGACGTCGTCCCGCCCGGCGACCCCGGCGCCTGGACCGAGGACCCGTTCGGCGGCCGCGTCGCCGGAGGCCTGCTGTACGGGCGCGGCGCGTGCGACATGAAGGGCGGTCTGGTCGCCGCGCTGTTCGCGGTGCGGGCGCTGCGCCGCGCGCAGCCGCGCGGTGACGTGCTGGTCGCGTGCGTGGCCGGCGAGGAGGACGGCGGGCTCGGCTCCTACGCCCTGCTGCGCCGCGGCTGGCGCGCCGACGCGTGCGTCATCCCCGAGCCGACCGGGCTGGACGTCGTGCCCGCCAACGCCGGCGCGCTGACGTTCCGGCTGCGCGTGCGGGGCCGCGCCGCGCACGCCGCCCGCCGCGGCACCGGGGTCAGCGCGGTGGAGCGGTTCTGGCCCGTCTTCGCCGCGCTGCGCGACCTGGAACGGCGCCGCAACGCCGACGTCGATCCGCTGATGCGGCGCTGGGACCTGCCCTACGCCATCGAGATCGGGACGGTGCGGGCGGGCGACTGGCCGTCGACCGTGCCCGGCGACCTGGTGGCCGAGGGCCGGATGGGCGTCGCCCTCGGCGAGTCCGAGCGGGCGGCGCGGCACGCGCTGGACGAGGCGGTCGCGGACGCCTGCGCCGCCGACGACTGGCTGGCGCGGCACCCGGTGCTGGTCGAGTGGTGGGGCGGCCGGTTCGCCTCCGCGCGCCTGCCCGCCGACGACGGCGGGCTGCTGGAACGGCTGGGCGCCGCGCACACCCGCGTGACGGGCGACGCCCCGGGAGTGTGGGGCGCCCCGTACGGCAGCGACCTGCGGCTGATCACCGGGCTCGGCGGCATCCCGGCCGTGCAGTACGGGCCTGGTGACGTGGCCCGCATGCACGGCCCGGACGAATGCGTGTCCCTGGACGAGGTCGCCGTCGCCGCGCAGACGCTGGCGGCCTTCGCGCTCGACCACTGCGGAACGGGCGGGTAGCCGCGCCGCGTCAGGTCCCCGCCTCGCGGATCCATGTCGTCATGCCGGACGGGAGGCCGGTGACGGTGGCGCGGCCGTCACCGTCCACCCTGGCCGACAGCACGGCCCGGCCCACGCGGATGTTGCCGGCCGACAGTTCGCGGAACCCGGGCACCGGCGCCAGCGCGACCCGCCCGGACGGGACGTCGACGTCCAGGCCGAGCAGCGCCGTGACCAGCGCCGGTGAGACGGCGGCGGCCCACGCCTGCGGGCTGCACGCCGTCGGGTACGGCACCGGCGGCGTGCCGGAGTCCTGCCCGCCGAACAGCTCGGGCAGCCGGTGGCCGAACGCGGCGGCGGCGCCGATCAGGCCGCGCGCCAGCCGCGCCGCGACCGCGGGGTGGCCGGCGCGGACCAGGCCGAGGATCGCGATGACGGTGTCGTGCGGCCACACCGACCCCAGGTGGTACGACAGCGGGTCGAATCCGGCGGCGTCCGGGGTCAGCGTCCGCAGGCCCCAGCCGGAGTCCAGCTCGGGCAGCCGCGCGGCGACCTTCGCCTCCTCGGCGGCGGTGAGCAGGCCGGTGCCGAGCAGGTGGCCGAGGTTGGACGCCACGCCGTCGACCGGGCGGCCGTCGCCGTCCAGCGCGATCGCCGGGTAGCCGCCCGCGCCGTCGTCCACCCAGAACCGGGCGCGGAACCGTTCGGCCAGGTCGGCGGCCCAGCGGCGCCAGCGGTCCGCGCCGGGTCGGCCGAAGGCGTCCAGCAGGTCGGCGCCGAGCACGGCCGCCTGGTAGGAGTACGCCTGCACCTCCGACAGCGCGACCGGCGGCCGGGCCAGCCGCCCGTCGGCGTGCTGGACGCCGTCGGCGGAGTCCTTCCAGCCCTGGTTGGACAGCCGGTCGGCCGACCCCACGTAGGAGACGAACTCGCCGTCGAACGTGCCGAGCCATTCCAGCGCGCGTTCCACCGCGGGCAGCAGGGCGGCGACCTCGTCGTCGGGCATGCCCCAGCGGCGTGCCTCGGCGAGCGTGACGACGAACAGGGGCGTCGCGTCGACCGAGCCGTAGTAGATCGGCGGCAGCCAGGTGGTGGCGTCGCCGGGACGCAGCTCGTGCGGGATCTTGCCGGGCGCCTCCTCGGTGACGGGGTCGCGGCGCACGCCCTGGTGGCGGGCCAGCGCGCGCAGCGTCCCGGCGGCCAGCTCGTAGCCGAGCGGAAGCGCCAGGCGCGCCGTCCACAGCGCGTCGCGGCCGAAGAGGGTCAGGTACCAGGGGCTTCCGGCGGCGCAGTAGACGTCGCCGTCGTAGGACAGCAGCAGCGCGCCCAGGTCGGCGACTCCCTGGGCGACGAGGCGGTCGAGCCGCTCGTCGCCCGACCGGACGGTCAGCGGCGCGTCCGCCCACGGCGCCGGGCCGGGCGGCGGAGCCGGGCGGAAACCGGGCACGTCCGGGGGCGTGGCGCGGACGGTGATGGTGGTGGTGAACGACTCTCCCGGCGCCAGCGACACGTCGGCGTGCGTGCGGCCTTCCAGGCGGACCCGGTGGCCGTCCGGTCCGGTCCATTCGGTGCCGTCCTCCAGCGGCGTCTCCGGCAGGCCGGGGTCGTCGCCGGACCGCACGGCGCTGATGGACGCCAGGTCCCCGGCCGCCGCGATCCGCAGGGTCGCGGCGGCCGGGACGTCCCCGGTGTTGCGCAGGACGATCCGTTCCGTGCCGCCGTCGGGGGCGACGGCACGGACCCGCTCGACGGCCAGCGCCCCGGCGGACGCGGTGAACCGGGCGCCGTTCGCGCCGTGCGGCCTCGCCTCGGCCGGCTCGGGCTCGCGTCCGTCGACGGTCACCACGAGACGCGACAGCACGCGCCGCTCGGCGACGTACAGGCCGTCGACGCCGCCGGCGACCTGGCCGCTCGGCGGCGACAGCCAGATCGCGGGCGCCGCCACGCAGGTGATGTGCTCATGGACGGCGGGCTGGGCGGACTGAGGCAAGGGGAACTCCCGTCGGCTAGCGGAGGGTGATCACGAGGGTGGACGTGCCGCGCCGCGCCCCGGCGTCCACGACGACCTCGTCGCCGCGCGCGGTGCGGCGCACGGTCGGGGCGACGGGACGGCCGTCGAGGGTCACGGACGCGACCTCGGCTCCGGACGGCAGCACGTGGCCGAGCCGCAGGGCGACCCCGTCGAGCCGCGCCGCGTTCACCACGGTGCGCAGCGTCCCGCCGCGGGACTCGGCGGTGACGTCGACCGAGCCGGAGCCGAGGCGGATGGACCGCCCCGACACCCGGGACTGGCCCGGCGGGATCTGCGGGACGACCTCCAGCCGCGCCCGCCCCATGTCGGGGTCGACGCCGAGCTGCTGCCGCACGACCGGCCACAGCGTCCCGTACGCGCCCCACGCCTGCAGCACCATGGAACGGTCGGTGAGCTTGCGGTCGATGTTGGCCGGGCTGAAGTCGGGGCTGGCCGCGATCTCCGGCATGGCGCCCGGCATCTCCCACAGGTTCGGGTCGAGCTGGATGCGGGCGTTGGCGGCGGTGTAGCGGCGCTGCTGGGCGAGCCGTCCGTAGTTGCCCTCGGCGACGGCCATGATGCCGTTGCCGAGCGAGTAGACGACGCGTTCGCTCTGCACGGCCGAGACCGCGCTGTCGCAGGACGGCCCCTTGTTGCCGCCCTCCGCCGAGGTCGGGCCCGTGCCGGTGTGGTAGAGGCCGTTGTCGCCGGTGTAGCAGGGCTCCTCGCGCTTGGCCAGGGCGGTGTGCGCGCGTTCGTCCTCGGCGAGCGGCCGGGTGACCTGGCCGGGGCGGACGAGCTGGGCGTCCATGGGCGTCACGCCGATCCAGTGCCGCTGGAACAGCCTGGTGTTGTCGTCGGCGGGGTCGTCGGGGTCGTCGACGGAGTCGGCGTACTGGCGGGTGTCGCCGCCCTTCCACCAGGTCCGGTCGAACGCCTTCTCCATGCGGGCGGCGCGCTCGTCGGCCCAGCGCGCGGTCGCGGTGTCGTTCTTGGCGCGGGCCATGTCGGCCAGGTCGCGCAGCCCGCGGATGGTGTAGACGGTGTTGTCGAGCTTCTCGACGCCCATGCCGGTGCGCTCGACGTTGCCGAGGCCTTCCGGCCAGCCGTCGCCGTCCTCGTCCAGCTTCCCGGTGACGTACCGCATGTTGCGGACGGAGAAGTCGTACAGGTCGTCCAGGAAGCGGCGGTCTCCCGTCCACCGCCAGACCAGGGCCACGGCGCTGGGGAACTTGGCGGTCTCGTCGGTGTTGCCCGCGTCGTCGTCGGCGCCGAAGTACACCGACCCGTCGGAGATCACTTCGTGCACGACCTTGCCGCTGCGGTCGTTGGCGATCTCGCTGGTGTCGCGCAGCGCGCGCAGGTGCGCCTTGATGTCGGTGAACTGCCCGGCGGCGACGGACGCGAACGCGGTGTACTCGCCGTCGGTGCCGAACAGCCACGGGTAGTCGGGCCATCCGGCGCCCAGCCAGCGGGCCACCGGGACCCCGCCCTTGGGCGCCGGGTACTGCCTGCCCTCGCGGGTGACGCGGACGCGCAGGTCGCGGGCCTCCTGCGCGGAGTCGGCCAGGTTCTGCTTGCTCCACTCGACGCTGCGCTGCAGCAGCCGGTCACCGGGCAGGTCGACGACGGTGTTGGCGGCGACGGCGCGGCGGGCGGCCTTCTTGCGGGCCAGCAGACCGGCGGGGTCGCGCAACGCCGACCGCAACGCCGCGCGGGCCTCGCCGTCGCCGCGGTCGGATCCGGCGATCGCCACCCACACGGTGACGTCGCGTCCGGCGGGGACCCGCACGTCGTAGGTCAGCCGTCCGCCGGTGCCCTTGCCGAACTCCGAGTCGTCGCACCGGTCCGGCGTGGTGCCGGTGGCGGGGCAGACGACGGGCGGTTCCTGCGGGCCGCGATGCCCGGACCCGAGCCGGTGCGAGGCGGGGCGGCGGTCGGCGGCGACGAGCGCGGCGAAGTCGTGTTCGGACGCGTTGGGCACCTGCGGTCTTCCGCGTTCGCGGAAGACGAGGGCGCCGTCCTCGTAGGCGCCGGTGTCCGGCAGGTTGTGGGCGCTCTGGTTCGGGGTGGTGCCGCCCCACGGGTAGGCGGTCATCAGCTCGGAGTGGGCGTCGACGTCGAGCCGTACGGTGCGCTTCTCGTCGGCGCGGAACGTCAGGCCGATCAGGCCGGCGCGCAGCCCGTCGGGCACCACGTCGGTGCGTTCGACGCGCACCCCGCCGGACGCGGCGTAACGGGTGCGGGTGTAGCCGTACCCGGCGGTGTGGCTCTCCGCGCGCGTCTGCTTGCCGAGCCACGCGCCGTCCACGCCGAACCACACGCCGTCGAGCAGCTTCAGCGGCGGCGTCCAGAACCCGCCCATCTCCCCGGTGACGTGCCATCCGGACGCCGGGTAGAGCCCGTCGGCGGTGGACATGGCGTAGAACCGGTCGCCGACGACGACGGAACGCCGGTCCGCCAGCCTGGTCGTCGTGGTCAGTTCCTCCTCGGGCGCCCGTTCCCGTGCCTGGGCGGGCGGCACGGCGACCGTCCCGGCGGCCAGGACGGCGGTGGCCGCGAGGGCGATGCCGCGTCTCGTGTCGCGTCTCAAGGTTCGTGTCTCCCCTCGGTTGACCCCCGATGTGCGGAACCGGACCGGCCGGCCGGACCGGTGGACGGGGCGCGGGGCCCGGGGCGGGCGAGCCCCGCGCCGGACGGGTGTCAGGACGTGGCGAGCCAGACGGCGGTGTCGGCGGGCAGCCGGCCGCCGTCCAGGTCGCCGCTGACGAGCAGGACCTCGGCGCCGGCGGGCAGCTCGTACGGCTCGCCGGACACGTTCACCACGCAGGTGAAGCCGGGATCGCGGGAGAAGCTGAGAACGCCGTCGGGCGTCTCGTTCCACCGCATCGTGCCGTCGCCCAGCGCCGGGTTCTCGCGCCGCAGCCGCAGCGCCGACCGGTACAGCTCCAGCATCGAGGCGGGGTCGCCGGTCTGCCGTTCGACGGAGAGGGTCTTCCACAGCTCCGGCTGCGGCAGCCACGGTTCGGCGTCCTCCGTGGCGCTGAAGCCGTACGGCGGCGCGTCACCCGACCACGGGATGGGGACGCGGCAGCCGTCGCGGCCCCGGTTGGCGTGGCCGGACCGCTCCCACACCGGGTCCTGGAGACGGTCCTCGGGGATGTCCTCCACCTCGGGCAGCCCCAGTTCCTCGCCCTGGTAGACGTACGCGCCGCCGGGCAACGCCAGCATGAGCAGCGCCGCCGCCCTCGCGCGCCTGGTGCCGTGCTCCAGGTCGAGGGGTTCGCTCACGTCGTGACGCGGCCCCCGGCCCTCGGTGTGCGGCCTGCCGTACCGGGTGACGTGCCGCACCACGTCGTGGTTGGACAGCACCCAGGTGGCGGGGGCGCCGACGTCGGTCAGCGCGCCGAGGGTCGTGTCGACGACGTCGCGCAGCCGCGCCGCGTCCCACGGAGCCCGCAGGAAGTCGAAGTTGAACGCGGTATGCAGCTCGTCGGGACGCAGGTAGCGGGCCAGGCGCTGCGGGTTCGCCACCCACGCCTCCGCCACGAAGACGCGCTGCCCGGGGTAGCCGTCGGAGACGCGGCGCCACGCCCGGTAGATCTCGTGGACGCCGTCGCGGTCCCAGTGCGGGTGGTCGACGCGGTCGGTGGGTTCCAGGACGTCCTCGCCGTCGCCGCCCAGGTCGGGCAGGCCGGGCGCCTTGATCAGGCCGTGCGCGACGTCGATGCGGAACCCGTCCACGCCCATGTCCAGCCAGAACCCGAGCACGCGCTCGAAGTCGGCGCGCACCTCGGGGTTCTCCCAGTTCAGGTCGGGCTGCTCGGGCGCGAACAGGTGCAGGTACCACTGGCCGTCCGGCACGCGCGTCCAGGCGGGGCCGCCGAAGGTGCTGCGCCAGTCGTTGGGCGGCAGCTCCCCGTCGTCGCCGCGCCCGTCGCGGAAGACGTACCGGTCGCGGGCCGGGTCGCCCGGAGCGGCCGCCAGCGCCGCCCGGAACCAGGCGTGCCGGTCGGAGGAGTGGTTGGGCACCACGTCGACGATCACCCGGATGCCGTGGCCGTGTGCCTCGCGGATCAGCTCCTCGGCGTCGCCGAGGGTGCCGAACAGCGGGTCGATGTCGGTGTAGTCGGCCACGTCGTAGCCCGCGTCCACCATCGGCGAGGTGTACCACGGCGTGATCCAGATCGCGTCGACGCCCAGGTCCCGCAGGTACGGCAGCCGCGAGCGGATGCCCGCGATGTCGCCGACGCCGTCGCCGTTCCCGTCGGCGAAGCTGCGGATGTAGACCTGGTAGATGACCGCGCTGCGCCACCAGGGCGCCTTGTCCGTGTGCTGCACGACGTCCTTTCGGTTGGGGGGAGCGACCCGGCCGCCCGGCGGCGTCACTTGACGCCCCCGGCGGTCAGGCCCGCGATGATGCGCCGCTGGAAGATCAGCACCACGATCACCAGCGGCACGGTGACGATCACCCCGGCCGCCATCTGGGTGCCGAACGGCTGGTCGAACCCGTACGCCCCGGTGAACTTGGAGATCGCCACGGTGGCGGTCTGCATCTCCTTCTTGTTCACCATGGACAGGGCGATGATGAACTCGTTCCACGCCGCGATGAACGTGATGATCGCCGTGGTGAACACCCCCGGCGCGGCCAGCGGGATGATGACGCGCCGGAACGCCTGGCCGCGGGTGCAGCCGTCCACCATCGCGGCCTGCTCCAGCTCGAACGGCAGCTGGCGGAAGAACGTCGTCAGGTTCCAGACCGCCAGCGGCAGCGCGAACGACAGGCTCGGCAGGACCATCGCCTGGTAGGTGTTGATCCAGCCGATGTCGGTGAACAGTTTCAGCAGCGGGACGATCAGCGAGATGCCGGGGAACATCGAGGTGGTGATGACCAGGCCCAGCACCAGGTTCTTCCCGCGGAAGGCCAGCCGGGCCAGGGCGTAGGAGGCGAACGTGCCGACCACCAGGGTCAGCACCGTGGTCGTGCCCGCCACGACCAGGCTGTTGGCCAGCGCGCGCTGGAACCCCACGTCCGGCTCGAACACCGCGCGGAAGTTCTCCATCGACCACGGCGACGGCAGCGGCGCGTTGTCGAACTGGTCCCGCGGGCGCCGGAACGCCGACACGATCATCCAGTAGAACGGTGCCAGGCAGTACACCACCACGGCCGCCACCCCGGCGAACCGCAGCGTGTTCGCCGCCGGGAAACGACGCCGCGCGGGCGCCCCGGCCGACGGTGCGCTCATGAGGTCACCCCCTGTCCCCCGCTCGCCTCCGGGGCGCCTTTCAGGCGCCGCCTTCCCTCCTCGCTCCTTCGTCGCTCGTCAGTCCAGGCGACGCCGTGCCCCTCCGGCTCGCTCATGAGGTCACTCCCTTGCGGAACGGCAGGCGCGGGCGGGCGCGGCGGGCGTTCGCGGCGCGCCCCTGGCGCATCTCGCCGATCACGTCGGCGCCCAGCAGCTTGACGAACGCGTAGGCGACGACCGCGACGTAGAGGAACAGGATGGTGGAGTAGGCCGCCGCGGCGCCGTAGCGCAGGTTCGACGCCTCGTCGTAGGCCAGCATCGACAACGTCTGCACCGACTCCTTCTGCGCGCCGATCAGCACGAACGGCAGGTCGAACATGCGCAGCACGTCCAGCAGCCGGAACAGCACGGCGACCAGCAGCACCGGCTTGACCAGCGGCAGGGTGATCCGCCAGAACTGGTGCCAGGCGCCCGCGCCGTCCACCCGCGCGGCCTCGTGCACGTCGCGCGGGATCATCTGCAGCCCGGCCAGCACCAGCAGCCCGACGAACGGGGCGGTCTTCCAGGTGTCGGCGATGATCACGGCGAACTTGGCCTGGACGCCCTCGGTGGTCCACAGCACCTGGCGGCCGATCATCGCGTTGGCGACGCCGTCGGCCTGGAACACCCAGCGCCACAGCAGCGCCGACACGGCGGTCGGGATCGCCCACGGCACCAGGACGCTGGCCCGCACCAGCGCCCGGCCGCGGAAGGCCCAGTGCATGATGAGCGCCATGCAGACCCCGAGGACCGTCTCGACGGCGACGGTGGTGACGGTGAAGAACGAGGTGTTCCACAGCGCGCCCCAGAACACCGAGGAGCTCGGGCCGGAGAAGATGTCGAGGTAGTTCGACAGGCCGACGAACTGGTCGCCCTGCACGACGAACCCGTCGGCGTCCAGGCCCTGCCCGCGCCGGTACAGCGACTCGCGCAGCGCCGCCAGGATCGGGTAGCCGACGACCAGCGCGAGCACGACGAACGTCGGGGACAGCAGGATCGCGGCCAGGCGGCCGGAACGTCGCGGGTCGCCCCTGCGCCCGGCGGCCCTGACGCCGGTCCGGCCGGAGGGCGGCTGCTCGGGTGCGGCGATGATGGTGGTCATGGAAGCCTCCCTGGATCCCCGCCGGGACGCGGGCGTCCCGGCGGGGAGTCGCCGCTACTGCTGGGTCAGCTTTCCGAGCTGGGCCTGCATGTCGGCCAGCGCCTGGTCGGAGGACTTGGCGCCGGTGAGGGCGGCGTAGGCGTTCTCCTGGATCGCCTTGGTGACGTCGCCGTAGCGCACCGCCTCGGGCCGGGGCTTGGCCTTGAGCAGGGACTCCTTCAGCACGCCGAGGTAGGGGTACTTGTTCTTCAGGTCGGCGTCCTCGTAGAGGGCGGCGAGGGTGGGCGCCTCGGAGCTGGCGAGCATGTTGGCGCGCTCCTGCTCGGCGCTGGTGAGGTACTTGACGAAGTCGAGGGCGGTCGCCTTGTTCTTGGCGAACGCGGAGATGGCCAGGTTGTGGCCGCCGAGCGTGGGCGCGCCGGGGCCGTTCGGCCCGGGCAGCGGCGCCACGTCGAACTTGTCCTTGACGTCGGACTTGGTGGACAGGGCGTACTGGTAGGGCCACTGGCGCAGGAACACCAGGCCGCCCTTCTCGAAGGCGCGGCGCGCCTCCTCCTCCTTGTAGGTGATGGCCTGCTTGGGGATGAACCCGCTCTTGAAGCCCTGCACCAGGAATTCCAGGCCCTGCTTGGCCTGCGGGGTGTTGACGTTCGGCTTGCCCTGGTCGTCGACGACGGCGCCGCCGGCGCTGTGCACGGCCTCGGAGAAGTTGACGGTCAGGCCCTCGTACTTCTCGAACTGGCCGCCGTAGCACGAGACGCCGTCCTTGGCGACCTTGTCGCAGATCTGCTTCATCTCGTCCCAGGTCTTGGGCGGCCCGGACGCGCCGGCCTTCTTCACCAGGTCGGTGCGGTAGTAGAGCAGCCCGGCGTCGGTCTTCCACGGCGCGGCGTACAGGCGGCCCCGGTACTGGCCGGTGCGGACGGTCGGCGGCAGGAACTGCGACAGGTTGAACTGGTCCTGGGGCAGCGGCGCGATCCAGCGGTTGGCCGCGAACTCGGCGGTCCACACCACGTCGAGGTTGAGCACGGTGTAGGCGTCGGACTTGGCCTGGGCGTTCTGCACCATCTGCTGGCGCTGGGCGTCGGCCTCCTCGGGCAGCTCGACCAGCCGCACCTGCTCGTTGGGGTGCTGGGCGTTCCAGGCGTCGACCTGCTTCTGGACGTTGCCGGAGGTGTCCTTGCCCTGGACCAGCGTGATCGGGCCGCGTCCGGTCAGCTCGCCGGACGCCGCGTCCGAGCCGGAGCCGGAGTCGCCGCCGCCGCAGGCCGCCGTCAGCGCCGCCACGGTTCCCGCCGCGATCACGCAGCGGAGGGTCTTCCTCAGAGGGGTTGCCACGATCGTTCCCTTCTCTCGGGGGTTCTGCGCGTCAGTCGCCCCCGTCCGCCCCGCCGCGTCCCGCTCGGTTCCGGGACGCACGGCACGGGCTAGCGGGGGTTTTGGCCGGGCCGCTCCCGGGCCACCAGTTCCGGACGCAACATCACCCCCTCCGGCGGGCCGCCGGGTGCGCGGAACTGCCGGACCAGCAGGTCGACGACGTGGTACGCCACCTGGTCGAGCGGCTGGCGCACGCTCGACAGCGGCGGGGTCATCAGCGCCGCCGACGGGGAGTCGTCGTAGCCGACGACCTCCACGCGGGGACGCCCGGCGGGGTCGGCGCCGACCGCCTGGCGGGCCGCGACGGCGAAGGTGTCGCTGCCGCAGGCGAACGCGGTGGGCGGGTCCGGCTGCCGCACCAGCCGCCGCGCCACCGCCGCGACCTCGGCGGGGTCCTCGGCGCTGGCGCCCGACAGCCCCTCGGTGGCCAGGCCGTGCCGGCGCATGGCCGCCCGCCATCCGGCGCGCCGTTCGTCGCCGACCCGCGGGCCCTCGGGCCAGCCCAGGTAGGCGATGCGGCGGTGGCCGCGGGCGACCAGGTGGTCGACCGACTGCGCCAGCCCGTCGCCGCCGTCGACGTCCACCCACGAGCACGGCCCGGGGACGGTCGGACGGCCGAAGCTGACGCAGGGGATGCCGCGTTCGGCGCACCAGTCCAGCCGCTCGTCGGCGGTGTCGATGTCGGCCAGCACGAACCCGTCGACGGTGCCGGTGCCGATCAGCTCGGCGTAGGCGGCCAGCTCCTCGTCCACCGTGGACGCGCTGAACAGCAGCAGGTGGTAGCCGACGCCGCCGGCCGACTCGGCCAGCGCGTGCAGGAACCGGTCCAGCAGGTTGTTCAGCCCGCTCGGCGGAGCGATCTTGAAGCCGATGCAGCGGCTGGTGCGCTCGCGCAGGTTGCGCGCGGCCCGGTTGGGCAGGTAGCCCAGCTCGTCGATCGCCCGGCGGACCCGTTCGGCGGTGGCGGGGGCGACCCGGTCGGGCGCGTTCAGCACGTTCGACACCGTCTGGCGCGAGACCCCGGCGGCCGCGGCGACCTCGGAGATGGTCACGCCGCTGCGATCGCGCATGGGTCCCGTCACCCCCATTGGTTCGTCGGGCACCGGGCGATTTGATCGTTCAAACCGCCGTGTGAGCGATCAAATTGGCACTGTTTCGGGCATGTGTCAAGGGGATGACGACCATGTGGCCGCACGCGGACGGACGCGTGCGGACGGACGGACGCGGGTGCCGGTTCAGTCGTGCTCGCGCCAGGCGGGCTCCTGGCGTTCGTAGTGCTCGAAGGCCGTTTTCAGGCCGGTGCACACCTCGGCGGTGGTCTCCAGGAGCGCCTGCGCCCTCGGGTCATCGACCTTGCCGAGATCCTCCCGGGCGTGCCGGATGACGGCGGTGAGCATGTCGTGCAGCCTGCCGGTGTGGTGACGCGGATCGTCCTCCGGGTACCACGAGTAGTGCGGCATCGCGATCCTCCCCCGGTGACGGCGTGATCCGCCTGCTCGTACCCAGGCAGCCGGTCCCGACACCCGGGGGCCGCGTCACCGGGCGGCGGCGCCCGCCCTGACCGCCTCGGCGGGCACCGCCACCGACCTGCGCGGGAGCGTCCGCGCCAGGTGGGCGGCGACCCTGCGTGCGGCGAACGCGGTGCCCTGGACGAACTGCATGCCCGGCCCGAACGTCTGCTTGGCCATCAACCCGACCGCGTACAGGCCCGGCATGGACGTCTCGAAGTACGGCGACAGCCAGGGCGCCAGGCCGTCCCGCCGCAGCCCGTCGGCCAGGACCGGGTCCAGCAGGGGCAGGCGGCGCAGGTCGACCACGAAGCCGGTGCCGCAGACGACGTGGTCGGTGTCGATCTGGTGGGGCCGTTCGTCGGCGTCGGTGAGCGACAGCCGGACCCGGTCGCCGTCGGCCGCGGCGTCGGTGATCCGGTAACCCAGCAGCGTGGGCACGCGGTCGACGAACCGGTCGCGCAGCCACCAGGCGCCGGCCGGTCCCAGCGCGGTGCGGGCGATGTGCCGGCGGGTGGAGCCCGGCAGGCGCCGCACCGTGTGCGGCATGTTCGCGTACACCCAGGTCCGCCAGCCCGATCCGAGACCCGACTCGGGCGCGAGGACCCGGTCCCGCAGCGGGCGGCGCGGCACGGGAACGCCGTTCCAGCGCAGCCGCTCGGCGCGGGCGACCAGCCGCACCCGGGCGCCGGCCTCGTCCAGCAGCACCGCGGTCTCCAGGGCGGCCTGGCCCGCGCCGACGACGGTCACGTCCCGTCCGGTGAAACCACTGAGGTCGTGGTGGTCGATGGTGTGGCTGGCCAGCGTGGAGGGGAAGGCGGCCAGCGGCTCGGGGCGGCGGGCGAACGGCACGACGCCCACCGCGAGCACGACCGCCCGTGCCCGCGCCTGGTCGCCGTTGGCCAGCTCCAGCACGAACCCGCCGCCGGCGGTCCGCACCGCGGTCACCATCGACGGATCCAGGTGCGGCACGGCCTGCCGCTGGAACCACCGGCCGTAGTCGACGAAACGTTCCACCGGAATCGGCAGGCTCCGCGCGCACGGCAGGCTGTTGATCTCACAGAACGCCACGAAACTGTGGGAGTTCCCCGGAGCGGCCAGGCCGGAATTCTGCGGTTCGGATTTCAGCAGCATTCCCCGCGGCATGTTCCGCGCCCAGGTCCCCATGGGCTCACCGAACACGACGACGTCCAATCCGAGGGCGGCGGTGTGCGCCGCCACGGAAAGCCCATAGGGGCCGGCGCCCACCACCGCCACATCTGCCATGGAAGCGTTCACTACCGCGCCCCTCCACCGTTGAACCGAATCGCACCCACCTGTCTGGACGATCCTGCGACAGGGACACGGGAACACGCCAGTACCTGCGACTACTCCCGAATGAAGATTGGCCGCGGCTTTAGTTGATCAGGAGAATCGCGCACGCAGGGCGGGCAGCAGCTCGGCCCGCGCCCAGTCGCGGAAGTCCTTCTGCCGTTCGGCGCCGATCTGACAGAACGCGAGGTGGGTGTATCCGGCATCGGCCCATTGCGCCACCCGCCGAACATACTCCTCCACATCGTCGCCGCACGGCACCGCCGCGGCGACGTCCTCGGCCCGAACATTCTGGGACGCCGCCTCGAAATTGACCGGACCGGGCAGTTCGGACATTACTTTCCATCCGGAAAGGCCCCATTTCCACAGCCGGTGCGCGTGCCGCAGCGCCTCGTCGGGGTCGCTCCCGAACGACACCGGGAGCTGCCCGTGCACCGGCTTGCCCGCGCCTCCGCCGTCCCGGAACACCTTGACGACCTCCGGCATGAGCCGGTCGGTGACGAGCATGTCGCCCCGCTCGGCCGCCAGCCCGCCCGAACGCGGCCCGGATGCGGCCACGCCGATGGGGACGGGCTGCTCGGGCAGGTCGTAGAGCCTGGCGGACTCGACCGTGAAGTGCCGTCCGCGGTGGTTGACGTACCCGCCGCCGAACAGCCGGCGGATGATCTCCACGGCCTCGGCGAGCATCTCGTGCCGCACGTCCACCGGCGGCCAGTCGCGGCCGACCACGTGCTCGTTGAGCTTCTCGCCCGCGCCCAGGCCGAGGGTGAACCGCCCGTCCGACAGCACCCCCACGGTGGCGGCCTTCTGCGCCACCACGGCCGGGTGGTAGCGCACGATGGGGCAGGTGACGTACGTCATCAGCGGGATCCGCTCGGTGGCCTGCGCCAGCGCCCCGAGCACGGACCAGACATAGGCCGAGTGCCCCAGCTCCTCGATCCACGGGAAGTAGTGGTCGGAGATGACCGAGTAGTCGAATCCGGCGGCCTCGGCCCCCACCAGGTCCTCGACGAGCTGTTTGGGCGGCGTCTGTTCGCAGAGCAGCGTGTATCCGAATTCCATGCACGCTGCGCTACCCGGCCTGCCGGCGAAGATTCACCGCTGCCCGTGGCCGGGCAGGAGTCGGTGGCCTGCCTGCGGAAGTGGCCGGTGGAGGGGGCGGGCGCCCGGCCTCCGGCGGGTGAATGCAGTGCTCCCGCGATAGACGGGGAATGAGCCGTGCCGGAGGCCGGGCGCCTCGCACTCTACCGACATCCCGGGGCCCCGGCGGAATGACCGTTCCGGCGCCGGGTAGACCGTCGGCCGAACGATCCCCGGGCGAGAGGCGATGATCGCGGAAGTGTCGAGGCTGCGACGCAGTGATCCGGCTGAACCGGGGTTCCGGCGCCGCCGGTGCGGACGCGGGTTCCGCTACCTGAGACCGGACGGCACGCCCCTGCGGGACCCCGAGCAGCTCACGCGGATCAAGAACCTGACCATCCCCCCGGCGTGGACGCAGGTATGGATATGTCCGACGCCGGACGGCCACATCCAGGCGGTGGGCCGCGACTCGGCGGGCCGCCTGCAGTACCGCTACCACGACGAGTGGCGCAGGCGGCGGGACGCCGACAAGCACGACCGGGTCCTGGAGTTCGCCGCCGCGCTGCCGCGCGTCCGCGAGATCACGGCCGAGCACCTGACCGGCCGGGGGTTCTCCCGCGAACGCGTGCTGGCCGCCGCGGTCCGGCTGATCGACCTGGGGTTCTTCCGGTCCGGCGGCCGGGAGTACGCCGACGAGAACGGCACCTACGGCCTGGCCACGATCACGCGGGAGCACGTGCAGTGCCGCCACGGCGAGGTGATCTTCGAGTACACGGCCAAGGGCGCCAAGGAGCGCGAGCAGGCGGTCGCCGAGGAGAGCGTCTGCGCGGTCGTGCGCGGGCTCAAGCGCCGCACCGGCGGGGGCGAGGAGCTGCTGGCCTACCGCGACGGTGACGGCGGGTGGCGCAACGTGCGGGCGGAGGACATCAACGACTACCTGCGGGAGATCTCGGGGGGCGACTTCACCGCCAAGGACTTCCGCACCTGGCACGCGACCGTGCTGGCGGCGGTGGGCCTGGCGGTGTCGGCGCGGACCTCGGACTCCTCCCCGACGGCCCGCGCCAAGGCGGTCCGCCGGGTCGTGCAGGAGGTCGCCGACTATCTGGGCAACACCCCGGCCGTGGCGCGCGCCTCCTACATCGACCCGCGGATCATCGAGCGGTACGAGCGCGGCGAGACCATCGCCCACGCCCTGCCCGAGCTCGGCCGGGACGCCGGGTTCGGGGAGCTGGCCACGCAGGGCAGGACCGAGCAGGCCGTCCGCGAGTTGTTGCTGCGCGCCTCCGGCGAGGACGGGGGCGACGGCTGACCTTCCGTCCGCGTCCCGCCCCGGTCGGCCGCCGCCCGCGCGTCCGACGGCTCCCGCCATGGGGAACGGGCCGACAAAACGGGTAGGAACGGCTGGTCAACAGGGGGGTGGACATGTCGGACGCAGGGCTGTCCATGGGGGTCGAGGAGGAGTTCCTCCTGGTGGACCCGGTGACCGGAGCGACGGTCGCACGCGCCGAGCCGGTGCTGGCACGCGCGCGTGCCGCTCCCCTGCCCGCCCCCGACACCAGGCTCCAGGCGGAGCTGCTGAGGACGCAGGTGGAGGCCGCCACCGGGGTGTGCACCCGGCTGGACGAGGTGCGCCGCCAGCTGCGCGAGTCCCGGGCCCTGCTGGCCGACGCGGCCCGCGCGGAGGACGCGCGCCTGGTGTCGACGGGGACGGCGATCGCCGCCGCCCCCGCGCCGGCGTTCGCGTTCTCCCCCGGCGAGCGGTTCCAGCGGATCGCCGAGATGGGCGGCGGCGTGTTCGCCGACTACGAGGTGTGCGGCTGCCACGTCCACGTCGGCGTCCCGGACCGGGAGACCGCGCTCGCGGTGGTCAACCACCTGCGTCCCTGGCTGCCAACGCTGGTGGCGCTGGCGGTCAACTCGCCGATCGACCGGGGCCGCGACCGCGGGTTCGCCAGCTGCCGGGTGACCGAGAAGATGGGCCGGTTCCCCTGCTCGGGGGTGCCGCCGTGGTTCGGATCGGTCGCCGCGTACGAGCGCGAGCTGGCCCGGCTGGTCGACTGCGGGGCGATGGTGGACACGGCCATGACGTTCTGGCTGGCCCGTCCCTCGCCCCGGCTGCCGACCGTGGAGCTGCGCGGGGCGGACGCCGCGGCCACCGTCGAGGACGCCACGTTGCAGGCGGGGCTGTCGCGGGCGCTGGTGCGCACGGCGCTGGCCGACCTGGCGGCGGGGCGGGAGGCGCCGCACGTGCCGCAGGAGGTGTGCGCGGTGGCGCTGTGGTCGGCCGCCCGGTACGGCATGACCGGCCCCGGGGTGCATCCGCTGCGGGAACGCCGCGTGCCCGCCGCCGAGCTGGCCGCCGAGCTGATCGATCACGTCACGCCCGCGCTGGAGGACACCGGAGACCTGGCCGAGGTCCGCGCGCTGCTGGCGGGGGTGCTGCGGGACGGGACGGGCGCCGAGCGGCAGCGGCACGCCGACGCGCGCGGCGGCCCCCGGGCCGTGCTGGACCTGCTGGTGCGGCAGGCGGCGGGACGCCGGCAGGCCGAGCGGCAGGCCGGACCGACGCGAAGCATGGGCCCGTCCTGAACGGGTACCGGTGCGCGAAGGTCCCAAGGCGACGGGAGAGAGCATGACCCTGACCCCGACCGGTTCCACCTTCCCCCCGACCACCCGTGAGCCGGCCCCGCCGCTGCCCGAGCCGCGCGGGCCGCTGTCGGAGGCCGTGGTGACGGCGCTGCGCCGACCGGCGTCCGAACCCGCGCCGCCGCTGCTCGCGGCCGCCCATCCCGTCCTGCGCCGGTCCGCCGACCCGTACGGGGAGGACCTGCAGCTCGCCCTCTACACCTGCTACGAGCTGCACTACCGCGGGTTCGACGGGGTGGACACGGCCTGGGAGTGGTCACCGGACCTGCTGCGGCTGCGGGGCGGGATGGAGCGCGTCTTCCTCGACGCGCTGCGCGCCGACACGCCCGGCGGCGACGACGTCGAGGGGACGCTGAGCGCGCTGCTGGAGGAGCCGGCGGACGCCTACGGCGTCTCGCACCACCTGCGCGACCACGGGGAGCGGTGGCAGCTGCGCGAGTTCGTGGCGCACCGCTCGGCCTACCACCTCAAGGAGGCCGACCCGCACGCCTGGGTGATCCCGCGGCTGCGCGGGCGGGCCAAGGCGTCCCTGGTCGCGGTGGAGTTCGACGAGTTCGGCGGCGGCCGGGCCGAGGCGGTGCACGCCACGCTGTTCGCCGACCTGATGGACGATCTCGGCCTGGACTCCCGCTACGGCCGCTACCTGGATCTCGTCCCGGCGCCGATGCTGGCGATCGTGTCGATGATGTCGCTGTTCGGGCTGCACCGGGGGCTGCGCGGCGCGATGGTCGGGCACTTCGCCGCCGCCGAGATCACCACGCCGCCCACGGCGCGGCGGATGGCGCGGGCCCTGCGGCGGCTCGGGGCGGGCCCGCGGTGCACCCGCTTCTACACCGAGCACATCGAGGCCGACGCCGTCCACGAGCAGGTGCTGCGGCACGAGGTCGTCGGGGACCTGCTCGCCCACGAGCCGGAGCTGGCCGCCGACGTGGTGTTCGGCGCGCAGGCCACCGAACTGCTGGAGGACCGGTTCGGCGAGCACGTGCTGGCGTGCTGGCGGGCGGGCCGCAGCTCCCTGCGGCACCCGCTGCCCTCCCCCCGGCTCGCGGCGTCACGGGGCTGACGCCGCGTCAGGAGCCGGTGCCGCGCCGGTCGCGGGACTTGCGGCACCGGCGGTGGCTGGTGTCGCAGAACGGGTAGCGGCCGCTGGCGCCACAGGCGCACAACGCGACCATGAAGCGGTCCGAGGTGACCGAGGTCCCGTCGGGCAGCACCACCTCGACCGGGCCCTCGACCAGGATGGGCCCGCCGCGGTCGGCCAGGACGCGGCGCCGCGGCGCGGCCGCCTCATCCGCGGGGCCGGGTGTGGTCGGCACGGATCACCACCAGTTCCTCGTCGTCCTGCCCGGGCCGGATCGCGCCCCGGGCCAGCAGGTCGGCCGTCCGGGACCGCATGACCGGCCCGAACGGCTCGCGCCTGCGCGCCGCCACCGACGTCTTCAGCCCGGCGGCCCGCAGGGCGCGCAGCGTGTCGTCCACCCCGCACACCGACGACTGGGCGACCAGCAGCGTCCCGCCCGGCGCCAGGTGCCTGGGCGCCTGGTCGCAGATCCGATCGAGCAGCGCACGCCCGTCGGGGCCCGCGTCCCAGCAGCGGGACCGTCCGTGCCGCGGCGGCGGGAACCGCCCCGACGGAACGTACGGGGGGTTGGCCAGGATGACGTCGAACAGTTCGCCCGCGACGGGCGTAAGGAGGTCGCCGCGGTGCACGCGCACGCGCGCTCCCCGAAGGCGCGCGTTGACCCGGGTGGCCAGCACGGCCCGGACGGACAGGTCCACCGCGACGACCGCCCCCGCCGTCTCGCGCGCCGCCGCCACCGCGACCGCACCGGTGCCGGTGCACAGGTCCAGCACTCGGGCGCCGCGCGGCACGGTCGCCTGCCGCAGGGCCTCGGTGAGCAGGGCCGTGTCCGCCTGCGGGCGATACACCCCCGGCAGCCTCAACATCCACATCTTTCGCCGAATACCCTCCACACACCTGCCAAACATGATCAAATCCAGACAAGACGGAGATACAGTCGTTCCGTGACGGACGATCGGCACCCGGCGACGGGCTTCACGCACCGGATCAGGGTGCGGTACAGCGAGTGCGACATGCAGGGCGTGGTGTTCAACGCCAACTACTTCGTCTACCTCGACGACGCCCTCGACCAGTGGTTCCGGCACTCGCTCGACGCCGGATACCTCGACCGGTTCGAGTACATGGTCAAGAAGGCGGCGATGGAGTGGTCGGCTCCGGCGCGCGTGCACGACGTGATCGAGCTGCGACCGCGCGTGACGCGGTGGGGGCGGACGTCGTTCGACATCGCGGTGAGCCTGTCCATGGACGGCCGTCCGATCGGCGAGGCGGAGTTCGTGATGATCAGCATCCGGCCGGGGACGCACCGGCCCGTGCCCGTCCCGGACGAGGTGCGCCGGGCGCTGGACGGCCAGGCCGCCTCGAACGGCGCAGCCGCCACGGATCAGAAGCGTTCGTCGAGCCGGTAGGCACGGCGGGCGTTGCCCGACGCGATCATCTCGGCGACGCGCGCGGCGTCGCGCTCCGTCCAGGAGCCCTCGGCCACGCCCTCGGCGAGGACGCGCCCCAGGCCGCGGCGGAACTGCAGCGCCCCCAGGTGGAACAGCTCGGGCAGGCCGTAGGCGTCGGAGGCGAACAGCACCTTGCCGAACGGCGCCAGTTCCATCAGCTCGGCGAGGATGACGGGCGCCCGGTCACCGAGGTTGTGGGTGCCCAGGCTGACGTCGACGAAGACGTTGGGGAACACCTGCGCCAGGTAGCCGGCGTTGCGGTGGAACGGGTAGTTGTGCAGCAGCATGACCGGGACGTTCTTGCGGGACAGCTCCTGGAGCAGGCCGGTGAGCAGCAGCGGGTCACCGCGGCGCAGGTCGGCCTCGGCGTCGCCGTAGCCGACGTGGAACTGGATCGGCAGCCCGATGTCGCACGCGCACCACACCAGGAAGCGGTGCAGCACCTCGTCCTGGATGCGCGGCGGGGCGTCGCATCCGGCCAGGCCGCGCTCGGTGTCCCGGAGCAGGCGCCCGGCCGCCTTCGTCACCTCCTCGCCCGACGGCCGCTTCCCCGACAGCTCCAGCCCGGCCCGGTAGGCGGCGATCGACTTGAACCCGGCCACCCGCGGCGCGCGGGCCTCCAGCCGGGTGCGCACCTCCCCGGCGAACGCCGAGGCGCCCACACCGTCGGCGACGACCTCCTCGGCCAGCGTCTCCAGCCGCAGGATCTCGTGCGCGGGCGCGTCGGCCAGGCCGCCCAGTTCGGCGGGCTCCAGCAGCGAGTCGGGGATGTAGCCGGTGTCCACGCACAGCGCCTCCAGGCCCGCCGCCCGCAGGAACCGGCGGTTCACCTCGGCCGCGCCCAGTTCGGCCCGGCGCGCGAGGTAGTCCTCCGGGTCGGCGTGGACGGGCAGGTCGAGCACCGGCGCGCACCAGCGCCGCACCGCGAATCCGATCCGCGAGTGGAACAGGCTGCCGCCCAGCTCCCCGGCCTCGTCGGCCTCGGTCAGCAGCGACTCGAACGCGGCGCGGCCGAGGTCGCCGCGGACGACGCCGTGGCAGTGGTGGTCCACCAGCGGCAGCGTCTCGATCTTCTCCTCGAACACGGCGTCCCCCAATCGACGCATGGTCGTGGCCTCGGATCGACCCGACTTCTACGATGCCCGTAGGAACAGCCTTCGCACCCGATGCGATCTGCGACCAGGGGGCCGTCGTGGTAGCAGTCCTGGATGACGCGTGGCCGCCGCTGGACCGCGCGGCACGCGACCGGCTCGGCAGGCGCGCCGCCGCGGCGGCCCGGGCCCTGGGCGACCAGGACGTGGTGGCGGTGGCGCTGACGTGGGTCGACACGAGCGGCATCACCCGCACCAAGGCGGTGCCGACGGCGCGTCTCGGGCACGCGGCCGAGTGGGGCGTCGGCATGTCGCCCGTGTTCGACGCCTTCCTGCTGGACGACTCGATCACCACCGGCCGGTACGCCGGCGGGCCGGTCGGCGACCTGCGGCTGCATCCCGACCTCGACCGCCTGACGCCGCTGGCGGCGCTGCCGGGCTGGGCGTGGGCCCCCGCCGACCGGTACGCCCAGGACGGCACCGTGCACCCGTTGGACGCCCGGGCGCTGCTGCGCCGCGAGACCGCCCGGCTGGCCGCGGGCGGCTGGTCGGTGCGCGCGGCGTTCGAGATCGAGTGGGTGGTGTCCGAGGGCGACGGCGACGACGACGGTTTCGTCCCGGCCTGCCACGGCCCCGCCTACGGCATGACGCGGATCAGCGAGCTGCCCGACTACCTGCGCGACGTGCTCACGTCGCTGGCCGCCACCGGCGTGACGGTGGTGCAGATCCACCCCGAGTACTCGGCCGGGCAGTACGAGCTATCCGTGGCGCCCGAGGACCCCGTGGGCGCGGCCGACACCGCCGTGCTGGTGCGCGAGACGATCCGGGCGGTGACGTTGCGGCACGGGCTGGCGGCCTCGTTCTCCCCGAAGGTGGAGGCGGACGCGGTCGGCAACGGCCAGCACGTCCACCTGAGCCTGTGGCGGGACGGCGCGCCGGAGCCCGCGGACGGCGCGGGGCCGGTGAACGCCATGACCGGCGGCGACGGCCCGTTCGGGATGACGGCCGCCGCGGAGTCGTTCGCGGCGGGCATCCTGGAGCGGCTGCCCGCGCTGCTGGCGGTCGGCGCGCCGTCGGTGGCCAGCTACCTGCGCCTGATCCCGTCGCACTGGGCGGGCGCCTACGCCTGCTGGGGCCTGGAGAACCGCGAGGCGGCGCTGCGGTTCGTCACCGGGCCGGACGACGAGCGGGCGCAGGCGGCCAACCTGGAGATCAAGTGCTTCGACGCCGCCGCCAACCCCTATCTGGCGCTGGCGGCGCTGCTGGCCGCGGGCCGTGCCGGGATCGGCGCGGAGGCCGTGCTGCCCGCCCCGGTCGACGTCGACCCGGCCTCCCTGGAGCCGGCGGACCTGGCCGGACGCGGCATCGTCCGGCTGCCCACCTCGCTCGGCGCGGCGGTGCGGGCGTTCGAGGCCGATCCGGTGCTGCGCGACGCGCTGGGCGAGGCCGTGATCGACACCGTCGCCGCCGTACGGCGCGGCGAGATCGACCTGCTGGACGGGGCCTCCCCGGAGGAGATCGCCGCCGCGACCCGCTGGCGGCACTGACCCGGCGCGCCGTCCCGCCTAGAACGTGACGAGCGGGTCGCCCACGAAGTCGGCCACGAAGTTGACGAAGAAGAACCCGAAGAACAGGAAGTTCAGCACCAGGATCGCGTGGTGCCACGGCCGGGGCCGCGCCGCCCGCGGCAACCGGGAGTTCAGGTACATCAGCATGAACGGGTAGATCAGCGCGCCCAGGTTGGACATGTTGGCCGACCACTGCACCAGGCTGACCGGCAGCGCGAGGTGCAGGACGACCGCGATGACCACCAGCAGCACCAGCATGAACGGGTAGTACAGGCGGCGCGGGTCGCCCTCCAGGAGCGCGCGCAGGCGGGGGCTGGTGGCGTGCGCGGTGTCGGTCGCCGCCCGCACCATCCCCTCGAAGATCCCCAGCTGGGTGCTGAACAGCACCAGCACGCCCAGCAGCAGCGCCAGGTAGAACAGCCACCGCCCGTACTCGGCGTCGAGGGCGGAGGCGACGAACGTGGGCATGTCGGCCTGCGTGGGCCGGGTGCCGGTCAGCTCGACGGCGCGGGCCATCAGGATCGTCGGCAGCAGCATGCCGAGCATCGCACCGACGAAGAACACGCCCCACATGTCCGCCAGCAGCAGCCGGTACCAGCGGCGCCACAGCGCGGTGTTCTTCTCGTCGTCGGGGAAGGTCACGCCGCTGGGCAGGAGCTTGACGCGTTCGCCGCGCATCCCGGCGATGAACCCGGCGCGGTGGCCCATGCCGTAGCCCTTGTCGCGGTAGTGCCCCATGACGTACCAGTTCAGCCCGGACGCCAGCGCGGTGAACCCGGCCAGCCCGCCGATCTGGGTGGCGGTGATGCCGTCGGGCGGCGCGGCCGGGGTGACGAAGCCCTTGAGGCCGTCCCACCACAGCCCGAAGGGCACCACGAACAGGCACAGGATCAGCAGGCCGAGCAGGATCGTCCCGACCATCAGCCAGTTGGCCAGCTCCAGCGCGCGCGACACGCGCCGTGCCCCGGCGGCGATCAGGAAGACGACGACCAGCAGCGCGATCGCCCACAGCCGCGGCTCCTCGGCGCCCTCCCCCGGCACCTCCCCGTGCACCAGCGCGTACATGCCCTGCCCGGCGGACGCGGCCCAGCCGCCCGCGATGAACGCGAAGATCACCACCAGGACCGACAGCGGCACCCACAGGAACCAGCCGGGCGGGACGCGGCCCCAGCCGACCACCGGCGCCTCACCGGTCGCCATCACGTACCGGGAGCACTCGATGTTGTAGAGGGTCTGCAGCACCGCCGACACGACGATGACCCAGCCGACGCCCTCGAAGCCGAACTGGCCGACCGCCTGCGGGCCGAGCAGCCACTCGCCGCTGCCGATCGAGATGCCGAGCGCGATGAGGCTCGGCCCGAGCGCGTGGCGGAACAGCTCGCGGGGGCCGATGCGGCGCACCCCGAAGACCTCTTCGGGGGTGGGCAGGTCAGTGATCGGCAGGTCGGGCCGGCTGACGCCGAGCGGGCGGGTGGCGGAGCGAGCGTCGGGGGCGGGGGTGGGGCCGGCCATACGGATCTCCAGGCGGACGCGCCCCCGACTTCCTCGGCTGACTGCATGATCCGTCACCGAGGCGACGCCGACAACCCCCTCCAGCAAACGTTTTCCGGATTTCGCGGCGTCAGCTCCGGCGCGCCGGGCTCACAAGCCGGGTGGAGCGGGGTCGGTGCGGGAGGGACCGCACGAGGCCGTGACCACCCGTCCGGCCGCGTACGGCTGCACGCGGACCTGCACCTCACCGCAGGCGCAGCGGGTGTAGGCGACCACTCCCTCGGAGGTCAGGTGCCGCGACAGCACCTGGTAGATCTCGCTTTCCGGCCAGCCGCAGCGCGGGCACTCGTCCACGACGCTCCCGTCCGTCTGTGTCTCCGGCGTTCCCACCGGACGTCCGTAAGGGTTATAACTAATATGTCGTTTACAGCATGACATGGGAGTGGGAGCCGGGGCAACGATGCGGATCACGGGATACAAGAGCCACGGGGTCGCGGCCGCCGTGGCCCTGGTGAACGCGGTCACCTCACGGGACGGCGATGACGGCGAGGACGCGCTGCGGGCGGTGCTGCGCGAGAACGGTTTCTTCTGGCACCAGTTCGAGTCGCGCGACGCCGAGCCGTTCCGCCGCTGGGGGCGGGCGCTGCGGCCGTTCTTCGAGGCCACCGAACTGGAGCAGGCCGTGGCGCTGCTCAACGAGCTGATGGCGGAGGTGCCCATGCACCCCCACCTGGCTGACCACGACCCGCACGGCCTGCACATCCACTACGCGCCGCCGTCTGCGCGCCTGCCGCACCGCTTCCGCGCGACGACGCTGATGAACCTGTCGGAGCTGGTGGTCGAGCACGGGCTGAGCCGCACGGGCGTGTGCGCCGCGCCCGGCTGCGACCGCGTCTACGCCGACACCTCGCGCGCCGGGCGGCGCCGGTTCTGCTCGGAGAACTGCGCCAACCGCACCAACGTCGCCGCCTTCCGCGCCCGCCGGCGCGCCCCCCGCGACGCCGACCCCGGCCCCGGCGACTCCGGGCCCGACGACTCCGGGCTCTGAGCCGCGGCCGGGACGCCGCTGGGGCACGGTGCCGGTCGTCCGGACAGCGGGACGCCCCGTCCCGCCGAGGGCGGGACGGGGCGTTGGGGGGAGGAGAAGGGATCAGTGGGTGCCGTGGTCCCGGGCCGCCGAGGCGCCGCCGGGGAGCGACGGGCCCCGCGGCGGGATCCTGTCGGCGGCGGCCGGGTCGAGGCGGTCAAGGGCGCCGGACGCGGCGGCCTCGGCCAGCTCGACCATCGACCGGTAGGCCGTGCGGACCTGGAAGTGCTCGCGCTCGGGCGGCAGGGCGCTCAGCTCGACCAGCAGGGAGGCGCTGCCGAGCAGGCCGTAGGCGTTGCGCGCGATGCCCTGGTAGGTGCCGCCCGGGTACTGCGACACCACGGCGCCCGCGCGGGTGAACGCGTCGTGCACCGCCACGCCGACCTGCTTGGAGCGGCGCAGCGCGGCGGCGGACACCGACGGGTGGTTCGGCCACAGGATCGACGTGGTGATCTCGCGGCCGTCCGGCGGCGGGAAGGCGTAGCGGCCCTGCATGTGGTAGTCGACGACGATCGACGGGCGGAACGCGGCGTAGGTCCGCTGGATCACCGCGGCCTCGGTCGCCGGGTTGTCGCCGGGCGCGACGGCCGGGTCGTGGTAGCGGTTGATGTCGTAGCCCTTGCCGGGCTCGCCGTACTCGGGGTCGGCGTCGGGGTCGTAGTTGTAGCGCCACTGGTGCTCGTGGCCGTCGGGGTTGGCGCGCACCACGATCCCCAGCGTGATCTTCGAGCGGACGGCGCGGGCGGCGCGGCTGTCGGACTGGCCCAGGGTGCGCAGCGCGGCCAGGGCCGACTCGGTGCCCAGGGGCTCGTCGCCGTGCTGCTGCGTCACGTACATCACTCGCCTGGGTCCGGAGCCGAGCGTGGCGAACCAGATGGGACGGCCCTCGTTGGACTTGCCGACGCTGCGGACGGTGACCCGCCCGTGGGAGGCGCGCTCGATCTGCTTGAGGGTGCGCGCCAGCTCGGCGTTGCTGTGCAGCCGGACGCCGCCCTTCTGCGCCTGGGGCGCGGCGGCCTGCGGGGCGGCGGTGATCGTCGTGGCGTGGGCCGGGGCCACCAGTGCTCCGGCGGCCATCGCGAGTGCGGCCAGGCCGACGGTTCCGGTGCGGGCACGCGGATGCGTCACGGGGGGATTCCTCCAGATGGGGGGTTCGGGGGATGTGACCTCGGAGGGCTTTGGGGTTTCCTGGACCCGCCGCGCGTGCCGCCTCAGCGGAAGGTGGTCTTCAGGATGTCGATGCCGCGGGCGTGGTCGGCCACGTACACGTAGTCGCCGTGGTAGTAGGCCGCCCATGCGCGGGCGTCGTCGGGCCGGTAGTAGGCGATCTGGCGCGGGTTGGTGGGGTCGCGCACGTCGATGAACCGGGTGCCCTGCGAGTAGAACGCCTGGGCCAGCACGCCGTTCTTGACGTCGAAGTAGTGGGCCGAGCAGTCGTCGGTGTCGGGACGGCTGCCCTCCTGGCCCGCCACGCCCCAGGTGCCGAGGGTCTGCAGCCGGAACGGGTTGGCGGGCGTGGACCGCCAGCCCTGACCCCCGTACGAGCCCTTCAGCGACGCGATGACGAGCAGCCCGTCGTTGGCGCAGCCGTCGTTGAAGGTCTCCTCGGTGACGACGAGCACCTGCCCTTCGCCCCACTTGCGGGGGTCGGGCCCCTGGTCACGGGTGCGGCCCACGGCACGGAAGCTGTTGTGCATGAACGAGGAGTTGGTGGTGGCCTCGTCCAGGCCGCCGCCCGCGTACGGCACCGGATCCCAGGCGGTGGCCGTGCGGTGGCGCTTCTTCACCGGGTCCCAGTGCCGTCCGCTCGTGTAGTAGCCGCGCACGCCGCCCCGGCCGGACGCCCAGGCGACCCCGGCCGAGTCGACCTGGATGTCGTGGGTGTAGTCGGTCTTGCCGTCGTTGCGGCCGGTGTCGATGGGGTCCTTGAAGACCTTGGGCTTGCGCGGGTTGCGCACGTCCGTCACCCACACCGGGCGGCCGCCCCAGTCGGCGGGCATCCAGTTCGCCTTGGCGGGGCCGCCCGACCACAGGTACTGGCAGTCGTTGATGCACGAGGTGGTGTGCCCGGCGGGGATCACCTGGTAGGCGATCTGCCGCGGGTTCTCGGGCTTGGCCACGTCGATGACGTAGACGCCGGACTCGCCGGTGTCGGTGGTGCCGCCGAAGGCCCGCGGGTCCCGGGACAGGTAGATGATCTTGCGCTTGTGGTCGGCCTCGGTGTCCTCGCCCTGCCAGAAGCCGGGCAGGTCGAACTTCCCGACCAGCTTGGGGCTGCGCGGGTCGGCGCTGACGTCGTAGGCCTTGAGCCCGAACCGGCCGCTCACGTACATGATCGTGCGCTTGCGCGGGCCCGAGCCGTAGTCCATGAAGACCAGGGACGTGGCCTCCTTGGCGTCGGGCACGTTGCCGACGCGCTGCGCGCCCTTGATCGCCTCGGACACCTGGGAGGACGTCTTGCCGACCGGTCCGCTGCCGTGGCCGGCGTGCGCGCCGAGGTCGCGTCCCTCGCCCTGGGCCTGCGACACGGTGGTCCGCTGGTTGCCGGGCTCGGGCGGGCAGGCCCACGCCGTGCCGGCCATGGCGAGCGCGGAGGCCGCCGCCGCGGCGGTGCCGACGAGGACACGCCTGGACTGTCGCTGGGGTCGGGTACGCATCGCGCCTCCACGCCGAGGGGATGAGGGGCCTAGGCAAGTGTGGACGCGTAGATCGCCGCGCTCAATCGGCGAGTAGTCACAAAAAACCCGGCCCGGTTGGTGATCAGATGATCGCCCGGCAGGTGGACACCGGTAATCCGGCCCATGCGCCCGGCCGTTTTCGGACGGCCCATGACGGCCGCGTGCCCTTCCCGCGCCAGGGGACGGTGCCGTACGCTCACCCGCGTCGTCCGCCACCGCCGTCGGAAGGGACCGGTTGAGCTCTGGAAAGGCCCCGGGGAGGGGCGGGTGAGGAGCGTCACGCGCACGGCCGCGCTGGTGACCGGCGCGGTGGCGATGCTGGTCGCGCCGGTGGTGGCCCTGCGGGCGTGGAGCGACCCGGCCGAGCCGCGGATCTCGGTGGGCGCGGCGCCGCCCGCCACGCTGGTGCCCGGCGACGTCCACGACCCCGCCGGCCGCATGATCGCCGGTGCGGTGTGGACCGGGCTGACCGCCCACGACGGGCGGGGCGGCACGCCGGTCGACGCCGCCGCCGAGTCGATCACCAGCCCGGACCGGCGGGTCTGGACCGTACGGCTGCGTCCCGGCGGGCGGTTCCACGACGGCTCCCCGGTGACGGCGCGGTCGTTCGTCGACGCCTGGCGCGCCACGCTGCGCGAGGGCTGGCACGGCGCCCGCCTGTTCACCGACGTGGCCCGGGTGAAGGGCGCGGGCGGCCGGGACGACGACGTCGACGGGCTGAAGGTGCGCGACGAGCGCACGTTCGAGGTGACGCTCGACCGTCCGCTGGCCGGCTTCCCCGCGCTGCTGGCCGATCCGGCGTTCCTGCCGATGCCCGACGCCGTGCTGCGCTCCCGCGACTGGGCCTCCTACGGGCGCGCGCCCGTGGGGAACGGCCCGTTCCGCGTACGCTCCCACGACGCCCGCGAAACGGTGCTGGAACCGCGGGACGGCCGCGGCCGCACGGTCGTGGTGCGGGCGATGCCGGACGCCGCCGCCCAGTACCGCGCCGTCCAGGCCGGTGACCTGGACGTGGCCACCGCCGTCCCGCCGGACCGGCACGGGTCGATGGACACCGACTTCCGCCGTCATCACCTGGTGGTGCCCGGCCGGGCCATGACGTACCTGGTGATCCCCGAGTGGGAGAAGCGGTTCGCCGGTCCGACCGTGCGGCACGCGCTGTCGATGGCGGTGGACCGGCGCGCGGTGACGGAGGGGCCGCTCGGGCATCAGGCCAGCCCCGCCAACGCCCTCGTCCCGCCGGGCATCGCGCTGGGCCGCCGCGAGGGCCAGTGCCGGGTGTGCGTGCACGACGGGCCCGCCGCGTCCGCGGCGCTCGCCGACGCCGGCGGTCTCGACGGTCCCGTGCCGATCTGGTACGAGGCGGGCGCCGGTGACGACGCGTGGGTGAAGGCGGTCGCCGACCAGTGGCGTTCGACGCTGAAGCTGGACGCGCGCCCCAGGGCGGTGCCCGCCGCCGAACTCCGCGAGGCCATCGCCGACCGGAAGGTCGACGGCCCCTTCGTGCAGCACTCGGCCGCGGACTACCCCGCCCCCGCCGCCGCCCTGGCCCCGCTGCCGAACCCCGGCGGCGACGCGTCCGACCTCATCGAGCAGGCCGAACGCGCCGCCGCACCGGACGAGAGCGTGGTCCCGGCGCGGCTGGCCGAGTCGTCGCTGCTGCGCGACATGCCGGCGATCCCGCTGTGGTACGGGCACGATCACCTGGTGTGGTCGGAGCGCACCCGCGGGGTCACCGCCGACGCCTTCGCCGGGCTGGCGCTGGCCCGTCTCACGGTGACGGACTGACCTCGGCCAGGGCGGACCACTCGGCCCTGACGCTCGCCGACTCCTCCTCACGTTCGAGGATGGCCAGCCCGCGCCACAGCCGGTTCAGCACCTCGGTGAGCCGCCGGCGGTGGAAGGCCGAGCCGTCCCGGGCCGGCGGACGGTACAGATCGGCGGACTCGGCGAGCGCGGCCACCGCCTCGGCGTCCCGGTCGATCTGGATCAGGCACACGGCCAGGTCGCGCAGCGAGCCCGCCAGCTCGTCGCGGACCTCGGGGTCGGCCGGGTCGCGGCGACGGTGCTGCCGGACCGCCTCCTCGAAGTACGGCACGGCCTCGCCGTCGCGTTCCAGCATCGACAGGGCGACGCCCAGCCGGTTGGCGGCGACGGCCAGGTTGGCGCGGGCGTCGGGACGGCCGGGGTCGTCGGCGTGGTCGCGGTAGACCTCGACGGCCTGCCTCAGCCGCCCGGCCGCGTCGTCCAGGCGGTCCTGGACGAGCAGCCGCAGGCCCAGGTCCAGGGCGGCGTCGCCGAGCTGGACGGTGTCGGCGAGCAGCCGGGCGTGCGCGACGGCGCTCTCCCCCACCCGGATGCTCTCGTCGACGCGCCCGGCCTCCTCGAGGAGCTGGCCCAGCAGCAGCTCGCACGCCACCAGCGGCTCGGCCTTCCCCGCGTCGTCCGGCGCGGGCGGGTCGGCGGGCTCGGGCGACTCGTCGCGGGCCGAGGTCGCGGCGGCGATGGCGCCGTCGAGGTCGCCGGCGGCGCGCAGCCTCCGCGCCAGCCGCGTCAACGCTCCGATGCGGTGGCCGTGCAGCGAATCCCGGGTGCCGTTGGCCAGTTCCTCGTCGCGGTAGCCGGTGGTGGCCGCGACGATCTCCCTGAGCAGCGGCACGGTCTCGTCGGCCCGTCCGGACGCCGCCAGCCGCCCCTCCAGGTTGCGCAGTGCGACGACCAGCACGCTGCGGTACCGCACCGGGTCGCGGTCGAACAGCCGCCGCGCGGCGGGCACGGCCCGGCGCAGGTCGCGGACGGCCTCGTCCATGCGGCCGGCCGCCGCCAGGTCGTGCGATCCGTTCACCAACGCGACGACGGTCTCGGCGTCGAGCTCATCGGCGTCGGGTGGGGAGGCGCTGCGGGACACCTCGGTCAAGACGGGAACCCCCTCGGGAGACGCGAAACTGCGGTTGATCAACGTAACGGACGGGGCCGCCGGGCGATCGGTTCCGCACGCGCCGTCACGCCGGGGCGGCCAGGCGGTGGGCCAGGGCGGTGTGGCGGCGTCCGGCGCCGGCGGTGCGGACGGCTGCGGCCAGCGCGCGGCGCGAGCCCACCAGCACCACCAGCTTCTTGGCGCGGGTGATGCCGGTGTAGAGCAGGTTGCGGCGCAGCATCATCCAGGAGCCGGTGGTCAGCGGCATGACCACGGCCGGGTACTCGCTGCCCTGCGAGCGGTGGATGGTGATCGCGTACGCGTGGGTGATCTCGTCCAGCTCGTCGAAGGCGTAGTCGATGTCCTCGTCCTCGTCGGTGCGGACGGTGAGGGTGTGCTCCTCCTGCGAGACCTTGGTGACGACGCCGACGGTGCCGTTGAACACCCCGGCCTCGCCCTTGTCGTAGTTGTTGCGCAGCTGCGTGACCTTGTCTCCGGGCCGGTACACCCGGCCGCCGTAGCGGCGTTCGGGCTGCCCTTCGCGGTGCGGGGTGAGGGCCTCCTGCAGCAGCGTGTTGAGGGCCCCGGCGCCCGCCGCGCCCCGGTGCATCGGCGTGAGGACCTGCACGTCGCGGCGCGGGTCCAGGCCGAACCTGCGGGGGATCCGGTTGGCCACCACGTCCACGGTCAGCTCGGCGGTCTCCTCCGGGTCGTCGCACGGGAACAGGAAGAAGTCGGGGTAGCCGCGGGTGTGCGGGTGCTCGCCGGAGTTGACGCGGTGGGCGTTGACGACGATCCCGGACTGCTGCGCCTGCCGGAAGATCCGGGTGAGCCGCACGCGCGGGATCACCTCGGCGTTCAGCAGGTCGGCCAGCACCTCCCCGGCGCCCACCGACGGAAGCTGGTCGACGTCGCCGACCAGCAGCAGGTGGGCGCCGCGCGGGACCGCCCGGACCAGCTTGTTGGCCAGGATCAGGTCGACCATCGAGCTCTCGTCGACCACCACCAGGTCGGCGTCCAGCGGGTTGTCCAGGTCGTACTTGGGGTCGCCGCCGGGCTGCAGCTGCAGCAGCCGGTGCACGGTGGCGGCCTCGTGCCCGGTCAGCTCGGCCAGCCGCTTGGCGGCGCGTCCGGTCGGCGCCACCAGCACGATCCGGGCCTTCTTGGCGGCGGCCAGCTCGACGATCGACCGCACCGTGAAGCTCTTGCCGCAGCCCGGCCCGCCGGTGAGCACCGCGACCTTCGAGGTCAGCGCGAGCCGCACCGCCTCCTCCTGCTCGGGCGCCAGCTCGGCGCCGGTGCGCCGGCGCAGCCACGCCAGGGCCCTGTCCCAGTCGACGTCGGCGAACGCCTTCAGCCGGTCGTGCCCGGCGTCGAGCAGCTCCCGCAGGCCGCGCGCCAGCGACCGCTCGGCCCGGTGGAACGGCGGCAGGTAGACCGCCGGGACGGTCCCCGCGCCCTCCGCCGTCCCCGGCACCGGCTCGCGGACGACGCCCTCCTCCTCGGCGGCGAGCTCGTCCAGCGCCGGGCCGATCAGCTCGCGCGGCACGCCGAGGATCTTCTCGGCGGCGGTGATCAGGTTGGGCTCGGGCAGGAAGACGTGCCCGTCGTCGGCGGCCTCCGACAGCGTGTACCGCAGCCCCGCCTTGATCCGCTCGGGGCTGTCGTGCGGGATGCCGACCGCCTGGGCGATGGTGTCGGCGGTCTTGAACCCGATGCCCCACACGTCGGCGGCCAGCCGGTACGGCTCGCGGCGCACGGTGTCGATGGACGCGTCGCCGTACTGCTTGTAGATCCGCACCGCCAGCGACGTGGACACCCCGACGCCCTGCAGGAAGACCATGACCTCCTTGATGGCCTTCTGCTCCTCCCAGGCGTCGGCGATGCGCCTGGTGCGCTTGGGGCCGAGCCCCGGCACCTCGACGAGCCGCTCCGGCTCCTCCTCGATGATCCGCAGGATGTCGGTGCCGAAGTGCTCCACCATCCGGTCGGCCATCACCGGGCCGATCCCCTTGATCATGCCGGAGCCCAGGTAGCGGCGGATCCCCTGCACGGTGGCGGGGAGCACGGTGGTGTACGACTCGACCTCGAACTGCCGCCCGTACTTGGGGTGCGACCGCCAGCGTCCGGTCAGCCGCAGGCTCTCCCCCACCTGCGCGCCGAGCAGCGCACCGACCACGGTCAGCAGGTCACTGCCGGTCTTCTCGGTGGCGACACGGGCGACCGTGTACCCGGTGTCCTCGTTGGCGTAGGTGATGCGTTCGAGGACGGCCTCCAGCACCACGGGCCCCGGCGCCTGCCCCGCGTGCTGCGGTGCTCGGCCTGAGTGCCGCGGGCCCTGGCCCGCGTGCCGTCCAGAATCCGGCGCGCCGTTCGTCACAGATCACATCATGTCGGATGCGCCGCCGCGCTCGGCACCGAACGCGGCGGGCTCGCCCTCCGTCCCCGCGGCCGGCGGCCCCCACGACTTCGGATTCGAGATCATCTCGTGGAACGATGAAGTCCCCGCCCCCGCACCCGGAACCTGGAGCCATGCAGCCGCCCCACGACCTCCCTGAGAAGATCGGCCCGTACCGGGTGCTCGGGCGGCTCGGCGAGGGCGGCATGGGCCAGGTGTACCTGGCCGCCTCGCCGAGCCGCCGGCTGGTCGCCGTGAAGATGATCAGGCCGGAACTCCTGGACGATCCGCACTGGCGGGCCCGGTTCCGCCGGGAGGTCGCCTCGGCGCGTTCGGTCAGCGGCTTCTACACCGCCGCCGTGGTCGACGCCGACCCCGACGCCGAGCTGCCCTGGCTGGCCACGCAGTACATCCACGGCATCAGCCTCGCCGAGGCGGTACGGGAGAAGGGCCCGATCCCCGAGCAGGCCGCCTGCCATCTGGGCGCCGGGCTCGCCGAGGCGCTGATCGCCATCCACCGCGCGGAGATCGTCCACCGGGATCTCAAGCCGTCCAACGTGCTGCTGGCCGGCGACGGCCCCCGCGTGATCGACTTCGGCATCGCCCGTCCGCTGGACGCCCGTCCGCTGTCGCGGTCGACGATCGTGGGCACGCCCGCGTTCATGTCGCCCGAGCAGGCCCTCGGCGAGGCCGTCACGCCCGCCAGCGACGTGTTCTCCCTGGGCTCGACGCTGGTGTACGCGGCGACGGGCACGGCCCCGTTCGGCACCGACCGCAAGACGCGCGGCCGCATCGTGCACCGCGCTCCCGACCTGACCGGCCTGCCCGACCCGCTGCGCGGGCTGGTCACCCTGTGCCTGGCCAAGGCCCCGGAAGAGCGGCCGACTCCCGAGCAGGTGCTCACGGCGTTGTCCACGTTGCTGGACGCCCACTACGGCGAGGAGTGGCTGCCCTCGGCCGTCGGCGAGCTGATCGGCGCCCAGGAACTCACCCTCGCGCAGCTGACCGCCGAGCTGACTCCCCCGCACGAGTAGTTCACAGGCCGTCGGCCAGGGCGTCCCAGAACGCCTTCTCGTAGGCGTGCAGCAGCCGGGCGGCGCGGGCCATGTCGGCGGGCTTCTCCCCCGCCTCCAGCGCGGCCGCGATGACGGCCGTGGCCTGCCCGTCGAACCCCGGCGGAGGTTCGGCGAAGAACCGGAAGAACCCCACCGCCTCCTCATCGAACCCGTACCGCTCCGTGAGCGCGTCGGCGGCATGCCCGCAGTACGCCCCCCACTCCTCCAGGTTGGCCAGCATCGCCAGCGCGACCTCACCGGCCGTGCCGAACACCGCACGCTGCGCCACATAGGCGGGGTAGGTCTGCGCCGAAGGACGCGGCTCGTAGGCGATGAGATCCATATCACTCAGCCCCAGTGCCGCGGCGAAGGCACGAAGGAGCTCCAGCGCCCGCCCCTCGCCCTGCGCGAGCGCCAGGAACATGTCACCGGCGGGCGGCTCCGGGTAGCGGGAGGCCAGCAGCGCGAAGCTGCGCCGGTCGCTGCCGAGGATCCGGTACTGCTCCCCCGCCAGCCACACCAGCCGCTCGCGGGGCACGTCGCCGCCCTCCAGCAGCTCGAGGAACCGGTTGCCGGAGGCGGCCGCCTCCTCCCGCACGGCTCGAACCAGCTCCGTCGCGTCATGGGTCGACATGGCCTCAACCCAGCATCCGGCGCCCCGCCCCGTCAACCCACGGCCGGTCAGAGGACCCCATCAGCGGACTGATCACCAACTTTCGGATCTTCCGTGACAAGACCGCCCAGCCCGCAGCAAGACCCATCTGATCACGTGGATACGATGAAACTCGGAGCGTCTACGCAGGTGTGGACAGCAGTTGGGAGCGAGTGCATGTCCGATTTCGAGCTCAACCACACGGGCGGGCGGATGCCTCTTGAGGTGACGCAGGCCACCGAGGGACCCTCGGGGCTCGGCATCAACAGTCTCCTCAAGGAGACCGGCCACGTCACCCTCGACGCGGGGTTCACCAACACCGCGTCGACCACGTCGTCGATCACCTATATCGACGGCGAGGCGGGCATCCTGCGGTACCGCGGCTACCCGATCGAGGAGCTCGCCGAACGGTCGTCCTTCCTGGAGGTCGCCTACCTGCTGATCTACGGCGAGCTGCCGACCGCCGATCAGCTGGAGCGGTTCACCGACCGGGTGCGGCGGCACACGCTCCTGGACGAGAAGTTCCGCAACTTCTTCTCGGTGTTCCCGCGGCGGGCCCATCCGATGGCGGTCCTGTCGTCGGCGGTCAGCGCGCTGTCCACCTTCTACCAGGACAGCCTGGACCCCTTCGACGACGAGCAGGTCGACCTGTCCAGCGTCCGGCTGATCGCCAAGCTGCCGACGATCGCCGCGTACGCCTACAAGACCTCCGTCGGACAGCCGCTGCTCTACCCCGACAACTCCCTGGGGTACGTGGAGAACTTCCTGCGGATGACGTTCGGCCTGCCCACCGAGCCGTACGAGGTCGACCCCGAGATCGTACGAATCCTGGACATGCTGTTCGTCCTGCACGCCGACCACGAGCAGAACTGCTCGACCTCCACGGTGCGGCTGGTCGGCTCCAGCCACGCCAACCTGTTCTCCTCGGTCTCGGCGGGCGTGGACGCGCTGTTCGGCCCCCTGCACGGCGGCGCCAACCAGGCCGTCCTGGAGATGCTCGAACGCATCCACGCCGAGGGCGGCGACGTCGAGGGCTTCGTCCGCCGCGTCAAGAACAAGGAGCCGGGCCTCAAACTCATGGGCTTCGGCCACCGCGTCTACCGCAACTACGACCCGCGCGCGGCCGTGGTGAAGAAGGCCACCAAGAAGGTCCTGGAGACCCTCGGCCAGGACGACCCGCTGCTCGACCTGGCCATGCGCCTGGAGGAGGTCGCGCTCAGCGACGACTACTTCGCCGAGCGCAAGCTGTACCCGAACGTCGACTTCTACACCGGCGTCATCTACAAGGCCATGGGCTTCCCCACCAACGCCTTCACCGTCCTGTTCGCCCTGGGCCGCCTTCCCGGCTGGATCGCCCAGTGGCGCGAGATGATGAGCGACCCCGCCACCAAGATCGGCCGCCCCCGCCAGGTCTACGTCGGCCCCGGCGAACGCCACTACGTCGACATCTCCGACCGCTGACCCTTCACGCACACGCGCCGGGGACACGGGCGGTGTCCCCGGCGCCTCGTTTTGTGCGGCGGTTATCCCCAGAACGTCGTTCTATTTTCGTGGGGGTCGCCGACGGCCGAACCTGTATGGCGAACGCACGCCACAGGAGGCCGCCATGTCCGAAACGATCGACGTCACCGTGCCCGAGGAGGTCACCGCGACCTTCGTCGTCGCGGCCGACCAGGCCGATCTGCCGCTTCCTTTCGAGGGACTGCCCGAGCCGTTCGCCGCCGAAGCGGCCGAGCGGCTCGGCACGCCTGCCCTGTCGGTGACCACGTACAGCGCCGACGCCTCACCATGGGACCTCCACCGTCCACTGCACGCGCCCGACGAGGACGAGCCCGAATCGGCGCGGAAGGCCGCGCACCATATCGGAGTCACCGCCACCGTCCCCGCGCACGACCTGCCGTTCGGCCTCCAACTGGCCCGCGCCGTGACCGGCGCCGTCGCGGACGCCGTCACGGGCGTCCCGATCGACATCGACACCCGCCAGGTCGTACCGTTCTGGGACGCCCCCGAACCGTCACGGTTCGCTCTGGCCGACGACTGGCTGGGCGCCTGGCTGCCGCCCTTCCCCGTCAACCCCCAGTGCCCGGCGGCCGACGACGACCACGACGGCTGCGCGTGCCTGGAACTCACCACCCGCGGCCTGACCCGCTTCGGCCTCCCCGAACTACGCATGACCGCCGTCAGTTGCCGCCATGACCTCGCCGCTCTCAACATCCTGCGCACCACGGCCCAACGCCTGCTCCCCCTCGGAAGAAGCCCCGGACGCCACGCCCTCTCCAGAGAACTCGCACTCACCGGCATCGACTTCGGCGCCTACTGGGGAACCGACGAACCGATGTGGAGCGGCGGCCCGGTGCCCGTCCAGCTCACCCGCCTCCGCCCGGACCTGCTGAGAGTCGGCCCTCCCCCCGACTGGCCCGGCTCACAGAACGAGTGGCTCTGGGACGAACTCCCGCCAGTCCTCTACGACCTCCTCAGCTACACCCCCGACCCCCCAGCCCCCGTGGCCCCGCAGTAACCCACCCCAAAACAAGAGACCCGTCGTCCCACGCCGCAACCGAACAGACGGCCCCCACCCAGCCGCCCTAGAAGCCCCTCCACGAACCGCAGCGACGCATGAACGCCACACGACAGCACACGGCCCACTCGCAAGAATCGTGCCCGCCAGGCCGCGACGAAGGTCCAGCAGCAAACGCTGTTTCCTCAGGGGCGTTGCGGCCGGCCGGTGAAGTGACGCCGCCGGATCATTCAGGACAACAGCGCGCAACCGCCAGCCACGCCTTCAACTCACCGAGCACGACTCTCACCACAACGTCGATTCGGCTAAGAACCTGTCCGACAAATGGGCGCCGCAAGGTGGCAGCGCCCAGCGCCATGTCGCAGCGCCCGACGACCCACGTCACACAACTCGACGGCCCACGTCGCAGCACCCGGCGGCCGCGTCACACGACTCGGCAACCGCGCCGCACAGCTCGACGGCTCATGTCGCAGCGCCCAGCCGCCGCGTCACACGGCTTGGCGGTCTGTGTGGCGCGGCTTGGGGCGGGTGGCAGGGGGCGGCGGGCCAGTAGGGGTTCTACTCCCCTGGCTGCAGGCTGTGGACGGCGACGACGTCAGCATGTCCCGGATTCGCTGCGCCGCGTCTGCCAGTGGCAGCACGCCATCTCGCTGGCATTGACCGGCGAGATGGCGGCCAGTAGCGGGCGTACTGCCAGTCCGGCGGTGAAGGGGGCGGCGTCAGGGCGATGCCGACGCCGGTGGTGGCGTGGTGCTGTGTCGTAGGGCTCGGCTCGTGGGCGGGAGACGGCGGGGAGGGGCGTGCTGAGGCGGTGTCAGCGTTCGACGGCCAGGCGTACTCCGAGGCCGATGAACACGCCGCCCGTCGCGACGTCGATCCGGCGGCGGGCGGCCCGCCTGCGGCGCAGCCATCCGCCGATCCGTCCCGCCAGCACGCCGACCGTCCCGTCGACCAGGAACTCCAGCACGATCAGGAGCGTCCCGAGAATCGCGAACTGCAACCACACATGGCCGAGCCCCGGGTTGATGAACTGCGGGAGGAAGGCGATCGTGAACGTGACCATCTTCGGGTTGAGCAGGTTCGTCAGCAGGCCGGACAGATACGCCCGGCGCCCCGGCATCCCGCCGCTCTCGACCGGCACGTCCTCCATGGCGGCCTTGCGGTGACGGATCATCTGGACTCCGAGGTAGATCAGGTAGGCGGCACCGACGACGCGCACCACCGTGAAGGCGACCGGCACCGCCGCGAACAGGGCGGCCAGCCCGGCGGCCGCCACCGCGACGTGCACGGCCTCGCTCGTCGCGACCCCGGCCGTGGCGAGCAGGCCGGCGCGCGGCCCGCCCCGCATCCCGCACCCCAGGACGAACAGCATGTCAGGCCCTGGAGTGATCATGGCGACCATGGTGGTGACGGTGAACGCCACAAGAAGGTGCTGGTCAATCGGCATGGGGTGATCGTCGCACATCGACACATCCCACGATTACTGAATATTCGCTCGACAACGGTTGCGAGTCTGTGGAACAGGCGCCATCCCCGGCCAGGTGGTGGGTGCAGCAGAGGCAGGTTGGCACCCGAAGGCATCCGGAAAAATGGGAAGCACCTGCGCACCGCCCTCCACCGCCGCAACGCAGCGGCGAACAAACGACGTGCGCGCCGACATGCTCGGCGTGACGGCAGCGCCGCCCAGTTCCGAGGCCACGGCCAGACCGCCGGTTTCAGGATCGCTCCGCGCAATTCCACCGGGTCGACCGCTTCCACGAGCCGCCACCGCGGCCTGATCGGGACCATCGCCCACCAACTGCCTGTGGCGTTTCCGTACCACGCCTGCACGTCCGGAAAATCCTGCTTGACCCGTTGGGGAGCGGACGGGGTGGGGTGTTCGCGGCTTGGGGGTGTGGTGGAAGTCAGGCTGGGCGGTGTAGGGGGGTGTGGCGTTTGCGGAGGCTGTCCAGGCGGCTGGCGGTCAGGTCGTAGCGCAGGGTCAGGGCGATGGACGCGGCGGTCAGCGCGGCGGGGACCAGGGTCGCGCCGAAAAGAATGGCGTCGACGGCGCTGTCCGGCTGGGCCACCGGCTCCTCGGGTTCGGACGAGACGAATCTGGTGGCGGCCAGCAGCCAGCCGAACAGCAGGGCGCCGAGTGCCATCGTGACGGTTTCGAGGGCGGTCCACAGTCCGGTGAACACTCCGGCGCGGCGCGTGCCGGACCGCAGTTCGTCGTAGACGAGGGTGTCGGCCAGCATGGAGAACTGCAGCAGTTGCAGACCCGCGTATCCGATACCGACCAGCATCGTGCACAGGTGCGCGTACACCGCGCCGAACATCGGGGTCAGCGTCAGGCACGCCCCGCCGAGCAGGAACAGGCCGCCGGCGACGACCATGGCGCCGCGCTTGTCGTAGTGGCGCGCCACCGCCACCCAGCCGGGCATCACCAGCACCATCGGGCCGATGAGGGCCAGGAAGATCGTGGTGATCGCGCCGGTGTCCTCCAGGATGTAGGACGCGAAGTACGGCGCGCCCGCCAGCATGATCCCGACGGCCAGCATCTGGGCGCAGCTGAGGCAGGCCAGCAGGACGAACGGCCGGTTCCCGCGTGCCGCGGCCAGTTGCCGCCGGAGGGTGGCGTGTTCCGCGGGGCGGTCGGAGTCGCTCCGGACGATGCGGGGCGCCCGGGCCGTGCCGAAGAACGTGCCGACCATCCCGGCGAGCATCACCGCGCCGATGACCAGGCCCATCAGCCGGTAGCCCGGAATGGTCGGGTCACCGCCCCGCGAGTTCACGAGTAGCGGAGCCAGGCCGCCCGACAGCAGGATCGCCAGGCCCAGGAAGGCCATCCGCCAGGTGAGCAGCACGGACTGCTCGTGGTAGTCGTCGGTCATTTCCGCCGGCATGGCCTTGTACGGGACCTCGAACAGCGCGTACGCGGTGGCGGCGAGCACGAAGCATCCGCCGATGTACAGGGCGGCGGGCACCCCGCGCAGCGAGGTTCCGGCGAACATCAGCACGAACAGCGGGGGCAGAGTGATGGCGCCCGCCAGCAGCCAGGGCCGTCGCGCGCCGTGTCGTGACACCGTGTGGTCGGAATACCGTCCCACCAGCGGATTGATCAGCAGGTCCCATACTTTTGGCAGGAAGACGGCGACCCCGGCGACTCCCGCGGGAACGTCGAGCACATTGGTGAGGTAGTAGAGAAGCAGCAGGCCGGGGATGGTGCTGAACGTTCCCGTACCGAAAGAGCCGATCCCATAGCCGATGCGCAGCGAGCGGGGCAGTGGAGCCGGAGGCATTGGCCCATTAGAACGTGTTCCACCACGGTGGAGCAATGTGACTATATGGTCATTTTTGGCCGGTTATGGCGTACTCGCTTGTCGATTGCCAAGAAGGCGCCGTAACGGGCGGCTTGTGCCGCGGCGCGCCGTACCGCCTGCGTGCCGGACCTCCTAGTGAACGTGCCGCCGACCGTGGGGAGATGGTCGTCCTTTTCACGGCTGCACCGGCCCGGTGGAGGCGCATCGGTGCCGCTGGGAGGTCCGGCAACCGCCTGCGCGTGTCTTCGTCGCGGTGCTGTTCGGACCTGTCTTAGTACTCCCACCAGGTCCCGGTGTGCAGGGCGAACAGGATTCCGCGCAGCACCTTGCGATCGTCCAGCCGCTTGCGGCCGGGGTGACGCTTGCGGCGCTCGACCGTCGGCAGAAGCGGCTCGATCCGCTCCCACAGGCTGTCGGGCACGATCCACGGGGATTGCTCGCCTTACGCACACCGCCACACCACACCAGCCATCACCATGTGCCGCGCTGCATGCTTTTATGACCTCTTAAGCGCGGTCGGGGCCGCGGTTGCGACGTCTGCGAGCCGTGGTGGCGGCCATCCTGGCCGGCCTCGGCAACATGGTGGACGCCGGGCTTCCATGCTGGCGGTGGACTGCCGCGGGCACCGTGCTCAGGTTCGCACCGGCGGCTAACGTCGTCTGCCATGGAGACCGAGGGAGTGCCGGGGGCGCTCGGCCGGGTGCTGGACGACATCGCCGAGGAACGCGCCGCACAGGATCGTCGGTGGGGTGTGCAGGAGTTTCCCGACGGCAGCGGGCCGCAGTACGCCGAGGCGGCCGAGCGCGCGAAGCGCGAGTGCGCGGAGGCGTGGACGCGCGGAGAGCTGACCTGGCGGCACGTGCTGACCGAGGAGTTCTACGAGGCGCTCGCGGAGTCCGATCCCGCCGAACTCCGCACGGAACTGATCCAGACGGCCGCCGTCGCGGTGAAATGGGTCCAGGATCTGGACCGCCGGCACGGCGCCGCGTCCCGTCCCGGTGGCAGCGGCGGCGCACGAGCCGAGAAGCTGGTCCGCGACCGCGTTCCCGACATCATCCGGGCCGACGGCCGCGAACCGGACGTGCGCGTCGTCGCGGAACCGGAGTACGCGGCGATGCTGCGGGCGAAGTTGTACGAGGAGGCCGGGGAATACGTTTCGAGCGGGGACGCGGAAGAACTCGCCGACCTGCTTGAGGTCGTCCACGCGCTGGCGGCCCTGCACGGCCTCGACCCGGAGGAACTCGAACGGCGACGTGCGGCCAAGGCCGCCGAACGTGGTGGATTCGCCGGCCGCACCGTCCTGCGGCTGCCTTCCGGCAGTTCGCAGAGCTGACTGTGGGACGTCGCACCGGGCCTCCGTCTACGGGCAACGGCCCCGGGCGGGCAGGGAGGTCGGGCCGAGCGAGTGCACGTCGGTCTGATGGCGGACGGCGTCGATTGTCCTTCTCTAGACGAGTGATTCCTAATGATCACGATGTGGTGGGCCAGCCACCGGACGCGAAGAGGGTGTCCAAGATCGTTGTGTGACGAACAACCTGGACACCCTCGTGATCGCACTGTACGTCAAGATCGACGACGACGCGGCCGGGATCGCCCGGCTGCCCGGACGGCCACCCAAGCTCAGCCATGCCGAGCTGCTCTGCCTGGCGGTCATGCAGGCCATGCTCGGGTTCACCTCCGAGGCCCGCTGGCTGCGTCACGTCCGCAGCCACCTGGGCCACCTGTTCCCCTTCGTCCCACAGCAACCCGGCTACAACAAGCGGCTGGCCGCGCCGTCCGCCCGTTCAACCGAAAAAGATCAGGCGTCCATACGGTGGCGGCGGCGGTGGGCCTTCTGGCGGCAGGCCTGGCCGCAGTACCGGGCCGGACGCCCCGTCCCCGCCGTCTGCAACGGGGCACCGCAGACCGCACACCCCTTAGTTTCGTTACTATTTTCGTTACGTGACGGATGTTTCGTTACGGGACCGTCCGGCGGGCGGAGCGCGTCGCCGACCAGCTCGATCATTCGCCCCGGGCGCCCCGCCGCCCGGCGCTGCCGTTCCATGACCAGGCATCCGCTCATGACGGCTCGCACGTCGGCCACGTCCACGTCGCCGCGCACGGCACCGGCCTGCTGGGCGCGGCGGAGCAGTGCGCCGAGGACGTCGTTGAAGTCAGAGTCGATGCAGCCGACTTTGAACCGGTCGATGCCCCCCTCGTCGGCCAGGGCCTCGCACAGCGCGTGGTTGAACATCGCCCGGTCGACGACGGCGGCGAAGAAGCCGAAGAACGCCGCGCCGGGATCAGCGGCGGTCAGCAGGGCGCGCGCATCCGTCACGATGCCGTTCAGCCGGTGGCTCACCACCTCCCAGAAGAGCGCCTCCTTCGTGGGGAAGTGCCGGTAGACCGTGCCGGCGCCGACGTTGGCGCGGCGGGCGATCTCGTCCAGCGGGACCAGCCTGCCCTCCTCGGCGAACGCCTCCTGCGCGGCCCGCAGGATCCGCTCGCGATTACGCCGGGCGTCAGCCCTCAGCCGCGTCCCCTCGTCAACGCCCACCTGACCGGTCACCTCCCAGACCCCCTTCACGACGTCCTGGAACCCGAAGACCCCCGCACGACCTGCCGCCGATCCCCAGCCTCCCAGAACTTCACGTCAAGGCGACACATTCCATGTCCTCACCCGAACGACGGACGGCGCCACCGGGCGATGGCGATCTTCGAAAGCCTGTATGCCGAATCGGTACGGGCGTGCCGTGACGGCGCCATGACCCGGCGCACCGGTGCCTGCCGTCCCAAGAAGCCCGCGTCGAGCAATCGTCGGAGGGGTACAGCAGGGGGCGGCCGACGACCAGCCGCGCACGGCCGGCAGCACAAGGGCCTTCAGCCAGGCGGCCAGGGCGTCGCCGGGATCGGCGGGCAGCGTGGAGGCCGTCATGACCTGTTGCGTCCGGTCCACCTTCAGCCAGGTGTACGCCGGACGTCGTGCCGGGCCGGGCGACCACGGGGCCCACCAAGTGACGTTCCCAGGCGCAGCACGCTGGACGACCATAACGCCGCCACACCGGCAACCACGGCGGGCTCGCCCACGAAGCCACAGCGCCGTGCGCACCGCCCGCGCGTTCACCTTCCGGCGGCTCGGCAGGGCCGACCGTCGACCCGCAGGGGGCACGACTACGTTGACAAGCGGGGCGAGCGTTCCGGTATGTTCCCTCTTAACCGGGCCGATCGTTCCGGATCATCGGACGTCACGGCTGGGCGACGAGACGAGGAGATGTGCGGGATGACGAATACGGCGGTGGTCGAGGCCCGGCGGCGGCTCGGCCGGGTCGGAGCGGGGCTGATGGTTCCGATCGCGCCGGCCGAGGAGTGGCGGCGGGCGGTCGGGCGCGTGGAGAAGGCCGGTTTCGGGTCGGTGTGGATCAATGAGGCGATCGGCGGGCGGGAGGCGTTCGCGCAGCTGGGGGTGCTGCTGGCGGCATCCGACCGGCTCGTCGCCGGAACCGGCATCGCCAACCTGTGGGCGCGCCACCCCGCGGCCATGCAGGGCGGCGCCGCGGTGCTGGCCGACGCCTATCCGGGGCGGGTGGTGCTCGGCGTCGGCGTCAGCCTGGGAGCCATCGTCGAGGGCAGCGGCCAGAAGTGGGACGCGCGGCCGCTGCGGCGCGTGCGCGAATACCTCGACGCCATGGACGCCTCCGCCGAGCAGGCGCCGAAGCCGGCGGTGCCCTTCCCCCGCCTGATCGCCGCGCTCGGCCCGAAGATGCTGGAGCTGGCCGCCGAACGCGCCGACGGCGCCATCACCGCCGCGCTGCCGGTCGAGCACACCCGCATGGCACGCGAGGTCCTCGGCCCGGACAAGCTGCTGGTCGTGGGGCAGGCCGTCGTCCTCGAGACCGATCCGGACAAGGCCCGCGCCATCGCCCGCCAGGTCACGAACCCGGGACTGCCCGAGTCCCCCTACGACAAGGCGCTCAGGCGGATGGGATACGGCGACGAGGACCTCGCCGACGGCGGAACGGACGAGCTCGTCGACAAGCGCGTCCCCTGGGGCACCCCGGACGCCATCGCGGCGAAGATCGCGGCGCACCTGGACGCCGGCGCCGACCACGTGTCCGTCTTCGCCCTCACCCCGGACCTGGAGGCCACGACCGATCAGCTGGAGGCGATCGCCCCCGCCCTGGTGAAGCTCGGTTAAGCCCGGCTGGGGCCCGGTCAGCGGGGGCGGACGACGCCCGTCTCGTAGGCGACGATGACGAGCTGGGCCCGGTCGCGCGCGTGCAGCTTGGCCAGCAGGTGCCCGATGTGGGTCTTGACGGTGGCCAGGCTGAGCCGCAGATGGTCGGCGATCTCGGCGTTGGACAGGCCGCGCGCGACCAGTTCCAGCACCTCCAGCTCGCGGGAGGTCACCCCGTCCAGCTCGCGGGCCACCGGGCGGGACGGTTCGGGGCGGCGGACGAACTCGGCGATCAGCCGCCGGGTGACGGTCGGGGCGAGCAGCGCCTCCCCCGCCGCGACGACGCGGACGGCCGCCAGCAGGTCGGCGGGCGGGGTGTCCTTGAGCAGGAATCCGCTGGCGCCCGCGCGCAGCGCCGCGTAGACGTAGGCGTCCAGGTCGAACGTGGTGAGGATGAGCACCCGCACGTCCGAGGTGGCGCAGATGCGGCGGGTGGCCTCGATGCCGTCCATCTCGGGCATCCGCACGTCCATCAGCACCACGTCGGGCCGTTCACGGGCCGCCAGGTCGACGGCCTCGGCGCCCGTCCCGGCCTCGCCGACGGCGACCAGGCCGGGCGCGGTGTCGACCAGCAGCCGGAAGCTGCCGCGCACCAGCGCCTGGTCGTCGGCGACCAGTACCCGGATGTCGGTCATCCGCCCCTCACGGTGTCGTACGGCAGGCGGGCCCGCACCGCGAAACCGCCCTCGGGGCGGGGCCCGGCGGTGAAGTCCCCGCCGTACATCATGGCGCGTTCGCGCATGCCGATCAGTCCGTGCCCGGCACCGGGCGCGGGGTCGGGCGGCAGCGTGCGCGCGCCGGGCCCGTCGTCGGTGACCTCGATGCGCACCTCGTGCCCGTCGGCCTCGACCAGAACGCGGCAGCGCGCCGGGGCGGCGTGCTTGACCACGTTCGTCAGCGCCTCCTGGACGATCCGGTACGCCGACAGCGCGACGCCTTCGGGCAGCTCCCCCACCCTCAGTTCCAGCTCGACGCGCACGCCCGCCAGCGCCGCGCGTTCCACCAGTCCCGCCAGTCCGGCCAGGCCCGGCGCGGGCGCCAGTTCGGCGTCGGCCGGACCGCCGGTGCGCAGCACCCCCAGCAGCTGGCGCATCTCGGCGAGGGCGCCGCGGCTGGCGGATTCGATGACGCGCAGCGCGTCGCGGGCTTCCTCGGGACGCTCCTCGGCGACGTGGTTGGCGACCCCCGCCTTGACGGCGATCAGGCTCATGCTGTGCGCGACGACGTCGTGCAGCTCGCGCGCGATCCGCAGCCGTTCCTCGGCGACCGCCTGATCGGCCAGCCGTGTCGCCGACTGCTCCGCCTGCGCGCGCCGTTCCCGCACGGCGCGTCCGAGCGTCCACGCCCCGCCGAGGACGGCCAGGGCGAGCAGGATGTCGAGGAGGCGTTCGGCGCGCCAGTCGCGGGGCCCGACGAGGGCGCCGGCGAACAGCGTCACGCCGCTGAACGCGCCGATCGCGGCGGTGGGGATCCAGCGGCGCCGTGGCTGGACGAGCGCGACCGCGTACAGCGCGTACGCGGCGGCGGCGAACGACAGGTTCGGCAGGTCGGCGGGCACGGAGACGATCGACAACGCCAGGACCAGCGCGAACACCGCGACGGGCCAGAGGCGGCGGACGGCGAGCGGCAGTCCCGTGCCGGCGATGACGAGCCATTCGGCCGGGCCGGGCAGCGCGGCGTCGTCAGGGGCGCGAGCGCCGGTCAGCCCCATCAGGAACAGCGTGTAAAGGACGGCGAACGCGGCGTCCATCGCGATGAGCTGACGGCGGTCCAGCCGTCTGGCCAACAGGGAACGCAACTCCGAATCCGCCACGTGCCGACCGTAACGGCGCCGACGCCCGATCGCCTCCGGCCACGGGATGTCATCCCTGGGTCTGACAAGCGCGCGCGAGGAGAGCCGCCGTCGCCCCCTGGTCGCAGGTGCGGTTTCGGCTCGTGCTCCGATGCCTCACCATGCCGTGACACGCGACCGTTGGCGGCATGATCGAAGTACGTGAGCTGACGAAACGCTACGGCCCCACCACGGCCGTGGACCGGCTGTCGTTCCAGGTCTCCCCCGGCACCGTGACGGGTTTCCTGGGGCCGAACGGCGCGGGCAAGTCCACGACCATGCGCGTGCTGCTCGGCCTGGCATCGCCCACCTCCGGCGCTGCGCTGGTCAACGGCAGACGCTACGCCGAGATGCGCCGTCCCCTGTGCGAGGTGGGGGCGCTCCTGGATGCGACGGCCGTGCACGGCGGCCGCACCGCCTACGACCACCTGCGCTGGCTGGCGCGCAGCAACGGCATAGGCACGCGCCGCGTGGCGGACGTGCTGGAACAGGTCGGTCTGGCCGGGGTGGCGCGCAAGCGCGCCGGCGGTTTCTCCCTGGGCATGAAGCAGCGGCTGGGCATCGCGGCGGCGTTGCTGGGCGACCCCGGCGTGCTGGTGCTGGACGAACCCGTCAACGGACTCGATCCGGACGGCGTGCGCTGGATCCGCGAACTGCTGCGCGCGCTCGCCGCCGAGGGACGGGCCGTGCTGGTCTCCAGCCATCTCATGAGCGAGATGGAGATGACCGCCGACCGTCTCGTCATCGTCGGCCGGGGACGCCTCATCGCCGACACCTCCGTCAAGGAACTGGCCGCGCGGTTCCAGCGCGGCGTCCTCGTCCGGTCCCCCCGGCAGGCCGAGCTCACCGGCGCGCTGGCGGCGGCGGGCGCGAGCGTGGACACGCTGCCCGACGGCGGGCTGTCGGTGAGCGGCCTGGACGTCGCCCACATCGGCGAGCTGGCCGCCGCGCGGGGAATCCCGCTGCACGAAGTGAGGCCGCGCGGCGCCTCCCTGGAAGAGGCGTACATGGAGCTGACCGGCGCGGACGTCGACTACCGCGCCGCCGGGAGGGCGCGGTCGTGAGCGGGGCGCTCGCCGCCGAGTGGATCAAGCTGCGGTCCGTCCGCTCCACGTACTACGTGTTCGCCGTGGTCGCCTCGACGCTGCTGCTGGCGGCGCTGATGGCGTGGAACGGCACCAACGCCTGGGACTCGGGGACGCCGGAGCAGCGCGCGGCCTGGCAGCGGGCACAGCCGCTGGAGACGATGTTCCTGCCGCTCGTGCAGTTGTGCGCGGCGGTGCTCGGCGCGATGGCGATCACCTCCGAGTACACGACCGGGATGATCCGCACCAGCCTGACGGCCGTGCCGTCCCGCCCCGCCGCGCTGGCGGCCAAGGCGGCGGCCGTGGCCGCGCCCTCGCTCGCCACCGGGCTCGCCGCGATGTTCGCCACGCACGGCATCGTGCGGCTGGTCATCGGCGACCGTCCCCTGGCCGACTACGACACGCCGTTCCTGGACTCGGTGCCACTGCTGCTGTCGCTGGGGGTGTCGGTGGGGGCCGTGGCGTTGGTGGGCCTGGGCGTGGGCACGGCGTTGCGCTCCACGGCCGGTGCCATCGTCACTGTCTGCGTGCTGCTGTTCGTGTTGCCCGTCCTGCCGGCGTTCCTGCCTTCCCCCTGGGACGAGCGTCTGGCCGGTGTGCTGCTGCCCAACCTCGCCATGCAGCTGGCGGGGGCGGCCGATGACCCGCTGCTGCCACCCATGGGGGCCTTCGCGGTCATGGCCGCGTACGTGATGGTCGCCCTGGGCTCCGGTGCCGTACTGCTTCTGAGGAGGGACGCATGACGAACACGACCCCCGGGTTCACCGCGGGCAGCGTCCTCGCGGCCGAATGGCTCAAGCTCCGCACGCTCCGCTCCACCTTCTGGACCCTGACGGCGGCGGTCGCGTTCGTCGGGCTGGCCGCCCTGCTCGCCTGGTACTCCGCCAACGTCTGGGACGACCTCACCCCGCAGCGACGGGAGCGGTTCGCGCTGTCCCCGCTGGCGGACCTGACGTCGTGGGCGGTGTCGCTGTGCATGGCCGTCCTGGGCGTGCTGGCCGCCACGTCCGAACACCGCACCGGCACGATCCGCGCGACGTACGCCGCCGTGCCGCGGCGCGGGATGGTGCTGGCGGCCAAGGCCGCCGTGGTGGGCGCGGTGGCGCTGGCCGCCGGGCAGGTCACGGTGTTCGGTACGTTCCTGGCGTCCTCGGCGATCATCGGCGACCGGCCGATCACCGGCCAGAACCTCGTCCTCGCCGACCAGGCGGCGCACCTGCTCGTCGTCGGCCTGTCGGTCGCGGTGTTCGCCCTGCTGGGCCTCGCCCTCGGCGTCCTGCTGCGCTCGACGGCCGGCGCCATCGTGATCGTCGTGCTGCTGTGGCACATCGTGCCGCTGCTGGTGGCCAACCTGCCCGCGCCCTGGGACGCACGGATCGGCTCGTTCATGCTCGCCGGCCTGCCCGAGCAGGTGGCCGAAGGGACCGGCACACCGTCCGTCTACGGCGACCTGCTGGCGCCGCCGGCGGCGCTGGCGGTGCTGCTGGCCTACGCGGCGGTGCCGCTGGCCGCCGCCGCGATCACGGCCGGTCGCCGCGACGCCTAGCCCGCGCGCAGGTGGGCCGTCCTGACGGACAGGCGCCTGCGCATCAGGTCGATCGCCTCGGCGAGGTCGGGGGCGGCGGCCTGGGCGCGCAGGCGCCTGCCGTCGATCTCCACGACGGCCTGGGCCAGCGCGGGCCGCGGCAGCGACGGGTCCTCGACCACGCTCAGGGTGACGCGCACGGACCGGACCCTCTCGCGCGTGCCGGCCAGCGCCTCGTGGACCGCGTCCGTGGCGGCCGCCCGTTCGGCCTCGCCCACCTTTCCCGAGGTCAGGAATGCTGGTGCCGGCAGTTCATGACGTGTCGCGTTCATGATCTCTCCCACTGTGCGGCGGTCAACGCCGAATGGTCGGATCGCCTCCATGAACAAGGACTTCGAAGCCCTTCCCGGAGTTCACCCGGCCAGGCGAGAGCTTCATCACGAGAGCCTCGTCACGAGACCCCTGTCACTCGGCCGGCGCCCCCCGGATACCGCCACGCGCCAGGCCGACCCGGTCCACCCGGGCGGCGGCGTGGGCGGCCGTGCGGGCGGGAGCCCGATCCGGGGACGCCGAAAAGATGAGATATGGAAATGAAGGTTTTCGGGTTCATCAGCGAGGAAAGCCGCGTACAGTTGAGGCCAACGGTTCGCACCAGTACTTGAGTGACGGCCGGGTGGTCTCGGCCACTCGCATGCTCCCATGCCGTCACGGCGGCGCAGCGACGCCGCGTGTTTTCGTGTGCATCCCACAAAACCCATCAGATCCTCTAGCATGGGGCGCGTATCTCCCGCCTGAGAGCGGGCCCGTCGACTGGCTGGTGAACCCTTGCCCCAGGATGCAGCTGCCCCCACTCCTCCTCCGGCCGAGGGTGACTCACCCGCCGGCCGGCTGATCGACTACCCGCGCCGCGGCGGTCCGACCGTGCTGCGCATCCTGCTCGGCGCGCAGCTGCGCCGGCTGCGGGAGGCTCGGGGGATCTCCACGGAGGAGGCCGGGTACGAGATCCGCGGCTCCCACTCCAAGATCAGCCGCATGGAGCTGGGCCGGGTCGGCTTCAAGGAGCGCGACGTCGCCGACCTGCTCACCCTCTACGGCGTCACCGACCCCGAGGAGCGCACCCCGCTGCTGGAGCTGGCGCGCGAGGCCAACACGCCGGGCTGGTGGCACCGCTACGGCGACGTGCTGCCCAACTGGTTCGAGCCCTACCTGGGGCTGGAGGAGGCGGCCTCGCTGATCCGCGCCTACGAGGTGCAGTTCGTGCCGGGGCTGCTGCAGTCGGAGGACTACGCCCGTTCGGTGGTGCTGCTCGGCCACTCCGACGCCGCCGAGGAGGAGGTCGAGCGCCGCGTGCAGGTGCGGCTCACGCGCCAGCAGCGGTTCACCGAGCCCGGCGCGCCCACGCTGTGGGCGGTGCTGGACGAGTCGGTGCTGCGCCGCCGCATCGGCAGCCGCGAGGTGATGCGCGGCCAGATCGAGCACCTCATCAAGATGTGCGAGCTGCCGAACGTCACGCTGCAGATCGTCCCATTCGGGGCGGGCGGGCACACTGCGGTGGGCGGCCCGTTCACGATCCTGCGGTTCGGCGAGCCCGGCCTGTCGGACGTGGTGTTCATCGAGCAGCTCACCAGCGCCCTCTACCTGGACAAGCCGACCGACGTCGACACCTACATGCGCACGATGAACAACCTGTGCGTGACGGCCCACCGCCCCGACGAGACGGCGACGTTCCTCACCAAGGTCCTGCGCGAGACCTGACGATCCCGGGGCGCCCGGCACCGCCAGGTCTCGGCGGTTTCCGGCGTCAGGAGCCTTCGTTCAGCACGGCCAGCTCGCGCCACTCGCGGGTCGTCAGGCCCTGCGGCTGCGCGGTGATGACCTGGATGGCGACGTGGTCGGCGCCCGCGTCGAAGTGCTCGGCGACCCGCCGCGCCGCCGTGTCGACGTCGCCCAGCGCGAAGACCGCGTCCAGCAGCCGGTCGCTGCCGCCGTCGGCGAAGTCCTCCTCGCCGAACCCCAGCCGCAGCAGATTGCCGGTGTAGTTGGGCAGCCGCAGGTACATCTCCAGGTGGCCGCGGGCGGCGGCGCGGGCACGGGACAGGTCGTCGTCCAGCACCACCTTGACCTCGGGCGCCAGCACGGGGCCGGGGCCCAAGATCTCGCGCGCGTTGCGGGTGTGCTCCGCCGTGACCAGGTACGGGTGGGCGCCCGCCGCGCGGTCCCGGGACGCGGCCAGCATCCGCGGGCCGAGCGCCGCCAGCACCCGCTGCGAGGCGGGCGATCCGGCCGCGTCCAGCCGGTCCAGGTAGTCGATCATCTTGGTGTACGGCCGCTGGTACTTGTCCCCGATCAGGGGTCCGTGGCTGGCGCCCAGGCCCAGTACGAACCGGCCCGGGTAGTCCTTGGCGAGCAGGGACTGCTCCTCGGCCACCCGCTCGGGCTCGTACTCCCAGATGTTGAGGATGCCCGTGGCCACCACCAGGCGGGACGTGGTCTCCAGCAGCGGCCTGGCGTGGTTCACCCCCGGGTTGCCGCCCAGCCAGACGGCACCGTATCCGAGTTCCTCCAGTTCGGCCGCGGCCTCCGCGATCCGCGGACGCGCCGCGGGATCGTCCGACCGCAGCCCGATGCTCCAGATGCCCACCCGGCCGAGTTCCATGGCCACCTCCATACCGTCACGGCTTCGCTCATGGCGCGTTCGGTCGCGACAACCGCGGCGCCGCCGGCCGTATTTCACCGCCGTGGTGCTCCGGCGGCGTCAGCTCCCCGGCCCGTCCGGCTCCGCCTCGGCGATCACGCTTTCGTTCCTGCTGCGGCTACTACCCCGGAACTCGGCGATGACGACCCCATCGCCCATCCGGCGCACGGTGACGTCGTAGACGCCGTTGCGGCCGTAGCGGACGCGTTCGTCCGCCACCGCCTCCAGCACGTCGCCGGCGCGGGCGGGCGCCACGAAGGTCACGTCGGCGGCCGCCGCGACGGTGACCGCTCCGTGGGTGTTGCAGGCATAGGCGAACGCCGTGTCGGCGAGCAGGAACACATAGCCGCCGTGGGCGATGCCGAACCCGTTGACCATCACGTCGGTGACGGTCATCCGCACCCGCGCCCGCCCCGGCGCGACTTCGGTGATCTCCATGCCGAGGTGCCGTGTCGCCTCGTCCCGTTCGTACATCGCCTTGGCGCATCGCCGCGCCCTGTCCGCCGCCTCGCTCACCCGCCCAGCGTATTGTTCCGTGCCGGCCGGGTAAGGATCTTCGGCGATCACCGCGATGTCCCGGCTCCGAGCCGCCGCGTCCGGCTGCGCGGTACGGCTCGGCGGTGCGCGGGCCAACGCCGACCGAGAGGGGTTTCATGCTGTACGGCAAGGAGCACGTCAAGCGGTACCAGGAGACCGACGGGGCCGAAGGGCACGACTGGCAGGGCACCGTGACCCTGCTGCTCACCACCAAGGGTCGCCGCACGGGCCGCGAGTACACCACGCCGCTCATCTACCAGAAGGTGGGGGACGACTACGTCATCGTCGCGTCCAAGGGCGGCGCGCCCGAGCACCCGGAGTGGTACCTGAACCTGCAGGCCGACCCGGAGGTGAAGGTGCAGGTCAAGGGCGACAAGTTCACGGCGCGGGCGCGGACCGCCACCGCCGAGGAGAAGCCCGGGCTGTGGCGGACGATGGTCGCCGCCTGGCCCGACTACGACGAGTACAAGCGCAAGACCGACCGCGACATCCCCGTGGTGGTCCTCGAACGCCGCTGAGATACCACCGGGCGGCGCCGGGCGCGCCGGGCCGTGCGCCGGGGCGCACCGCGCCGCCGGTTCCGCTTCCACCGCACCGGGCGGACGTGTAGCGTCGGTACGTGAACATCCGTTCGAGGGCCACCGAGGTGCTGGGGTGCCGACGTCACAGAGCGCTTGCGACACCGAGCTTCCACCGCGGCTGCTGAAGCGCTGGCCGATCGGCGCGCCCGCCGGGGCGCCGACACCGGTGGCCGAGCGGCCCGGCCGCCGGTGCTGGCGGGTGGACACCGCCGACGGGGCGTACCTGCTCACCGGGTACACCGGCGTCGACCGGCGCGCGGTGCTGTTCCAGCACGCGGTCACGACCGAGCTGGACGCGGCGGGGCTCCCCGTCCTGGCGCCGGTGCCCGCGCGCGGCGGCCGCACGCTCGTCACCTCGGCCGGAACGGCGTACGCGCTGCATCCGTGGGTGGCGGGGCGGCGGCGCGGCGGGCTGGAGCTGACGTTCGTCCAGTGCGAGCGGCTCGGCGAGCTGCTGGGCGCCCTGCACGCCGAGCTCGACCGGCTGACCCCGCCGGTCCAGCAGAGCATGCTGGTCCCCACGCCGCGCGCCGCCGACGCGATCGACGCCGTCGACCGGATGCTGGACGCGCTGCCCGGCGACGGCACCGACTTCGACGCGCTCACCGCCCGCCGCCTGCATGAGCGTCGCGAGCTGCTCGCCGAGTTCGCCGACCACCAGCCCCCCGAGATCGAGGTGTGCACGGTGGGGCACCTGCACGGGGCGTTCCACGCCGGGAACCTGCGCTACGGCGGGTCGGGCAACGTGACGGCCGTGCTGGGCTGGGACGCACTCACCACCGGACCGGTCGCCGGTGAGGTGGTGCGCGCCGCCGCGTCCCTGTTCGCCTCCGACGACGAGCCCGGCCTCGACCTGGACCGGGTGCGCGCGTTCGTCCGCGGTCACCGCGCGGCGTTCCCCCTGGACGCGGGGCAGATCCAGTCAGCGGTGCACCGGGTGTGGTGGGAGCGCCTGTGCGACGTGGCGCCGCTGCGGCAGCGCTACCTGGGCGACGACCGTCCCGGCGACCGCGCCCCCGCGGGTCCGGCCGGGCTGGTCACCTGGTGGTCCGCGCACCTGGAGCGCACCCTCGACCTGTTCGCCGCCCCCTACACCGACATTTCCGACGAGGCTCCCGCCTACGGCTGATCCGAGCCCTCCGCCCCTTACTTGACTGATCGTTACAGAAAATCCTAGGGTTGGCGGCATGGGGCGTACCCGGGAGTTCGACGTGGACGCGGCCGTCGCCGACGCCATGGAGCTGTTCTGGCGGCGGGGCTATGCGGCGACCTCCATCCAGGATCTGGTGGCGGCCACCGGCATCGGCCGGGGATCGCTGTACGCGGCGTTCGGCAGCAAGGACGGACTGTACGAGGCGGCGCTGCGGCGCTACGCCGAAGAGTCGCTGGCGCGCATGCGGGAGCGGCTGGAGCGCGACGAGCCGGTCCGCGTGGTGCTGCGCGACCTGCTGCTCGAGCTGGTGGACGACACGGTCGCCGACCCGGCCCGGCGCGGCTGCCTGATGACCAACACCGCCGTGGAGCGCCTGCCGGGCGACCCGCTGGCGGGACGCGTCGTCGGCCGCGCGTTCGACCTGCTGGCCGAGCTGGTGGCGGCGGCGCTGCGGCGCGGCCGCGAGCGCGGCGAGCTGCCGCCGGACGCCGACGTGACGGCGCTGGCCGACTTCCTGGTCACCACCATCCAGGGCCTGCGCGTGCAGGGAAAGGCCGGTGCCGACCGGCGGCGCCTGGCCGCCGTGGTCGACACCGCCGTGGGCGCTCTGCCGGCCGCCCCCGCCAACTAATCGGAACGATCGGTCAAGAATTTCTGGGAGAGCGTCATGTCTTCTGTCGCCGTGCTGGGCACCGGGATCATGGGAGCGGCGATGGCCCGCAACCTGGCGAGGGCGGGCCTGGACGTGCGGGTGTGGAACCGCACCCGTGCGCGCGCCGAGCCGCTGGCCGCGGACGGCGCGACCGTCGCCGACTCCCCCGCGCGGGCGGTCGACGGCGCCGACGTCGTCATCACGATGCTCAGCGACGGGGAGGCGGTGCGCTCGGCCATGTCCGACGCCGCGTCCGCGCTGCGGCCCGGCCAGGTGTGGGCGCAGATGAGCACCGTCGGCGTGGGCGCGTTGCGGCCTCTCGCCGACCTGGCCGCCGAGCACGGCGTCACGTTCGTCGACGCGCCCGTGCAGGGCACGAGGCAGCCCGCCGAGCAGGGCAAGCTGGTCATCCTCGCGGCCGGCCCGGAGGAGGCGCGCGCGGCGCTGGAGCCGGTGTTCGGCGCGGTGGGACAGAAGACGCTGTGGCTGGACGAGGACGGCGCGGGCGGCGCCGGCACCCGGCTGAAGATGGCGACCGTCAGCTACGGCATCTCGCTGACGTCGGTGCTGGCCGAGGTCCTCGCCCTGGTCAAGGCGCTCGGCCTGGACCCGGCGCTGTTCGGCGAGGTCGTCACGGGCGGCCCCGTGGACAGCCCGTACCTGCAGGCCAAGATGAAGGCCATCCTGGCGGGCGACTTCACGCCCAGCTTCACCGTGGGCAACGCCGAGAAGGACACCCGTCTCATCAGCGAGGCCGCCGCCTCGGCGGGCGTCCGGGTGGACATGAACGAGGCCGCGGGCGAGCGGTTCCGCCGCGCCAAGGCCAAGGGCCACGCCGACGACGACATGGCCGGCGGCTACTTCGCCAGCTTCCCGGACTGAGCGGCTTCGGACGCGTTCAGTCCAGGTAGGACGCGCGTGCCGGGGCGGCGGGCTGGGCGGTGGCGGCGCCGGCCAGGTGGGTCGTGCCGCCGCCGACGACACGGAACCCGTGCTGGCCGTTCGGCCGCCACAGTTCCGTGACAGCGCAGTTGGGGATGTCGCACGCGCCCTGGAACCGCCGGTAGGAGCGCATGGCGGCGGCATCGGGGTCGGTGACGCCGGAGAACAGCGTCCAGATCACCGCGCGCATGAAGATGCCGTGGGTGAACACCGTGATGAGTCCGTCCTCGGGGCGTTCGGCGAGGCGGTCCAGGAACGCGCGGGCGCGCGTGATCAGTTCCCGGAACGACTCGCCGTCGCCGCCGCTGACGTGCGCGGGGTCGCAGCGCTCCCAGTACGCCCGGGCGAACGGCTGCCGCTGCTCGGCGGTGGTCCGGTGGGCGTGCAGGGCGCCGAGGTAGGTGAACTCCTGGACGGGCCACTCCTCGTACGGCACGTCCGGGAAGCGGTCGAGGGTGGCCTGGGCGGTCTGCCGCGCGCGGACGAACGGCGAGCTGACGACGAGGTCGGGCGGCGCGGTGAACGCCGCCGCCATGCGCGCCGCCTGCTCACGCCCCAGTGCGGTCAGCGGGGCGGCGCCCGGTCCGTTCGTCGGGAGCCCGGCGTTGGACTCGCTCTGCCCGTGCCGGATCAGCCACACCGGCCGCACCCTCGTGTCGATCATGTCGTCCACCCTGGCACGCGGCGTCCGCGTCGGGAAGGCCCCGGCACCTCCTGGTGATCGTTATCGTGGGGGCTCTCCGACGACCACGACCGCCGCGCCCGGCCCCCGCGCGGCCCGCCCCCCAGGAGGACGCGTGCCCCTTCCGGCGACATCGGACCCGGCGCACGACTACTGGAACCACAACACGCACTACCACGGCGTGGTGCTGAGCTCGGTGCCGCGCGGCTGCGGCGCGGCCCTCGACGTGGGGTGCGGCGACGGCCTGCTGGTGCGGCGGCTGGCGCCGCGCGCCGAGCACGTCATCGGTCTCGACGCGTCCGCCGAGATGGTCGCCAGGGCGCGGGAGCTGAGCGAGGGCGTGGGCAACGTCGAGTTCGTCGAGGCCGACTTCCTGGAGTACGACGTGCCGCGCGAGCACTTCGACTTCGTCTGCAGCGTCGCGGCGATCCACCACATGGACTTCACGGCGGCCCTGAGCGCCATGCGCGACGCGCTGCGCCCCGGCGGGAGCCTGGTGGTCATCAGCGTGGCCGGCAACGGCGAGCTGACGGACCTGCTGTACGACGCCGTGGCCGTGCCGACGCACTACTTCCACCGGTGGCGCAACCGGCGCCGCGCCGGGAACCCGGGCGCGCCGGTCGCCGACCCCGACATGACGTGGGCCGAGGTGCGGGACGAGGCGCTGCGGGTGCTGCCCGGCGCGCGATTCCGCAGGCACGCGCTGTGGCGCTACTCGATCATCTGGCGCAGGCCCCGCTGACGCTCCCCCGACGCCACAGCCGACACTCCAATCACTGGAAAACACTGGAACTGTCGGGAAGCTGCGTTAGTCTCACCCGCATGCCGACGTCACCCGACGCGCTCACGCCCGAGGCGCTGGAGGAGCGCATCGCCGAGCTGCGCGCCGCGGTCCGGCGCGCCATGGCGGCCGGTGACCGCGGGCAGGCCCGCACGCTGCGCGCCGAGCTGCGCGGCGCCGAACGCGCCTGGGACGAGGCGGTGCTCGGTGACGGCGGCGATCCCGCCGACGAGCGCCCCCGGACGGGCGGCGGCGCCGAACGCGGGCTGCTGCCGGTGCGCGACCAGGTCCACCAGGCCCTGACGCTGCTCGGCGTGCCCGCCGCGCCCAAGCTGATCGGGTCGGTGTACGCGGCGTTCTTCCCCGGCGAGATCCCGGGCACGCGGCTGACCAGCCTGCGCCGCGACGAGGAACGCTCGTTCCGCGCCGCCCCGTACGCCCGGCCGTACTACCTGTGCGCCGGGCTCACCGCCGACCTGCTCGCCGCGGCGCGCGGCCTGGTGACGGTGAGCACGTGGCCGCTGGAGCAGCGGATCGTCGGGCCGCTCAGCCCGCGCACCGACTTCCTCACCGCGGCGATGCGCGTCGCCGAGCACGCCGGGCGCGGCGACGCGGCGTCGTCGCCGGAGGTGCGGCGGCTGCTGTGGCGGTTCGCGGCCAACATCCCCGGCGCGGCCGACGTGCCGGCGACGGGGACGGTCGGCGTCGTCGACCCGGCGGTGCTGGCCGAGGCGGCGCGGGCCGAACTCGACGTCCACGAGGCGGCCGACCGCGACCAGCGCAGGCAGGCCGCCGAACGCGCCCGCGCGCAGCTCGACGAGGCCGAGCTGCTGTTCGGCACCCGCCTGCGGGCGATGCGCACCGCCGCGTCCGCCGTCGGCGGCGTCCCACCGGGCGCCCCGGCTCCCGCGGTGCCGCGCCAGCGCCGGGCCGGCACCACCGCCTCACGCAAGAGCACCGCCGCCGCGTCCCGCAAGAAGACGCCCAAGCGCCGCTCGTCCGCGCCGGCCCCGGCCGCCAAGCGCGGCAGGGCGGCGACGGTGCCGTCCGGCGGCCCGGGCGGCGAGGCGGCACCCCGCACCTCCCGTCGGACGAGCGACCCGGCCCCGCCGCGGCGCCGTCCGGACGGCGCCAGCAACGGAGACGACCGATGACCGACACCGCACTCGACCTCGACCGGTTGCGCGGCGGCGCGCAACCGCGCAACCACGACGCCCGCACCATCGCCGCGCTGACGGCCAACCCCGGCTGCGCGCGGCGCGGCGTGATGGACGCGGCGGGGGTGGACAAGGACGCCGTCGCCCGCGCGCTGGGCTTCCCCGCGCAGTTCGGCCAGTCGCAGTTCGCCATCACGCGCGGCAACGCGTTCGAGGCGCAGGTGAAGGCCGACGGCTGCGCCGAGCTGCTCACCCTGCTGCGCGACCGCCTCGGCCTGGAGGTGCCCGAGGTCGCCTACGACGACCTCGAGGTGGTCGGCGGCAACGAGGGCCGCGAGCTGCGCTACACGCGCACCCGGCGGCTGCTGGCGCGCGCGCTGGAGTCGGGCGAGGGCACGCTGTTCGACCATCCGCTGCTGCGGCTGGACATCGCGGGGCAGCCCGCCTACCTGGAGCCCGACGTCATCGCCTTCCAGCTGGAAGGACGCTTCCACGTCATCGAGATCAAGTCGTTCGCGGTGATCGACGGGCAGGCCGAGCCCGACCAGGTGGCCGCCGCCGCCCGCCAGTCCGCGGTGTACGTGCTGGCGCTGCGCCGCCTGCTGGCCGAGCTGGGCGCGCCCGCCGACCGGGTGTCGCACGAGGTGTTCCTGGTGTGCCCGGAGAACTTCTCCAACCGTCCGACCGCGTCGCCGCTGGACGTGCGGCCGCAGCTGGCGGTGCTGGAGCGGCAGCTGGCGCGGCTCACCCGCGTCGACCGCATCCTGGAGACGCTGCCGGACGACCTGACGTTCACGCCCGGCGACACGCTGCCCGAGGCGGTGCGCGCGGTGGCGGCCCGCTACGCGCCCGAGTGCATGTCTACCTGCGAGATGGCGTTCTTCTGCCGGGACGAGGCGCGCGCGTGCGGCTCGACGGGGGCGCTGGGCCGGTCGGTGCGCGACGACCTGGGCGGCGTCGACTCGGTCGGCACCGCGCTGGCGCTGGCGAACGGCACGATCGAGCCGTCGCCCGATCTGGCCGAGACCGCCGCGCAGCTGCGCACCGCCGCCCGCCTGCGCCGCGAGGCCCTGGACGGTGCCGCGTGACCCGCGCCCCGCGAACGCCGGTGGAGGGGCACCGGTAATGAGGGAGCCGGAGGGGCGCGGCGTCGCCTGGACTGACGAGCGAGGGACGAGTGAGGAGGGAAGGCGGCGCCTTCTCGGCGCCCCGGAGGCGAGCGGGGGGCAGGCATGAGGGAGCCGGAGGGGCGCGGCGTCGCCTGGACTGACGAGCGGGCGAGCGGGGGGCAGGGTTGAGTGCGCTGACGTCGCTGGCGCAGCTGGAGGCGGTGGCCACGGGCCGGGCGCAGCCGCTGGCCACGGTGCGGCACTGCCATCTGGCCGAGGCGCCGCTGGTGATGGTGCCGCTGAAGCTGGCCGGTGAGGCGGCCGCGCCGCTGGCGGTGATGCTCGGCACGCGCCCGTCCGACCCGACGCTGCTGGTGGTGCCGCAGCCGCGCAACCGCGACCTGCGGTTCGCGTTCGCCGCCGACCTGGCCAAGGTGGTGCTCGACCACGTGGAAGCGAGCCGCGGGTCGGTGGAGCAGCTGCCGCCGGGACGCGACGGCGAGGAGAAGACCCGCTACAGCGACGCGCCGCAGCTGCTGGTGCCCAACCGGGGCGGGGTGGCGTTCCTGCGGATGCTGGGGCGTTCCACGCGGTTCCGGCGCACCGAGGGCCCGTACGCGGTGGACGCGGCGGTCCCGGCGCTGGGCCGGTGGCTGACCTGGTTCACCGAACGCCACGACCACCCGGGCAGCTCGCTGCTGCTGGCGATGACCGAGGTGCTGCGGCTGCACTGGGCGACGGGGCAGAGTTCGCTGGAGGACGGCAACCTGGCGGCGCTGCTGGGCTGGATCGACCCGCCGGACGGCATGGACGGTCCCGCGGCGGCGGCGCTCGCCGAGGACCCGGTGACGTGTCCCCCGGCCGGTCCGGCGACCGACCCCACGTTCGACAACGAGGTGCTGGCCCCGGCCATCGCCGCCTACAACGACCGGGCGCCGCAGGCGGAGGAGAGGATCCGCGCGGCGCTGGAGAGCCAGCTGACCCCGACCTGGGATCTGATGTGGCGGGGGATGCGGTTGCTGCGCGAACTGCCGGAGGGCGCCAGCGTGCCCGCCCGCTGGGAACGCGACCGCGACGCGTTCACCTACTACCACCAGACGTTCGGCGAGGCGTATCCGCAGGCCCGCCGCGACCCGCCGGTGCGGGCGGCGCGGCGGCTGCACGACCTGGAACGCGCCCAGGAGAGCTACGACGCGCAGCGCGCGTTCGACGATCCGCTGGTGATGGCCGAGCACCGGCTGGCGGGCCAGGCGTTCGGCGGCGTGGTCACCGAGTGCGACCCGACCCGGCTGGACGAGACGGGCAAGCGGCCCCGGCTGCGGCCGTACCTGCGCGTCGGCACCGAGGACCCGGTGCGGCTGGAGCCCGGCACGACGGTGTGCAGCGCCGACCGTCCCGCGCTCAAGGGCCGCGTGGTGGAGCTGGACGCGGGCGGTGTGCTGCTGGAGCTGACCGGCGGGATGGGCCGCAAGCTGACGCCCGAACCCGGGACGATCCCGCAGGTCGGCGACCGGGTGTGCTTCACCTCGCGGGTCGCCGACTCCTGGGGCGCGGCCCGGTTCCCCGACCGGGAGGAGACGCCGTGGACCCACGGCGGCCCGCCCGAGGACTACGTGCCCACCGACGAGGACGCCGCGGAGGAGTGGTCATGACGGACCGTACGGTCATGACGGGCGCACGCCCGTCCGCTGCGGGCCCGCTGCGCCTGGTGCGCGGGCCGCAGGACGAGCCCGAACCCTCGGTCGCGGCGGCCCGGGTCGTGGACGCGGTGCTGGCCGACCTGGCGGGCGAGCACCGGGGCGTGGTGGTCGACTCCCCGCCCGGCGCGGGCAAGTCGACGCTGGTGGTGCGGGCCGCGGCGCACCTGGCCGAGGCCGGGGAACGGCTGATGATCGTCGCGCAGACCAACGAGCAGGTCGACGACCTCATCGACCGCATCGCCGTCAGGCATCCGGCGCTGGGCATCGGGCGGCTGTCGGCGTCGACCTACGCGCCGTCGGAGCGGGTCACCGCGCATCCCTCGGTGCGGGTCGCACAGAAGGCCGACGACCTGGCCGACCGCGACATCGTGATCGCGACGGCGGCCAAGTGGGCGACGCTGGCGGACGGGTCGTGGCCGTGGGCGATCGTGGACGAGGCGTACCAGATGCGCTCGGACATGCTGCTGCGCATCGCCGGCCGGTTCGAGCGAGCGCTGTTCGTCGGCGACCCCGGGCAGCTCGACCCGTTCTCCACCGTGGAGGTGGAACGGTGGGCGGGGCTGACCTGGGACCCGCTGCGCAGCGCCGTGGCGGTGCTGCTGGCGCACAACCCCGACCTTCCGGTGCACCGGCTGCCGGTGTCGTGGCGGCTGCCCGCGTCGGCGGCGCCGCTGGTGTCGGAGGCGTTCTACCCGTTCACCGGGTTCCGTTCGGGCACCGGTCCGGACGACCGGCGGCTGGAGTTCGGCGCGCGCGGCATGGGCACCACCTACGACCGGGCGCTGGAGGAGGCCGCGGCCACCGGCTGGGCGCTGTACGAGCTGCCCGCCCGGCACACGCTGCGCACCGACGCCGAGGCGGTGCGGGCGACGGCGGCGCTGGCGGTGCGGCTGCTGCAGCGCGGCCCGGTCGCCCACTCCGAGCTGGGCACCAAGCAGGTGAGCGCGGACCGCGTGGCGATCGGCGCGGCGCACCGCGACCAGGTCGCCGCGATCCGCGCGGCGCTCGGCTCGCTGGGCGCGGGCATCACCGTCGACACCGCCAACCGGCTGCAGGGCCGCGAGTACGACGTGACGGTCGTGCTGCACCCGCTGTCGGGCCGCCGCGACGCCACCGCGTTCCACCTGGAGTCGGGGCGGCTGTGCGTGCTGACCTCGCGGCACCGGCACGCGTGCGTGGTGGTCGCCCGCGCCGGGATTCCCGAGCTGCTGGACGCCCATCCGTCCACCGAGCCGGTGCATCTGGGCGTGCCGGTGAAGTTCCCGGACGGGTGGGAGGCCAACCAGTCGGTGCTTGCGCACCTGGCCGCCCACCGCGTCCCCGCCGACGCCTGAGGCCCGTCGCGCCGCGTGCCACGGGGCGCCCGCTGCGGCCGCGTGCCTACGGGGTTCCGGCGGTGGCGGCCCAGCGGCCGTTGTGCCGGGAGATCGTCACGGGGTGCTCGAAGCACGCGCTGACCAGCTCGGTGGTGAGCACCTCGTCGGCCGGGCCGGCGGCCAGCACCCGGCCCTCGTTGAGCAGCAGGGCGTGGCTGGTGCTGGTGGGCAGCTCCTCCAGGTGGTGGGTGACCAGCACGGTCGTCAGGTCGCGGCGCCGCTGCCGCAGTTCGTCCAGGCTGGCCAGCAGGCGTTCGCGGGCGGCCAGGTCCAGGCCGGTGGCGGGCTCGTCGAGCAGCAGCAGCGGCGGGTCGGGCATCAGCGCCCGCGCGATGAGGGTGCGGCCGCGCTCGCCCTGCGACAGGTGGGGCCAGCGGGCGTCGGCGCGGCGGGCCAGGCCCATCAGCTCGATCAGCTCGTCGGCGCGGGCCCGCTCGTCGTCGGTGGGCGTCCAGCGCGGCACCAGCTCGATCGTGCCGGTCACGCCGGTCAGGACGATCTCGCGGACGGTGCGCGCCGACTGCAGCGGGTGCCGCGGGTTGACCTGCCCGATGAGGGCGCGCAGCTCGTGCACGTTGACCCGGCCGAGCCGGTGCCCGAGGATCTCGGCGGTGCCGCGCGTGGGGTGGGTGTAGGCGCCGAGGATGCCGAGCAGCGTGCTCTTTCCCGCGCCGTTGGGTCCGAGGAGGGCCCAGTGCTCGCCGGTGAGCACCGTCATCGTCACCTGGTCCAGCAGTGTCCGGCCGTCGCGGACCAGGTCCACCTTGTCGGCGTTGAGGACGACGTCGGTGCGGGCGGGAACGAGTGACACGGAACCTCCTCGGTCGGGCTCGGGCGTGGAAACCGGCGCGGAGAGCCGGATGCGGCGGCCGGAGGGAAGGGGACGGGGGCTGCCGGGATCACCGGAGCGCACCAGGGAGGATCATCAAGGTACCCGACGGTGCGCGCCCCCGCCCGCGGGGCACCCCGGATCCCGGTGCCCGCCCCGGCGGACGAGCACGGCCGCGGCCGGATACTGTGAGAGCCGGTGCCCAGCGAACCGGGGAGGGACATGGAGGACATCGGCTTCATGTGCGCCCGCTGCGGCGGCGAGGTGCATGACGTGACGCACAACCGCGAGGGCACGCTGGACGGCGTCGGCTACCGCCACAACCGGCGGGTGGAGCCGTGGGACCACGAGCTGGAACTGGCCGTGGGCGCCCCCGAGCAGCGCGACCGCATGTGCGACTTCTGCGGCTGCTCCGGCCCGCGCTGGCTGTACTACCCCACCCTGGACCCCGACGACACCGACATCTTCGAGGTCGAGCTGGACACCACCCACCTGTCGGACGACGACACGGCGGTGGCCGTGCTCAACATGCTCTACCCCTGGTACGCGTGCGACACGTGCTCGGTGCTGGTCGCCGATCGCAACGTCGAGCAGCTGATCGCCCGGGCGCTGGAGCGCACCCCCGTCCCCGAGGACGGTCCGGTGGACGAGGCGACGGTGCGCGCCCGGCTCACCGGGTCGCTGTCGGTGTTCTTCACCACCCGGCCGGGTCGTCCCCAGCCGTCCCGCGCCCTGTGACCGCGCCGTCGTTCTGACGGGAACGGTTGACGCGCTCCCATGCGAAAAGGTCTCGGGAACGCGCGAGCCTTGACGGAACGGGCTTACCGCTGCGAGTGGTCCACGGCGCGGCCGCCCTTCCCCGGGCCGGGCAAGGGCCGTTGCTCACGGTAGTAGCGGCAGGTCACCCGGGGTGCGGAACTGTCGGGGCGGATCACTATTATCGGCGGAGTTTTCATACCTAGGCGGACTCCGGGGGATTCAGTTGATCATAGAGACGCGGTTCCGGGGGCCCGAGGGGTCGGGCAACGGCGGCTATGTGGCGGGGCTGCTCGCCGGTCACCTGTCCACCGACACGGTGACCGTCACGCTGCGCCGCCCGCCGCCGCTCGACACCGAGCTGCGCGTGAGCGTGGACGACGAGCGGGGGCTCAGCGCCCGGCTGTGGGACGGCGAGGCGGTGGTCGCCGAGGCCCTGGCCGGGGCGATCGTGGTGCCGCCGGTGGCGGCGGTGCCGTACGAGGATGCGCTCGGGGCGGCCGCGAACTTCCGCGGCGTGGACGACCATCCGTTCCCCGGCTGCTTCGTGTGCGGCACCGACCGCGAGCCCGGCGACGGGCTGCGGCTGGCGCCCGGCCCGGTGGGCGACGGCACCGTGGCGGCCCCGTGGACGCCGGCCGAGGAGCCGGGACGGGAGCTGGTGTGGGCGGCGCTGGACTGCCCGGGCGTGTGGTCGTTCCTCGAACCGGGCCGTCCGTCGGTGCTGGGCACGATGACCGCGCAGGTCACCGATGTCCCCGCGGCGGGCGAGCGGTGCGTGGTGATGGGGCTGGCGCGCACCCGCGAGGGCCGCAAGACCCACGCGGCGACGGCGCTGTACGGGGCCGACGGCCGCCTGCTCGGCCGGGCCGAGCAGATCTGGATCGAGGTCGATCCCGAGCGGTTCGCGCCGCCCGCCGAGTCCGCCCCCGCGGCCAAGCCTGAGATGTCCCCTTCGGTGAGCTTCGCTCTGGAGGAGACCACGCCGTCGACCGAGCACTGCTGGTCGTCCTGACCGCGGGGCGCGTCCGGCCGTTGCCGCCTGCCCACTGCGGCGGGCACGGCGGCGTTTCCGGAGCCGTCACGGGCCGGTGAACAGCGGGTCCTCGCGGTCGGTCGGCACGGCGCCCTGCTGCCCGCGTGCGGCCGCCGAAGCGCCGCCGGGGACGGGGAGGCCGGGGACGGTCGGTGACGGGCCCTGTTCGCCGCCCTGCTGCGCCAGAAGCGCGTTCGGGTAGGGCGGGGGCGTCCCGAACTGCGGCGGATGCCCGGCCGCGGGCGGCGGCGGGGCGGGCACGAAGTTCGACGAGAGCGTGCCCTGCGTGAGCTGGTCGATCTGGCGGCGCGCCCGGTCGGCCTCGGCGCGGGCCGCGTCGCGCTCCTCGGCCAGCGCGGCGAGGGCGGCCTGCTGCTCGGCCACCGACTGGGACAGCTGCCGCAGCTGCAGCGCCTGGTCGTTGACCTTCGTGGCCAGCTCGTCGCGTTCGGCGGTGGCCTGCCGGGCCTGCGCGAGCGCGGCGTCGCGTTCCTTGACGGCGTCCTCGGCGCGGGCGTTGGCCCGCACCACCTCGGCCTCGGCCTCCGACTGGGCGCGCAGCGCGGCCGCCCGTTCGGCCTCGGCCTTGCTGGCGGACTGCATGGCGCGCTGCCGCTGCGCCTCGGTGTCGCGCATGGCGGTGCGCAGGTCCTCGGCGCCCTGCTTGGCGACGGCGGCCTCCACCCGCTGGGCCTCGACCGCGCCCTCGGTCTCGGCGAGCTTGGCGTGCAGGGCGACCAGCTCGGCGCGGGTGTTCTCCAGCGCGGCCAGCAGCTCGGTCTCCCGGGCGGCGATGCGGTCGCGTTCGCTCTCGGCGGCCAGCTTGGCCGACACCGCCTGCTGGGCGATCTGGTGGGCCTCCTCCCACGCCTGCTGGGCGGCGTCCCGCTTGGAGGTGGCCAGCTTGGCCTCCTCGCGGGCCTTGGCGGCGGCCTGCTCGGCGTCGTCGGCGCGCTGGCGGGCCGCGGCGGCCTCCTGCCAGGCCTCCTCGGCACGCCGCTGGGACACGTCGCGCTCGCTCTGCGCGATGGCCAGCTCGCGGGCGGCCTCGGCCCGCACCTCGGCGACGCGCCGCTCCACGCCGGCGACGCTCAGTTCCTGGGTGAGCGACTCGGCGAGCAGGTCGGCGGTGCGCTCCAGCCGTTCCACCATCTCCCAGGTGGCGGCGACCTGCCCGGTCAGGCCGGGCGCGTCCCGGCCCCGTTCGCGCCGTTCGCGCGCCTCGCGGGCGCAGGCGCCGTCGTTGTCCTGGCAGTAGCGGACGGTGCGCACGGCCCCGACCGGCTGCGGCACCGGACGGCCGCAGTTGGCGCACGGCCAGACCGCGACGGGATCCCCCACCCGCGCCACGGCGGCGTCGGTACGGCGCTCGGGCACGGCGGCGGAGGTTCCGGTCTCGGCGGCCGTGTCGACCGCCGCGGCGGCGTTCTCGGCGGCGTTCTCGGCGGCGGTGGTCTCGGGAGCGGCGGGAGCGCCCTCGGTGGACTGTGCGCCTGCCTCTGCGACAGCGGCTTCGGGAGTCACGGTCTGCCCCCCAGGACCGCTGTTGTCGCGCTCATCGCTATTAGGCATGGAATGAACGATACGCACTAGTACCCGTGACTGCAGTGACTTGGGGGGCGACGAAGATGATCAACACGCGGGCTGACAGACTCCGACCGGGCGGCCGACAACCCCGCCTCAGACCGTGATCTGCGCCATCGCCTTGCGGATGCGCTTGTCCGACACCGGGACGCGCGTGCCGAGCTGCTGGGCGAACAGCGACACCCGCAGCTCCTCCAGCATCCAGCGGATCTGCCGGACCGCCTCCTCGTCGCGACGCGCCGGCGGCAGCCGGTGCAGCAGCGCCTCGTACTCCTGCTCCACCTGGTGGACCTGGAAGGTCAGCTGCCGGTCGCGGCCCGGGTTCTCCGGCAGCTTGTCCAGCCGGATCCGCAACGCCCGCAGATAGCGGGGCAGGTCGGGCAGCCGGTGCCAGCCGGTCGCGGTCACGAACCCCGGATGGATGAGCCTGCCGAGCTGCTCGCGCACGTCGGTCAGGGCCGGCACCAGCGTGAGGCTCGTCGTGCCGCGCAGGCGCCGGTCGATCTCGTGCGCCTCCGCGAGGATCCGCTCGACGTGCGTCACGATCGCGGCGGTCGCGTCGTGCAACTCGGCGCGCACGTGGTCGTACAGGCGGCGGAAGCCCGCCTCGTCCCACGCCGGCCCGCCGGCCTCGGCGATCAGCCGGTCGGCGGCGGCCGTGACGCAGTCGTCGAACAGCTTGGCCACCGAACCGTGCGGGTTGTGGCTGAGCGCCAGCTTGCCCTGGTTCGTCAGCCCCTTCTGGATCAGCTTGGCCGGGGACGTGCAGTTGAGCAGCACCAGGCGGCGCGTGCCGAGCCACATGGCGCGGCGCTGCTCGGCCTCGGTCTCGTACATGCGGACGGCGACGGCGTCGCCCTCGTCGGTCAGCGCCGGATACGCCTTGACCTCGTACCCGGACTGGCTGCGCTGGTAGGTGCGCGGCAGTTCGCCGATCGTCCACTCGCGCAGCCCGGCGCGTTCGATGCCCTCGCTCGACGCGGCCTTGGCCAGCGTGCCGCGCATCGTGCCGCGCAGCTTGCGCTTCAGCGCGTCCAGGTCGGTGTGCTCGCCGAGCACGCGATCGCGCTCGTCCACCACCCGGAAGTTCATGCGCAGGTGGGCGGGCAGGCGCGCCAGGTCCCAGTCCTCCCGGGCAACCGGCACGCCGGTCATGGCGGTCAGCTCGCGTTCCAGCGCGGCCAGCAGCGGCTCGGTGCGCGGCGACACGCGCTCCAGGACGCGCCGCGCGAAGTCGGGCGCCGGGACGAAGTTGACGCGCACCGGCTTGGGCAGCGACCGGATCAGCTCGGTGACCAGCTCCTGCCGGAGCCCCGGCACCTGCCACTCGAACCCGTCTGGCCGCACCTGGTTGAGGATCTGCACGGGGATGTGCACGGTGACGCCGTCGGCGTCGGTGCCCGGCTCGAACTGGTACGTCAGCCGCAGCCGCAGCGGCCCCTGCCGCCAGGCGTCGGGATAGTCGGCCTCGCTGACGTCGTCGGCGCTCTGGTTGATGAGCATCGACTTCTCGAAGTTCAGCAGGTCCGGCTCGGTGTGGCGGGCCTTCTTCCACCAGGCGTCGAAGTGCCGCCCCGACACCACGTCCGGCGGGATCCGCTCGTCGTAGAAGTCGAACAGCGTCTCGTCGTCGACGAGGATGTCGCGGCGCCGCGCCCGGTGCTCCAGTTCCTCCACCTCGTCCAGCAGCGCGCGGTTGTCGTGGAAGAACCGGTGACGGGTGTCCCAGTCGCCCTCGACCAGCGCGTGCCGGATGAACAGCTCGCGCGACAGCTCCGGGTCGATGCGGCCGTAGTTGACGCGGCGCTGCGCCACGATCGGCACCCCGTACAGGGTGACCTTCTCGTACGCCATGACCGCCGCCTGCTTCTTGGACCAGTGCGGCTCGCTGTAGGTGCGTTTGACCAGGTGCTGGGCGAGCGGCTCGACCCACTCCGGCTCGATGCGGGCGTTGATGCGGCCCCACAGCCGGGACGTCTCCACCAGCTCGGCGGCCATCACCCACCGGGGCGGCTTCTTGAACAGCGCCGACCCGGGGAACACGGCGAACTTGGCGCCCCGCGCGCCCAGGTACTCCACCTGCGGACGCCGCCGCTGGTTCCCCTCGTCCTTCTTGCGGTCGGTGTCCTGCAGGCCGATGTGCGACAGCAGGCCCGACAGCAGCGCCACGTGGATGCGGTCGGGGTCGGCGTCGGCGCTGTTGACGGTGACGCCCAGCGACTTGGCGACCTGCTTGAGCTGCGAGTGCAGGTCCTGCCATTCACGCACCCGCAGGTAGTGCAGGAACTCCTCGCGGCACATCCGCCGGAACGCGCTGCCCGACAGCTCCCGCTGCCGGTCCCGCAGGTAGTTCCACAGGTTCACGTACGCCAGGAAGTCCGACGTCGGGTCGGCGAACCGGCGGTGCTTCTCGTCGGCGGCCTGCTGGTGCTCGGCGGGACGCTCCCGCGGGTCCTGGATGGACAGCGCCGAGGCGATCACCAGCACCTCGCGGACGCAGCCGCCCTCGTCGGCCGCCAGGATCATCCGGGCCAGCCGCGGGTCGATCGGCAGCTGCGCCAGCCGGCGGCCCAGCGGGGTGAGCCGCTTGCGCGGGTCCTTCTCGGCCGGGTCGATGGCGCCCAGCTCGTGCAGCAGGTCCATGCCCGCCTTGACGTTGCGGCGGTCCGGCGGCTCGACGAACGGGAACGCGGCGATGTCGCCCAGGCCCAGCGCCGTCATCTGCAGGATGACCGACGCCAGGTTGGTGCGCAGGATCTCCGGCTCGGTGAACTCCGGCCGCGCCTCGAAGTCCTCCTCCGAGTACAGCCGGATGCAGATGCCCTCCGACACGCGTCCGCAGCGGCCCTTGCGCTGGTTGGCCGACGCCTGCGAGATCGGCTCGATCGGCAGCCGCTGCACCTTGAGCCGGTGGCTGTAGCGGGAGATGCGCGCGGTGCCCGGGTCGATGACGTACTTGATGCCGGGGACGGTCAGGGACGTCTCGGCGACGTTGGTGGCCAGCACGATGCGCCGTCCGCCGTGCGGCTTGAACACCCGGTGCTGCTCGGCCGCCGACAGCCGCGCGTACAGCGGCAGCACCTCCGTCTGCGGCCCCCGCCGCCCCTTGAGGTGCTTGCCCAGCGCGTCCGCCGTGTCGCGGATCTCCCGTTCGCCGCTGAGGAACACCAGGATGTCGCCCGGCGCCTCGCCGGACAGCTCGTCCACCGCGTCGCAGATCGCCTGGATCTGGTCGCGGTCGGGGTCGGCCTGCGGGTCGTCGGGGTCGACCAGCGGACGGTACCGGACCTCCACGGGATACGTCCGGCCCGACACCTCCACGATCGGCGCGTCGTCGAAGTGCTTGGAGAACCGCTCGGGGTCGATCGTCGCCGAGGTGATGATCACCTTGAGGTCGGGCCGCCTCGGCAGGATCTCCTTGACGTATCCGAGCAGGAAGTCGATGTTGAGGCTGCGCTCGTGCGCCTCGTCGATGATCAGCGTGTCGTAGCGGCGCAGCAGCCGGTCGGTCTGGATCTCGGCCAGCAGGATGCCGTCGGTCATCAGCTTGACCAGCGTGTCGTCGCCGGACCGGTCGGTGAAGCGCACCTTGTACCCGACCGCCTCGCCGAGCTCGGTGCCCAGCTCCTCGGCGATCCGGTCGGCCACGGTCCGGGCGGCCAGCCGCCGCGGCTGGGTGTGCCCGATCGAGCCGAGCACGCCGCGGCCCAGCTCCAGGCAGATCTTGGGGATCTGGGTGGTCTTGCCGGACCCGGTCTCCCCCGCCACGATCACCACCTGGTGGTCCCGCACGGCCGCCAGGATGTCGTCCTTCTTCTGCGACACCGGCAGCGCGGCCGGATAGGTGATCGCCGGAACGGCCGCACGCCGCCGCGCCACCCGCCGCTCGGCGGCCTCGATCTCGGCGCCGATCTCCGCCAGCACCCGGGCGCGCCGCCGCTCGTCACGCAGCTTCTGCGCACCGTCGAGACGGCGGCGCAACCGGTGCGAGTCGTACAGGGTCAGCTCGGGCAGGCGCGCGCGCAGGTCGGCGAGCGGCGATTTCACGTGCGTCCTCATTACCGTCGAACGGGTGACCAAGGGCGGGGCAGGGCGGCCGGGCGGCGCCGGGCGGGCGTCCCCGCAACCTTGGCACCGTAGCCGGGACGACGCGCCCAAGGCGATCGGTTTTCCCGGCCGTCCCAGGGTCTAACAACATCATCCACACGCCCGTCATTCCACCGCCGGCACCCCCCGCCCGTCGATCGCGGAGGAGGCGGCGAACCCGGCGGGCGGCGGCTGCGGGAACAGAACACCGGTCCATGTTGCGGGGTTGCGGCCGGACGGCCGCCGCGCCTATCTTGGAACAATCGTTCCAAGATAGGTGGTGACGCGGATGCCCGACGTGAAGCACTTCGATCCCGACACGGTGCTGGATCAGGTGGTGCGGCTGTTCTGGGAGCGGGGGGCCGCCACGGCGGGCATCGCCGAGGTGGTGAACGCGACCGGGCTCAGCCGCTCCAGCCTGTACGCCACCTTCGGCGGCAAGCGCGACCTGTACGCGGCCGCGCTGCGCCGCTACGTCGAACGCCAGTCCCGCCCGGTGTTCGAGCGCCTGGCCGCCGACGTGCGCGGGCTGCCCGCCATCACCGAGTTCTTCGACCGCCTGGTGCGGGCGCGCTGCGAAGGCGAGCACGCCCGCTGGGGCTGCATGGTCTCCAACGCCCACGCCGGTCCCGACCGGGACGACCCGCAGGTGCGCGAGGTCCTGGACGACCACCACCGCGGCCTGCGCGCGGCGATGCGCGCCGCGCTCCAGGACGCCCGCACCCAGGAGCAGATCCCGCCGGACCTGGACCTGGACGCGGCCGCGGACATGCTGGCGCTGCTGGCCTACGGGATGAACCTGCGCTCCCGCGCCGGCGCCCCCGCGGCCGACCTGCTGGCCACCGCGACCACCACCCTGCGGGTCCTCACCGGCGCCGCCCGCCCCTGACCGGGCGCGACCACAGATCCGTTCACCCCGAACCCACACCACGGAGGACCGCCGATGACCGGCTTCACCGTCTACGACGAGACCAACGCCCCCGAGGCGGCCCGCCCCCAACTGGAGGCCGCCAAGCGCCGGATGGGATTCGTGACCACCCTCAACGGGGTGATGGCCGAGTCCCCCCAACTGCTGGCCGGGTACAACGCCCTGGCCGAACTGTTCGGCAGGTCATCCCTGCCCGGCCCCGCCAAGCACGTCGTGTGGATCACCGCCAGCGTGGAGAACAACTGCGAGTACTGCGTGGCGGCCCACTCCACCCTGGCGCTGCGCTCCCGCGTCCCCGCCGACGTCGTACGGGCGCTGCGCGACGGCAAGCCGCCGGCCGACCCCGCGCTGGAGGCAGTCCGCCGCTTCACCCAGGCCATGGTCACCCGGCAGGGATGGGTGGAGGAGGAAGAGGTCGAGGCCTTCCTGGCGGCCGGCTACACCCGCCGCCACGTCATGGACATCGTCCTGGGCGTCGGCATGAAGACCCTGTCCAACTACACCAACCACATCGCCCACACCCCGCTGGACCCCGCCTGGCAGGACCAGCGCTGGAGCCGCGCCTGATCCGGCCCGGTCGTCAGCCCGTCGTCCAGGGCCGGAGCTTCTCGGGGTTGCGCACCGCCCAGATGCGCCTGATCCGGTCGCCGACGACGTCGAACGCCATCACCGCCACCGTGACGTCGTCCGGCCGGGCCACCAGACCGGGCTGGCCGTTGACCAGGCGCTCCGTGATCGTCAGGTCGGTCGCCCGGTCGGCGATGTCGACCAGGAAGCGCGCGACCCGCTCGGCGCCCTCGACCGGCTCGAGCACGGCGCTGACGAGGCCGCCGCCGTCGGCGATGCCCGTGGCGTCGGGGTCGAGGAGGGCGATGAGGGCGTCGAGGTCCTTGGCCTCCCACGCCTCCTTGAAGCTCCGGACGACGGCGGCGCGCTGGGCCGCCGGGGTCGCGGGCCCCTGCGACGCGCGGACGCGGCGGCGGGCCGAGGAGGCCAGCTGGCGGCATGCCGCCGGGGTACGGCCGACGATCTCGGCCACCTCCGCGAAGGAGAAGCGGAAGACGTCGTGCAGGACGAACGCCACCCGCTCGGCCGGGGTCATCGATTCCAGCACGACGAGGAAGGCCATGGTGACCGACTCGTCCAGGGTGACGCGGTCGGCCGGGTCGGCCGGGGCGCTCCCCTGCCGCCCGTTGATCCACTCGGTGGAGTCGGGCAGCGGCTCGGGGATCCATTCGCCCACGTAGCGCTCGCGCCGGGCCCGCGCCGAGCCGAGCAGGTCGTAGCAGATGCGGCCGGCGACCCTGGTCAGCCATGCGCCGGGGGACTCGATGGCGTCCTGCTGCGGCCGGGACATGGCGTACCAGCGGGCGTAGGTCTCCTGGACGACGTCCTCGGCCTCGGCCAGGGAGCCGAGGAGCCGGTACGCCATATTGATCAGCTGACGCCGCTCACTGATGATCGCGTTCAGGCTCGGATCGGGCCGGTCCCGTTCCGGCTCGGAGGTGGTCATGGTGTCGCAGGCTCCCTTGGTCGCGTCCGCCCTCACCAGTCCGACGAGACAGCCGGCCGAACTGTGAGGCCGGCGCCGGCGACGTCACCGTGCGACGGGGCCCGGCCGGCTCCCCCGGTCGCCGACGCCTTCGCTGACGCCTTCGCCGGCGGCCGGTGGGAGCTTGGTACGGGCGACGGCCTTGACATAGTAAGGTGCGCGCCGCGATCTTCCGTCAGGGATTCCAGACGCCGGTGGCGGCCGTGGACTTGACGTAGTCGGCGAAGGGGCGGGGAGCGCGTCCCAGGGCGCGCTGGACGCCGTCGCTGAGGTGTTCGCCCCGGCCGTCGGCGATCTTGCCCAGGAGCGCGGTGACCGTCTCCACCACGTCGGACGGCCACCCCTGCGAAGTCAGCGCCGCCGTGAAATCGGCGACGCCGACGGGCAGGTAGCGGATGTCGCGGCCGGTGGCCTCGGAGATCAACGAGGCGACGGAACGCAGTGACAGCGCCTCCGGCCCGGACAGCTCGTAGATCTCCCCCGCGTGGCCGTCCGCGGTGAGGGCGGCGACGGCCACGTCGGCGATGTCCTCGGCGTCGACGAACGCCTCACGGCCTTCTCCGGTGGGCAGCGCGAGCTCGCCCGCGAGCAGCGGGTCGAGGAAGAAGTCCTCGCTGAAGTTCTGGGCGAACCAGGCCGGACGCAGGATCGTCCATTCGGCGCCGGAATCGCGCACCGCGCGCTCGACGGGCTCCTGCTCCGGCAGCGCGCGGCCGTCCCCACCGCGTGCCGACAGCAGGACCAGCCGCCGCACCTTCGCCTCGGCGGCCAGGCGAACGAAGTCCTCCACGGCGGACTGGTCGACGAACTCGTTCATGGGGACGACGTACACGGCGCCCACGCCGTCGAGCGCCGGGCCCCACGTCTCGGGGGCCGTCCAGTCGAAGCGGGTGCCGGTCGTGCGGGAGCCCACGCGCACGGGCACGCCGCGGTCCTGCAGGCGGGCGACGACGCGGCGGCCCGTCTTGCCGCGGCCGCCGAGAACGAGAATCGGTGCGTTTTCGGTCATGCGCCCAGCTCACCAGGCGGGGACGCGACGGACCATGGACGAGCGTCCACGTCCCATACGCGATCGTCTCGTTCGGGCGTCTCGCTCAGGCGTCTCGTGCGGGCGTCTCGTTCAGGCGCCGTAGGCGGGTTCCGGGGCGGGTGCGCTGGAGAGCAGGCCGGCGACCACGTCGTCCAGTTCGGACGGGTCCCAGCGGCCGCCCTTGTCGATCATCGGGCCGTGCCGGAAGCCGTCCATCACGCAGATCCTCCCGCCCTCGACCTCGAAGACGCGGCCGGTGACGCCCCGCGAGCGCGCCGACCCGAGCCAGGCCACCAGGGGCGAGACGTTCTCCGGGGCCATCGGGTCGAACTCGCCTTCGGCGGGCGGCGCCATCGTCCGCGCGAAGACCTCCTCGGTCATGCGGGTGCGGGCGGCCGGCGCGATCGCGTTGACGGCCACGCCGTAGCGGGCCAGTTCGGCGGCGGCGACCAGGGTGAGGCCGACGATCCCGGCCTTGGCGGCGGAGTAGTTGCCCTGGCCGACGCTGCCGAGCAGCCCGGCGCCGGAGGAGGTGTTGACGACGCGGGCGTCCACGGCCCTGCCCGCCTTGCTCTCGGCGCGCCAGTGGCGGCCCGCGTGCTTGAGCGGCAGGAAGTGGCCCTTGAGGTGGACGCGCATGACCGCGTCCCACTCCTCCTCGGTGAGGTTGACCAGCATCCGGTCGCGCAGGAACCCGGCGTTGTTGACGAGGGTGTCCAGGCGTCCGAACGCCTCCAGGGCGGCGGCGACCAGGGCGGCGGCGCCGTCCTCGGTGGCGATGTCGTGAACGCTGGCGACCGCGCGGCCGCCCAGCCGCTCGATCTCCTCGACGACCCGCTGGGCGGGGCCGTCGGCCGCGTCCCCGGTGCCGTCGCGGGCCACGCCGAGGTCGTTGACGACCACGGCGGCGCCCTGGCGGGCGAACTCCAGGGCGTGGGCGCGGCCGAGGCCGCGGCCCGCTCCGGTGACGGCCACGACGCGGTCCTCGCAGATCACTTGGCGTCCTCCTCGTTCAGGCCGGGCCTGTTGGCGGTGGCGGCGTCCAGGAAGGCGGGGCGTTCGCCGCCGCCGTGCATGAGCAGTGCGGAACCGGTGACGTAGGCCGCCAGGTCCGAGGCGAGATAGACGCAGGCCGCGCCGACGTCGGCGTACGGGTCGGCCAGGCGGCCCAGGGGGACGGTGCGTTCGACGGCGGCGATCCCCGCCTCGTCGCCGTAGTGCAGGTGGGAGCTCTCGGTGCGGACCATGCCGAGGACGAGCGCGTTCACCCGGATGTCGTCGGGGGCCCATTCGACGGCGAGGGAGGTCGCCAGGCTGTGCAGGCCCGCCTTGGCGGCGCCGTAGGCGGCGCTGCCGGGCGAGGGCCGCACCCCGCTCACGCTGCCGATCATGATGATGGAGCCGCCGCCGGGCCGGGCCCGCATGCGGGCGGCGGCGGCCCGGGCGCAGATCAGCGGGGCGGTCAGGTTCAGTTCGATGATCTTGGCGTGGGTGCGGAGGTCGCCCTCCGACAGCGGCAGGAACGGGGTGCCGCCCGCGTTGTTGACCAGCACGTCGATCCGGTCGAGGCCGTCCATGAAGTCCCGCACGGCGTCCGGGTCGCGCACGTCGAGGGAGACGAAGCGGGCGGTGCGGCCGTCCACGGACGGAAGGTCCGGCGGCTCGCGGCGGGCGACGGCGACGACGTCGGCCCCGGCGGCCAGGAACGCCCGGCTGATGCCGCGTCCGACGCCCCGCACGCCCCCGGTGACCACGGCGAGGCGGCCGCTCAGATCCAGCGTCAGCGACATCGGGCCCTCCCGGCGGGTTCCTGCTACCGTCTGTTCTAACAAATGTTTGGTGGAAAGGTAGCGCATGGGAGTCTCCACCACGACCCACCCCGACGGGGTGGCCGAGATCGTCGTCACCGCGCCCCCGGTCAACGCGCTCACCGTCCGGGGCTGGTACGACCTGGCCGACGCCGTGCTGGCGGCGGGCCGCGACCCGGACGTCGGGGCGGTGGTGCTCCGCGCCGACGGACGCGGCTTCAACGCGGGCGTGGACATCAAGGAGATGCAGGCCGCCGAGGGGCACACCGCGCTGGTCGGCGCCAACCGGGGGTGCTACGCGGCGTTCGCGGCGGTGTACGAGTGCGAGGTCCCGGTCGTGGCGGCGGTGCACGGGTTCTGCCTGGGCGGCGGCGTCGGGCTGGCCGGCAACGCCGACGTCGTCGTGGCGTCCGAGGACGCCTACTTCGGCCTGCCCGAGGTGGACCGGGGCGCGCTGGGCGCCGCCACCCACCTGGCCCGGCTCGTCCCACAGCACCTGATGCGCGCCATGGTCTACACCTGCCGCAACGTCACCGCCGAGGAACTGCACCGGCACGGATCGGTGCTGGAGGTGGTCCCGGCGGCGCGACTGCGCGACGCGGCGATGGCGGTGGCCCGCGACATCGCCGCCAAGGACCGGTACGTGATCCGGCGGGCCAAGGAGTCGCTGAACGGCATCGACCCGGTCGACGTCAAGCGCAGCTACCGGTTCGAGCAGGGCTTCACGTTCGAGCTGAACCTGACCGGCGCGGGCGACCGGCACCGCGACGCCTTCGTCCGCAGCGGCCGGGACGGCCGGGCCGCCGAGGAGGGCCGATGAGCAAGGTCATGACGGTGGACGAGGTCGTCGCGTCGCTGGACAGCGGCATGACGGTCGGGATCGGCGGCTGGGGCTCGCGCCGCAAGCCGATGGCGCTGGTGCGGGCGATCTGCCGGGCGCCGGTCACCGACCTGACGGTGGTGTCCTACGGCGGCCCGGACGTGGGCCTGCTGTGCGCGTACGGCAAGGTCCGCAGGCTGGTCGCGCCGTTCGTCACGCTCGACTCGATCCCGCTGGAGCCGCACTTCCGGGCGGCGCGGCAGAACGGGGCGATCGAGCTGACCGAGTACGACGAGGGCATGTTCATGTTCGGGCTGTACGCGGCGGCGCACCGGCTGCCGTTCCTGCCGACGCCGGCGGGCCTGGGCTCGGACGTGCTGCGCGTCAACCCCGAGCTGAGGACCGTCCGCTCGCCGTACGCGGACGGCACCGAGCTGATCGCCGTGCCCCCGCTGACGATGGACGTCGCGCTGGTCCACATGAACCGCGCGGACGCGCGCGGCAACGGCCAGTACCTCGGCCCCGACCCGTACATGGACGACCTGTTCGCCAAGGCCGCGGCCCGCGCGTACGTGTCGTGCGAACGCCTCGTCGACACCGGCGACCTGCTCAAGGAGGGACCGGTGCAGTCGCTGCTGATCAGCCGCTCGCACGTCGCGGGCGTGGTGGAGACCCCGAACGGGGCGCACTTCACCACCTGCGAACCCGACCACGGCCGCGACGAGGCGTTCCAGCGGCTGTACGCGCAGTCGGCGGGCGATCCGGAGAAGTGGCGGGCGTTCCGCGACCGCTTCCTGTCGGGCGACGAGGCCGCCTACCAGGACGCCGTCCGGACCTGGCAGGAGGAGTCGCGATGAGCGCGGCGACGCGGGCCGAGGTGTGCGCGGTGGCGTGCGCGGAGCTGTTCCGGGGGGACGGGGAGATCGTCGCGGCGGCGGTGTCCGGGATGGTGCCCGCGCTGGGGGCGCGGCTGGCGCGGATGACGTTCGAACCGGACCTGCTGACCACCGACGGCGGGCCGAACCTGACCGCCGAGCCGGTGCCGCTGGGCGCGCCCGCCGGTGCGGTCGAGGGCTGGCTGCCGTTCCGCGACCACCTGTGGCTGGTGCTGAACGGGCGCCGGCACGTGGTGCTGGGCGCCAGCCAGATCGACCGGTTCGGCAACTCCAACATCTCCTGCATCGGCGACTGGGAGCGCCCGGCGCGGCAGCTGCTCGGCGTGCGCGGGGCGCCCGGCAACACGCGCGTCAACACCACCAGCTACTGGATTCCCCGGCATTCGCCCCGCGTGTTCACCGAGAAGGTCGACTTCGTCAGCGGCATCGGCTGCGACCGGGGCGCCTTCGAGCTGCGCACGGTGGTGACCGACCTCGGCGTCCTGGACTTCGACACCCCGGACCGGCGGATGCGGCTGCGCTCCACGCACCCCGGCGTGACGGTCGAGGACGTCGTCGCCCGCACCGGTTTCGAACTGGTCGTCCCGGACGAGGTGCCCGAGACGCGCGCGCCCACCGCCGAGGAACTCCGGATCATGCGCGAGGTGCTCGATCCCCACGGACTGCGCGAACGCGAGGTCCCCGCGTGACCGGCGACGCGACCGGGCACACGACCGGGCAGGCGTCCGGGGAGGTGACAGGGCAGGTGCTCGACACGCCGCTGACCCGGCTCACCGGCGTGCGGCACCCGATCGTGCAGACGGGCATGGGCTGGGTGGCCGGGCCGCGCCTGGTCACGGCGGTGGCGAACGCGGGCGGCCTCGGCGTGCTGGCGTCGGCGACCATGACGGTCGACCGGCTGGCCACGGCGATCCGCGAGGTCAAGGACCGCACGGACGCGCCGTTCGGGGTCAACCTGCGGGCCGACGCCGCCGACGCGGGCGAGCGCATCGACCTGATCGTCAAGGAGGGGGTGCGGGTCGCCTCGTTCGCCCTGGCCCCCAAACGCGAGCTGATCGCCCGGCTGAAGGACGAGGGCGTGGTGGTGATCCCGTCCGTGGGGGCGCGGCGGCACGCCGAGAAGGTCGCCGGGTGGGGCGCGGACGCGGTGCTGGTGCAGGGCGGCGAGGGCGGCGGGCACACCGGCCCGGTCGCCACGACGCTGCTGCTCCCCCAGGTCGTGGACGCCGTCGACATTCCCGTGATCGCCGCCGGCGGGTTCTTCGACGGGCGCGGCCTGGCCGCCGCGCTGGCCTACGGGGCGGCGGGCGTGGCGATGGGCACCCGGTTCCTGCTGACCGCCGACAGCTCCGTGCCCGACGCGGTCAAGAGCGTCTACCTGCGCGCCGCCGAGACCGTGGTGACGCGGCAGGTCGACGGGCTGCCGCACCGGGTGCTGCGCAGCGACCTGGTGGACGGCCTCGAACGCTCCGGCCGCGTCACCGGCCTGGTCCGGGCGGTGCGCAACGCCGCCCGCTTCCGGCGGATCTCCGGCATGTCGTGGCGGGCGATGCTGGCCGACGGGCGGGCGATGCGGCACGGCAGGGACCTGTCGTGGTCGCAGGTGCTCATGGCCGCCAACACCCCCATGCTGCTCCGGGCGGCGATGGTCGACGGGCGTCCCGACCTCGGCGTCATGGCGTCCGGCCAGGTCGTGGCGATGATCGACGACCTGCCGACGTGCGCGGAGCTGATCGGCCGGATCGTCCGCGAGGCCGCCGAGGCGATCGCCGCGCAGCAGTCGATGATCGTGCGGGGTTAGCGGCGGGTCAGCGGGCGCCCGCCTCGATCCCGGCGAGCACGGCGGCCAGCCCTCCGTCGAACTCCTCATCGGGCGTGACGGTCTTCGCGCTGCGGGCGGTCTCGGCGAGCCGGGGGTAGGTGTCGTCCGGCAGGGCGGCCATCACATCGGTGCCGGCGCCGGCCAGCGGGCCGAGGTGTTCGAGCTGGATGGCGCCGAGGAGGTAGCCGAGCAGGGCGCGCAGCGCGATGACGCGGCTCCGGGCGTCGAACCCCGCCCCGGCCAGCACGTCCACCACCGCCTCCCCCCAGCGCAGCGAGGCGGGCGAGCTGTGCCGGTGCGTCATCGTCAGCGGGACGACGGCGGGATGCGCGGCGACCGCGTCGCGCACCCGCCGCACCAGCGTCGCGACCTGCTCGCGCCAGGGCGCGCCGGGCGGCGGCACGGTGTCGACGGCGCCCAGCACCAGCTCGACGACGAGCCCTTCCAGCTCCTGCCGGTCGTCGACGTACCGGTACAGCGACATCGTGCCCATGCCCAGCTCCTGGGCGACCGCCCGCATGGTGAGCGCGGGCAGGCCGTCCCGGTCGATCACGGCGAGTGCGGCCTCGGCGATGCGGGCGGGGCTGAGCGAACGGGGCCTGGGCATGCGTACAACATACGCCTACACTCGTAGGCGTATGTTGTACGCCTACGAGCGGAGGTTCCCATGTCCAGGCTTTCGGTGGGCTCGCCGGTCACCGCCCGCGAGCTGGCCGCCGTCGGCGGCCCGCCGGTGCCCGTGCCCGATCCGGAACGGCTCGTCCACCTGCAGTTCCGGCGCTTCGCCGGATGCCCGGTCTGCAACCTGCACCTGCGGTCGGTGACGCGGCGACACGCCGAGATCGAGGCGGCCGGCGTCCGCGAGGTCGCGGTGTTCCACTCCCCCGCCGAGGAACTGCTCCCGTACGCGGCCGACCTGCCGTTCGCCGTCGTCGCCGACCCCGGCAAGCGGCTGTACCGGGAGTTCGGCGTGGAGGCCGGCCGCCGCGCGCTGCTCGACCCGCGCGTGTGGGGCCCGATCCTCGTCGCGGTGTCCCGCTCGGCGGTGCGGGTGGCCCTCCGGCGCGACCGCACGCCGGCCGCCCGCCAGCCCCACGGACGGCTCGGCCTGCCCGCCGACTTCCTCATCGCCCCGGACGGCCGCGTCGTCGCCGCCGGGTACGGCCGGCACGCCTACGACCAGTGGCCGGTCGACGAGCTGCTCGCCCTGGCCGCCGAGGCCAGGCGCGCGGCCCCGGTCGCGTGAACGCGGCCGTCCGGCCGTGAGCCCGCGTGCGGCGCGCCCGCCCTTGCGAGGTGACGAGAAAGCCACGCCGTGACGAGGAGGCGCGCCGCGCCGCGGGGACGGGTCAGTAGCGGCTGCCGGCCGGCGCCGGGATGTCGTCCAGTTCGGCCAGGTCCTGCTCGGTGAGGTCCAGGTCGGCGGCGCCGGCGTTGTCGCGCAGGTAGCGCTGCTTCTTGGTGCCGGGGATCGGGATGACGTGCTCGCCCCGCGCCAGCGTCCAGGCGATGGCGACCTGCGCGGGCGTGGCGCCGTGCCGTTCGGCCACCCGCCTGACGACGTCGACGATGCGCATGTTCTGCTGGACCGCCTCATCCTGGAAGCGCGGGTTGCGCCTGCGGAAGTCGTCGTCGTCCAGGTCGGCGGTGGTCACCGTGCCGGTGAGGAAGCCGCGGCCGAGCGGTGAGAACGGCACGAACGCCGCGCCGTGGGCGGCGCACCAGCCGACCACGTCGCCCGGTCCCTCGCCGCCCGCGGCCGGGTCTCCCCCGGAGAACGCGCCGACGATGCCGCCCGGCGCGCCCATGGCGTCCCGCGTCCACAGCGACAGCTCGGACTGGATCGCGGCGACCGGGTGGACACGGTGCGCCTCCTCGGCCTGCGCGACCGTCACCTCCGACAGGCCCAGGTGCCGCACCTTGCCCTCGGCGACCAGCTCGGCCATGGCGCCCCAGCTCTCGGCGAGCGGCACGGCCGGGTCGACGCGGTGCAGGTAGTACAGGTCGATGACGTCGGTCTCCAGGCGGCGCAGGCTCTCCTCGGCCGAGCGCTTGACGTACTCGGGGGTGCCCCGGGTGGCCATCCTCATCTTCTCGACGTCCTCGACGACCAGCCCGGTCTTGGTGGCGAGCACGGCCTCGTCGCGGCGGCCCCGCAGCGCGCGGCCGACCAGGGTCTCGTTGTGCCCGACCCCGTAGACCTGGGCGGTGTCCAGGAACGTGACGCCGAGGTCGAGCGCCTCGCGGATCAGCGCGACCGACGCCTCGTCGTCGCGTTCGGAGGCGCCGTAGGCCCAGCTCATGCCCATGCAGCCGAGCCCGACCGCCCCGACCGGCGTCCCGGCGAACGTACGTGTCCTCATGGGGTCCCTTCTGGCGGATGTGGAGATCGCGGCGGCGTCGTCGCCGCGCCGGTTCACGCCTTCGATCCTGCCCGGCGCGCGGCCGCTCAGACAGGCTCCCCTCTTCCTGGTGGTGCCACCACCACCCTCGCGACCCGTTGACGCCGCGAACGGGACGACCCTAACGTTTAACCGACCAGTCGGTATGTGTTCTCGAGCACGACGGACCGGCCGGAGGAATCGCCGGCACACGCATTCGCCCCCCCGGAGAAACGCATGATCCGAAGCACGATGCAGGACTTCCCGCTCACCGTCGGCGCGATACTCAGGCACGGGTCCCGGGTGTTCGGGCGGAGCGAATGCGTGACCTGGACCGGCGCGGGCGCGCGCCGCGCCACGTACGCGGAGGTCGCCGAGAACGCCGAGCGGCTCGCCACCGCGCTGACCCGGCTCGGGGTGCGCACCGGCGAGGCGGTCGCCACGTTCTGCTGGAACCACCAGGAGCATCTGGAGGCGTACTTCGCCGTGCCCGGCATGGGCGCGGTGCTGCACACCCTGAACATCCGGCTGTTCCCCGACCAGCTCGCGCACATCATCGGCCACGCCGAGGACCGGATCGTCATCGTCGACGACAACCTCGTCCCGCTGCTGGCGCGCGTCGCCGGGCGGGTGCCGAGCGTGGAGACCTACGTCGTGGTGGGCGACGGCGACGCGACCGCGCTGGAGGAGGCGTCGGGCGGCCGGGCCCGCGTGCTGCGCTACCGCGAGCTGCTGGCGGCCGAGGAGCCGGGCTTCGCCTGGCCCGAGGTGGACGAGCACGCGGCCGCGTCGATGTGCTACACCAGCGGCACCACCGGCGACCCCAAGGGCGTGGTGTACTCGCACCGTTCGACGTTCCTGCACGCCATGGCGGTGCAGTCGGCGTCGCTGGTGGGCGTCACCGAGGCCGACCGGGTGCTGACGATCGTCCCGATGTTCCACGTCAACGCCTGGGGCCTGCCGTACGGGGCGCTGCTGTCGGGGGCGACCCTGCACATGCCCGGGCCGTTCATGCAGCCCGAGCACCTCACCCGGTTCATCGCGGCCGAACGCAGCACCGTGGCGTCCGCGGTCCCGACGATCTGGAACGGCATCCTGGAGTACGACGCCGAGCGGGAGATCGACCTGTCGTCGTTGCGCACCGCGACGTCCGGCGGCGCGGCCGCGCCGCGCGCCATGCTGGAGCGCTTCGAGGAGCGGTACGGGCTGCGGATCATCCAGGGCTGGGGCATGACCGAGACCAGCCCGCTGGGCGGCATGGCGTTCCCGCCGCCCGGCGTGAAGCCCGGCACGCCCGAGGACGTGGACTGGCGGATGCGGTCCGGCCGGGTCGCGGCCGGCGTGGAGATGCGCGTCGTCGACGACCGGGGCGAGGAACTGCCGTGGGACGGCGCGTCCGTCGGCGAGATCGAGGTCCGCGGGCCGTGGATCACCGGCTCCTACCACCGCGACCCGGCGCCGGAGAAGTTCCACGACGGCTGGCTGCGCACCGGCGACATCGGCACGCTCGACGAGCGCGGCTTCTTCCAGATCACCGACCGGGCCAAGGACGTCATCAAGTCGGGCGGCGAGTGGATCTCCTCGGTGGAGCTGGAGAACCACCTGATGGCGCATCCGGACGTACTGGAGGCCGCGGTGATCGGCGTGCCCGACCCCCGCTGGACCGAGCGTCCGCTGGCGTGCGTGGTGCGGCGGCGGGGCGCGACCGTCTCGGCGGCGGAGCTGGCGGCCTTCCTGGACGGCAAGGTGGCGCGCTGGCAGGTGCCGGAGAACTGGACGTTCCTCGACGAGATCCCCAAGACGACGGTCGGCAAGTTCGACAAGAAGCCGCTGCGGGCGCGGTTCCGCGAGGCCGCCTTCGAGGTGGAGCGGGTCGAGCGGGCCGCGCGGGGCTGAGCCCGCGCCGGTCTCAGGCGGACGTCGCGCCCCGGTCGTCCCGTCCGGGACGGCCGGGCGCCGCCGCCGGGGCCTCGGGACGCGCCCGCAGGCCGTTGAGGAACAGCTCGACGTAGTACTCGCTGATCTCCTGCGCGTCCAGCCGCCCGTCCGGGCGGTACCACGTGCTGATCTGGTGGACTGCGCCGAAGAAGTAGTGCACCGACAGGTCGGCGGGGACGTCGGCGCGGAAGACGCCCTCGCGCTGCCCCTCCTCCACCAGGGCGCGGAACTCCTCGTGGTAGCGGCGCCGCTCGGCCCGCACGGCGCGGCGGCGCTCCTTGGGCAGCACGTGCATGGAGCGGAAGAAGACGGTGAACTCGTCCAGGTACTGGAAGCTGGTGGACAGCACGTCGACCGCGGCCGCGCGCAGCCGCTCCTCCACCGTGCCGGGGCCGCCGGCGAACTCGCGCAGGCGCCGCGTCTGCAGGCCGAGGAGCCGGTGGTAGATCTCGTAGAGCAGGTCGTCCTTGGCGCCGAAGTAGTGGTACATGGCGCCCTTGGTGACCCCGGCGGCGGCGACGATCTCCTGGACCGAGGTGCTCTCGTAGCCCTTCTCCGCGAACAGCCGCGTCGCCACGGCCAGCAGGCGGTCCGGGATGGACGCGTAGGCGGACGCGTTACCCGCCAGCCGCTGCGCCATGACTCTCCCCTGTCCCGAGGCCGGTCCCGCCGCGGGGACGGCCTTCCCTCGTGATCAGCGTTCAGCGTACCGGCGCCGGTCTCCCAGCCCGGCACCCGCAGGCCCTCGCCATGTCGCCGAACCGGCTATTGACGGGTTCCCGCCCCGATCATACGCTGCTGAGACCGACTGGTCGGTATGCAATTCCCCGCACATTTTCCGGGCTCGCGTCGTCACTCGGAATGGGGCCGCCATGTCCGAAGATCCGACTCGCACCGACCCCGAAGCCCCCGAACTCCCTGAACTGCTCGGCCTGCGCGAGGTGACCGTCCGTTTCGGCGGGCTGGTCGCCCTCGACGCGGTGTCCCTGACCGTCCCGTCCGGCCGCGTCACCGGCGTGATCGGCCCGAACGGCGCCGGCAAGACGACCCTGTTCAACGTGATCTGCGGTTTCGTCCGGCCGCGGCGGGGCGAGCTGCGCTGGCGCGGGCGAACCCTGTCCCGGCACCGCCCGCACGACCTGGCCCGCCTCGGCATCGCCCGCACGCTGCAGGGCGTGGGCCTGTTCCCCGGCCTGACCGTGCTGGAGAACGTGCTGGTGGGCGCCGACCGGCACGCCCGCTCCGGTTTCCTCGGCGACCTGCTGGCGCTGCCGCGCGCCGACCGCGACGAGCGCGCGCTGCGCGAGCGGGCGATGGCGCGGCTGGACCGGCTCGGCGTGGCCGGCGTCGCCGGGCGGCTGCCCGGCGAGCTGTCCTACGGCGTGCGCAAGCGGGTGGCGCTGGCCCGCGCCCTGGCCGCCGAGCCGGACCTGCTGCTGCTCGACGAGCCCGCGGCCGGGCTGTCGGCCGGGGAGATCGCCGACCTGGCCGAGCTGGTCCGCGGGCTGCGCGAGGAGCTGGCGGTGGTGCTGGTCGAGCACCACATGGACCTGGTGATGGACGTGTGCGACCGGGTGCTGGTGCTGGACTTCGGCAGGGTCATCGCGCACGGCACGCCCGCCGAGGTCCGCGACGACCCGGCCGTGGTCGCCGCCTACCTGGGCGAGGAGGTCCGCGAGCCGGAGGTGCCGGGTGCTTGAGGTGAGGGATCTGGTGGTCGCCTACGGGGCCGAGCCGGTGCTGGACGGGGTGAGCCTGTCGGTCGCCGGCGGCGCCCTGACGGCGGTGCTCGGGGCGAACGGCGCGGGCAAGACGACGCTGCTGCGCACGATCTCCGGGCTGCTGCGGCCCCGGGCGGGCGGGGCGGCGCTGGACGGCCGCGACCTGACCGGGCTGCCGGTGGAGGAGATCGTCCGGCTCGGCGTGGCGCACGTGCCGCAGTCCGGCGGCGTCATCACCGAGCTGACCGTCGAGGAGAACCTGCGGCTGGGCGGGCTGTGGCGGTGGCGGCGCGGCGACCTGGCCCGGCGGACCGGCGCCGTCTACGAGCTGTTCCCGCCGCTGGCCGGACGGCGCGCCCGCGCCGCCGCCACCCTGTCGGGCGGGGAACGGCAGATGCTGGCGCTCGGCCGGGCGCTGGTCGCCGAACCGCGGCTGCTGCTGGTGGACGAGCCGTCGCTGGGCCTGGCCCCCCGCGTGGTGGCCCAGCTCATGGCGGTGCTGCGGCGGCTGTGCGACGACACCGGCCTGTCCGTGCTGCTGGTCGAGCAGAACGCGCGCAGCGCGCTGTCGGTCGCCGACCGCGCGCTGGTGCTGAACCTCGGCGCCGTCGCGGCCGAGGGCGCCGCCGCCGCGCTCGCCGCCGACGACCGCCTCCGTCACGCCTACCTGGGGTTCTAGGGGGTCGCCGCCATGGTCCGGTTCGTCAACCTCACGCTGGCCGGGATCACCTCCGGCATGGTGTTCGCCACGGTCGCGCTGGCGCTGGTGCTGATCTGGCGGTCCACCCGGATCGTCAACTTCGCGCAGGGCGCGATGCTGATGGTCACCACGTTCCTGGCCTGGTCGGTCATCGACGCGGGCGGCTCGTACTGGGTCGCGCTGGCGGTGGCCCTGGCGTCCGGGCTGGTGCTCGGCGCGGTGGTCGAACGGGTGGTGATCCGCCCGGTGGAGGACAAGCCGCCGCTCAACGCGGTGATCGTCACGCTGGGGCTGTTCGTGCTGCTGCAGGCGGGCGCCGGGATGATCTGGGGCGACACGCCGCACTCCTATCCCCCGGCGTTCGGCATCCGCGGCTTCTCGGCCGGCGGCACGCGGCTGCTGCTGTCGCCCAACGACCTGTTCGTCCTCGGCGCGGCCGGCGCGGTGATGGTGGCGCTGACGGTGCTGTTCGTGCGCACCGACCTGGGGCTGCGGCTGCGGGCGGCGGCGTTCGCGCCGGAGGTCGCGCGGCTGCTGGGCGTCCGGGTCGGGCGGATGCTCACGCTCGGCTGGGCGCTGGCCGCGCTGGTCGGCTCGCTGGCCGGGGTGCTGATCGCCCCGTCGGTGTTCGTCGGGCCCGCGCAGTTCGACGCGGTGCTGGTGTTCGGGTTCACCGCGGCGGTGATCGGCGGCCTGGACAGCCCGGTCGGCGCGGTCGTCGGCGGGGTGCTGCTGGGCTGCGCGCTCAGCTACGTGTCCGGGTACGTCAGCGCCGACCTGGTCACGCTCGGGGCGCTGGCGGCGCTGATCGCCGTGCTGCTCGTCCGGCCGGACGGGCTGTTCGCCGCGACCACCGGGAGGCGGGTGTGACCGAAGCGACCCGGCGGGCCTCGGGCCCCGTGCGCGCCGCGGTCCGGGCGCGGCTCGTGCTCGGCCGGTACCGGCTGGCGCGGCACGCGCTCGGCGCCGTCGCCGCCCTCGCCGCGCTGTACCTGCTGACCGGCGCGGCCGGCCCGTACCGGGACCTGCAGATCGCGCAGGCGGCCTACCTGACGTGCGCGGTCGCCGGGCTGACGGTGCTGACCGGGCTCGGCGGGCAGATCTCCCTCGGGCACGGCGCGTTCATGGCGGTCGGCGCGTACACCACCGCGCTGCTGCTGATCCACCGGGCGTGGCCGCTCGCCGCCGTGCTGGTCGCGGCCGTCGCCGTGACGGCCGCGGTGGGCACGGTGGTCGGGGCGGTCGCGGCGCGGCTGCACGGCCCCTACCTGGCCGGTGCGACGCTGGCGTTCGCGGTCGGCCTGCCCGGGCTGGCCGGGTACACGCCGCTGCTGGACCTGCTGGGCGGGCAGAACGGGCTGGCGGTTCCGCCGGCGGCACCGCCGGCGGCGCTCGGCGAGACGTTCCCGGTGGAGCGCTGGCAGGCGTGGATGGCCTGCCTGGGCGCGGTGCTGACGCTGTTCCTGCTGGCCAACCTGACCCGCGGCCGGTTCGGCCGGACGCTGCGCGCCACCCGCGACGACGAGATCGCCGCCGCCCTGCACGGGGTGCGGGTCGCCCGCGTCCGGATCGCCGCCACGGTGGTGTCGGCGGCGTGCGCGGGCCTGGCCGGGGGCCTGCTGGCGGTGGTGACCGCGCTGGCCGCGCCGGGCGCCTTCCCGCTCACCCTGTCGCTGCAGCTCATCGCGGCGATCGTCATCGGCGGCCCGGGCAGCCTGGCGGGCGCGGTCTGGGGCGCGCTGGTCCTGGTGTTCGTGCCGGCCTGGGCGTCGGACGTGGCGCAGCGGGCCGACCTGTCCCACAACGTCGCCTCCAACCTGCCGCTGGCGCTCTACGGACTGGTGCTGATCGTGGTCACCCTGGCGTTCCCGCGCGGCGTGCAGGGCGGGCTGCGCGCGGCCTGGGCCGCGCTGAGCCGGGCCGCCCTGGCCCGCCGCCGCCGTCCGACCCGCGGCGCCACCGGCTGACCGGCTCGTCCATCGGGGGCCCACCCACCGCTCAACTGGAGGAACGCATGAAGCGACCTCGACTCGCGCGGGCCACCGCCGCGCTCACCGCACTCGTGCTCGCGGCCGGCACGACGGCCGCGTGCGGTTCCGGGGACGACGGCGGAGGCGGCGGGGCCTCCGCTCCCGGTGTCACCGACACCACCGTGACCATCGGCAGCCACCAGCCGCTCACCGGGCCCGCCGCGCCGGGGTACAGCGCCAACTCCGCCGCGTCCAAGGCGTTCTTCGACCACGTCAACGCCAACGGCGGCGTCCACGGCCGGAAGATCGTCTACCGGTACGTCGACGACGTCTACAACCCGACGCAGACCGTCGGCGTGGTGCAGCGGCTCGTCCTGCGGGACAAGGTCTTCGCGATCTTCAACGGGCTGGGCACGCCCACCCACTCCAAGGTGGTCGGCTACCTCAACGCACAGCGCGTGCCCGACCTGTTCGTGGCGTCCGGCTGCGGCTGCTGGGACCAGCCGAAGCGGCATCCGCAGACGTTCGGCTGGCAGGTCGACTACGTGCGCGAGGGCAAGATCCTCGGCGACCACGTGCGGCGCGCGTTCGCGGGCAGGAAGGTCGCCTACTTCTACCAGAACGACGACTTCGGCCAGGACGGCGTCAAGGGCCTGGACAAGTACATCCCGGCGAGCCAGGTCGTCACCCGTCAGTCCTACCAGCCGGGCGGCACCGACGTCGGCGCCCAGGTGCAGGCGATCGCGCAGTCAAAGGCGGACGTGGTGGTGCTGTTCTCCATCCCCACCTACACCGCGCTGTTCCGCCTGGCGGCGCTCAAGCTCGGCTACAGGCCGCAGATGGTGGTGAGCAACGTCGGGTCGGATCCCGTCACGCTGACCGGGCTGCTGGAGAGCCACGCCAAGCGCGGCGGCGCCCAGGTCGAGGGCAACCCGCTCATCCAGGGCATCATCACCGACGCGTACCTGTCGGCGCCCGGCAGCGACGACAGCTGGATCCGGCTGTTCCGCCAGATCCACCGCCAGTACATCCCCAAGCTGCCGTTCAACGGCAACATCATCTACGGCATGTCCGTCGCCTACACCTTCGTGCAGGCGTTGCAGGCCGCCGGGCCGCACCCCACGCGCAAGGGCCTGGTCGAGGCGCTCGAGAAGTCCAAGTTCACCGGGCCGGGGCTGGTGCCGTTCGCCTACAGCAAGGACTCGCACGCCGGATACACCGGGGCGCAGATCGGTGTCATCAAGGGCGACACGGTCGTGCTCCAGGGACAGCCGATGACGACGGACGCGGGCGACGGCCCCATCCAGCCGTACACGGGCGGGCAGCCCCAGGCCCCCGCCAACGGCATCCCGCCGCGGAACTGAGCACGGCCGGGCGGCGGGACCGGCCCGCCCGAGTTCGTCACGCGGGCCGGTCGGCGGAGGCCGCCGTCAGCGGGTGGCGGACCGGCGTCGCGAACGACGGCGTGCCGCACGGCCCAGGGAGCGACCACGACGCGACGGCGGTGTCGGGATGGTCCCGCATACCGCGATATGCGCCATCCTCTCCCGGCCCGCGGCGGGCCCGGCGGGGCCGGGCCTTAGGCTGACCGCGTGACCGGTCCGGGAGCGGCTGTGCCGCGGTACGTGCGAGGCGGGTTCCTGGCCGCCGCGTGCACGCTGCTGGCGCTGGGCGGTCACGTGTGGGGCGGCGCGCGGGACTGCTGCCTGCCGCCGCTGCCCGCCGTCCTGGTCACCGGCGGCGCGGTGGGCGCGTTGAGCGTCGCCGTGACGCGCCGGACGACCTCGTTCTGGAAGATCCTCGCCGTCATCGGGTGGGCGCAGGTCGCCTTCCACATGGCGTTCACGGTCACCGCGGGCTCGGCGTCCGCCGCCGCGCACCATCCGTCCGCGGTCCCCGAAGCGGCCGCCACAGGTCCGTCGATGCTGGCCGGGCACGCCGTGGCGGCCGTCGCGGGCGCCGCGCTGCTGGCGGGCGCCGACCGGGCGCTGTGGTGGCTGTGCGGGGCGATCTTCGCGATCGTCGTGGCGCGGCTGGTGTCGCGTCCGGTCGCGGTCGAACGCCCCGCCTGGGTGGTGGTCGTTTCCGGCGACCGGCCGCCGCCCGCGGGCGTCGTGCTGGCCCGGGCCGTCCGGCGCCGCGGCCCTCCGGTGATCGGCCCGCACGCCGTCTGAGCCCGTCCGGCGACGGGCCGCGCGGCGTGCCCGCGCATGTCCTGATCACCGGAACGCGAGGAAGTCTTCGATGTTCGACCGGCCGTTCCGGCGCGCCGCGCTGTCTGCGTGCGCCGCCGTGACGCTCACGACCACGCTCGTGACGTCGGGATGCGCGAACTCCGCTCCCGACGACGAGCCGGACACGACGCTCAGAGCCGTCCTGTCCGCCCCCCGCAGGACCACCTATCCGCTGACCCTCGACAACTGCGGCCGGAAGGTGACGTTCACCGGGCCGCCCCGGCGCCTGCTCATCCTCAACGGGACCTCGGTCGCCGAGGTCGAGAGCGTCGTCCTGCTCGGCCTGCAGAAGCACGTGCTGGCCAACGCGCAACGCTACGGCGTGTCGGACCACCCCACGATGCTCCGCGACGTCCAGGCCCTGCCCGACGGCGGGTTCACGATGAACAAGAACTTCGAGGTGCCCGCCGAGCGGGTGCTGTCGGCCAAGGCGGACCTGGTGCTGTCGACCTGGTCGGGCGGGTTCGACGCCAGGCGCGGCCTCGCCACGCGCGAGCAGCTCGCCGCGACGGGCGTCAACACGCTCGTCAACCCCGTCAACTGCGCGCTGGGCAAACCGGACGCCTCGCCGGAGGAGAAGGCCGCGTACGAGGGCATCTCCATCGAGTCGTCGTACGAGTTCCTGGCGCTGCTCGGGCTGGTCTTCGACGTCCAGCACCGGGCGGCGCGGGTCAGCGCCGAGCTGCGGCGGCGGGTGGAGGCGGTGCGCGCCCGCGTCCACGGCCGACCCGCCAGGAAGGTGCTGATCGCCTACCCGGGCATGGCGATGATGAACGTCAACGGGCTGCCCGCGGTGATGACCGGCCGCCTCACCGACGAGGTCGTCCGCGCGGCCGGAGGCGTCAACGCGTTCGCCGGCCGCTCCCGCGACGTCACCTCCACCCTCAACCGCGAACAGCTCGCCGCCGCCGAGGTGGACGTGCTGGTGGTGGGCGCCTTCGAGCCGAACGTGGACCTGGACGCCGAGGCGCGGAAGCTGTTCGCCGCCTACCCGCAGTGGCGGGCGTCCCGGACCCGCACGTACACCACCGCCTCCGACGGGGTGTTCCTCGGGCCGCTCAACGCGTGGGCCGTGGAGAAGATCGCCAAGGCGGTGCACGGCGATGGCTGAGGCGCGGGTGCGCGGGCGCGGCCCGCACATGGTGCCGGGGCACATGACGGGCGTGCTCGTCGCGGGCCTGGCGGTGGCGCTCGTCGCGGTGTCGGTGGTGGCGATCTCGATCGGCTCGGTCACCGTTCCGGTCGGCGCGGTGTGGCAGGTGATCGGCGCGCATCTGACCGGTGCGCCGTCCGATCCGCTGCGCGAGCAGGTCGTCTGGGAGATCCGCACGCCGCGCGTGCTGGTGGCGGCGCTGGCCGGCGCGGGACTGAGCGTCGCGGGCGTGGCGCTCCAGGCGCTGGTGCGCAACCCGCTGGCCGACCCGTACGTGCTGGGGGTGTCGGCGGGGGCGTCGCTGGGCGCGGTGCTGGTCGCCGCCGTCGGCGCGAGCGCGCTCGGCGGTCTCGGCGTGACCGGCGCGGCGTTCTGCACCGCCATGCTGACCGTGCTCGCGGTGTACGCGCTGGCGCAGCGCGGCGGGCGGCTGGTGGACTCGCGGCTGGTGCTGGCGGGCGTCGCCGTCGGCTACCTGTGCTCGGCCGCGACCAGCTACGTGCAGCTGCAGATCGACGAGACCGAGCTGCAGGGGCTGATGTTCTGGCTGATGGGCAGCGTGGCGGGCGCGTCCTGGTCCGACCTCGGGCTGCCCGCCGCGGTCATCGCCGGCTGCACCGCCTACCTGCTGCTGCGGGCCCGCGGCCTCAACGCGCTGCTGGCCGGGGAGGACGCGGCGGCCGGGCTCGGCACGTCGGTGCGGACGCTGCGCGTCACGCTGCTGGTCGTCGCCTCGCTGCTGACCGCGACGGCGGTGAGCGTGGTCGGCGGGATCGGCTTCGTCGGGCTGATGGTGCCGCACGCCACCCGGTTCCTCGTGGGCGCCGACCACCGGCGGGTGCTGCCGGTGGCGCTGCTGCTCGGCGCGGCGTTCCTGGTCGTGGTGGACGTCGCCGCCCGCACCGTGGACCGTCCCGACGAGCTGCCCGTCGGGGTGATCACCACGGTGCTGGGGGTGCCGTTCTTCCTGTGGCTGCTGCGCCGGGGGACGCGCTGATGCGGCTGGTCATCGACGGCGTGACCGCCGAGATCGAGGGCGTGCCGATCGTGTCGGACGTCGACCTGGTGGCCGAGCCGGGTGACTTCGTCGGGCTGGTCGGGCCGAACGGCAGCGGCAAGTCGACGCTGCTGCGCACCGTCTACCGGTCGCTGCGCCCGGCCGCCGGGGCGGTGTCGCTGGACGGCGACGACCTGTGGCGGATGCGGGCCCGGCAGGCGGCGCGGCGCCGCGCCGTGGTCACCCAGCACGGCGAGCTGGGCGGGGAGTTCTCGGTCGCCGAGGTGGTGGCGATGGGACGCGCCCCGTACAAGGGACTGCTCGACCGGGAGGACGCCGGCGACCGCGCGATCGTCGCCGACGCCCTGGAACGCGTCGGCATGGCGTGGGCGGCCGACCGGCTGTTCTCCACGCTGTCGGGCGGCGAACGGCAGCGGGTGCTGGTGGCGCGGGCGCTGGCGCAGCGGGCGCCGCTGCTGGTGCTGGACGAGCCCACCAACCACCTGGACGTGCGGGCGCAGCTCGGCCTGCTCGACCTGGTGAAGTCGCTGGGGCTGACCCTGCTGGCCGCCCTGCACGACCTGGACCACGCCGCGTCCTACTGCGACCACGTCGTCGTGCTGAGCGGCGGCACGGTCCGGGCCGCGGGGCCGCCGCTGGAGGTGCTCACGCCCGAGTTCGTGGCCGAGGTGTTCGGCGTGCGGGCGCACATCGGCCCGCATCCCCTGACGGGCCGTCCGCACATCGCCGTGGCGTCGCTGCCGTGAGCGACGAGGGCGTCCGGCGCGGCGCCGGACGCCCTCCGCTCAGCTCTCCTCCAGCAGGCGCCGCCCGATCACCATCCGCTGGATGTCGGCCGTGCCCTCGCCGATCAGCAGCATGGGCGCTTCACGGTAGAGCCGCTCGATCTCGTACTCGGTGGAGTAGCCGTATCCGCCGTGGACGCGGAAGGCGTCCTCGACGACCTCCTTGCAGTACTCGCTCGCCAGGTACTTGGCCATCCCGGCCTCCAGGTCGTTGCGTTCGCCGGAGTCCTTGCGGCGGGCGGCCATCACCGTCATCTGGTGCGCGGCCTCCACCTTGGTGGCCATCTCGGCGAGACGGAACAGCACGGCCTGGTGCTCGGCGATCGGCCTGCCGAACGTCTCACGCTGTCTGGCGTGGCCGAGCGCCAGCTCGTAGGCGCGCCGCGCCACCCCGCAGGCGCGCGCGGCCACGTTGACGCGGCCGACCTCCACGCCGTCCATCATCTGGTAGAAGCCCCGCCCGGGCTCCCCGCCGAGCACCCGCTCGGCGTCGATGCGGTACCCGTCGAACAGCAGCTCGGTCGTGTCGACGCCCTTGTACCCCATCTTGCCGATCTTGCCGGGAACGGTCAGGCCGGGCGCGACCTCCCCGAACCCGGGTTCCTTCTCGACCAGGAACGTGGTCATCCCCCGGTGCCCGGCGGCGGGGTCGGTCTTGACGAGCACGGCGACGAGGTTCGCCGTGGCGCCGTTGGTCAGCCACATCTTCTGCCCGTCGATCACGTACGCGTCGTCGTCGCGCACCGCGCGGGTGCGGATCGCCGCCACGTCCGACCCGCATCCCGGCTCCGACATGGAGAAGGCCCCGCGCACCTCCCCGGCGGCCATCCGCGGCAGGTACCGCGCCCGCTGTTCGTCAGTCCCGTGCTGGACGATCATCCAGGCGACGATGAAGTGCGTGTTGACGATCCCCGACAGGCTCATCCAGCCGCGCGACAGCTCCTCGACGACCAGCGCGTAGGTCAGCAGGGACTCCCCGAGCCCGCCGTGCTCCTCGGGGATCGTCAGCCCGAACAGCCCGAGCTCCCGCATCCGGTCGACCAGCTCCCGCGGGTAGGCGTCGGCATGCTCCAGCTCCGTCGCGACCGGCAGCACCTCCTTGTCCACGAACGCCCGGACGGTCGCGATGATCTCCCGCTGCTCGTCGGTCAACCCGTACGTCTGCTGCAACCTGTCGCCCATGCCACCAACCTTCCAGAATCTCCCGGCCCCGCACCAGATTGATCGTTAGTGTTGGATCGCTCCCACTGGTGGATCGCCCCCACGGGGGCCGGGCGGTTCGGGGAGACCATGGGATACATGTGGGCGGTGTCGCGGGCCCTGTTCAGGGCGTTGCGCGACAGCGGACGGGCCAGGCGCAGGCGCCGCCGTCCTTCGCGTGGGCGGCGGCCGCCGGCCGACCCGTAGACCCCGGTCAGGCGAAGGTCGCGGTCATGGCCGTGACGGCCGCCGGGGCCTCGATGGACAGGTGGCCGTCCGGGGAGCCCGCGGCGACGAACGGCTGCCCGACATAGACGGGTTTGCGGGCGCGGAACGCCAGCTCGCTCACCTTGTGACCGGCGCGGCGCGGCAGTTCCAGGCACAGGATCGCCAGCAGGGGGCCGTGCACCACCAAGGCCGGATGGCCTTCCACCTCGGTCGTGTAGACGGGGTCGTAGTGGATGCGGTGGGCGTTGTAGGTCAGCGCGCTGAACCGGAACAGCAGCACCGGGTCGGTGGTCGCCGGCAGCGTCCACGGCGCCTCCACCTGCGGCGGCTCGTACGAAGGAGCGGACGTGGGCGTGGCCGGGTCGCCGCTGCGGTAGACGAGGTCCTGTTCCTCGACGGCGATCTCGGCGCCGTCGCGCAGGTAGGTGTGGCGGACGGTCACGAACAGCAGCTCGCCGCTGCGGCCGTGCTTGAGCGTGGTGTCGGCCGTCTCCGAGCGGCGGGTGAGCGTGTCGCCGAGGCGGATCGGCTGGCGCAGGGTGAGCCGGCCCCCGGCGAACATGCGGCGCCGGTCGGGGATCGGCGGCAGGAAGTGGCCGTCGCGGGGATGGCCGTCGGCGCCCAGGTCGCCGGTGCGGGGACGGTCGAGGAAGTACAGCCACTGCCACAGCGGCGGCAGTTCCGGACCGGGCGGGTCGACGTCCAGCAGTCCCGCCAGCGCCAGGGCGGGCGCGGGGTGGATCGTCTCCGTGCGCTCCTGCGGGCCGGGCTCCCAGCCGGCGATGTCGATCAAGCGACCACTCCCTTCGCGCGCAGCCCGGCGGGGTCCAGCCCCAGCTCGGCCAGGACGGCGTCGGTGTGCTCGCCCAGCCTCGGGGCGGGCACGACCGTGCGCCGGCCGGTGTCCAGGGGCGAGGCCGGGGCGTGCACGCGGCCGACGCCGGGCTGATCGATCTGTTCGAGCAGGGGGCTGGCGGCGGGGTCGAGGTCGGCGAAGCGGCGGTACGGGGCGTACAGCACCGACGTCGGCGCGAGCGCCTTGTCGACCTCGGCGAGGGTGCGTCCGGCGAACCAGGGGGCGAGCAGGGCGAACAGGGACTCGCGGTGCCGGTAGCGGTCGCCGTCCAAGGTGAAGTCGGCGCCCAGCAGGCGTTCCAGCTCGGCCACGGTCCCGGTCAGCCCGGTGGCCGCGCACAGGTCGGTGAAGTGCCGGGCCGTCAGCGCCACCACCATGACGCGTTCGCCGTCGGCGAGGGGGAAGTCGCGGCCGAGGCCGCCGTACAGGTCGTTGCCGATGCGGGGACGCTCCGCGCCCAGTTGCGCCTCGGCGAGGAAGCCCAGGTTGCCGGCCATGGCCAGCGCCACGTCGTGCAGCGCCAGGGTGATCCGCGCGCCGGCGCCCGTGCGGGTGCGGCGCCGTTCGGCCGCGAGCAGGCCCACGGCCGCGTACAGCCCGCACGCCACGTCCCAGGCGGGCAGCACGTGGTTGACCGGGCCGGCGTGGTCGGCGGGCCCGGTGACCAGCGGGAACCCGATCTCGGCGTTGACGGTGTAGTCGACCGCCGCGGTGCCGTCCGCGCGTCCCTGGATCTGCAGGTGGATCAGGTCGGGGCGGGCCTGCGAGAGCGTCTCGTACGACAGCCAGGCCCGGCCCACCGCGTTCGTCAGCACGGCTCCGGCGTCGGCCACCAGGCGGGTGACGACGTCGCGTCCCTCCGGGGACCGGAAGTCGACGGTGACCGACCGTTTGCCCTTGTTCAGCCCGGTCCACACCAGGCTGGTGCCGGACGGGGCCAGCGGGTGGCGTCCCACGTCGGCCGCGCCGCCGAGCGGGTCGACGCGGACGACCTCGGCGCCGAGCTGGGCCAGTGTCATGCCGCCGAGCGGGGCCGCGACGAAACTCGACACCTCGACGATCCGCAGGCCCTCCAGCATCCGCCCATTATGCAACTCGGCGGTCGCGGCGCCGTCAGAGGCGTTCGAGGATGGTGACGTTGGCCTGGCCTCCGCCTTCGCACATGGTCTGCAGCCCGTAGCGGCCGCCGGTGCGCTCCAGTTCGTGCAGCAGGGACGTCATGAGGCGGGCGCCGGTGGCGCCGAGCGGATGGCCGAGCGCGATGGCGCCGCCGTTGGGGTTGGTGCGGGCCGGGTCGGCGCCGGTCTCCTTCAGCCAGGCCAGCACCACGGACGCGAACGCCTCGTTGATCTCGATGGCGTCCATGTCGCCGATCTTCATCCCGGCGCGGCGCAGCGCGTGCGCGGTCGCGGGGATCGGCGCCGACAGCATCCGGATCGGGTCCTCGCCGCGCGCGGAGATGTGGTGGACGCGGGCGCGGGGCGTCAGGCCGTGGTCGCGCACGGCGCGTTCGGACGCGACGAGCAGCGCGGCGGCGCCGTCGGAGATCTGCGAGGCCAGCGCGGCGGTGAGGCGCCCGCCGTCCACCAGGGTCCGCAGCCCGGCCATCTTCTCGGGTGAGGTGTCGCGGCGCGGCCCCTCGTCGGCGGCGACGTCCTCGTAGGGGACGATCTCCCGTTGGAAGCGCCCCTCGTCGATCGCGCGGATCGCGCGCCGGTGCGAGGTGTAGGCGAACGCCTCCATCTCCTCCCGCGAGATGTCCCAGTCACGGGCGATCATCTCGGCGCCGTTGAACTGCGACACCTCCGCGTCGCCGTACCGGCGCGTCCAGCCCCTGGACCCGGCGAACGGGCCGGAGCCGAAGCCGAGCGGCTCGGCGGCGGTCATCGCGTAGGCGATGGGGATCTGCGACATGTTCTGCACGCCGCCCGCCACCACCAGGTCGGCGGTGCCCGACAGCACCGCCTGCGCGGCGAAGTGCACCGCCTGCTGGGACGAGCCGCACTGCCGGTCGACGGTCACGCCCGGGACCTCCTCGGGCAGCCCGGCCGCCAGCCAGCAGGTGCGGGCGATGTCACCGGCCTGCGGCCCGACGGTGTCGACGCAGCCGAAGACGACGTCGTCGACCGCGGCCGGATCGGCGTCCACCCGGTCCATCAGCGCCGCCAGCACGTGCGCGCCCAGGTCGGCGGGGTGCGCCCCGGACAGCCCCCCGCCGCGCCTGCCGACCGGTGTGCGGACCGCCTCGACGATGAATGCCTCGGCCACCTTAGGGCCTCCCTCCTCAGGCCTGGATGCCCTCCAGGACCATGGCCAGGTACTGCTTGGCGATGTCGTCGGCCGCCAGCCGCCCGCCGTGCCGGTACCAGCTCGCCGCCACCCACACGGTGTCGCGGACGAACCTGTACACCAGCGGCAGGTCGAGGTCGGCGCGGAACGCCCCCTCCCGCACGCCCCGCTCCAGCAGCGACATCCACATCCGCTCGAAGCGGCGGTGCGAGTCGAGCAGGTAGGAGAAGCGTTCGCTGGTGGCGGCCAGGTGGCGGGACTCGTTCTGGTAGACGACCACCGCGGCCCGGTGCCGGTCGATCGAGCGGAACGACTCCACGACGATGGCCTCCACGGTCTCGCGCGCGCCGAGCCCGGCGGCCAGCACGCGGTCGTAGGCGGCCCACATCTCGTTGAGGAACGTCGAGAGGATCTCGTCGACCATCGACTCCTTGGAGTCGAAGTGGTAGTACAGGCTGCCGCCGAGGATCCCGGCCGCGTCGGCGACCTGCCGGACGGTGGTGGCGGCGTAGCCCTTCGCCGCGAAGACCTCGGCCGCGGTGGCGAGAAGCTCGGCGCGCCGTTCCGCGCGCGCGGCCGCGGTGCCCTCGGTGTCGCGCCGTCGTGGGCTCATGGGCGGTGTGCTCCTAAGGATGCCGGCTGGAAACGGAGACCACCTCGCCCGTCATGTAGGACGAGTAGTCGCTGGCCAGGAAGACGATAACGTTGGCCACCTCCCAGGGTTGGGCGTAGCGGCCGAACGCCTCCGCGCGCGTCAGCTCGTCCAGCAGGTCCTGTGACGTCACCTTCACCAGGTGCGGGTGCATCGCCAGCGACGGGGCCACCGCGTTGACGCGGACGCCGTGCGGGGCGGCCTCCAGCGCGACGCAGCGGGTCAGCGCCATCACCCCGGCCTTGGCCGCGGCGTAGTGGGCCTGGCCGCGCTGCGCCCGCCATCCGATCACCGACGCGTTGTTGACGATGACGCCCGAGCCGTGCTCCCGCATGATGCGCAGCGCGGCCCGGGTGCAGCGCATGGTGCCGTTGAGCGTGACGTCCAGCACGCGGTTCCACTGCTCGTCGGTCATGTCGGCCAGCTCGGCGGTGCCGCCCAGCCCGGCGTTGTTGACGGCGACGTCGAGGCGTCCGAAGCGCTCGACGGCGGCCGCGTACAGCGCCCGCACCTCGTCCTCGGACGTGACGTCGCAGCGGCGGGCGGCCACCCGGTCGGCGCCGAACTCCTTCTCCAGCGCGGCGCGCGACTCGGCCAGGCGCCGCTCGTGCGCGTCGGACACCATCACGGCGGCGCCCTCCTCCAGGCAGCGGCGCGCGGTCGCACCGCCGATCCCGGCCCCGGCCGCCGCCGTGATCACCACGACGCGGTCGCGCAGCAGGCCGTGCCCTTCCACGTACCGCGGCATCGCCTCGGTCATGCGGTCCCCTTCGGCTCGCGCGGCAGGCCGAGCACGCGCTCGGCGATGATGTTGCGCTGGATCTCGTTGGACCCGGCGTAGATGGTGTCGGCGCGGGAGAACAGGAACAGCCGCTGCCAGTCGTTGAGGTCGTAGGGTTCGCCGTCGGCGACGAGCCCGGCCGCGCCGAGGACGTCCATGGCCAGCTCCCCCAGCTCCCGGTGCCACGTCCCCCACACCAGCTTTGAGATGGACGACTCGGGGCCGGGGGCGCCCGAGGCGACGCCCGCCATGGTGCGCACCGCGTTCAGCCGCATGATCTCCAGGCCCATCCAGGCGCGGGTGAGCCGGTCGCGCAGCAGCGGGTCGTCGACGGCGCCGGTGCGGCGGGCCAGCTCGACCACGCCCTGCAGTTCGCGGCGGAACCCGACCTGCTGGCCGAGCGTGGCGACGCCGCGTTCGAAGCCGAGCGTCGCCATCGCGATCCGCCAGCCGTCGCCGGGCGCGCCGACGATGTTCGCGGCGTCGGCGCGGGCGCCGTCGAAGAACACCTCGTTGAACTCCGAGGTGCCGGTCATCTGCACGATCGGGCGGATCTCCACCCCGTCCTGGCGCATCGGGACCAGCAGGTAGGACAGCCCGGCGTGCCGCGCGGACCCGGGTTCGGTGCGGCAGAGCGCGAAGCACCAGTCCGCCTCCGTCGCCAGGGACGTCCACACCTTCTGCCCCGTGACGCGCCACTCCCCGCCGACCAGCTCGGCGCGGGTCTGCACGCCCGCCAGGTCGGACCCCGCGTCCGGTTCGGAGTAGCCCTGGCACCACAGCTCCTCCACCGCGACGATCGGCGGCAGGAACCGGGCGCGCTGCGCGTCGGTGCCGAACGCGATGATCGTCGGGCCGAGCAGGTTCTCCCCGATGTGGCCGACCCGGGCGGGCGCGCCGGCCAGCGCGTACTCCTCGTGGAAGATCACCTGCTGGGCGACGGTGGCGCCGCGTCCGCCGTGCTCGACCGGCCAGCCGAGGCAGGTCCAGCCCGCGGCGGCCATGTGCCGCTCCCACGCCAGCCGGGCCGGGAACGCCTCGTGCTCGCGGCCCGGCCCGCCGAGGCCCCGGGCGCCGGCGAACTCGCCCGCCAGGTTGGTCTCCAGCCAGTCGCGGACCTCGGCGCGGAAGGCGCGGTCCGCCGCGCTCTCCCGGCCCGGCGCCCGGCCCGTCCCGTACCGCGTCCTCACACCGGAGGACTCTACCAAACGATTGTTAGAAAATATCGCCCCGGCCCCGGCGGCTAGGCCACGCGGACGACGAAGAGCGTGGTGTCGTCGGCGAACGGGTCGTAGCCCATCCGGGTCAGCACCAGGTCCAGCAGCCGGTCCGGCTCGCAGTCGTGCTTCTCGACGATCCGGGCCAGCCGGTCGATCTGCTCGTCCAGGTCGCTGTCGCGCCGCTCCACCAGGCCGTCGGTGTAGAGGACGACCACGTCGCCCGGCTGCAGCTGCGTGGTCAGCGTCCGGTACGTCAGCCGGGGGAAGGCGCCCAGCAGCGGGTCGGGCGTGTCGTCCAGCAGCCGCGCCCGCCCGTCGCGCACCAGCAGCGGCGGCGGGTGACCGGCGGTGGCCCACTTCATGCGGCAGGTCTCGGGCTCGAAGTGCGCGATCACGGCGGTGCCGGTGGCGGTCGGCTCCTGGTCGTTGGCCAGGTCGTTCAGCCAGCCCATGAGGCGTCCGGCGGACTCGCCGGTGTAGGCCAGGCCCAGCAGCCCGTGCCGCATGCGCGCCATGTCGGCGGTGGCGGCCAGGCCGTGGCCGCTGCAGTCCCCGACGGCGAACAGGGCCCGCCCGTCCGACAGCACCCGCGTCACGTGCCAGTCGCCGCCGATGCGCGCGGTGTTCTCGGCGGGAATGCTGCGGACCGCGGCCCTCAGCCCGCTCGCCCCGGCCAGCACCAGGTCGGGCGGCAGGATCGCGCGGCGCAGCGCCAGCGCCACCTGCCGCTCCCGGGCCGACTGGCCCTGCAGGCGCAGCAGGTCGCGGCGGGTCTCGGCGAGGGCGCCCTCCAGGGACCGGCGGTGACTGATGTCCTGGGTCAGCATCCGCACGCCGACCAGCAGGCCCGAGGAGTCCAGCACCGGCTCGGCGTACAGCCACAGGTGCCGCCGCTCGCCGTCCGGGGTGCGGATGCGGTGCTCGTACTGGACGGACTCGCGCCGGTCCAGCACGGTGTGCAGCGCGTCCTCGGCGAGCGGCAGGTCCTCGGGGACCACGACCTCGGATATCTCCTTCAGCGTGACCGGCCCGTCCTGCTCCGTGCGGCCGTAGTTGGCCAGCATCTGCGACGACCAGTCCTGCTCCCCCGTCGCCACGTCCCACTCCGCGAACCCGATGCGCGCCAGCCGCTCGGCCTGCTCCAGCCGCCGCGCCGTGCGCTCCTCCTCGTCGTGAAAGCGCCAGATCAGGCAGATACCGGTGGGGACGCGCACCGACCGGATGGTGAGCCGCATGGTGCGCGGAGTGCCGTTACGGCTGGTGGTGTAGGAGAACGGGCCGCGGGCGAACGGCCGTCCCGTCTCCAGCACGTCGACGTGGGCGGCGAAAAGGCCGCTCAGCACCGCGCCCGGGTCGGCGCGCAGCAACCGGCGCCCCCGCAGCTCGCGGATGCCGCGGCCGAACGGGTCCACGGCGTGCTCGTTGAGCGCGGCGTAGACGAAGTCGACGACACGCCCCTCGGGCGAGCGGACCGGCACCAGCCAGGCCGCCGAGACGATCGCCGCGTCCAGGATCGCCCGCGCCACCGGGTCGTCCGGGGTCGCGGCCAGCAGGTCGGCGTCGGCCTCGGCGTCCTCGGTGATCGGCCGGCCCAGCAGCTCCTCGACGGCCACCATCGGATCGGTGTCGCCGCGCGGGGTGGTGCGCCGCCGCGCCCTCAGCGCGCTCTCCCGGACCACGGCGTACGCGTCGCCGCCCGTCTCCCGGGCCGCCGGACGGTCCCCGACCAGCAGCGCGGCCGTCTCCTCCAGCTCCATGCCGAGGTCGCGGGCCAGCCAGATCAGGTGCTGCAGGGCCTCGCCGGGCTGGCAGCCCAGCCGGTCGGCCAGCACCACACGGGCCTCGGCGATCACGGCGCGTCCACGCGCCGCGGCCTGCATCCCCTGCAGCATCGGCACGCGCCGCCGCCCCGGCTCAGCAGCGCGCGCGGCCTCACCGGATTCGTCGCGGGTCCCCGCCTGACCGGGAGCAGCCCCCTCCTCAGGTACACCCGTCTCCTGGCCCTCAGCTTGCTCTGAGGCCGCCGCCTGCTCCGGCGCGGCGGTGGGTCCAGGCGCAGCGGGCTGCGCCTCCTTTGCAGGCTTGGTGGCCCGTGGGGGCTTGCTCTCGTTCGGAGGGCCGCCGTCCGGCTGGGCGGCGTCGTCCACGTCGTCGGACGCCGGCGCGTCCGACGGCGTGACCTTGCCCGGCACCTTGGGCGGCGGCTCCGCCCGCACCGGCTCTCCGGGAGCCTCTGGCGCGGCGTCCCGGGGGCGTCTGCCGCCCGCCGGAAGCCGCGGCTCGCCGTTCGTGGAGGAGCCCGCGCCGACCGCCCCGGCGGCGTGCCCCGCCCGCCCGGCGGCGGACTGGGCGCGCTCCGTCCCAGGTCCGGCCTGTCCGGCTACGTCGTCCGGCCGCGACCGCCCACCGGGCGGCCGCTTCCACCCCGCGTCCACGATTTCCACAACACCGGAATATAGGACGAACCGCAATGAGTGTCGGCATCGTCGACAAACCGGTCGAGGGGCGGGAACTGCGGTACTACAAAGCCAGGGTCAAGAGTCCTCCTCGGAGGCATCACCAGCACGTACGCCCGTTGAAGATCTTCTGCTCCGCCGCCATGGACCAGTAAATTCCTCGTCAGCAAAAGATGTTTCTGGAATCGGCTCGGAAACGATCGGCACGTTCCGGTGCAGCAACGTGAAGAGCCTTTCCCAGCGGTCGAGGACGGCGTCGGGACGGTAGCGCTCCACCGACGCGCGGGCCCGCGCCCCCATGGCCCGGCGCAGGGCGTCGTCCCGGATGAGCCGTCCGAGGGCCGCCGCGAGGGCGGCGGTGTCGCCCGGCGGCACGAGCAGCCCGTCCTGCCCGTCGGTGAGCAGGGCGCGGACGCCGGGGGCGCAGTCGAAGGCCACGGTCGGCAGGCCGTAGGCCATCGCCTCCAGCACCGACATCGGGAACCCCTCGGCCCGGGACGGCAGGACGAAGATCGAGGAGCCGGCGAGCGCGGTCTCGACGTCGGAGACGACCCCGCGGAACTCCACCGACGTGGCGATCTCGGGGATCGAGGCGACCTGGCGGCGCAGTTCGTCCTCCTCGGGTCCGGCCCCGTACACGCGCAGCAGCCAGCCGGGGTACCGGGACGCGACCCGTGCCCACGCCTCCAGCAGCAGGTCCACGCCCTTCTCGGCCGACAGCCGCCCCACGCAGGCCACGATGGGGGCGTCGAGCGATGGCAGGCGGCGCGGCGTGACGTGCAGGGGGTTGGGCATGTGCCCGACGTTGGTCATGCCGTCGCGCGCCCAGGCGTCGGCGTCCTCGGCGGTGAGCGCCAGCAGGCGGTCACAGTGGGCGAACAGCTCCCTGACGCGGGGATAGCGGGACGATTGACGCGTGGCCTCGTACGACTCGTGCGTCATGCCGATGACCTTGAGCCCGGTGGTGTCGGCCGCACGGACCCACTCCATCGCCCACACCTGCGCCGCGATGACCACGCCGCCGGGGCTCGCCCCGGCGAACAGCTCCGACAGGCGCGCCGCCCCCTGGCGGAGGGTCCTGGTGCGCCACAGGTCGCGCCCGTAGGCGGCGACGTTGAGGCGCTGACGCACGGAGTGGGGGCGCCATGCCATCATGGGGGGCCGCCACTGCTCGTGCAGGGTGACGACGGCGTACGAGCCGTCCGCCTCGTAGTCGTGCCGCTCGGCGGCGTGGGTGACGCCGACGAGGGTGACGTGGTGCCCGCGCCCGGCCAGCAGGCGCGCGAGGTGATGCGCCCACCGTTGCAGGCCTCCCACGGCGTCGGTGTTGTTGCACACGATGAAGACGTCCCTGGGCTCAGCCATCGCGGGCCCCCTCCCTGGTGGTGAAGAACCGCTCCACGACGGCGCGGGCGGCGGTGCCCCGGTCGTACTCGCCGAACCGCTGGACGAAGGCGCGGCGGCGCCGGGCGTATCGGGCGCCGACGCAGTCCAGGTCGGCGAGGGCGGCCACCAGGTCGTCCTCGGTGGCGGTGACCGGGCCCGGGGCGTGCTCGGTCAGGTCGAAGTAGCCGCCGCCCAGCGTCTGCGGGTCGGGCACGTGCAGGATCATCGGCCGGTCCAGCAGCGCGTAGTCGAACATCAGGGACGAGTGGTCGGTGATCAGCGCGTCGGCGAGCAGCAGCAGCGGCGTGACGTCGGGCAGGCGGCCCGCGTCGAGGGCGCGGATTCCGGCTGCCGCGGGCCGCCGGGTACGGCACAGGTAGTGCGGCCGTACCAGCAGGACCATCACGTCGCCGAACTCGCGCGCGAACCGCCGCGGCTCGATCGGCGGGTCGACGTGGCGCACCGGCTCCCCGTCCGGGCCACGGCGGAACGTGGGCGCGTACAGCACCACCCGCCGCCCGTCGTCCAGGTCGAGGGAGCGGCGCAGCGCCTGCGCCTCCGCGGCCACGTCGGGATCGGCATTGACGAGCGGGTCGTTGCGCGGATATCCGGCCGGCACCAGTTCGGCGCGTACGCCGAGACCTCTGACGAGCGTGTCGACATCGTGCCGCGAGCGGATCAGGAAGCAGTCGTAGCGTTCCACCATGCGACGCAGCCGCGCGCGTTCGGCCCGCCCGGCGCGCTTGATCCGGGGCTGGTCGAAGCCCATCAGCTTGAAGGCCGAACCGTGCCAGGTCTGGATGTAGGTGGTCTGCGGCCGCTTGCGCAGCCCGCCGGGGAATCCCTGGTTGTCGATCCAGAACTGGGCTCGGGCCAGCTCCCAGTGGTACGCCCACGAGTTCCGGCGCACCAGCACGGCGTCCTTGGGGAAGCCCCGGGGTGAGGAGTCGTACGCCCACACGGCCCGTACCGGAACCCCTGCCCGGCGTAGCTCACGATGGATGTACTTGGGGTTGTCGGCGTAGTGGCGTCCCATGTGGCTTTCGAAGACGACGGTGCCCGTGCGCACGGGCAGCCGGCTCAGCACGTGGTTGAACACGGCCGTCTTGGTGGTACGGGACGTGACCGCACGCCGGGCCGCCCTGTGGAGGCGTCGCGCGGCTCTCAGCGTGCGGCGGGCGCTACGGAGAGCACGACGCCCCAGCGGCGCTTTCGCGGCCGCCCGGGCGGTACGCCACGCGCGTCCGCTCCTATGCAGGACGAAGGCCAGATTCCCCCTCGTGGTGATGTAGGGACGCAGACTCCCGGCCGCGAGTCGTGAAAGGCGCGGACGCACCGGCAACAGCACGTGCTCCACCGCACCGCCGAGTTCCCTGCCGGACAGACGGGTGACGACCTCCTCGCCGTCCACGTTCAGGCGCAGCCGCACGTCCCACACCGCGTCGGCGACGCCCACGGGACCAACCTGCCGTACCGGATCGAAGTCCGCCGCCCACAGGAGCCGATCCCCCGCGTGGGTGACGGTCGCGGTGACGCGGAAGACCCGCCGGGGCCTCAGCCTGGCGGACAACTCAAGGCTCGCTGTCATGGTCGCGTCCCCCGCCACCCTGCCCAGGGGATTCAGAACGTGCCCGCGCAAGCGCGCGCGGCCGTCCCGCACCGTCAGCCCGGTGACCACATTGAGGGGGCGAAGCTCACTGAGCGGGCACTGCTGCAGCCCCAGATGCGTCACGTCCAGAATCCGGCGCGCTTCGCGCGACGAGGCATACCGCCCGCTCCAGAAGACACGTTTGTCGTGTTGGACCAATTCGGCACCGAGCACGGGATACTCCGCCGCCGCCAACGCCCCGTCTTGGTCGCCCTCACGCAACAGGTACGCGGCGATGGCGGCCATGGGGCTGGCCGCCTCGTAGACCCGAGGGTCGAGGCCGGCCAGATAGTCGGCGGCCAGTGCACGGAAACCCTCCCTGTAGACGGCGTCGCGGCACGGCAGATCGCGCATGTAGAGCAGCAGGTCGTGGTTGACGAACTTGACGTCCTTGGCGAGCCGCAACTCCTCGTCACCGTGCCGTCGCAACAGCGCGTCGATGCGCCGGTGTATCTCCAGCCGGTCGGCGAAGTTGGCCAGTTCCGAACGCCGGCTGGAGATCGACCGCGTATGGGGCTCGACCAGCCAGTTGTAGACGCGATGCGGAATGAGCGCCGTACGGGACGCCGCCAGGTACGCCTCCGCCGTGAACAGCAGATCCTCGTAGTGCAGCCGTTCCGCGAACCGCAGCCCATGCCTCTCCAGGAAGGCGCGCCGGTAGAGCTTGTTGGTGGCGAGGGTGTCGTACAGCAGGTCCGGGTTGTCGCACAGCGCGCCGTAGACCGCCGTCCGCTGGTAGAGCCACGGGTACCAGGGGCGCTCCCGTTTGCGCACCCGGTCCATGTGAACGCGCGTGCACAGCCCGGAGACCAGGTCGGCGCCCGTGTCCTCGGCCGTGGTCAGCAGGTTGAGGCAGGCGTGCGGGTCCAGGACGTCGTCGCTGTCGAGGAACATCACATACCGGCCGCGTGCCCGCTCCACGCCCGCGTTGCGCGGGCGGCCGCACCCGCCGGAGTTGACCGGCAGCCGCACGACCCGCATCCGTCCCGGATGCTCGGCGGCCAGCCGTTCGGCCACCAGCCCCGTCCCGTCGGTGCTCCCGTCGTCCACGACCACCACCTCAACAGCGCTGAGCGACTGCCTCAGCGCCGAACCGACCGCCCGGGGCAGCCGACCCGCGTCGTTGAAGGCGATCACGACCACGCTCACGTCAGGGCCGCGCGGACCAGGCCGGTGGGAGCCGGGCAGGAGGCGCCCAGACGGGACGTGCCCGTGCGGCCCTGCCCTCATGGACGTGTCCTCCCCCCGTCCCTGCCCGCGTGCCGGATACCTTTCCGGCCACCGCAACGACGGAGTAGAAGACACCACAAAAAAAGTGAATGATTGCGGCATTCAGGACGACAAAGGGCGCCCGGCGCGTGCCGGACGCCCTCCGCTGCCCGCCGATCGTCAGTCGGCGTCGTAGTCCGGGTACCCGTACCCGGCGACGAGCGACTTGGGACGCACCCGCTTCTCCACGGCGTTGTTGGTGTTGCCCTCAACGGTGGTGATGGTGCCGTCCCCGTTGTCCTCGACGACCAGGCCGACGTGGTCGATGCCGTAGATGCCGCCCCCGGACCCGTTCTGCCAGTCGAAGAACACCACGGCCCCGGGCTTGGCCTTGTGGCCCCAGCGCCCCTTCTTGGCGAACCACTTGGCGTGCTGGACGGTGTAGGCGTCCCAGCCCATGTCCTTGACACCGAGCTGCGCACCGACCCAGGACACGAACATGTTGCACCACTCGGCGCCGTTGTAGGCGTCCACACTGAACCCGCCGTCACGCTTGGCCGTCATCTTCGCGTTGGGCGTCGAGACGAACCAGTCGTGGTACTTGGTCTGCCGGTCCGGCCCCTCCTTGACACCGACCTGCTCCAGGGCCAGACGGATCGCCTCGGACGGCTCGACCTTGCGGATCGGAACCGCGTAGCCCTCGGGCTTTTCACCGATGGCGACACTCCTGTGCGCCTTCTCCACCTGTGCCTGGGCGATAGGCCCCTTGACCTGCGGCTCCTCGTTCGAGGAAGGAGCGATGAGGGCGAAACCGACGGCTCCGGCCAGCACCGTCCCCATGGCGACGCCCACGCCCAGACGAGCCTCGGGGGATTGAGAAGCGATTCGATCGGGCATGCAGAGAACTCCTTGTCTCCCATGGCGCCTACCGGGTTAGCTGACGGATTCGGGCATGGAAGAGCCCTACGGCGCGCATCGTCGACGCGCCGATTCACCCCGGGGCCTGCTCGGCCCGACTTGGGTCCCCGGCTCCGGTCCTCGCTCAGGCGACGGACACGGACTCGGCCACGGCCACCGCTGCCCACGGCGGCCGCTCACTGGTCTGATCTCGGTGGGGGGCGCGTTCCCGCGCGCCACGGTCGCGCCCCGGTCCCTCCCGGGTCACGACGGGCCACGACGCATGGCGCGCGTCGCGGGATTCGGGCCTGACGTTATCAGATGCCCACGCTAGGGCAAAAAACGTAAAGGCACTCTGACCTGCAACAACACCAGGAACGAGCCCCCCATTCCCCCCTGCTGTCACAAGGCGCACACCTGGCGGGTCAAGGCCGTGATCCTGGCGGCCGCCGTGGGGTAGGACGTCCCCGCCGGCTGCAGCGTGAGCACCGCCACGACGTACCGCTCCCCCGGCCCCACGAGCCCGGTCGTGTGCAGGACCGGCCGCCCCAGCCCCAGATCCCCCGGCACGACCCCGGACGCGCCCTGCCCGAAGCCCGACCAGCCCTGCTTGACCGCCCACGGCTTCGGCACGGCCCGCGGAATCCCGAAGTACTGGTCGTAGCCGTCCGTCCCCCGCCTGGTGGCCCTGCGCAGCTCCCGCAGCACGACCTCGCGGTGCTCGGGCCGCGCCCTCTCCAGCAGATAGCGGTACGTCTTCACCACGTCCGCGGCGCTGAGCGCGGTGTACCCCCAGAACCCCGGCTTGTCCGTCGGCGGCGGCCTGGTGTCGGTGAGCCCCATCCGCCGCGCCATCCGCTCGACGATCGCCCCGCGCCCACCCCGCCGCCACAACGCCGTCGCCGCCGCGTCATCGCTGGACCGCAGCATCGGCCCCAGCCGCGGATCGGCCTCCCGGCTCCGCTCCAGATGATCGAGCGCGATGAGGATCTTCACCACCGACGCCGACCGGAACACCCGGTGCGCCCGGTACTCCCGCACCGTCCTCCGGCTCTCCCGGTCGAACACCACGTACCCGGCCCGTGTTCCCCGAGGCACCACCGGCTCCCGGGCCACCTTCGGGGTCGCCCTCTGCGTCGCCTGCTGCGTCGCCTTCTGGGTCGACTCCACCGCCCCACCACTCACCGGCCCAGCCCCCGGCGTCCGCTCCGCCCCCTGGTCACACCCACAAACCACCCCGAACGCCGCCACCAGAGCCACCCCGACCCGGCCCACCCGAGCCCAGGCTCCCGCTATCTCGGTACGCATGACCCCGCAGACTGCGCTACAGTAATCACGCCTGCTGCGGCAGGCGCCGGGACGTAGCGCAGTTTGGCAGCGCACTTGACTGGGGGTCAAGGGGTCGTGGGTTCAAATCCCGCCGTCCCGACAGAGAAGTAGCAGGTCAGAGGCCGGTTCTCAAGATCGAGAACACGGCCTCTTGATCATTTGTTAGCCGCTCGTTAGCGAACCCGGCACCCCCTCCCCGCACGAGAACGGTTCACACAGCACCCGACGGCACGCCTCCCCCAACGCATTGTGTTCACTGAGCGCTTTTCATCCTTGGCGGCGGCGGCGATCTCACGGTGTTGCAGGACGTGGATGGCCCCGGCGAGGCAGCCGGCCTTGTGCGGGCAGCGCAGCTTGAGCAGGACGCGCCAGGTCTTCAACTGGGCATGGGCTCGTTCGCCGCGGCCGCGCAACCTGGCGTGCGCGCGGTTGGCACCCTCCTGAGACTCCGGCTCACCCTCCCCCTTGTACGGCGTGATCAACGGTTCACCCGCGCCCCAGTAGCCCTTGTCGCCCAGCGCGAGCACTCCGGCAGCGCGCAACTCGCCCAGGACACCCCCAGATGCGAGCCGCAGTCACATCACCACGCGCCCGGCTGCGCCCCGACACCCACACGATGTCGCCGCCAAGAGTGACGATGACCTCCAGGCTCATGCCGTGCTTCTTGCGCTTTCCCGAGTAGAACAGCCGGGCGACGGCCACACGGCCGATCGGGAGTGCCGTCCAGCACCAGATAGGCGTGCCCGTCGGCCTAAACGCGCCGCAGCGCCGCACGCAGCCCGGGAGCGCGGACGCCAGCAAAGCCGCCCCAAGATCCCAGCATCCGGGAGCAAGTCAAAGAGTTCTTCCGGCGTCCGGACGCGTCGGCGGTTTGGCAGACGACGGTCCGCAGTACGGCCGGGCGGGCCGCCGGGGCATATCCCGACCGGATACCGGACGGTAGTCCGTGGACGCCCGACGAGCCTGTGGACGGTCGCGTCCGCAACGGCGCCGAAGCGTGGGAAGGATCAGGTCAGCGGCGAGTATGCCGCCGCCGTACCAAACCGGCTGTCCGCCATGCACGCCGCCGGGACCATCCCCGCGTGTGCGAGGAGCACACCGGCCGCGATGGTGGCCTCACCGGTCAGGGGCCCTCCCCGCCGTGCGCGGGGAGCGTCGATGCGTGTTGAGGGTCCCCGGGACCGGGGGCCACCCCGCGTGCGCGGGGAGCACGACTCGACGCTTCACGTCTGTATCTCCCGCGCCGGACCATCCCCGCGTGCGCGGGGAGCACATCACGAGCACGTGGCCGGGGTTGGCCGGGAAGGGACCATCCCCGCGTGCGCGGGGAGCACCTGGACGCGGGCCATCGCGTCGCGGCCTGAGCCGGGACCATCCCCGCGTGCGCGCGAGCACATCGGCGGCGCGCGCGTCGGCCTGGTCGAGCCGGGACCATCCCCGCGTGCGCGGGGAGCACTGACGCCCTGTCTCGGGTCGGACACCCGGGGGGGACCATCCCCGCGTGGGCGGGGAGCACCCGCCCGCCGTGCGGTACAGGTTCTGGCCCCGGGGACCATCCCCGCGTGCGCGGGGAGCACGCTACGGCGTTCCACATCTTGACGATGCCGCCGGGACCATCCCCGCGTGCGCGGGGAGCACCGGCATCTCCACCGGCCCGGGACGCGATGGGTGGGACCATCCCCGCGTGCGCGGGGAGCACACTGAACATCCCGCAGCCAGTCTCCGTCAATGGGGACCATCCCCGCGTGCGCGGGGAGCACGCCGCCCGCAACCCCACCGACCGGGCGAAGGCGGGACCATCCCCGCGTGCGCGGGGAGCACTCGGCGCGGGCCCACTGCCCGATGCCGGTGACGGGACCATCCCCGCGTGCGCGGGGAGCACCTCGCGTGCTGCATCCTGAACGGGCGGCCGTGGGGACCATCCCCGCGTGCGCGGGGAACACGACGCCGACCGGATCGTGTGGACGGCGCACCTGGGACCATCCCCGCGTGCGCGGGGAGCACAGCTCACGGTGAGAGATCGTCGCGTGCTGGCCGGGACCATCCCCGCGTGCGCGGGGAGCACTTGTAGATGGGGCCGAGGTAGAGCAAGTCCGGGGGACCATCCCCGCGTGCGCGGGGAGCAGGTCCTGCTCGACGCCCTGGGCGCCACGCTGACGGGACCATCCCCGCGTGCGCGGGAAGCACTGAGTTGATTCCAACTTCATCTGGCCTGGTGGTGAAGGGTGAGGATGGCCTGGACGATGGCGGTCAGGCGGCTGGGTGAGCAGCGGGCCTTCCGAAGGATGTGCCAGCCCTTGAGCGTCGCGGCGCCTTGCTCGCCGAGCGCGCGAGTGCAGGCATGGTCCCGGTTGAACAGCTTTTTGCGTTTGCCGAGCTTGCGGCCCTTTTTCCGCTTGTACGGGGTGCCGATCGCGCCGCCCGCGCCGACATACCCCTTGTCGGCGTAGCAGGCGATCGCCCGCGCGGTCAGGCCCTGGACAATGCCGTGCGCGCGGGCGGCGGTCAGATCGTGGGTCGAGCCCGGCAGCGCGGGCGACGCCCAGATCAACTCGCCGTGGGGACCGGTGAGGAACTGGACGTTCACTCCGTGCCGACGATGCTTCCCTGAGTAGTACAGCCGGTCGTTCTCGCCCGAGAGACGGTCGGTGCAACCAGGGTGCCGTCCAGGATCACGTACGCCTTGCGGGCCGCGATCCGCAACGCTTGCCGCAGGTCAGGTGCCAGTTCGGCGAGCAGGTTCACCACCTCGGTGACGTACCGGTGGGCGGTCGCGGCACCGATCCCGAACGCCGCGGCCAGGCCGGCGAAGGTCTCGTTCCGCCGCAGATGCACCAAGACCAGCAACGCCTGGCGGCCGGGTGGCAGCACCCGCCAGCGCGATCCGATTCGGCGTCGGTGGTCACGGATGAGGCCGGCTACGAATCTGCCGGTCGCGGGCGACAGATCCAGCGCAGCGCGATAGAACAACACCAGAAGCTCCTGGCAGGGCGGTTCGTCTTGGTCGACTCCGCATCTACCAGGAGCTTCGCCACGTCATGATCGCTTCCCGCGCCTCGCAACCAGCCTGTGACCAGCCAGATCAGGACGGAAAGGGCTCACTGCCGGACTGAGCAGGTCGCGATGATCCGGTCGGGACCATCCCCGCGTGCGCGGGGAGCACTCCTTCTACCAGGGGCCCACACCCGCACCCGGGGGACCATCCCCGCGTGCGCGGGGAGCACGGCGCTGGGGCTGGGCGCCCTGGTGGGTGCGGTGGACCATCCCCGCGTGCGCAGGGAGCACTCGAACCCGTCCTCGTCCCAGTCGATCCCCACGGGACCATCCCCGCGTGCGCGGGGAGCACTATGGGCCCGACTTCCGGATAAGGCTGGCCCAGGGACCATCCCCGCGTGCGCGGGGAGCACTTCGACGGCGCGCTGCTCGGCCTGGTGGGCTCGGGACCATCCCCGCGTGCGCGGGGAGCACTCTCGCTCCGTTCTCGCAGCGGAGGCTCGGCTGGGACCATCCCCGCGTGCGCGGGGAGCACTTCGACGGCGCGCTGCTCGGCCTGGTGGGCTCGGGACCATCCCCGCGTGCGCGGGGAGCACTCTCGC